>JAEWKM010000005.1:0-11663 GCA_023386035.1 Pseudomonadota bacterium
AGCTCATTTGCTTGAATCTGTTCGGCAAGGATTCTCTGGAAGAACTTCTGAATCCGCGAAGACGAAAAACTATAAACACCTATAGTTATAGCCTGTTAGCTATGGGTGCTTAACCGGACAACATTGAGAATTTATCCAAAAGTTTATGGGAAGAGTAAGGAGAGGCAGGGGGAGCCCGTCCTGGCTGGCGCAGGGCGGGTTTTTTCCGCCGTTTTGCCTTGTTGTTTCGGTTGTCCTACGCATGCATAGGGCAGAGTGGGCAATTGTTAGGTGTTCCCGAAGACAGTGTTGTTGCCTTTTGCAAACTTTTGAATGGGGCACCCAAAAAGGCTGATACAACAAGCTGTACTGAATCTATGCTTGAGTGCATGCGTTATTGGCGTTACGCAGACTCATTTTGGCGCAGTATGTTGAACGCATTTGGATCAAAGTAAAGTTAGAAATACTGCCTCTGCTTGTGAGAACGGCTGACGAAATATTGCGAATTTGTGCAAAATTCCATCGCGCAGAGTGAGAGTGGATAGAAAAACAGGAGCACGGTCACGCATGGACAAAGAAGAATTATCCTCGTCTTGGGCTATACTGAAAAGATTACTGCCAGTGGTGATCTGGGGATTGTTTTTCTGTGTTGTCATATGTTCTTTCTATATGAGCTATGATCTGAAAATTTCAAGAGAATTTGGCTTCATGTTTGGCCTTTTTGCACGATACTTGGGCTATTTTCTATTCGCGGTTGTCATCATAATTCTATTGAAGATTTTGAGTGTTCTGAAAGAAATTGATCTGCGCATGAAGCTTATTGAAGAAAGTATGCAGGAATTGAAAAAGAGAATTGATGTGTACCCATTTGCTGATGAGGACAATATTGATTTGCAGAGGTTCGCGGACGAATGGGCTCTGGCTGCTCAGGAAGCGGGAAGGGCGCGGCAGGAATAAACGCAGTGCTTTGCGGATGGTCTATTGCCCAGTAATAGCGTTTGATATTTTGAAATTTTGCGCATTGGGCCAGCGAGATTTTGTCACCCAGAAGCCATAATGCTGACACAACAAAACAGGTTGATAATCATAAGGTTAATTCATTCGGCAGCCCCAAGCCGAAACCTCTCCTACAGGCACTTCACCTCCATATCATCTCCTTCTCCTTCCTCTCAAAAAAAGCCGGTCTAAGACCGGCTTTTTCCAGTTTGTCCGGCGGTTTCAGGCCGCGCTACCCCAGCCGGAAACAATAATGAGCATTCCGGCAAGAGCGATTAGGCCGCCGACCATATCTGTAGTGGAGAGAGAAACTCCGTCCACAAACTTGAGCCATGAAAGAGCCGTTATAACGTACACGCAGCCGTAAGCCGCATATACTCTGCCGCTGGCCGCAGGGTGCATGGTCAGAAGCCATGCAAAAACGGCAAGGCTTAATGCCGCCGGAACAAGCAGCCAGGGCGATCCACCTTTACGCAACCACAAATAGGGCAGGTAGCAACCGACAATTTCAGCAATGGCAGTCACCACAAACAACAAGAATGTTTTTAAAATCATACGGCTTCTTTGGGATAAATTGCGCTTTGCGCAGTTGGCGAAACCCCTCGTAAGGCAGCATGCCAGAACAAAAGGCCAAGGTCGAGAGACGTTCGGCTTCAATAAGCTGCGCTGTTGCTCATGCGGTATCTGGTGGACCATAAAAACCCTCACGGCCCGCAGGGTACGGAGCGTGAGGGTAATATCTGCACTGTCATATGCAGATGTAACCGTATGTTACGCGTGAGTATTTTTTGAAAGCCCGTGCGGGCATCAGACCTTGCGGATACGCACTTTGTACTTGCGCAGAAAATCGGCGGGAAGGTAGGTCATTTTGGCTTGGCGCAGGCCTTCTTCGTCCAGATCCTGTGCGCGGTTCATATAGGTAAATCCTGCTCCCGCGCGCCGGGCGAAGGTGCAGTTGATGGTCTGGTAAACGCCCTTGAATCCGTTAAGGCCTTTTTCGTAGTGAACACCAAGGCTTTCGCCATCAAGGTCTTCACCAACACTGAAGGCTACCATTTTGCCATCCACATAGAGCGAGCCGCCCGTGAGCCCCTGAAAGCTGTTCCAATGGCTCAGCACGCGGTTGATGGCCTCATTTTCGGCCCTGAGGGAAGGGGACTCTTCGCATTCATGCCACTGGCACCAGTCGTCCTGAACTGCCAGCACATCTTCCACCATTGCATCATCAAGGCTGTGGTAGTCCGGTTCGCCGTAGGTTTTGACGTAGCTGTTATAATGGTTGCGTTTTTTGTGGTAGCGGTTGCCGGGTAGCTCTGCCAGCTCTTCCTGCTTGTAAAGGTATTCCCATTGCCCGCGGTCTTCGTCAGCATCCACAAGGCCGGGCAGATGTTCCTGCCAGATGTACAGCAGCTTTTCCGGCACGCGTACCACGTCATGTGCGTTTTCGTTGAAGGAGCAGGGCAGAAGGCTTTTCCAGTCAACAGCGTTCCAATCGCCCACCGGAGCCCAGCAAATGGGATATGGGCGCATTTGGCGTATCCAGCAAAGATTGTCGTCAAAGCACCACTCAAGGCCGTAATAGTCCTGCCAGCCCCAGAGGTTGGCCAGGGTATAGTCCAGCGAACGCTGTGGGGTACGCTGCCAGAGCTCATAATACCGCTGACTGTCATCCAGACTTACGGGGGAAAAACTTTTACTCACAATACTCTCCTTGGAAGGGGCCGCGCGGGGATATGCAGCTTCTGACAGGGTCAGACCTGGTGCGGCTGGCGGCTTCGGCTCATGGCAAAGCGCATCCAGTCGCGGCGCAGCACCACATAAAGCATGATGCTGGTTTGCAGGCATTGGGAAACAAGCATGGCAAAAAATACGCCAGAGGCAGTGCCCCAAAGAACATGCCCAAGCAGCCAGCCTAGGGGAAGCCGCACCAGCCAGAAGGTGCCGCCAAAAATCATCAGGTTGTACTTGGTGGCTCCCGCCCCTGTCATGACGCCGCCCATGACGGTGCTGGCAATGGAAAAGGGGGTGGAGAGCAGGTTATAGGTCAGGTAGTTTACAATCTGGGCCTGAGTGCCCGGTTCCTGAGAAAGCAGCACAGCAATATCCTGCCTGAAAGGCCAGAGCAGGGCTGCGATGAGACTCATGCCAATGGCCGAAACAGTCACCATTGTAAGAGCAACTTTTTTGGCTTCTTCGGGCTTGCCAGCGCCAAGGCTGTTGCCCACAAGAACGGCCACGCTCATGTTAAACGCCATACCGGGCAGGAACAGCAAGGCTTCTACTCGCAGGCCTGCGGTGAGTCCTGCCAGGGCGTTGACGCTGTCAAAGGGCAGAGAGGCCACCAGAACAAAGAGGGTCAGATAGCCCGATTGCCAGACGATCTGTGCGGCTCCGGCAGGCAAGGCCACTTTGAGCAGATAGGGCAGGCCTGCTTTGAGCCAGCGTGGTGTGGGCAGGGTTCGGCGTTGCAGGTAGCCAGAATGCATGAGCAGGGCGCAGTTGCAAATTGCGCCAAGGCATTGTGAGCCTACGGTGGCCCACGCCAATCCCATATAGCCCCAGTTGGGCAAACCAAACCAGCCCAGCCCAAAGCCAAGGCAGGCCAGCAGGTTTACCACGCAAACAATGGCGGCCACCCAAAGAGGAGGAATAACCTGCCGCGTGGCGCGAAACATAACGCCTGTGGCTGCATAAACGTACTGAGCTGGCAGTGCCAGCATGCCGACCTGCCAAAGCTCTTTTGTGAGAGGCATGATGCTGTCTGGCACCATAAGCATGCCCAGAATGGCATCGCCAAAATACCAGCCAAACAGCGCCACCGCAAAGCCCAGAGCAAAGCACCCCACAACGGTCGTGCCCACATAGCGCTGGGCACGCGCCACCTTGAGCGCCCCAAGCGACTGGCTTACGGCGGCGGTGGCTCCACTGGAAATGGCCATGGCAACCACCATGAGCAAGATACCGCACTGGTTGACCATGCCCAGGGCAGCCTGGACCTCGGCGCTGATTTGTCCCGCAACCCACACTGCTACCAGGCCCATGAAGAATACAAGGTACATCATGAGCAGCTGAGGCCATGTGAGGCGCCATACGGCACGGGGAGATGTGCTCAGGTCGGGTTTAGGTCGACTCTGAGAAGCGGACAGACCGCGTTGTTCAGTCACGGCAGAATCGCAGTTCCGTCACGGCAGTCCGTTACGAAGTTATATGTGGTTAGAGCAAGTTACGGATGAAATGAGTTAATCGTTCTGCAAGGATTTGCGTGCGAATTCTTGTCACGAAATAGTCGTAGGCGAGCGGTGCTCGCCTACGACTATTTTACGTTCAAAAAGCTCTAGTTGAGGCCTTCAAGGCAGCTGGCCAGGTCTTCAATAGATTCACGCCGACGGATGAGCCTTGCCGTGCCGTCGCTCTGAATGAGCACCTCAGCAGGCCGTTGACGCTGGTTATAGTTCGAACTCATTGTAAATCCGTATGCGCCCGCGTCAAGTATGCCGAGCACATCTCCTTCACATATTTCTGGGAGTTCGCGATCTTTTGCAAGAATATCACCGCTTTCGCAGATGTTGCCAACCACGGTCTGCACCATGCTCTTGCGGGGGGTGCCGCCGGTCTCGCCATAAATTTCCACATCGTGGAAGGAATCATACATGGCGGGGCGCACCAGCACGTTAAAGCCAAGATCTGTGCCCACATAGCGCTTATCGCCATTATTTTTTACTGCGTGCACACTGCCGAGCAGCACGCTGCATTCCGCAGCCACATAGCGGCCCGGTTCAACAAGAAAACGCCCAGCATAGCCGGTTTTTTCGGCCCAGCTGCTGATAAGGGCATGCAGGCGGCTGCCCAGTTCGGCCATGTCCAGCCGGGGCTGTTTTTCATACTTGTGGTAGGGAATGCCAAAACCGCCGCCGAAGTCGATGATTTCAAGGGTTTTCAGAGCGCTTTCGGGCAATTGTTCTGCCATGTGCAGCAGCACTTCCGCTGCGTTGAGGTAACCTTCGGCCTCCATAAAAAGTGAGCCGATATGCTGGTTGATGCCAGCCAGAGTCATGTCGTGCTTTTCCAGCAGAGCGAAGACTTCGTCCATCTGCCCGGGGTTGACGCCAAACTTGGTTTCCTTGCCCGCGGTCACAACCTTGGCATGGTGGCCTGCACCGATACCGGGATTGAAACGCACCATAACCTTGCCGCCCCGGTTGATGGCGCCCAGGTCATCGAGCTGTGAGAGTGAGTCCACGCTGACAAGCAGGTTGTGCTTAAGGGCATTTTTCAGCTCTTCACGCGAATTATTATTGGAAATGTAAAGAATTTGCTCAGACGTGAAGCCAGCAAGCTGGTCCATATAAAGTTCGCCGGGGCTCATCGCGTCCACCACCAGACCTTCTTCGCGCACCATACGCAAAAGGACAGGGTTGGCGTTGGCCTTGATGGAGTAGTTGACGCCAAAACCAGGAAGTTTCGAAAGCCCCATGAGGTCGCGACAGCGCTGGCGCAGCACGTTCTCATTATATACATAGAGCGGGGTGCCGAAGGTTTCGGCCAGTTCGCGCGGGGTGTGGCGACCGTAAAATTGCAGATCATCAGTGTAGCTGGAGCGGATGTCGGACATAAATACCTCTGGGGATAGCTCAAAATTTTCTGGTGCCGCCCGTGCCCGGGCAGTAATTTACCTTGGGGGGTGTAATTTATAATTATCCCGGTCAAGGTGCGCACTGTCAAGCCTTGCCCCGCCTGTAAGTGTTCGTATGGCAATGTTGGATTGACATAAAAAGCCTGCCGTGTTTTGCTTTCTTTTTTGATAACGGGCGCTTTTCATGCGCTTGTGCCGTTGGGCCGTGCAGATGGAACCAAGCGGCAGGGCACCCGCCAAACCGCCCACAAGACTATCTTTGGAGTATTTATTATGCCCATCAAAAAAGGCGATACGGTGCGTGCGCACTATACGGGAACCCTGGACGACGGCACAGTGTTCGATTCCTCGCGTGAGCGCGATCCCCTGGAGTTCGTCATGGGCCAGGGCATGCTTATTCCTGGTTTTGAAACCGCCGTTGAAGGCCGTGAAGCCGGTGAAACTGTCACTGTGACCATCGCTCCCGCCGAAGCCTATGGCGAAGCCGACCCGGAGCTGATTTTCACTGTGGCCCGCGCTCAGGTGCCTGACCACATTCCCCTCAATGTCGGCGTGCCCCTGCAACTGTCCAACGAGCAGGGCCAGATGGATGTGACCATTACCGAAGTGACCGCTGACGAAGTGACCCTTGACGCCAACCATCCTTTGGCGGGCAAGTCCCTCACATTTGAAATCGAGATCGTCGGCGTCAAATAGTATGAGACGTCAGGCCGGCGGGCGACAGTCTGCCGGCCTTTTTCATAAGGCTCTGCCGAAATGCGGCAACACGGCAGCTTCGCTGCGCAGCTTTTTGGCAGATGAGTTTCAGAACGATTTTTTTGGTGCGTCATCCCCCTTTTAGACGCGAGGTTTGTATATGAGCAGCAAGTCCGCCCGACACAGTGCCATTCAGGCTATCACCACCTACAAGCCTGAAGCGGCCCCTCTTAATTTTGCCGATACCAGGCCAACGGATATTTTTGGCTGTAACGTTTTCAATGACCGTGTCATGCGTGAGCGTCTGCCCAAGAGCGTTTACCGCTCCCTGCACAAGACCATTGAATTCGGTCAGCGTATGGACCCTTCCATCGCTGATACCGTGGCGGCGGTCATGAAGGATTGGGCCATTGAAAAAGGGGCTACTCACTTTACGCACATTTTTTACCCGCTCACCGGGCAGACTGCCGAAAAGCATGACAGCTTTCTCATGCCTGACGGCTCCGGCGGGGTGATTGCCGAATTTTCCGGGTCCATGCTCATCCGGGGCGAACCTGATGCCTCCTCCTTTCCTTCCGGCGGTCTGCGCTCCACCTTTGAGGCGCGCGGCTATACGGCGTGGGACGTGACAAGCCCTGCCTATATTATGGAAAACCCCAATGGCACTTTTTTGTGCATCCCCACCATGTTCCTTTCGTGGACTGGTGTGGCTCTGGACAAAAAAACGCCACTTTTGCGTTCCAGCCAGGCGCTTAACCGCGAAGCCAAGCGCGTACTGCGGTTTTTCGGGCAGGAAACAGAGCTGCCTGTGGTGGCCTATGCTGGGCTTGAGCAGGAATACTTCGCCATTGATCACAACTTCAACTTTGCCAGGCCCGACATCCAGATCGCGGGCCGCACTCTCTTTGGGGCGCGTCCGGCCAAGGGGCAGGAGTTCAGTGACCAGTATTTTGGCGTTATTCCCCAGCGGGTGCTTTCCTATATGATGGAAGTGGAACGCGAACTTTACAAGCTGGGCGTGCCCGTGCGCTGCCGCCATAACGAAGTGGCTCCCAGCCAGTATGAAATCGCGCCTCTGTACGAGGTCAGCAATCTGGCCGTGGACCACAACCACATCATTATGTCCACATTGCGCAATGTGGCCAAACGCTATGGGCTCAAATGCCTGCTGCATGAAAAACCCTTTGCCGGGGTCAACGGTTCGGGCAAGCACGTTAACTACTCCATTGGCAACGCGGATCTGGGGTCGCTTTTTGATCCTGGCGAAACGCCTCACGCTAATGCAAAGTTTTTGGTGTTCTGCGCGGCCATGATCCGTAGCGTGCATAAGTTTGGCGGCCTTTTGCGCGCTACTGTGGCCAGCGCCAGCAACGATCACCGCCTGGGGGCCAACGAGGCTCCTCCGGCCATCATGTCCATCTTTTTGGGCGACATGCTCACCGAAGTGTTTGAAGCCTTTCGCGCTGGCCGCATCGACGATGCCGCCAACGGCAAAAAACGTGGAGCGCTCAACATTGGTGTGGATACCTTGCCGCCGCTGCCCGCCGACCCGGGCGACCGCAACCGTACAAGCCCCGTGGCTTTTACGGGCAACCGCTTTGAGTTCCGCGCGCTGGGTTCCAGTCAGTCCGCCGCCGGGTCTATTACGGCACTCAATGTCATGATGACGGATTCCCTGGGCTTTGCAGCCGACTGGCTGGAAAGAGAAACAGGGCAGGGCCGAAGCTTTAATGAAGCTCTGGAATCCTTTATCAGCCATGTCATTGAAGAACATAGCGCCGTTATTTTTAACGGGGACGGATATTCCGAGATATGGCACAAGGAAGCTGTGCGCCGCGGCTTGCCCAATCTGCGTACCACTCCCGAAGCCCTGCCAGAGCTTGTGGCTCCCGAAGTGGTGGAGGTCTATGAAAAGGCGGGCGTGCTTAACAAGGCAGAGCTGCGTGCCCGTCAGGATATTTATGTGGAGCAGTACTGCAAAACTGTGCGCACCGAGGCAAACCTCGTCATCCGCATGGCCCGCACGATCATCTTCCCCGCTGCCATGCGCTATCAGGGTGAGCTGGCAAGCACTGCTGCCAGCATGAGGTCTCTGGGGCTGGATGCCAAGACCATAACCCTTGAGGAAGTGACTGAGCAGCTTCGCCAGATGCAGACGGCCACTGCGACGCTTGAAAGCGTGCTGGCCGATGTGGACGCTCAAGGCGTTGGCATTGAGGCCGCACGCCGCTATTGCAGCGAGGTGCTGCCACATATGGCCACGGTGCGCAGTCATGCTGACATGCTGGAAACCCGTGTTGCCGATGACCTGTGGGCTTTGCCCAACTATCAGGAAATTCTGTTCGGCAAATAGTATTGCAGAATTGAACGTTGAACCCAGAAAGCAGATCGTTACTGATCTTGTAGTTGGGTAAACTGATATCAATAAACAAGAACCCCCGGCCATGCCTGGGGTTCTTGTTTTTAATAGCTGTACCGCCGTATGGCAGGACATGCCAGTCTGTCAGATGTCTGCTGGTACAAGCAGTATCCGGCAGGGTGCCTTTTCGCAGAGTGCGGCAAGATTGCCGCGAATCCGTTCAAGACCTCGCCGTAAAGGGTTGGATGCGACGAGCAGGTCATAGCCTTTTTCCATTTCCTGCCGTGTCTGTTCCACCACATTGCCGACCTTGGTGATGCACTGGATTTCTATGGCTTCTCCCGCAAGGTTTTTTAGCCGGGAAAAGGCCTTTTCCGCGCTTTTTTCTTCTTCCTGCTGCACATAGTCAATAAAGTCTGCGCGTGAGCCACTGCCCGAAAGCCAGTCGTGCCCAACATAGTCATTCCACGTTGCGTCCAGCACGAAAAGGGCGGTCAACTGGGCGGAGTTTTCCTGTGCAATACGCACGGCTTCAGCCGCCACGGGGCCGTCTTCATCAAGAAGCAGCAATATTTTTTGGGGGGCTGCCGTGACCATTAAGGTAACGTGCCTTTTTCATGGTCCAGTACGATGATGGTGTCCTTGCCTTTCTTCACTGCAGAACCAGGTTTGCCCGGAACTTCAAGCACTTTGCCGTTGGCTTTGACACTTATATCCCTGGTGACGACCTTTTCTTCCATTACGTTGTCTTTCCATTTCTTTTCGACAACTTCCAGGGTGTATATGGTGTCGCCTTTCTTGACTTGGGAGCCTTTTTCAACCGCCACGGAAACAAGTTTTCCATCTTGACTGGCTTTCACTTTTACCGTGGGCACAATAAAGGCCATGTAGCCAAGCACGAAAATTACTACAAGCCCGGCGAAGATGATGGAGGCGATATCTTCATGCCGGTCATTTTTAAATACCGTCATTTTTTGCTTGTCGTTACTCATTGCATCTTCCTTTGACTAAAATGCGCCGGTTTTGGGCATGAACAACAGAATGACAATGAGGGCCAGCACATACTTCGCCATACCCGCAGTCAGGCCAAGGCGCAAAGGCTTGCCGCCTGCGGCCTTGATTTCACGGAAGTCGATGTAGGCTCCCTGACCCACAAGGCCGATGCCGAATATCCACTGCATGCAGTCACGCAGGAAATGCAGAGTCTCGGATCCTTCAGCGCCAAGCATGCCCAGAGAAGACAGCGCGGTCATGCCAAAAAAGCCCAGAACGAAGATGGGGAACTTGGAGATAAGGATTTCTTTAAGGCTGATGCGCTCGGCTTCGCCTTCGCCCTTCCAGTACCAGACAGTGATGGCAAAGACCACGAAGGGGATACTGATGACGCGCACCACGTTCCACACTTCACCATAGGCTACTGCGGTTCCTGGGGCGATCACAGGGTTGAAGGCAAGGCATGTGGCAAGCACCTGCCCTGAGTTCAGAATGCCCGTGCCCACCCATGCGCCGTATTGCAGATCTGACAGGTTAAGGGCTTTGCCGATAAAGGGGCTGATAAACATTGTAACAATGCCGAAGCCAAGAATAGTGGCTATGGCAAGGGCCAGATCAACAGGCCGGGCGCGCACACCGGGTGCAGCAGCCACAGCCGCGGAAACGCCGCATACACCGCAGGCTGCGGCCATAACTGCCGCCACAGACCGATCGACTTTCCATAACTTGCTTAACCACATAATGAGGAAAACTGTGCCGAACACAAAAGCCATGATCAGCAGAGCAGCGCTGATGCCAAGCTTGAGAAGGCTTTGCAGGGTATACAACGAACCCAGCATGATAACGCCCGTTTTTATGAAAAGACGGGTAGTACGAAAGCCAGCATCCGCCCATCCGGGAATTTTTCCACCAAAAAGCAAGTTACGGAACAGCATGCCCGCAATGATGGAAAGCAGAATATAGTTAAGGCTCAGCACTTGGACGGGCCAGCCCTTAATGCCAAAGAGCGTTATGCCGCCCAACCAGGGCACCACGTACATACGAAGTACGGCTAATGTGCCGATCATCAGTGCCAAGCCGGGAATAATTGCTATGATTTTACCCAGCAGTCCTTTGTCTTCCATTGTCTTCCTCCGGCATCATGCAGTGTTAGGTTATAAACATTTTTTCACAAACTTGTTAGGGTTAGAAGGTTAGGTCTTTGAACCGAGTAGCATGGGAAATCCGATAGCGCAAGTATCTTTATGGTCTTGATGTGAATGATTGTGGTGGGTTGGCGACGAAATGGTCAAACATATGCAGTGTTGCTGATTGGTTGCACAACGATGATTTTTCGCGATTTATTGCTGAATATTTACATGGTTGCGATTGCCACAGTCGCGTAGTCATGTCTGTGCAAGTCAAAATGGTCTATTAATTTGGGCAAATTCATTGGTATTTACATAGATTGTGAAAGAAAAAATATACTCGATGATGTGCGGGTATTGTGAATGCCGTAGCCCCTCCCGCAAAGTTTCTGAATGAGAAATTCACAGAAGGTTGGGCTTGATTAGATAGAGCATCTGAGCATGGTTGATCGGGTATTCGTGTAAATTCATGTTGGAAGGCATGCTTATGGTTGCGCGCTCGGGCAGGAGGTGGCTTGCGAAACATCTTTGCGCGCAGTTTTCGTATGCTGTTGGGAGAGCGCTATGCTCTGACTGGCAGTAGGGTATCGTTCATGCGTTTCGCATGTTGGCAGGAGAAGGGCAGGCATATCTACATAGAGTAAATAAGAAAAATTAAAATTTTGCATTTTCGGCTTGACAGCGAGGCGGCCATCACATATACACATTCCTCGCGATGGGCTGTCGTTCAATTGGCAGGACGACGGATTCTGACTCCGTTAATCAAGGTTCGAGTCCTTGCAGCCCAGCCAAAACACAGTGCGTCCCCATCGTCTAGCCGGCCCAGGACAACGGCCTTTCACGCCGTCGACAGGGGTTCAAATCCCCTTGGGGACGCCAA
>JAEWKM010000010.1:0-28498 GCA_023386035.1 Pseudomonadota bacterium
GGGAAAGCGGGGTCACGTCGAGCAGCAGCACGTCCTTCACGTCGCCGCTGAGGATGCCGCCCTGAATGGCAGCGCCCATGGCCACCACTTCGTCAGGGTTGACGGAGCGGTTGGGTTCCTTGCCGAAGAACTTGCCAACGACCTGCTGCACAAGGGGCATACGGGTCATACCGCCCACGAGGATGACTTCGTCGATCTGATCGGCGGTCATGCCAGCGTCGGCCAAGGCCTTCTTGCAGGGTTCGGTGGTGCTTTCCACTAGGTCGCCCACAAGGGATTCCAGCTTGGCGCGGCTGATCTTCATGAGCATGTGCTTGGGGCCGTTCTGGTCAGCCGTGATAAAGGGCAGATTGACTTCGGTTTCCATAGAGGTGGAAAGGTCTTTCTTGGCCTTTTCAGCGGCTTCCTTCAGGCGTTGCAGAGCCATGCTGTCCTTGGACAGATCAATGCCGTTTTCTTTCTTAAACTCTTCTACAAGGAAGTTGATGATACGCTGGTCGAAGTCTTCGCCGCCCAGGAAGGTGTCACCATTGGTGGCGCGCACTTCAACAACGTTGTCGCCCACTTCCAGAATGGAAATATCAAACGTGCCGCCGCCAAGGTCGAAGACGGCGATTTTTTCGTTGGCCTTCTTGTCAGCGCCGTAGGCCAGCGAAGCGGCCGTGGGTTCGTTGATGATACGCTTGACTTCAAGGCCCGCAATACGGCCTGCGTCCTTGGTGGCCTGACGCTGGGCGTCATTGAAGTAGGCCGGAACCGTAATAACGGCTTCGGTCACTGTTTCACCCAGGTAGGCTTCCGCGTCGGCCTTCAACTTGGCCAGGATCATAGCCGAAATTTCAGGGGAGCTGTAGGTACGGCCATCCACTTCAACACCGGCGTCACCATTGGGGGCTTTGACGATGGCGTAAGGGCTGTGTTCCTTCCAGCGTTCCACTTCGGGGCTGTCATACTTGCGGCCCATCAAACGCTTGATGGCGAAGACGGTACGCGTAGGGTTGGTAACGGCCTGACGCTTGGCAATGTCACCCACCAGGCGTTCCTTATCTGTAAAGGCCACCACGGAAGGGGTGGTGCGGCCGCCTTCAGGGTTGGTGATGCATTTAGGGTCCTTGCCCTCCATAACATATACGCAGGAGTTGGTGGTACCCAGGTCAATACCGATAATCTTGGACATATGGTGATCCTCCTCGGGGAAAGCTTTTCTCGTGTGTATTTGCGCTGCGACCGGCCCGGGCGTTGGGCTGCTGGGAACGGCGCGCGCTGTAAATTCTGGCAGCTGGCTGCCCAACCGCGAGGTATATGTAAGTCTTTCTTGCGGGTCGTCCAGAGTATTGCCAAAAAAAAACGATAAAAAGTGTTTAGCTAGGTTTAAAAAAGACAATTTTGGGGGTGTATTTATAATTGACCTTTCTTTCTCAATCTTGGTAGTGAATTAATGAACTAACCGTGTCACGGCAGACACATAACCTGGAGGAGAAAAAGTGAACATCGGCAGACGTGATCTTATCTGCGGCCTTGGCGGGCTTGCAGTGGGTGGTGCTATGCTTGGACTGGGAGGCGTTGAGGCCAAGGCTGCAGGGCAGACGCAGCAGGCCGCAGGACGTTTTGACCAGGTGGGCGGAGCCTTTGGCTGGAAAGCCCACAAGCTTGACCCCAAGGAATGCGCCCAGGTGGCTTACGAAGGCTACTGGCATAAGGGTTTCGGCTGTGGTTTCGGCGCTTTTTACAGTATTGTCGGCCTGATGGGCGAAAAATACGGCGCGCCTTACAATCAGTTTCCCTTTGCCATGCTTGAAGCCAACAAAGGCGGAATTTCTGACTGGGGTACCATTTGCGGCGCTCTTTACGGAGCCGCAGCTTCCTTCTCGCTGTTCTGGGGCCGCAAGGAAGTACACCCAATGGTTAACGAACTGTTCCGCTGGTACGAAGTGACCAAACTGCCTATCTACAATCCCGGCGATGCGGCGCAGGGCTACAAGGGCGATATGCCCATGAGCGCCTCTGATTCCGTACTTTGCCACATTTCCGTGTCCAAATGGTGTTACGAAAACAAAGTGGAAGCCGACAGCAAGCAGCGTAGCGAACGTTGCGGGCGTCTTACTGCTGACGCGGCTTTCAAGGCCGCTGAAATCATCAATGCCAAAATTGATCAGGGCAAGGATTTCAAGAGCACCTTCCCCATGCAGAAATCCGTAACCTACTGTGGTGAATGCCATATGACCAAGGGCAATGATGCCAACTGGGCCAAGGGTATCATGGATTGCACGCCCTGCCACAGCGGCACGGCAGCTACACAGAACAAGTTTTTGAATCATCCATAAGCGGCAGAGTTGCGAAAGGCTTTCTGGTGATCTTTGTGAAGGGGTGTTTTTATTCTGGCCTGGCGGCATAAGGGGCCGCGCCCTGGATAAAGGATCTGTTCGTAAGGTATAACCGGAAAGCTCATCCTGTGACGCGATTGTTGAGACGGGCAGCCCCTTTTACAAGGGCTGCCCGTCTGTTTTTTGTGCTGCCAAGCGGCCATGAAATATTTGCGCTAAAATTCACATATGTGCATTGCCTTTCCTGGCGCAAGCGCAAAATCAGAGCAGGCCTGCCCTCGTATAAAACAAAAAAGCATCCGCCGGGCGGTTGCTCCGGCGGATGCTTGTCTGACCTATCGGTACAGCGCGCGTTGTGGCGTTTTGCGCTGCCAAAAGTTTGCGTCGATTCGAGGCAAAAAAGCTGCGGCTTTGTCAGGCAGCGTGGGGGCTGGATTCGTTTTCAGTGGCGCGGGCCTGATCTTTGTCTTCCTGCCGGATGCTGTCCAGTATGCCTGTGACAATGCCTACCTGGCCTGCCATATCACTGACCTGACGCGCCGCCAGATCCATAGCTTCGGCAATGTGGGCGCTCAGCGTGTTGACCTCGGCAATATTGCGGTTGATCTCTTCAGAGGCAGCGGACTGTTCCGTGGCAGCGGCGGCAATGGCAGACACACGCGAACTGGAGTCGCCAGCCAGGCTGGAGATGCGCTCCAGTGACTGCCCGGACTCTTCAGCCATACGGCCTACTTCATCAATGGAATTTACTGTGCCGTCCACAGTGGTGGAACTTTTGCCAGTGCCTTCCTGAATGGCCGCAATAGCGGTTTCCACTTCGCGGGTAGCGCTCATGGTTTTTTCGGCCAGCTTGCGCACTTCGTCGGCAACTACGGCAAAGCCTCGTCCGGCTTCACCCGCTCGGGCCGCTTCAATGGCGGCATTGAGCGCCAGCAGGTTGGTCTGGTCGGCAATGTCGCGAATGAGGGTGAGTACTGTGCCGATATCTCTGGCCTGCTTGTCGAGGTCGAGCATGTCGCCCTTGAGGCCGCTGGATTGCTGCTGCACGGTCTGCATACTCTGTATGGTGCGCAGCACGATGCCAGCGCCATCCTGCGCGTTCCCTTGCACCGAGGTGGCGGCCTCAGCAGCGGCTTCGGCATTGTGGGCCACTTCAAGAACCGTGGCGTTCATTTCGTTCATGGCGGTGGCTGTTTCGGCCATGCGGTCGGCGGCAACGTCTGCCTTGTCGCGCACATCGCCCAATGACGCATTGAGGGTGTCGGCGGCTTTTTGCAGATGGGCCACCACGCCTTCAAGCTGGGTCACGGTGTCCATTCTGGCCTTGTGCGCTGCGGCAGCTGCCTTCTTTTCAAGAAGCACCTTTTCGGTGATGTCTTCACCTATTTCCACATGGCCGATGTGTTTGCCCTGAGCATCCTTCAGGTAGTCCAGCATTATCTGCATGGTCTTGCCGTTGGGCATATGGTTGATGACCCTTTTGTTGCCCAGGCGCAGCTGCTCAATGCCGCACTCGGGCGTATTACAGATATTGCCATTCTTTTCGGAGCAATGTTTGCCAACCACATCGGCCTGACAGGTTTTGCTCATCGTTCCGAGCGCGTTGGTGTTGCAGAATGTCCAGATCATGTCGTTGTCTGTAACAGAAACGGACAGGGGCAGGGTATTGAGAATGCTTTCGTACCAGTGGGCCTGGCCTTCCAGTTTGGACACCATGATACGAAGTGATTCGGCCAGATGCCCAAGGCAGTCTGTGCGGTATACATCAAGCTTGGCGTCTTCGTGCCCGGAGGAAATGGCTTCTGCGTAGCGAACACATTTCCGAATGGGTGAAAGCCAGTTGTTGATAAGCAGGGCGCCAATGGCTCCTAAAACAACGATGGCAACAGCGCCGCCAGCCAGGGCCTTCCACATATGGGTGGAAGAAAGGCTGTCGCCCAAAGTCATGTTGAAGCTTACAAGCATAGCTGCACAGGCCAGTATGAGGCCTATGAAGAAAAAGATGGTCATGCGAAGGCTGAGGGTAAGATTCATGAGGTTCATCCTTGGTCGCCGCTTCTAGGGTCACAGGGTGCGGAGGAAACGTTCAGGTTCACCTGTGCTGCGCGGTGCTACGTCATACGGGGCTGCCCGCAGATTCAGCCCGAATTATTCATGATGGGTCAGTGCCAGGGAGTGGCTGGCGCTTAACATGCCGTCAATGCATGATTTACTGGTTATTTGCTCCCCCCTTATTGTGCATAAAGTCACAAAACCTGAGGTCTGGTTTAGCTTGAAGTTCGGCTACCAAATTTAAATTATGAGTTGTTTGATAGTAATTGAAACAAGCAATGGCTGCAAGAGGTAAAAAATGTATGGACGACAACTATGGCAACAAATTTGATAAATCTGTTGCCTATCCTATCGGGCTGGCTTGAAAAAGATTTAGATCATGCGGACATGTGAAAAGATATTCGATTCGGAGGTGGGATAACGGAGATCAGCCAAGCAGCGTTGTGAGCGCCATAACCAGGCAAACCCCGCAAATACAGGACACTGAAGCGGCATTGCCGTTGCCGGACGCATTGGCTTCAGGAATGACTTCTTCAAAAACCACATAGATCATAGCGCCTGCGGCAAAGCCCAGCGCTATGGGCAATATACCCGCAGCCACGCCTGCGGCCAGCGCGCCAGGTATGGCGCCAATGGGCGCTGTAACGCCAGAGAGCATGCCATAGAAGAAAGATTTTTTTGCCGTATAGCCTTCGGCCCGCAAGGCCGTTGAAACAACCATGCCCTCGGGCAGGTTTTGCAGCATGATGGATACAGTGAGCACCAGAGCCGTACTCATGCCAAGGCTTTCGATGCTGGCACTCATTGCGCTTTCAGCGGCGGCAGCGCCGTAGCCCACGCCAATGGCGAGTCCTTCAGGAATGTGGTGCAGGGCCATGGCTGTAACCAGAAGCACGCTGCGCCTCCAGCTGGTGGAGATACCCTCGGTGGTGCCCTGAACCAGGTGCAGGTGGGGCAGGGCGCGGTCCAGAAGCAAAAGAAAGGCTGCGCCCAGCAAAAGACCAAAAACCACGGGTAAAAAGCCGAGGCGTCCTGCGTGCCCGGCCATCTCCATCGCGGGCTGCAGAAGTCCAAAAAACGCCGCGCCCAGCATCATGCCGCCAGCCGCGCCCAGAAGACAGTCCATAGCTTTGCGCGAGAACTCACGCCGGGTGAATATGAACGCCGCGCCAAGCGTGACTGAAAGCCAGGAAAACAGGCCCGCCACAGTGGCTTGCATGACCGGATGCAGCATGACGGATTGAACGGAAGAACTGGTTAGCTCCATCGGGACCTCCCGGCGGTAGAGAAGACGTTTTTTGCAGAACGCGTGGCGGGCGGACGCCGCCGGACGAAAGACGGGGATTGCCAGGGCATTTTGTGCTGCAATGCTCTGGCGGCTGCCTGAACAGACCCAGCTGAAAAGCGCATGTCTTAACCTTGAGGAATATACCCTAAATCAAGCTGCGCAGGATTATTTGAGATCCTGGCGGTATTGTAAAGACTGACGCAGGGTTTCCTTATCCATATACTTTACCTCGGCTCCAAGGGGGATGCCTTGGGCGAGACGCGAGATTCGCACCTGCGGAAAGCGCTTGGCCACCATCTGGCGTATAAAGGTAGCGGTGTTTTCTGCCTCAAGGGTTGCGCCTAGAGCAAGAATAAGTTCTGCTATTTCGCCTTCTTCCAGGCGATGCACAAGCCTGTCCGTGTCAAGGCTTTCAGAATCCACACGGTCCAGAGGAGCCAGCAGGCCGCCCAAAATCATGTACTGGCCGCGGTAAAAGCCGCCTTCATCAAGGGTCAGCATGCTGTCCCACTCAGTAACAAGGCAAAGCGTGTCGCGGGCGCGTTCTGCATCGGCACAGACCGGGCAAGGGTCTGTGGACGAAAGGCCGCCGCAGCGCGAGCACAGGTGCAGATTGTCGCGCAGGTCGTGGATGCCACGGCCAAGGCGGCGCGTTTCGGCTTCCGGCCACTTCAGCAAAACCATAGCCGCCCGCATGGCGGATTTGGGGCCAAGGCCCGGCAGGCGCGCCAGCTGCTCTACCAGGGCCTTGAGCGGTTCGGGAATGCGTGTGTTCATGAACCTAGAAAAGACCGGGCAGCTTGATGCCGCCGGAAATGTTGCTCATTTCGCGGTCCATGGTTTCACGGGCAATGCGTCCGGCTTCGTTGACGGCAGCAAGAATAAGGTCTTGCAGCATTTCCACATCGCCGCCTTCCAGAGCCTTGGGGTCAATGGTGATCTTGCGCAGTTCCTGCTTGCCGGAAACTTCGGCCTTGACCATACCGCCGCCACTGGTGGCTTCATAGCTGTGGTCGCCCATTTCCTGCTGGAGTTTGGCGATCTTATTCTGCATAACCTGCGCCTGGCGCAGGATGTCGTTCATGTTGCGCATGTGTTTCTCCTTAAATATTGTGGTTAAAGCCGAGTACCATGTAGTGGCGCAAAAATCCGGCGCGCGGTGCCGCTGCTTTGCGGAGCGTGCCGCAATTTTGAAATGCACTGTATTTCAAAGTTACTCTGGTCTGGAAGAAAAAACCTGCTTTGCAAAGTCCTCAAAGGAATCTCCGCTTCTGGCTTCTGAACCGGGCAGCAGGTCGAAAAAACAATTGGGAATTTCTTTTAACCTGAGATTTTTGTTGATGCACGGCGCACATCCCTTGTCATGCTTGGCAGGGTGCAAGGGGCAGTCCATATTCTTGCACGAACAGAATGTGCTCAAGTTGTTCATGCGTGTCTCCTGATCTGTTTTGTGCACACGACCCACATATGACAACCAGTTACATTGCAGCGAATTGTCGCGGCAATGCTAACTATTGCCGCATGGGCCGCCGTCAGGTGTCAAGCCGGGGCAAATCCAGAAAAGCTCCTGAAAATTGCAGGACTGTGGGTTTTGTGACACGAATGTCAGCAAAATTCATCACTCTATGGGCCGGCATCCCTTCAACGAAGCGTTGAGCACTTCAAAGCAGGGTTGCAGAGCCTCTTTACGCCTGAATTCTTCAATCAGCTCGGCTTCAGGCCGATGCGGCTTGGGGGCGATGATTTCCACCTGCGTGTCCCCCGCACCATAAGCAGCCAATGCCGCATACAGTGCTTTGCTCTGTTTTTCAAGTTGGTTCAGCTGCGTTTCTGTTCTTGGCTGCAGCCGAAGGACGCCGTCGCTCCACTGCACGCCAATGCCGCGAAGCAGATACGGAGCCAGGGTCAGCCGTGCAGCAGCCTGCTCGGCAACGCAAAACGCATAAAAATTCTGCCAGTCGTGGCTGGAGCCGCTTGCCGCTTTTGGAGCGGAACCCGGCGATGCTGCAATAGCAGTATCCGCAGTATCCGTTTCAGGCTCATCCCAGGGAATTCCGGTGGCAAAGTCAGAGCCAGCTTCGGATTCAATTTCCTCATCCGAATAGGGGGGAGCGCCCCACGACCCATCCGCATCGTCGCCCCAGGGAGCATCGTTTTCCACAAGAGAGGCGGGCATGCCGAGTGTATCGGTCCTGTTGCCCGTATCAGCATGCGCGGCTGATGCGCTGCCTGTGCTGTTGTGGTTGGTACTGCTCTGCGGGAAGCGCCTTGCGGCAGGGTCAGAGCCTTCTGCTTCATCTCCGTCGGCGGCAGGGCCGGGAGCCGTGGCCGCATCACGCGGGCGTGCCGGGCTTCGGCCCATGCCTGCACCCTGTGTGCCATAGCCATTGCGGGAAGCTTCGCCTCCGGCATGGGGCGGTTGCGGTGCTGCGTGTCCGCCAGACTGCCCTGCGGGCTGCTGGCTGGCGGCGTGGGAAGCTGCCGGGGACACGGCTTGTGCCTGGGCTGCTGACTGTCCTGATGACCTTGCAGGTGCGGCGCCGTGCTGCGTGCCAGATGATTGTCCTGCTGGCTGGCCCGGTGCTTGTCCCAAACCCTGACCAGCCATCTGGCCGGGCGTCAGTTGTCCAACGGGCAGCAATTGTGGCAGCAGGGCCAGATTAAGCAGCAACAGCTCAAGGGCGGCCGCGGGTTCCGGGCTTTGCACAATGCCGCGCTGCGAGTCCAGCGTCATTTGCCATGCAGCGTGCAGGTGGGCCGTGGAAAAACGCGGGGCAAGGCTTTGCCACAGGGCGGCTTCGTCAGCGGGCAGGCGCAGGCTTGGCAGCATGGCTTCGCCGCCTTGGCGCAGAAGAAAAAGATTGCGCAGGTTGCCAGCGAGTTCCCGCACAAAAAATCCAATATCAACGCCTTGCTGCAAGATCTGACTGCAAAGATCGGCCACAGCGGCGCAGTCCTGCACATGCAGAGCGTCAAAAAGATTGCCGAACATTTCCTGCCCGGCGAGGCCGAGCACCTGGCGGGTTGCGGCTGCCGTCAGTTCCGCGCCGCCCAGAGCCAGCGTCTGGTCCAGCAGGGACATACTGTCGCGCACGCTGCCAGCGGCCCGGCGCGCCAGAAGGCGCACGGCGCTTTCTTCAAAAGTAACGCCTTCCTTGCGCAGCACGCCCGAAAGATGGTCCACCAGCGCGTCCTCGCCAAGATGGCGAAAAACGAAGTGCTGGCAGCGGCTCACAATGGTGATGGGAAATTTGTGCGCTTCGGTGGTGGCGAAGATGAAGACCACGCGTTCTGGCGGCTCTTCCAGCGTTTTGAGCAGGGCGTTGAAAGCGTTGCGCGTGAGCATGTGGGCTTCGTCGATAATGAAGACCTTGTAGCGGCCTTCCATAGCGGCGTAGCCGATGGTTTCGCGCAATGAACGGGCGTCTTCAACGCTGTTGTTGGAAGCGCCGTCGATTTCCGTCACGTCCACGTGTACGCCTTGCGTGATCTTGCGGCACTGGGCGCATTCGTTGCAGGGTTCCGGGCCTGGCGCGTGTTCGCAATTGAGGGCTTTGGCGAAAATTCGGGCGATGGTGGTCTTGCCCACGCCGCGTGTGCCGCTCAGAAGATAGGCGGCAGCGGGCCTGTCCTCGGCTGCAGCGCGGGAAAGGACGGCCTTGACCATATCCTGTCCCGCCACTTGAGCAAAGGTCTGGGGGCGGTAGCGTGATGCGAGGGAAAGATGCTTCATGAGTTTTTATGGGCGCGCCCGGCGAAACCGGGCGCGCCAGAGTAACTAGACTTTATAGTGGTGCAGCCAGCTGGCGTACTTGGGGTTTTCGCCCTTGACGATCTTGAAGTACTCGGTCTGCAAATGCTTGGTCACGGGGCCAGCGTGGCCCACGCCGATCTGGCGGTGGTCCAGTTCGCGAATGGGGGTGATTTCAGCAGCGGTGCCCGTAAAGAAGGCTTCATCGGCGATGTAGAGTTCATCGCGGGTAAACTGCTGCTCTTCCACCACATAGCCAAGATCCTTGGCCAGCTTCATAACGGAATCACGGGTGATGCCGCCAAGAATGGACGTCCAAGGGGTGGTCTTGATTACGCCGTCGCGCACAATAAAGATATTTTCGCCAGTGGCTTCGGAAACGTAGCCGTTGGTGTCCAGCATGACGGCTTCGTCATAGCCTTCGTCCTTGGCTTCCACCTTGGCGAGAATGGAGTTGATATAGTTGCCCGAGGCTTTGGCCTTGGACATGCTGGTGTTCACATGGCTGCGGGCAAAGGTGCTCGTCTTGATGCGGATGCCCTTTTCAAGGGCTTCAGCGCCAAGGTACGCGCCCCAGGGCCAGGTGGCAACGATGGTCTGCACCGGGTTGTTGCCGGGGTAGACGCCCATTTCGCCGTAGCCCACAAAGGAGAGCGGGCGCACATAGCCTTCTTTCAGCTCATTGGCCTCAAGGGTTTCTATGCAGGCTTTCACCAGTTCTTCGGCAGTGAGGGGAAGGTTCATGCGTAGAATCTTGGCGGAGTTGAGCATGCGCTTGCAATGGTCTTCAAGGCGGAATACGGCGGAACTGCCGTCGGCACAGGCGTAGGCCCGAATGCCCTCAAAAATGGCGCTGCCATAGTGCAGGGCATGGGTAAGCACGTGAACCTGAGCCTGATCCCAGGGAACCATTTTGCCATCAACCCAGATGTACTTCATCTTTTGCATGCTGTCCTCCGCAAGCCTCATAGTAGGGCGGCATCTCCGGCGGCACACATGGCTGCCTGAGGCCGCAAGAGAAAAAATTTACTGTAAAGCGCGGCGTATGGCAAGCAGTTGGCCGCGAGAGGACGGGCTTTGCGAGCCTTGCCGCCGCATGCAGGGTGAAAGGTCTGGCCCTGTGAAGAGGCATGCCGTATGCTTGCCCCATACTTATGGAAGCACTGATTAAAGAGCCTCCTGGAAAAGCGCAGTTATTTCGTTTGGCAAGGCACGGTCTTTTTTTGAAGCAGGAGTGGACTCTTCCGTTCTCGACTGTTTCAAAAAAGTGAAACAACGCAGCCAAACGGAATAAATCAGCGTTTCCTTATGACATAAAGGAACAAGTGATCATGACGCAGAAACATAGTGAAAGCGCGCCGTTGGGGCAGGTTTTTCTGTTGGGCATCGATGCCGGAGGAACCCACACGGACGCGGTTCTTCTTGCGCAGGATCAGGCTGGGTTGGCAGAAGCCCCAGCAGTTTCATCTGGCGCGCTGGACGATGCCGCTCCGGCAACGCGCCTGTCATGCATGGATATGGCGCATACGCCTTTGAGCCACATGCCTTTGGCGCGCATGCATCTGCTGGCCGCAGCCAAGGTGCCGACAAAACATGACGACCTGCCTGCCTCGGTAAGCGAAGTGCTGGCGGCGCTGGCCTGTGCCCTCAATGAAAGCGCCGCTTCTTCCGCAAGTTCCCCAAAGGAGTGTTCCGAAGGGGCTGCCTTGCTGGGCCGCGTCAGCCGCGTGACCCTGGGGGCAACTCTGGCGGTCAACGCCCTTGTGCAGGACAAGGCCGACGCCGTGGCGCTTGCGCTTTCTGCCGGGCCGGGGCTTGATCCCCGGCGGTTCGCCCTGGGAAAGCATGTGTGCATTGTCCCCGGCGGGTTGGACCACAGGGGAACGGAAATCAGCCCGCTGGATGTGAGCGAACTGGAAAATCAGGCTGCCCGCTGGCGTGAAGAAGGCATTGCCGCCGTGGCCTGCGTGGGCAAGTTTTCGCCGCGTAACCCCGCGCACGAGCAAAAAATGGCGCAGGCCGTGGCCCGTGGAGCTGAAATATCCGGTCAAAGCGGTCTGGACGCAGCCTCACCAAACGCGCAGCACGTCACCTTGGGGCACAGGCTTTCGGGCCGTCTCAATTTTCCCCGGCGCATTGCCACGGCGTACTTTAATGCCGCTGTGCAGCGCTTGCATTCCAGATTTCTTGATGCTGTGGAAAACGCCCTTGCAGGGGCCGGGGTGCGGGCTGCCGTGCGGCTGCTCAAGGCAGACGGCGGAGCGGTGCCACTGAGCCTTTCACGCCGTGAGCCTGTGCGGTCCATCCTTTCCGGCCCGGCTGCCAGCGTTATGGGCGTTCTGGCCCTGTGCCCCGCGGCCCGTGAAGGCTGCGCCCTGTTGCTGGATATGGGCGGCACCACCACTGACATTGCTCTGGTGGTGGACGGTTCTCCCGTGGTGGACAGGGATGGTATGGTTCTTCAGGGGCGGCGTACGCTGGTGCGCGCGCTTGCTTCAGTTTCCATAGGCGTGGGCGGCGACTCGCTGCTCGCCGTCAATGGGCACGGAGCCGGGGCCTCCGTCTGCGTGGGGCCGGAACGGCAGGGGCCTGCAATGGCCTTTGGCGGCAGCCTTCCGACGCTGCTGGACGCGCTCAATGCCTTGCACAGTTTTTCGCAAAGCCCGAAGCCCGAAGAACTGGCTGGCGAACTGGCCCGAGAACAGGGAGGCGAACTGGCCGGAAACATATCCGCCTCTTTGTCTGGCATAGAGGCACTGGCGCGGCAATGTGGTCTTGCTCCGCACGATCTGGCCCAAAGGGCCGTGCAAAATGCCCTGGAACAGATCAACCACGCAGCAAACGATCTGGTGGATGGCATAAACGCCCAGCCCATCTATACGCTGGCTGGCTTGCGGGCCTTGCAAGAGGCGCATCCTTCGCGGGCATGGCTGGTGGGCGGCCCTGCGGCCTGCATCGGGCCGCATCTGGCTGCCGCCTTGGGCATGCCTGTGGACTGCCCGCCCCATACGGCCGTGGCCAACGCCGTGGGCGCGGCCCTTACCCTGCCCACCGATTCTCTGGAAGTCTACGCGGATACTGGCTCCGGCCATTTGCGGGCTCCGGCGCTGGATCTGACGGAAAGCATCCGTAGAGGATTCAGCCTTGATGCCCTTGGCGAGCGGGCAAGGGAACTTTTGCTCCAAAGGCTGGAACTGGCCGGGGCAGACGGCGCTACCGTGGAAATCACCGAAGCCGAAAGTTTTGCCACGCTGGACGACAACGGCTTTGGCAACAAGGATATGCGCGTGTCGTGTCAGGCTGTGCCGGGGCTGGCTGGGTTGGTGGTTCAAGAATCCTGAGGCGAATTTTCAGAACAGAAAAGCAGCGAGTGCAGTGGCGTTGCGGGTGCCTTTCCTGTTCTTTTTGCGTCAAATTTATTCTTTTATTCCGGTGAGTAGTGTCAGGGTACACGCCCGGCATAAAAGAATCGTCTGCAAAGGCGCTCGTGACGGCATCGTACAGTCAGCTCTTTGCTTTGCGCGGCCTTATGGCATGGGCAGGCGCGTTCGGTCTGCTTGCGACCTGAATGTCGCCCGAAATACGGCAGCGGCAGAGTCGCACATTGCCCCGCCCCTTGAAAAGCATCCATATACGCCATAGTATCGCACTCCCAAAGAAATTTACCCGCAGAAAGCTGGCGGGCGTGCGAGCACAAGAATCATGCAGATAGTTCTTTACGAACCGGAAATTCCCCCCAATACGGGCAATGTCGCCCGGCTCTGCGCCGCCACAGGCGTGACGCTCAACCTTGTCGAACCCTTGGGGTTCAAGCTTGAAGACCGTTACCTCAAGCGCGCTGGCCTGGACTACTGGCCCAATGTAAACCTGAAGGTATGGCCCAACTGGCAGGCCTTTATGGAAGGCTCCGGTGCGGGTGACAAAGCCGGGCGGCTGATATTCACCTCGGCCAAAGCTGCCGAAACGAGCGCGGCGGTGCATCGGTTTGCCTTCGAGCCCGACGATTTTCTGGTTTTCGGGCCTGAAACGCGCGGGTTGCCGCAAGACATTCTGGCCCTTTCACCGCACCGTGTGCGCATCCCCATGCTGGAGGGGCGCGTGCGCAGCATCAACCTGTCCACGTCGGCGGGCATTGTGCTGTACGCGGCCCTGGCCAAGGCGAATCTTATGGAGAACTGGGAGTGAGCCTGCCCCACGGGCTGTCTCTTGTTTTTCCCTGGTCTGTGTGGGAGTGCTGGTGGCTGGCCCCTCTGGCTCTTGTGCTGGATTTATGGCTCGGCGACCCTGCCTTGCCCTGGCGGCATCCGGTTTGCCTTGTGGGCAAACTGCTGGACTTGCTGGAGCGCCCTGCGCGGCGGTTTATGGTGGGGGCAGGACCCGAGCGCGAACGAGGCCGGGGCAGGCTGGCCGGAGCGGTTGCCCTGCTGGCGCTCATTGCCTGTACGGGATTTGCTGTCTGGGCTGCGGTGTCTTTGCCGATATTGGGCTTGCTGGCGGCGGTCTATCTTGCCTGGGCCGGGCTGGCTATGGGCAGTCTGCTGCAAACGGGCCAGCTGGTTCTGGAAAGAGTGGAGCATGCGCCGGAAGACGGGGCCCGCGAGGCGCTTTCGTGGCTGGTAAGCCGTGACACCAGCGCAATGGATCGGCCCCTCATGCGCAAAACGCTGGCCGACACGCTTTCTGAAAATCTTACGGATGCCTTTACCGCACCGTTTTTCTGGCTGCTGGTGGGTGGCCCGGTAGTCCTTTGGTGCTACAAGGCTGTGAGCACCACGGATTCCATGTGGGGCTACATGACGGAAAAGTGGCGCTGGCTCGGCTGGGCCGGAGCGCGGTCCGATGACGTTATGGCCTTTGTGCCCGCCCGGCTGGCGGCGTTGAGCGCCGGGCTGGTTCACGTTCTTTTTCTGGTACGGCAAAAGTTTGCAAGTGAATGCCGGGCTGGCAGGCACGGCGATTCTGGCGCGCTGTTCAAGCGCTGGGCCCTGGCGCGAAATATGACGCGCAGTTTGGGGCACTATTTATCGCAGAACCGGATGCGCCGCCCCAAGGACGACACGGCGCATGACGGAGCCTGCGGCACTGAGCAGAGCGCTGGCGATGGTACGGCCTGTAATGCTGGCCACGGTACGGGCCATTGTGCCGGGCACGGCGCTGGTTTTAGCGCTGGCTACGGCGCGGTCCACAACACAGGCTGTAGTGCCACCCAGCCGCACGGTTGCGGCCCGTCACTGTCTGCAACAGCGGTGGGCGCTGCGTATTTGCCCGGCCGCTGGGATGGCGGCTGGCCCGGGCTGGCAGTGGTGGCCCGGCAGGCTGCGGGCATGCCCAGCCCCAATTCCGGCTGGTCCATGACGGCGTGCGCATGGTTGTGCGGAGCGCGTATGGCCGGGCCTTCAGTGTATTTTGGAGAAATGGTGAACAAACCCTGGTTGGGGCCGTCCCCGCAAGGGGAAGAGCACGCTGTTTCGCTGGCCGTGTGGGATGCGCCCCGCCTGCTGGCCCTGTGTGCCCTGTTGCGTCAAAGTGCGCTTTACGGCGGTCTGGTCCTGTGGCTTCTGGCTCTTGTGCGTCTTTTTATTTTCTGAGGCTTTGCTCATGCTTATGATCGTTCTGTATCTTGTGTCCCTGCTGGTGGGCTTTCTGGTTGGCATAACCGGGGTTGGCGGCATTCTTGTTCCTCCGGCGCTCATTCTGTTCAGCGGGCAGGAAACCCACATGGCTATGGGCACGGCCCTGGCTTCTTTTTTGCCCGTGGGTCTGGTGGGAACGTTCATGTACCGCCGTCTCGGCCATATCGACTGGCGCAAGGCGCTGCCCTTTATGGCGGGTAGCCTGGCTGCCTGGCCCGGGGCCATGCTCAACGCCATGCTGCCTGCCGGGCCGCTGGTGGCCTTGCTGGCCTGTATTGTCATCTTCGCCGGGCTGTGCGCCCTGCGCCCTCCCAAGCCGGGAAGCGGCAGCGTGTTCTGGCAGAGCGGCAAGGGCTTTTTCTGTATCGGGGCCGTGACGGCTTTGCTGGCAGGCCTGACGGGCGCGGGCGGGCCAGTGGTGTCCATTCCCTGGATGATCATCGCCGGGGTTTCGCCAATGACGGCAGTGGGGCTTGCCATGCCCTATCAGGTGACCACGGCTCTTTTTGGCACCATTGGCAACGTGGCTGACGGCCATGTGGACTTTGCCATTTTGCCCTACATTTGCCTCATGGCCCTTGTGGGACTTTTTGCCGGGGTTGCCGTGGCTAAACGCATTCCCACAGGAGTGCTGCGCAAGCTTATTGGCGGACTGTGCTGCGGCCTTGGACTGTTTTTGCTCTTGCGCCTGATACTCAGTTGACGTAGGAAAAACTATGAATATAGCCGCCATATTCATTCGCCGGCCCGTAGCCACGGTGCTGCTTATGCTCGGCATGCTTTTCTTCGGCATGACGGGTTACAAAAATTTGCCCGTCAACCATCTGCCCAATGTGGACTTTCCCACCATTCAGGTCATGGCCGACCTGGCAGGAGCTGACCCGGAAACCATGGCGGCATCCGTGGCCACTCCGCTGGAAAAGGAATTCTTCACCATTGCGGGCATTGATTCCATCTCTTCGGTCAACTCCACAGGCCGAACCCGCGTTACCATTCAGTTTGCCCTTGACCGCAATATCGATGCGGCGGCTCTGGACGTGCAATCGGCCATAGGCCTCGCCCAGCGGCGCATGCCGTCCAGCATGACCACGCCCCCCAGCTTCCGCAAGGTCAACCCGGCTGACATGCCCATTTTGTACCTGCGGGTGTCGTCCTCGACCCTGCCCCTGTACGCCCTCAATGAATATGCCGATACCCTCATAGGCCAAAGGCTCTCAATGGTGGACGGCGTGGCGCAGGTGGTGGTGTACGGGCAGAAAAAATACGCCGTGCGCGTGCAGCTTGACCCGGACGAAATGGCCTCGCGCGGTCTGGGCATTGATGAGGTGGCCGACGCCGTTGCCGCTGCCAACAGTATGTTGCCCACAGGCGCGCTGGAAGGCGCGCAAAAGGCCAGCGCCATCAAGTCGTCCGGCCAGCTGCTGAATGCCCGTGCCTTTCAGGATACGGTGGTGGCCTACCGCAACGGCGCGCCCGTGCGTCTGAGCGATATTGGTCAGGTGGTGGACAGCGTCAAGCAGGACAAACAGATCACCTGGGGCAACGGCGGCGCGCCAAGCATTACCCTTGCCGTGGAACGCCAGCCCGGCACCAATACCGTGCAGGTGGTGGACGCCATCCGCGCGCTGCTGCCAGGTCTTGAGCGCCAGTTGCCGCCTTCAGTATCACTGGAAGTTTTTTACGACCGCTCAGAGTCCATCCGCCATTCAGTGGCGGATGTTAAATTTACGCTGGTGCTCACGGTCTTTCTGGTGGTGCTTGTCATTTTTATTTTTCTGCGCAATCTGCCCGCCACCATTATTCCCAGCCTTGCCCTGCCCATGTCGGTCATATCCACCTTTGCAATCATGGCCGTGCTGGGCTACAGCCTGGACAACCTTTCGCTAATGGCCCTCACTTTGGCCGTGGGCTTTGTGGTGGACGACGCCATCGTCATGCTGGAAAATATCGTCCGCCATCAGGAGATGGGCAAGGATCCGCTCACCGCGGCCTACGACGGTTCGGCGGAAATTGGCTTCACCATTGTGTCCATGACGATTTCTCTGGCGGCGGTGTTTATTCCCGTACTTTTTATGGGCGGCATTGTGGGGCGTTTGTTCCGGGAATTTGCCGTGGTCATCATTACGGCCATTCTGGCTTCGGGCGTGGTCTCGCTTACGCTTACGCCCATGCTCTGCGCGTACTTTCTCAAGGCGCAAGGGGCGCACAAGGCTGGCCGCAGCGCCGGGCAGGGGCTGTACGGATGGCTTGAGCGCGGTTTTGACCGCCTTAACCTTCTCTATGCCCGCTCTCTGGATGTGGTGCTGCACCATCGTCTGAAAACCCTCACGGCTTCGCTGATTCTGCTGGCGTTTACGGTATGGCTTGGCATGGCCATGCCCAAGGGCTTTTTGCCTGTGGAGGATCTGGGTATGCTGGTGGCCAGCACCGAGGCGGAGCAGGGCGTGTCTTACGAAGGCATGGTCAGCGCGCAGCACAGCCTTGATCCGCTGCTGGAAAAAAATCCGCATCTGGTCATGTACAACTCCATCGTGGGCATTGTTGGCGGCAGCCCAAGCATGAACAACGGCATTTTGCTTATGCCGCTCAAGCCCCACGGCCAAAGGCCCGGCATCGAGCAGGTGGCGGAACAGCTGCGGCGCGAGCTCAATATTTCGCCTTCCATGCGGGTTTTTGTGCGCGTGCCCCCGGCCATCAATCTGGGGGGGCGTTCGTCCAAGGCGCTCTATCAGTACACGCTTTCCGGGCCAGATATGGAAGCCTTGTACGACAGCGCCCAGGAAATAGAGAACGCCCTGCGCGCCTTGCCGCAGGTGCAGGACGTGAACAGCGACCTGCAACTGAAAAATCCCGAACTGCGCGTTACCATTGACCGTAACCGTGCGGCGGCGCTGGGCGTCAGCCCGCACCAGATAGATCTGGCGCTTCAATCGGCCTACGGCTCGCGTGAAATATCTACCATCTACGCGCCCACCAACGACTATACGGTCTTTGTGGAGTTGCAGAAAAAGTTTCAGCAAGACAGCTCGGCCTTGTCGCGGCTGTATGTGCGCGCTGCCAACGGCAGCCTTGTGCCCCTGGATACCCTTGTCAAAATGGAGCCGGGCGTAGGCCCCATTGCCGTGAACCACAACGGGCAGTTTCCCTCGGTGACCATTTCCTACAACCTGCGCCCCGGCGTATCGCTGGGGCAGGGCGTTGCCGCAGTTGAGGCCGCAGCGCAGCCTTTGCTGCCCGACACGGTGAGCGCAGAATCCCAGGGCACGGCCCAGGCATTCCAAAGCTCGCTGACGGGTATGGGCTGGCTGCTGGTGCTGGCCATTGTGGTCATTTATCTGGTGCTGGGTATCTTGTATGAAAGTTTCATTCACCCGTTGACCATTCTTTCAGGTCTGCCTTCGGCTGGCTTTGGCGCGCTGGCGACACTTTGGCTGTTCGGCATGGACCTGAATCTCTATGGTTTTGTGGGCGTGATCATGCTGTTGGGCATCGTGAAGAAAAACGCCATCATGATGCTGGACTTCGCCCTTGAGGCGCAGCGGCATGACCCTGCCATGGAGCCGCTGGAGGCCATCACGCGCGGCTGTCATGTGCGTTTTCGGCCCATCATGATGACGACAGTTGCGGCGCTTATGGGCGCTCTGCCCATCGCTATCGGCGTTGGCGCGGGGGCCGAGGCCCGGCGGCCTCTGGGCATGGCAGTGGTTGGCGGTTTGTGTTTTTCGCAGATAGTCACGCTCTACATTACGCCCGTTTACTATTATTATATGGAAAAGCTCTCGCGCGACTTGGGCAAGCGTTGGGGCGGGCGGTTCCACAAAACCACGGAAACTGGCGGAAAGGGCAGCGGCACTGGCACCACTGCGGGCGGTGATGCCGCGCACGGCGCGTCTGGGTAACCGTGAAGCAAGACGGCTCTGGGGCTTGCCGTAAATCCGTGAAGCGGGTAGGCACTCAGACCAACCAGGCATTTTTTACGTTGAGGATAGCCCCCTCAACGACCTTCAGGGCGCAGCGCGACGTTGGGTGCGCAGACTGAGCATTGTAACTTTGAAATGCTTCACATTTAACACAGTTATTCTGCCGAAATGCAGTTATCGGCAGAATTCACGTCGCGTTGCGGCGCGCTGCCCCCAAACTTTGGCGGGCATGCCAATTCGGAGATACAATGATTTCACAAGATATGTCCTCGCCCCTTGAGGCCCCTGTTTGCCGCCGTTGCGGCATGTGCTGTCTGCGTGGCGGCCCCACTCTTATGGTGGAAGACGCCCCACGCCTTGTGGGCGGCGCTTTGACACTGGAAAGTCTGGTCTGCCTGAGAGTGGGCGAATGGGCGCGTGACGACGCGCGCGGCGAGTTGCGTCCTCTGGAAAAAGAACACATCAAGGTGGCTGGCCTCGGTGGGCAGGCGCATCCCTGGCGCTGCCGCTACTACCGCGACGGGTCCGGCTGTGCCATTTATGCCCAGCGCCCGGTCCAGTGCTCGGCGCTTTTCTGCATGGACACGGCCCCGCTGGAAACCCTGCTGAGTAGCGAACCCCTGCTGGACCGTGCCGGAGCCCTCAAAGCCCTGGCCGGGGAAGCGCAATTGCCCGGTTTTCCCGATCTCAATGCGGGAACGCGCGCACTTTTGCCCGACCTTATTGCCGCCCACGAAGAGCAAAGCCCCGTGGCTCCAGTGCTTGAAGCAGCCGCCCGCCTTGGTTTCAGCCCGCGCGGCACACAAGGCCACGGCGAGGGGATGGAAGAAGGGGAAGAACGGCAGGCCCTGCTGGGGGAGCTGGGCGAGGCTGTGCGCGCAGACGCTGCCTTTCGTCAGCTTTGCGTAGAACGTGCTGGCGTATCTGCGGCCCTGCTGCCTGTTCTTCTGGGCCGCCCGTTGCAGGATCTGCTGGCCGAAGTGGGGCTGCGTCCGGCATCGTCCGCCACTGATGAAAATTGAGGGCAGGCGCGCGGTTGACAGAAGGCCGCACCAGCCATAGTTTAAGTAAATTACAATATTCACAGCCCGCGTGCGGGTTAAACGAAGGACGCATCATGCCACTGTGCAGCATTGAGGAAGCCATTGCCGATATCAGGCAGGGCAAGATGATCATTCTTGTGGACGACGAAGGTCGGGAGAATGAAGGCGACCTGACTATGGCCGCCGAGTTTGTGACCCCCGAGGCCATCAACTTCATGGCCAAGTTCGGGCGTGGTCTTATTTGTCTGCCAATGGCGCCAGAACTCATTGACCGACTTGACCTGCCCCTGATGACGCAGCGCAACGGTTCACGCTTCGGCACCAACTTCACCATATCCATTGAAGCCCGCGAGGGCGTTACCACGGGTATTTCCGCTGCTGACCGCGCCACTACCATTCTGGCGGCAGTAGCTGACAACGTGCGTTCTGAAGACCTCGTGACGCCAGGGCACGTCTTTCCTTTGCGTGCCAGAGCGGGCGGCGTGCTTTCACGCGCCGGGCAGACCGAAGGCGGCGTGGATCTTTCAAAAATGGCAGGCCTCAAGCCCGCCTCGGTTATCTGCGAGATCATGCGCGATGACGGCACTATGGCGCGCATGCCCGATCTGGAAATCTTTGCCGAAGAGCATGGCCTCAAGATAGCGGCAGTGAAGGACATCATCCGTCACCGCCTGAATCGCGGTCAGGTTTCCGTACGCAATGTGGACAAGGCGCATCTGCCCACCAGGTTCGGCGACTTCACCGTATATGCCTATGAGAGCGAAATGGAGCAGGGCACGCATCTGGCCCTGGTCAAGGGTGATCTTAGCGGGCCGGAACCAGTGCTCACGCGCGTACACAGCGAATGCCTCACGGGCGACGCTCTTGGCTCTTTGCGTTGCGACTGCGGCGGCCAGCTTGGCGCGGCCCTGCGCCAGATTGAAAAAGAAGGGCGCGGCGCGCTGCTTTACATGCGTCAGGAAGGGCGCGGCATTGGCCTGGCCAACAAAATCCGCGCCTATGCCTTGCAGGATCAGGGTTACGACACCGTTGAAGCCAACCGCAAACTGGGCTTTCCCCCGGACTTGCGCGACTACGGCACCGGCGCGCAGATGCTGGTAGACCTCGGCATCCACAAAATACGGCTTTTGACCAATAATCCCAAAAAGATCGTGGGTCTTTCAGGCTATGGCATCGAAATTGTCGAACGTGTGCCCATTGAAATGGAAGCCTGCCCTGAAAACGAATACTACCTGCGCACCAAGAAAGAAAAGATGGAGCATATGCTGCATTGCTCTTGCAGCCACTAGAGCATTTTACCTTTGAGAATATATATTCTCAAAGTTTAAGACACGCTTGCTACGGCATTTAACCGCGCAAATAAATAGCGCTGCTGTCTCCATCCGTAGCTTCGCGGCAGCCGTTGCCCCAAGGGCTTACGGATGGCGACAGCGATTGCATGGAAAAAACAGGGTTGTTAGACATGCTGTTTTTAGGCGTAGTTTCCTTCGTCACAACGCTTAAAGCCTGCGTTGCAACGGCTGAAGCTGCGTTACGCCTCCACAGCGGGCGTCTGCTCACGCAGCCACCTGAGCATTTCAAAGTCGAAATGCTCTAACGCTGCACATGAGTGACGCGCGCCGTAAAGCGACGTGGATTCTGCCGAAGAATCGCATTTTCCGGCAGAATGACAACGATGAAATGTAATGCATTTCAAAGCTGATCTGCCCAAGGCAGCGACCGGAGTACTTTGCGTAAAATGCTTCCGGTTGCAGTTGCCCGGCGCCACAGAGCTTACCGCTCTTTTGGCTGGTCACAAGTACGAAGTGGCTGGCCTCCGATAAATGAAGCTCCGGCGCTTGCCGGGGTACTGCTGCACTGAAAATTGCCCCGGCGGACTCAGCTCCGCCGGGAACAAAATTTTATGGCGTCATTGTGGAGGGTTGCCTTTCAAATAACAGGCTCGGCCTTTCTTGCGACACGGTGCCATGCCGCGATCGAACAGCGGCTGGCGGCGGCATGAATGCCCGGCCCCGGACCTCAGGAGAAATGCATGACCGTAAAAGAAAAAATTGTGGATCAGGGCGCATTGCTGTGGAAATTTTTGGGTTTTTTTCAGCCGCCCCTGCTGCGTTGTATTCATGCCAGCGTCATAGTGCTGGTACTACTGCAATTTTTGCTCAGTACGGTCATGGTCGTGATGCCTTACGGCCCCTCGCCCCTGGCCTGGATACATATCATTATCGGCATGTTTCTGTGCGTTCTGGGTATCAGTCTTGTGGTGCTCAGCATTAAAAAGCGCGGCCTGCGCAACTTTTTTCCCTATCTTTGGGGCGACACCGACCAGCTGGTCAAGGATTTGCGCACGGCTGCGCAGTTCAAGATCGTCGGCCCCCGGCCCAAGGGCTTGCCCGCCTGTGTGCAGGGGCTTGGCATGTGCGCCCTGTTGCTGGCTATTTTTTCAGGCCTGTGGTGGTTTGATGACTGGAGCAACGACCGCTCTCTTTTGACGGTCTTCAGTGTGCATAAATTCTTTGTGTGGTCTGTGGCGCTGTATGTGCTTGGTCACGGCGGCATGGCTTTGGCGCACTTTGCACTTTGGCAGCGAAAGGCCGCACCCAAGAAGTAGAGCCTTTTCGCCCTGAAATTCTCTGGGCTGCGCGAGCGGTCGCCCCTTCGTGGCGGCGTCGCTGCGATGCATTTGCGCGGTGAATGGTGCAACAAGCGTGTCTTGAGCTTCGGGTATAGGTTTTCAACGTTGATTTACGCAGGGCAGCTTGTTTCAAGCGTCTGCGACACAAGTTTTTACAGCAGCAAAACCTCCGGGATCGCCTCAACAAGGCAACCCCGGAGGTTTTGTCGTTTCAAGCCATTTGCAACTGAAAACCCACGCCCCTTACGCGGAAATGTATTGGCACAAGCTGTCCGGCCATTACCTAGGGCATTTTAACTTTGAAAAAGTTTAAATGCTCTAACGTTGCACAAGCGTGCAGCGCGCCGCAACGCGGCGTGGATTCTGCCGAAAATCGCATTTTCGGTAGAATGACAACTTTGAAATGTAATGCATTTCAAAGTTAATATGCTCCAGGGCGTTTCGGTTACTTTCGCCAGCGTCGGCTACTTCTAAGGCCGTGTGTAGTGTGAAAAGGCGCGGGCAGAAGAAGTTAAGGGCAAGAACGGTCTGATTTGGCCCCCTGAACGTTCGCAAGTGTCCAGGCGAGGTTCTGGCAGGCTACACGGGCGCGTTGCCCTCAGGATGCCGCTGCAGCCTGTTTTTTGTATGGCAGGAGGGGCAGGCCGCTGTTGCCAAAGTTGTTTTGTTAGTTTTATCCGTTAACCCCGAAAATCTTTACATGCGCCGGGCCAGGGGTTGTCTCAAAACAATTCTTTTGTTCAAGTGGCTGCGTCAAAAGGCCGTTTTTACTTCAGCCGTGTACCGTGAGAGTACACTTCATCCGTAAAAAAGGCCTTTCCCTTGCCCCTGGCACAAAAACATTTATTAGGAGACAGCCCCTACGGCCTCTTGCCAGCGGGCTGCAGCAGCGAATCTAGCGAATACGTTTCTTCATGTTCCGGCTTGCCTTCTTCAAGCAAACGCACATAGACTTCCGTTTCGCCGGATTTGGGCTGAGAAACCGCAAAAACCGCCACTGTCCGCGTAGATGTCGGCGTGGAACCCGTGCGCAAGATACTGTCGTCCGGCCCGGCATCCTGGTCGCGTGTAAAGGCCAGCAAGCTGGAAAATGTGTAGGGCGTGGGGCTGTTTTGCAACAGATCGGCAATACGCGCGTACCGGGCGGTGCTGCTTTCGCCGATGCTTCTGTTGAACCGTTGCAGGGCAGGCTCAAGATAGTGATTCGTATGGTACAGCACGCCGCTTGTCTGCGTGCGCCAAGCCACCATTCCTTCCAGGCCAATCTCAACAACAGCTATCTTGTTCTTGTCTGCAAGCATCAGAAAAAGCGGGCCGCGAAAGCGGGACCGATCCAGAGCCATAGCATCGTCCACTGTGGCGCACAGGTTAAGTATCTGTGCCATAAGCTTTGTGTTGCCTGCAGCGGCCTGCCGGTCTCTGCGTGGCAGGCTGCTTGCCGCTGCGCTGATGACCGTGAGCCCTTTTTCGTTAATGCCCGCTACCGGGCGGTCGATTTCTTCTTGCCTGCCAGTGGATTTTACTACCTCGCGCGTGGCCATAAGCGCGGCATAGGCGTAGCCGCCCGCTGGCCTGAAAACTTCAAGGCGCTGACTTTCCCCCGGCGTCCAGTCTCTGTTTTTGATTATAACCGTGCCGCCGCCCTGTACAACGCTTCCTGCGGCTGCCCACAGGGTACAGGCCTTCACTGCGGGTGCAGCAAGCAAAAAGATCAAAATAAACATGAAGGTTGAGGCGGCGGGCCTGAAGAGACGGCAGGGCATGGTGGCACTTCTCCTGTGTGGGCAGCGGGCTTCTGGGTTGACTCTCAACAGGGTGTGCTTGTTGGTTTGTTGAAGCGTCGCGTGCTGTTCTTGGCGGCGGACACCCTAATCACAGGGCTTCTGAAGGGCTGCTGTGATACTGGAAATGGCGTAGCCACGTTATGACCAAGTAACACATGTTTCTGTAAGGCAGCAATAAAGCAGGGGCACAGTCAGCGAACCGTTAACAGCTTCGCTGGCTGTGCTTCCATATGTGTGCGACCGTGATTTCGTGCTCCGCCGGGAGGAAACAATGGCTCGTTGCCGGATGGTCGGCGATTTGAAGTAGAGCTAATCTGGAGGCGGTGTTAGAGCATTTTCATTTTGTAAAATCTAAATGCTCTGACGCTGTAGGAAGGGCCGTGCCGCAACACGGCGTGGATTATGCCGAACAGTGTATGCTCGGCTGCATGACACTTTTGCACCGTGTGGCATTGCAAAAGTAATCTATCTTGGCAGGTGTTATCTGGCTTGTACGTTAAGCGGCCCTTTTCTTTCCGGCAGAGTACAAAAGTAATCTTCCGTCATGAAAAGGGCCGCTTTTTTATATTCGGGGCGAATCCGCTAGAGCATTTCAACTTTGAAAATAGATATTTTCAAAGTTAATCTGCTCTAGATACCAGCCTTTAATAATCGTCTTCTTCCTTCAGTTCTGGCGGCACAGCCACTGAGGCTGTGATGATGCGCCGACGGGGCGGAGCAGCAGGCGCGGCTTCGGCAGCGGCACGGCGCGGCTGGGGTTCGGGCAAGGAGTTGTACAAGACCCAGAACGCTGGGAACAGGCCTGTCATGACGCCGGGGTTGCCGAGCTTCTGGTGCTGTTTGGCACAAGCGGCCAATGAGAAGGCCATCGCCCACACCGGAGACGGGGCGTTCCAGCCGGCCTTAACTCCAGATTGTTCATTTTTGCACAATCTGCCTTCGGTGGTCTGCTCCAGGCCCAAAGCATTAAGAAAACTTTCCACTTCATACGGGTCTGTTCCCTGGGGAAGCTCGGGCAAAGTGGGTTGTCCCCCACGCAGCGCGCTACAGGCGGCCAGGCCCACAGCAAGCGGGGCCCAGTCGGCAGGCAGATCCGCAGGCAGTGCGGCAAGGCTGAAGTCCTTGATGGGAGCCGCGCTGGTAGCCTTGACTTCGTTGCCGTCCTTGCCTTTGTGCTGCTGCAGGTCAAGCCCCAGACTGTGCAGGAGCTTCCAGCCAGCCTCGGCGCTCGGCCATTGGGGCCACTGCCCGGCAAGGGTGGATTCGCCGCCCAGAGCAAGAGGCAGAGCCAGCAGAAAGAGGGCCAGTTCCGGTTCCATCGGCAGCTCGGGCTGTGCGGGGATTTCCAGCTTTGTCGGGTGGATGCGCACCACGCCGCCTTCAACGCTCACTTCCGCGCCAGCCGCGCGCAGTATGGGCAGGGTACGGGCCAGAATGGTCTTTTGGGCAGGATGGTTCGTGAGATCCATCATCAGGCTGTGTTCGTAGCCGGGTGCGGCCAGCAGGATGCCCTCGGCCAGTTCTGCGGGCGTATCCGCAGGCATGACCACGGAGTCGGGAATGATGCCCGAGCACTCAAGCCGGGCGGGCAGGCCGTCGCTTTTGGGCACAACATGCACAAGACGCGCGCCCATGATGGGTAGAAAATGGCGCACGGCAGAAAGATCAGCCAGTTTCAGGCTTGATTCGCCCATAAACTTCGCGCGGGAGGGGCGGCCAAGGTAGTGCCCCAGCAAGAGGTAGAAGTTCCATGCGCTGTCGCCGACGTAAAAAACCTTGTCAGGCGCGGCCAGGGCCACGGCGGGCCGGGCAGTGACGCCGTCGTCCTCGCGGGTAAGGGAAGCGCCCACCTGAATGAGCATCTTGACGCAGTCCACAATGGGATCGTTCATGAGGCAGGGGCTCAGGCGCGTAGGCTGACCCGTTGCTGCGGCCAGCATAAGCCACGCGCGAGTGGCGCGGCAGGCCAGGGGCGCTTGCATGTGCAGGCGCACAGGTTTGGCAGGAGGAGCCAGGTTAAAAGCAATACGCTTGTCTGGACCTTCCTGAGCCGCAGGAGCTTCGCCATCGCGACCTGCGCCACTCTCGGAGCCTTCAGCGGCTTCAACCAGCCGTTCGCCCAGGGGGCGGGGCAAAAATTCTACTTCCTGCATCAGCGAGAAAAAGTGGCCAGAAAGGCGTGCGTCGCGGCTGATGCGGGCCACTGCGCCTTCCCACGATTCGCGCAGCATTTTTTCTTCGGCGGAATCAAGCCGTGATTTGTCGCCGCGCATGCGGGTCAGAATGTTGTGGCGGCGCAGCAGCAGGCGCAGGATGTCGCGGTCTATTTCGCAGACAGTTTCGCGCAGGGGGCGGCGTTGCGCTCCGTCGTCACGGCCCCGTGAATCGCGTGCGTCGCGGGCATCCCGATGGGGACGGGGACCTCGGGAATCGCGGCTGTCGCGGGCGTCTCGGGGAGTACGGGGGCCGCGTGAATCGCGGGAATCGCGAGCGTCACGAGTGGGGCGGGAGCCGCGTGAATCGTTGGAATGGTCAGTCATGCTCTTTCCTGTAGGAAAAATGGAAGGGTATCGCAAATGCGTATACGTTGTAAGAAATACCAGAGGGTTGGCGGAAATATGTAACAATTGAGTGTCACAGTCTTCCTTTCTCTGTGCAAGCGTGTTAGCTTGAAATGACTTCTCTTGCAAGGGTCGGCTCGCGAGGACTCTGCGTGGGAGCGTCTGGAAATGGGGTTTAGAATTTTTTTCACAAGAGTGTTATCTAACTGGTTTTATTGATTATTCGTGGTTTGGCGTTGTGAAGTTTCCACGAAATTTTGCAGAGGGGGGTTGACTCGGACGCCAAGTGCTTGTTACTAATTGCGCAAGCCATTCGCCCAACAATCGTTGCGAAAGCGCTCGGCTAACCCCGGCGTGTCGGTTTCTGCCGCCACGCCACGCCGAACCCGGCGGGTTTTCAAACACTTTTACTGAGTTGGAGGATACGTATGCCGACTTATGTCGATCCGTCCAAATGTGACGGCTGCAAGGGTGGCGAAAAGACGGCCTGCATGTACATTTGCCCCAACGACCTCATGATCCTCGATGCAGAGGAAATGAAGGCCTACAACCAGGAACCCGATGCCTGCTGGGAATGCTATTCCTGCGTGAAGATCTGCCCCCAGGGCGCCATTACGGCTCGCCCCTACGCTGACTTCGCTCCCATGGGCGGAACCTGTATCCCCATGCGCTCGGCCGACTCTATCATGTGGACGGTTCAGTTCCGTAACGGCAATGTGAAGCGTTTCAAGTTCCCCATTCGTACCACGCCGGAAGGTTCCATCAAGCCTTTTGAAGGCCATCCCGAAGGTGCCAACATCGAAGACGAACTGCTCTTCACCGAAACCGCCTTGGTTGCTCCCAAGGAAGTGCTCGGCAAGAAGTTTGAAATGTTGGAAGCCGATAAGGTTCTCACCTGCATGGAAATTGGCCGCTAGGCTTTTGCAACCGCTAGTGCGATAAGGAGATACCATTATGCCTATGATTCCCGTCAAGGAAGCGACTAAGGGCGTAGCCATTGCCGAACCCGAAGTGAAAGAACATGCGGTTGACCTGCTCATCGTGGGCGGCGGCATGGGTTCCTGCGGCACCGCTTTCGAAGCAGTGCGCTGGGGCGAAAAGCATGGCCTGAAAATTCTGCTTTGTGACAAGGCTTCCCTCGAGCGTTCCGGCGCCGTGGCCCAGGGCCTTTCCGCCATCAACACCTACCTGGGTGACAACAGCGCTGACGACTATGTGCGCATGGTCCGCACCGACCTTATGGGCCTGGTTCGCGAAGACCTTATCTTCGACTGCGGCCGTCACGTTGACGACTCCGTACATCTGTTCGAAGATTGGGGCCTGCCCTGCTGGATTAAGGGTGACGACGGCCACAACATGAACGGCGGCGCTGCCAAGGCCGCTGGCAAGAGCCTGCGCAAGGGCGACGCCCCCGTGCGTTCCGGCCGCTGGCAGATCATGATCAACGGTGAATCCTACAAGTGCATCGTGGCCGAAGCTGCCAAGAATGCCCTGGGTGAAGACCGCATCA
>JAEWKM010000002.1:0-15518 GCA_023386035.1 Pseudomonadota bacterium
CCCTTAGCTGATGGGATGGCCTCGCCCGAACAAATCAGGCATGCATAGGTAAAGCAAACAACCCTGCAAAGGAGACCATCCCATGAGCGAGATTACTCTGATCGGCATCGACCTGGCAAAGAACATTTTTCGCATCAACTGCTTGGATGAAAACGGCAAGCGCGTCATGAACAAAAATCTGCACCGGGAAAGCGTTGTTCAATTTTTTGCGTCGCTATCCGAATGTACAGTGGCCATGGAAGCCTGCGCAAGTTCCCATTACTGGGGACGCACCATGAAATCTCTCGGGCATACGGTCAAGCTCATTCATCCGCGTTACGTTACGCCATACCGCCTCGGCGACAAGAATGATGCCAATGATGCCGCGGCCATCTGTGCAGCCGCGCAACGTCCGGATATGCGTTTCGTCCGGTTGCGCTCGCAACGCCAGTCGGACATCCAGGGCTTGCACAGGGTCCGTGAAGGACTTGTCGCCGAAAGAACCGCGACAATAAACAGGGCTCGCGCTCTGCTTGCCGAAAACGGCATCGTCATAAAACAAGGACCGACAAATGTATTCTCCGCTTTGCCTGTCATCATCGACGATTATGAAAATAATCTGTCTGGCATGATGCGACAGCTTTTGCGGATGCAATATGCCCTTCTGCTTGCTCTGCGTGAACAGTTGTCCGAGTTAGGGAAAATGCTGCAAGCGCTTGTAACCCAAGAAGAAGCGTATCAACGCCTGATGCAGCTTCCAGGTCTTGGCGTGATAACGGCAACATTACTCGGCTCGGAACTGGGCAACGGTTCCGCCTTCCGCAACGGTCGCGCTTTTGCTGCTTACTTGGGATTGACTCCCAGACAACACTCAAGCGGCGGGAAAAATGTACTTTTGGGCATCAGCAAGCATGGGAACCGCTATTTGCGTACCTTGCTGGTCCACGGGGCCAGGACAACGCTACGCTCTATTCTCTTTGGCCGCTCCCCATTTGGTGGAGGCCCGATTGAGGCGTGGGCAACAGAGTTGCTGAACCGGCGAGGTAAAAACAAAACCATTGTGGCTCTGGCGGGAAAGCTGGCGCGAATGGCGTGGGCCATATTGGCGAAAGGCGTATCTTTCCAAAAAGCAGCGTGTGCCGCATAGCATTTTTCACGAGCCTTACAGCGTGACATTTTGATGGTGTCGCATGCAAATCTCTCGCCAAACCTAAACAAACACTGATGACGAAAACTATTTCCCTCCCGAGGATGTGAGAGTCAAGACGCATGGAATAAACGGTCGGACCTGCTTTCGGAAAACCTGGTGCAGTCCGTGGTCATGAAGACCGATTAGCCGATTAGGACCGAAAGCGCGGATTACCCATACTGGCGCGGCGATATCGCCTGATGCCGAATATACGTGTGCATCCGATTTGTTTTTACTTCATGAAGAAAGACCTTGACTCCTGGGCGAGGCCATATACAGGCCTTCAGCTCAAAACCAAGGGGACGGCATTTCTGCAATGCATACAGCCTTCACTTTATGCCTGCGATATTTCCAATTTCCATAAGCAAGAGGTGGCACAACAATCAAAAATATCACAAATATTCATATCTACCTTGCAGCAAAAGAGCAATCAGCCACGTTGCGCCACACCAAAAAGGCGAGATGTCATGAATACAGTGCACACTCTGGCGAACCCATACATACAATCTTCTTGCTACTTTTTATTTTTTTGTGCTACTAAAGACGAAGCGTCACGATGCCGCCAAACTTTATCCAAAGCTGAAAAATTCAACGGAAGGATGCAATTATGTGGAAATTCTGCTGCGCGTGTATGGCCCTTGCACTGCTTTGGGGAACCCAGGCCCAGGCCCACTTTGGCATGGTCATTCCTTCCACGCCCACCGTCACGGATAAAAAAGAATCCCCCTTGAAGCTTGAAATTGCCTTTGCGCATCCAATGGAGCTGCAAGGCATGCCCATGGCGGAGCCCAAGGTTTTTACCGTGACTCATGATGGCGCAGCCGAAGATCTCAAAAGCCTTCTCAAGCCCGCAACCATTCTGGGCAACAAAGCCTGGACAGCATCCTACGCCATCAAGAAGCCCGGTGTTTATCAGTTTACCGTGGAACCGCAGCCCTATTTTGAACCTGCCGAAGATTGCTACATCATCCACTACACCAAGACGGTGGTTGCGGCCTTTGGCGAAGAAGAAGGCTGGGGGCAGCCCTTGGGCCTCAAGACAGAAATTGTTCCTCTCACCCGTCCCTTTGCCAATTATTCTGGCAACGTTTTTCAAGGTCAGGTCTTGCTGGACGGCAAGCCCGTGCCCGGCGCAGAGGTAGAAATAGAAAGCTACAACAAGGGCAAGGGACACACCGCGCCCAACGAGTTTTATGTCACACAGGTCGTCAAGGCCGACCAGAACGGCGTGTTTACTTATGGTGTGCCGTGGGCTGGCTGGTGGGGCTTCGCTGCCCTGAACACAGCCGAGGAAAAGATGGATCATCAGGGCGAGGCAAAATCCGTTGAACTGGGCGCTGTAATTTGGGTCAACTTTGCCGCGCCCCGCGTAAAATAAACTGCTTTCAGTTCCAGCAGGCGCTTGCAGCTCTGGTATCCACAGGATATAATAGAAAATGTGAGCAAAATCTGCCCCAAGGCCCCATGCTGCCGTTCACGGCATGGGGCCAGATTACAAAAAGTTCAGACGGCATGTTCCGCATGTGTCCGCCCCGGTATAAGGATAACCTATGCATATCGCTGAAGGCGTTCTGTCCCCTCCCATTCTGGCCGCCGGGTACGCACTGACAGCCATTGGCACGGCCATCGGCCTGCGCAAGCTGGACTACGACCAACTCATGACCGTGGCCATTCTTGCGGCAACCTTCTTTGTGGGGTCGCTTATTCATGTGCCTATAGGCCCCTCAAGCGCGCACCTTATTCTCAACGGCCTTCTGGGCGTTCTGCTTGGATGGGCAGTCTTTCCTGCCATTTTGTCGGCGCTGGCCCTACAGGCTTTGCTTTTTCAGTACGGCGGAATAGTAGTTCTGGGGGTTAACACCTTTACCATGGGCTTTTCCGGCCTTGTGGCCTGGTATGTTTTTCGCCTTCTTGTCCGGCTTTGGCCCGGCATGAAGGGACTGAGAGCCGCGGCCTTTTGCGGAGGAGCCATCGGGGTGTTGGGCGCGGGCTTGCTTACGGCGCTGGCTTTGGCATTTAGCGACGAAGGTTTTCTTACAGCCGCGCGGCTCATTTTTCTCGCGCACCTGCCCGTGATGCTGGTTGAAGGGCTTATAACCATGTTCACTGTGGGTTTTATTGCCAGGGTTCGCCCCGAAATGTTGCACCTTTCCTGCCCTCAATGCCCGCAACATCAGGCCTGAGCGCCACCAGATCAGGAGCGTCTATGTTCTACTGCCGTCACGCCTCCGCTCACGCTGCCAGCACAAGCTGCCACACTGACATGCCCTACGGTTCCGGGGCGCGGGCGTGCCTCGGCGCTTTGTCTCCGTTTTCCACGTCGCTTGTGACCCTTGTGCTCACTGCGGCCTTGCTGCTTCTTTTTCAGGTTCCGGCAATGGCCCACAGGGTCAATATCTTTGCCTGGACCGAAGGGCCGCAGGTTATTGTCAAATGCGGTTTCAGCGGCGGCAACAGCGTCAAAAACGGCGACGTCACAGTATATGACGCTGCAACCGAAAAGGTACTGCTTCAGGGCCGCACCAATGCCGAAGGCCTTTTTCGTTTTGACATTCCACCCGCAGGAAAAGAGCACGGCCTGCGTATACGCATCAATGCGGGCGGAGGGCATCAAAACGAATGGCAGATGGATGCAGCCGAATTGGCGCAGGCTCCTGCCAACACAACATCCAGCGCGACAGCCAGCGCGACTGTCGGGGTAGCAGGCGAGGCAACAGGCGGAGCAACGCCAGCCCTTCCGCAGAATGCCGGAGATGTGCATTCCCCAAAAACGGAAAGCGCGAAAGGTAGTCAGCCTGCATTGCTGCTGAAAAACTCGAGCACACCAACAACCGACGCAAAAAATTCTGGCTCCGGCCCTGTCAGCGCGGAAGAAGTACGCGACATTGTTGATGCCGCCCTTAACGCGCAGACAGAAAAACTCAACGCTCTGCTCGACGCCCGCCTGTCTCCCCTGCGACGCCAACTGGCAGAATTGCGCACAGAAGGCCCGGGCGTGCGCGAAATTGTGGGCGGTATGGGCTGGTTTGTAGGATTGGCCGGGCTTGCCCTTTACTTCCGCTCACGGCGGCGTTAACAGTCGGCATGCTTGACCAACCCTTTGTTCGCCCTTCGGTCATACAGAACATTGACCCGCGCGCGCGCATGGCAGTTGCAGGGCTGACAGCCTTCTGCCTTTCGCTGTTGCAGAACGTGGCCGCGAGCCTCGCTGGCCTGGGTCTGGGTCTGTGCCTGCTGGCTCTGGCGCGCCCGCCCCTGCGCCCTCTGCTGCACCGCCTGGCCATAGTGAACATCTTTGCGCTCTTTCTGTGGTGTGTTACCCCGCTGACCATGCCGGGACAGGAAGTGGCCCGCTGGGGCATTGTGAGCCTGAGCGCCGAAGGCCTGCATCTGGCCTTGCTGGTTACCATCAAATCCAACGCCATTGTCTGCGTTTTTCTGGCTCTGATTGCCACAATGAACACGCCGACGGCAGGGCATGCTCTGGAATGCCTGCATTGCCCCCGCAAACTGGTTTTTCTTTTTCTGTTTACAGCCAGGCATGTGTACGACATTGCCCAACAATGGGAGAGCTTGAGCGTGGCCGCACGCCTGCGCGGCTTTCGCCCGCGCACAAACGTGCACACCTACCGTACGGTAGCGTCCCTTCTGGGGCTTTTGCTGGTGCGCAGTTACGAACGCTCGCAGAGAGTGCGCGAGGCAATGTTGCTGCGCGGATTTTCAGGGCAATTCCGCACAGTGGCGGTGTTCAAGGCACGGCCTGCGGATGCTATTTTTGTTCTGCTGATGCTACTTTGCCTTGCGGGGCTTATTGTTATGGAACACCGGGATAAAATTTATGGCCTGTAGTATGGAACCGAAGCACATCTTCCGCCTTGAGAACATCCATTTTCACTACGAGCGGGACGGCAATATTCGCCCCGTGCTTCAAGGCCTTGACCTGAGCCTTATGCCCGGTCAGCACATCGGCTTCTACGGCCCCAATGGCAGCGGAAAAACAACGCTTTTTCGCTGCATTACGGGCCTGATAAAACCCCAGCAGGGCTGCGTGCGCTTTCATGACCAGGAAATGCACACCGATAAGGATTTTCACAGCCTGCGTTGTGCCGTGGGTTTTGTGCTGCAACATGCCGGAGACCAGTTGTTCTTTCCCTCTGTGCTGGAAGACGTGGCCTTTGGTCCTCTCAATTTGGGCCTTTCCCCTGAAGAAGCGCGGCAGCGTGCCCTGGAGACATTGCAGGAACTGGGGCTGGATGGCTTTGAAAACAGGCTTACCCACAGGCTTTCCGGCGGCGAAAAAAAGCTGGTGTCTCTGGCGGCGGTACTGGCCATGCGGCCCGAAGCCCTGCTGCTTGATGAACCCACCAACGGACTCGACAACGAAGCCCGGCAGCGCATCATTGATATTTTGCAAAAGCTTCCAACAGCCCGCATAACCATATCCCACGATTGGGATTTTCTTGCTCAGATATCCTCAACGTACCTGACCTTGTCACAGGGCCGCCTTGACGGTTGCGCGCCCAGTTTCAATCATGTTCACGCGCATGCACATCCTCTGGGCGACGAACCCCACGCCCATTGATCTGCCATCAATATCTCTGCACTGACACACGGTTAAGAGTGCTCCATATAAAAAAACACCTCTCACAACGAGGTGTTTTTTCTATAACTGCTGGCAGGATTATATCCCCAAACCGGTCATTTTCGACTATCAATAAATTAATACCAATACCCACACCAACGCTGCTAAGACATCTATTAACACGATACAGTAATATAATATTAATTTCCATCGCACACTGAATGGCATATGCGGCAATGGCATAATCATTCCATGCCTGAAACACTCTAACTAATTTAATAAGTTAAAAAAATGTTTCAATACCAATGTTGATAGCTAGTACTAGATTTTTACCTTCATACAGGGTATTTTTTAGCAGTATTTACCCAATAATGTAATTTGCACATATTCCAAAAAGTATTTTTCGCTGTCATCTGCTATAATTTTTCAACATACTAATTTTTTGACAAAAAATTTAAAATAAGGCCTTCTATGCCCAAACAGTCGAGTCTTTTCGCCCAATTCATACAAATTGAAACCCGCGATCCTGTATGGGAATGGCATATCCCGTCAGACAGGCTTTTTTTGAGCTCTGGAGCTGTCAACCAGCTACGGCTTCAAGACAATATCCCCCACAGCATGAAAGAATTTTTGACCCACTGCCCCCTGGAAGGATTGTCCTCATATCTCGAATCAGTGGAAAAAGTTCTCAATGGCTCACAAGGGCCGCATCTGGAGCTTATTTACCCGTTAGACAATCTTATGGTGCGTGCACAAATGCTGGTTTTGCAGCGCGATATTTTTGGACGTGGTTCAATTTTGGTGGGCAGCCTGACTGCCATTGACAAACAAACATTTGGCCCCGTCGCTGTACCTGTTATGGACGCCCCCCCGCAAACCCAAGATGTAAATTCTTTTACTGACGCCAGACGCCTGCTACTGGCCCTCAACGCTGCAAGTGACGGGCTATGGGATTGGGACACCAGCACCAATGCCATCTATTTCAGCCCGCGTTACTTTTCAATGCTGGGGTATGACAATGATGCGTTTCCTCATGTGGCAGAATCCTGGATCAGCAAAGTTCACCCGGATGATTTTGAAAATATCATTTCCGAGCAGATGCAAATCATCCAAACCTCCGCTTATGGTGACAATTTTGAATGTACCTACCGGATGCTTCGTGGCGACGGCACTTGGGCCTGGATTCTAAGCCGGGGCTATGTCACCCAGCGTGACGCCAATGGAAAAGCCACCCGCCTTGTGGGACTGCATACAGACGTGAGCGCCAGTCAGGGCGACCGTGCACGACTTGAAGACCTGGTGCGTAACGATGCCCTTACCGGCCTGCGCAGCCGCGCCTACTACGGAATGACAGTAGAGAGGCTGGAGCAGCAAAAAGCGCGCCCAGTCAGCATCATCTTCTGCGATATGGACGGTCTCAAACTGGTTAACGACCATCTGGGGCATCCCGAAGGCAGCAAAATGCTCTGCCAGGCAGCGCTTATTTTACGCCACAGCCTTTGCGCCGTTGACTGTATCGCCCGCATGGGCGGCGACGAATTCGTCGCCATATTGCCGGAATGCCTGCCAGAGCAACTTACAGTTGCCATTAAACGTATTAATAAAGCCTTTGAGGAGTATAATACCGACCCGGATAATATTCCGATACGCATGTCCATCGGCGGTGCCTGCGCCGAAGATATGGAAACGTCGTTGGCTGATCTTCTGGTTACCGCTGACCGGGACATGCTGCGGGTGAAACACCTAGGACGCGCGTCCTGGCGCGCGCACATCAAAAACTGGATAGAAAAGCACACAGATAAAACCGTGCAGCTTGAAGACGCCCGCTATATGTAACCCCATTCAAAGCATGCCCCTTGACGCGGGCTGTGCTTTGCGACAAAGTGTGCCCATGTCGGACGATAACCCTCCCCCTACTCTGGCCGTGGACTCTCCCGCAACTGAATGCCCCGTTGTGCAGGAGACCGAGAGCGGCCAAAAGTTACTACAGTTTTTGCAGCGCCGTCTCAATCTCCCTCAAGCCATGTTGCACCGCTGGGTGCGCACGGGTCAGGTGAGAATAAACGGTGGCCGATGCAAACCTTTTTCTCGCGTACAGGCTGGCGATACTGTTCGCCTGCCCCCTTTTGCCATAAGGATGTCTGCGCAGTGCGACTCGGCGCTGCCTGAACCCGTACGCGAAGCACGCAGCGATAAAGACCCTGCAAGCGCACCGCCTCTGCCTCCTCTTGTGGGCACCAGCGGCTATCTGTGGGCCTTTGACAAACCCGCGGGGCTGCCTACCCATCCCGGTACCGGGCACGAAGACAGCCTGACAACACGGCTGGCACAGCATTTTTCAAAAGCAAGCTTTATGCCTACCCCTGTGCACAGGCTGGACAGGGAAACTTCTGGCATTCTGCTTGTGGCAGCCTCTTACGCAGCCCTGGATGAAGCCCAGCGTGCCCTGCGCGGTCAGCACATGGTCAAGGAGTATGTGGCCTGGATTACAGGCCGCTGGCCCCATGAAGAAACCTGCCTTGTGCGGCATTTTTTGCGTAAAGACAGCGTGCGCGGCTTCGAAAAAATGTGCGCTGTAAGCGCGGACGCCCCCGAGGGCAAAGAAGCGCTTTGTCTGGTACGGCCCATACAGATTGAAGACGGAGCAAGCCTCGTGCAGATTCGTCTTCTTACAGGCCGCACGCATCAGATACGCGCCCAGCTTTCAAATCTGGGGCACCCTGTGCTTGGCGACGCCAAATACGGCACTGGCCGACCAGGAACTGCGCTGTACTTGCACGCGCTACGGATTGTTTTGCCCGAAAGTCAGGCTTTTACCAGTTTGCCTGCCTGGACAGGTCAACGTGCCCTGAGCGCCCTGCCTGAACCCATTGGCTGTGGCGCCGTACTGGCCTCGCCGCCGGCCCCCCAGTGCGGGGTCTTCCCATTGGGCGGCGATGGTGCTACAATTTCTCTTTTACATTAGAGTCCGCACTGGCGGGCCACACAAATGCGCCCCGCGCACTGCACGCGGCCTCATCTTCAGGCCGCCACAAGGTTATCGTCATGGCTGAAAATCTGCCACGCATCATTCTTGTGGGCCGCCCCAATGTGGGCAAGTCCACTTTGTTCAATCGTCTCATCCGCAGCAATCGCGCTATCACCCACGACAGGCCCGGCATCACCCGCGACCGCATGGACGGCGTAGTACGGCGCAAGGACATGCCCGTCTTCGGCATTGTGGACACAGGCGGCATCACGCTTGACGCTCACGCTATGGTGGTTGAGGGCCCGGAAGGCATTCGCGGTTTTGAGCAGGATATTCTGAACCAGACCGAGGCAGCGCTGAAAGACGCGACCGCCGTGGCCTTTGTTGTGGATGGCCGCGATGGCCTGCTGCCGCTGGATGAACATCTGGCCGCGCATGTCAGACGTAAGGGCTTGCCCACGCTTTGCGTCGTCAACAAGGTAGACGGCGCGGAGCACGAAGACGAACGCATGGCGGAGTTTCACGCCCTGGGCTTTCCCCTGCTGGCCGTCTCTGCCGAGCATGGCCACAACATGAATGCCCTTGTTGAAGACCTCACCGCCCTGCTGCCCGAAGAAAGCTCCGAGGAGCCTCCGGCCCCGCCGACGCTGCGCCTGGCCATGCTGGGACGCCCCAACGCGGGCAAGTCTTCTCTTATCAACGCGCTGTCGGGCGAAGACCGCATGATTGTCTCCGACGTGGCTGGCACCACCCGGGACAGCGTGGACGTACGCTTCACCAAGAATGGCAAAGACTATACCTTTGTCGATACGGCGGGTGTTCGTCGGCGCACAAAAATTACGGATAACGTTGAAAAGTATTCGGTCAACTCGGCCATCAAGTCGACCACCAAGGCAGACGTTACCCTTCTGACGCTGGATGCCGCCGAAGGCGTAAGCCAACAGGACAAGCGCCTGATGGACATGCTCAACACGCGCAAGACCCCCTTTATGATCCTTATCAATAAATGCGACCTTGCCCCGCGCAACGCATTGGATCAGCTAAGGAAAAATATCAACGAACTGCTGTCTTTCTGCCAGCATGTGCCTGTTCTGCTGGTTTCTGCCCTGTCGGGTAAGGATCTGCACAAGATTTTGCCTCTGGCACAAAAAATTCATGAAGAATGCAGCGTCCGTATTTCCACGGGCAAGCTCAACCGCGCTATGGAAGAAGTGCTTACCCGCCACCAGCCCCCTGTGGTCAAAAGGTCGCGGGCCAAGTTCTTCTACCTTACCCAGGCAGAATCCCAACCGCCGACCTTTGTCTTTTTCGTGAGCGATTCCGAACGCGTGCCTGAAAGTTATGTTCGCTACCTTGAACGGGCTCTGCGAAAAATCTTTGAAATCAGCCACGCGCCCATGCGGTTACACCTGCGCTCAAGCCACAAGAAAAAAACGAAATAGCGCCGTTTCTGACAGCCAGTTCCTGACAAGGTGCTGCTGTCACGCCGCATATGTTTGCAGAAGTTCGAATGTGAAAAAAACACATTCGAACTTCTGTTTTTACATGGCCCGCAACCATGCCCATCACCCAGTTGAGACTTGACAATCGCCGGAACCTCGCATTGACAGAAGGTCTGCAATAAGGCAATAAAAAAGCCTTCATCTAATCTGACGTGCAAAGTCTGCGCGCACAATTTCTCGTAGGAGGGGCAGATGAAAAAAGGTATGACATGGCTTGCCGCAATGGCTGTTTGCGTGACTTTGGCCGCGCCTGCTCAGGCTGCTGATCCCATCAAGATCGGTGTTCAGGGCGCTCAGTCCGGCGATCTGGCCTCTTACGGCGTGCCCAGCTTGAACGCTGTCAAGATCGTTGTGGACGAAGCCAATGCCAAGGGCGGGCTGCTTGGCCGCACCATTGAAGTGGTGGCTCAGGACGACCAGTGCAAGCCTGAAATGGCTACCAACGCTGCAACCAAACTTATTTCCGATAAAGTTGACGCCGTTGTCGGCCCCATCTGCTCTGGCCCCACCAAGGCTTCGCTGCCAATGTTTCAGGAAGCCGCCCTTATTGCAGTGTCCCCCACTGCCACCACGCCTGGCCTGACGGAAGACGGCAAGAACCCGCTCTTCTTCCGCACAGTTGCCAACGACAATGCCCAGGCATCGTTAACCAGCGACTTCATGCTCAACAACCTCAAGGTCAAAAAAGTCGCCTATTTGCACGATAATGGCGACTACGGCAAGGGTTTTGCCGACAAGAACCGCGAAATCATGGAAAAAGGCGGCACGGAAACCGTGCTTTTTGAAGCCGTTACTCCTGATGCCGTGGACTTTTCCGCTGTGGTGCGCAAACTGCGCCGCGCCAAGCCCGACATCATTGTTTTCGGCGGCTACCAGCCCGTGGCCTCCAAGCTGTTGCAGCAGATGCGCCGCGACAACCTGAAGACCCCGCTCATCGGCCCCGACGGCGTGAAGGACGAAACCTTCCTCAAGATGACTGGCAAGGACAGCGAAGGCACCTACGCCTCCTATCCCAAGGACACCAGTACCCTGCCCGAATACAAAAAGGCGCGTGAAGCCCACATCAAGGCTTTCGGCACCGAACCCGGTTTTGGCTACTACAACGCCTATGCAGCGGCCCAGTGCCTGCTGGCCGCTATGGAAAAGGCCGGCAGCACCGATACCGCCAAGATCAAGGACGTTCTGCGCGAAAACCAGGTGGACACACCGCTGGGCAAGCTCAACTTCAACGCCAAGGGTGATGCCGCAGGCATGGGCCTTTCCATTTACCAGGTCAAAGACGGCAAGTTTGTGGAGCTCGACCACAGCATCGTCCTTGAATAGATGATCAAGGGGGCGCGGCCAAGGCCGCGCCCCCGTTTTCGCACGCATTTTCGGCCCCGGCCGACGGCACAACGGAACTTATGCCAGTGAGCAACCTACTTCTGGCACGCGGGACGGCATGGATATCCAATTTTTTATAGAACTTTTCTTTGGTGGACTCACCAGAGGCAGTATCTACGCGCTCATTGCCCTGGGGTACACCCTGGTTTATGGCATCATTGAGCTCATCAACTTTGCGCATGGCGAAATTTACATGCTCGGCGCCTTCACGGCCCTGTTGGTAGCCGGAGTGCTGGGCATATACGGCTTTCCCGCCGGGGGCATTCTTGTAGTTGCCGCCCTGGCGGCCATCGTCTGGTGTGCGGCCTACGGCTACACGCTTGAAAAGGTGGCGTACAAGCCCTTGCGCGGCGCACCGCGCCTTTCGCCCCTTATTTCGGCCATCGGCATGTCCATTTTCTTGCAAAACTATGTGCTGCTGGCTCAGACGGCGGACTTTGTGCCCTTTCCAAGTCTGCTTCCGGAAATGGAATTTCTTGACCATATTGGCAACATTATGGGGCCCAGCGATTTTCTCATTCTGATGGTCAGCACCCTGGCCATGTTGTCCCTTTCGCTCTTCATTCGCTACACCAGAATGGGCAAAGCCATGCGCGCTACGGCGCAGAACCGCAAAATGGCTCTGCTGCTGGGCATCAATGCCGACCGCATCATTTCGCTGACATTTATCATTGGCTCGTCCCTGGCGGCGCTGGGCGGCGTGCTCATTGCCTCCCATATGGGGCAGGTCAACTTTGGCATTGGCTTTCTGGCGGGTCTCAAAGCCTTTACGGCGGCAGTGCTCGGCGGCATCGGTTCCATCCCCGGAGCCATGCTTGGCGGCCTTGTGCTGGGATTGGCCGAAAGCTTCACAACTGGATACTTTTCGGGCAACTATGAGGACATGCTGGCCTTTGCCATACTGATCCTCATCCTTATCTTCCGGCCCGACGGCATTCTGGGCAAAGCCAAAGTGCAGAAGGTGTAGCCATGCAAAGAGTTATCAAGGCCGCTATTGCGGCACTCTGGTTCATGCTGCTCACACTGCCCGTTCTTGGCATCAAGCTGAACACCATTGAACGCACAGTCACTTGGCGTCTGGACCGTATCGTACTTTTGGGCATAGCCATTTTCGGGCTTGCCATGCTTTGGGACTGGTGCTTCTCACGCAAGGCAAGAGGCCTTGCCATCATCAAGCTGCCTAATGGTTTTGGACTTGGCCCCGCCATGGCAGCCCTGTCGCAAAAGCCCAAGCTTTTGATGGCCAGTTTGGGGATTCTGGCGGCCATCATGCTTGTTATGCCTCTGGTAAGTTCGTTCTACCAGACCAACATCATGATCTCGGCCCTGCTCTATGTGATGCTGGCTCTGGGTCTGAACATCGTCGTTGGTCTTGCCGGGCAGCTCGTGCTTGGTTATGTGGCCTTTTATGCTGTGGGCGCTTACGCTTACGGTCTGCTTTTCCAGTTTTTCGGTTTCGGCTTCTGGGTTTGCCTGCCCATTGGCGGCCTTGTTGCCGTTATTTTTGGCCTGGCTCTTGGCTTCCCGGTGCTGCGTCTGCGCGGTGACTATCTTGCCATTGTCACGCTTGGTTTTGGCGAAATAGTGCGTCTTGCCCTGCAAAACTGGACCAGCCTCACTGGCGGGCCGCGCGGCGTGAGTGATATTCCCCGCCCCGGCTTTTTCGGCATGCATATGGACATCAACACCAGCACCACCTACGTGTACTACCTTGTACTGGTGGCGGTGGTGATTACCATTGTGGTCATCAGCCGGCTCAAGAACTCCCGTGTGGGTCTGGCGCTGCAAGCCCTGCGCGAAGATGAAATAGCCTGTGAAGCTATGGGCATCGACATCATGCGCGTGAAACTCTCGGCCTTTGCCCTTGGCTCCTGCTGGGCTGGCTTTGCCGGAGTTATTTTTGCGGCCAAGACTACCTACATCAATCCGTCGAGCTTCACCTTTATGGAATCAGCCATGATTTTATCTATGGTGGTGCTTGGCGGTATGGGCTCCATTACGGGCGTAGCCATAGCTGCTCTCATTCTTATTCTCGCACCGGAATATTTGCGGGCCTTTTCAGAGTATCGCATGCTTATCTTCGGAGCCATCATGGTCATCATGATGATTTTCCGGCCTCAGGGTCTTATCAGCGGTGAACGCCGCCGATACCGCATCAGCGCCCTTCACGGCACTGAAGGAGGCCGCCAATGAAACCCGTACTTGAAGTACAAGATCTGTCGCAGGATTTTGGTGGTCTGCGGGCGCTCAACGAATTGTCGCTCACAGTCAACAGCGGCGAGATTGTAGCTCTTATCGGCCCCAACGGCGCTGGTAAAACCACGTTTTTCAACTGTGTGACAGGCATCTACACCCCTACCGAGGGCAAGATGTTTCTTCACAACAGCCAGGGCGAACCCCAGTTGCTCAACGGCAAAAAGCCGCACGTCATCACGGCTATGGGCATGGCCCGTACCTTTCAGAATATTCGCCTCTTCAGCGATATGACGGTGCTTGAAAACGTCATGATTGGCCGCCACTGCCGCACACGCACGGGCATTATGGGCGCCATCATGCGCGACGGCCGCAGCCGTCGTGAGGAACAGGAGAGCATCGACGCAAGTTACGCCCTGCTGGAGCTTGTACGCTTGCAAGACTTCTGGAATGAAGCCGCGCGTAACCTTCCGTACGGCGCGCAGCGCCGGCTGGAAATTGCCCGCGCTCTGGCCACGGAGCCGCGCATGCTGCTGCTGGACGAACCCGCCGCAGGCATGAACCCGCAGGAAACCAACGAGCTCAAGGATCTGGTCTGCTCTATCCGTGACGATCAGCAGCTTTCCATTCTGCTGATTGAACACGATATGGGCATGGTCATGTCTCTTTCGGACCGTATCTACGTTATGGAGTACGGTTCGTGCATCGCCACCGGCAAACCCGAAGAAATACGCGCCAACCCGCGCGTCATCAAGGCATACCTGGGAGAAAGCGATGCTTGAGCTGCGTAACGTTGATACCTTTTACGGCAATATTCAGGCCCTGCGCGACATCTCGCTCAAGGTGGATGAAGGCGACATCGTAACCCTTATCGGGGCCAACGGTGCGGGCAAGTCAACCACCCTCATGACCGTGTGCGGCATAAACCGCCCACGTCAGGGCGAAATATTCTGGTACGGCAAGCCCATACATACGCTGCCCCCGCACGAAATTGTGGCTCTCGGCATCTCTCAGGTGCCGGAAGGCCGCTTGATCTTTCCTGATTTGAGCGTGCGCGAGAATCTGGATCTCGGGGCTTTTTTGCGGCAGGACAAGGACGGGGTCAAGGACGATCTGGACTATGTGTTCACCCTGTTTCCCATTCTTGCAGAGCGCCGCAAGCAGGCTGGCGGCACGCTTTCTGGCGGCGAGCAGCAAATGCTGGCCATCAGCCGCGCCCTTATGGGACGCCCCAAGCTGCTGCTGCTTGACGAACCCTCGCTGGGTCTTGCGCCCATCATCATTCAGCAGATTTTTTCCATTATCCAGAAGGTCAACGCCAACGGCACCACGGTCTTTCTGGTGGAGCAGAACGCCAACCAGGCTCTGCGCATTGCCACCCGTGGTTATGTGATGGAAAACGGCCGCATTGTCATGAGCGACAGCGCCGCCAACTTGCTGAAAAGCGAAGAAGTGCGCACCGCCTATCTGGGCATGTAACTCCGCTGACGAGGTCTGCCCTTTTGGGCGCAAATATATTTGGCGTGGCGTTCTCTGCTGGAGAACACCACGCCTGTTTTTTCATGCCCCGCCGTACAGGGGCATTTCAACTTTGAAAAAGTTTGCCTACCCAAATGGCAACTCCCTGCCAACATAGCGCTATCTTGCAGTATACCCGCCATCCACAGGGTAAAATCCACCAGTGATAAACGAGGCTTCATCCGACAAAAGAAAGGCGGCCGT
>JAEWKM010000015.1:0-77521 GCA_023386035.1 Pseudomonadota bacterium
CCACACAGGCAGCCGCGCAGAAGGCTCTGGTGGGTCTTAACGCGGCCGTAGTCTCCAAGGACAAGATCCGTGCTCACCTTGGCGCGTTGCAGAACAGGCTGGAGAACACCATCTCCAACCTCACCACCCAGTCCGAAAACCTGCAGGCGGCCGAATCCCGCATTTCCGACGTGGACGTGGCCACGGAAATGACGTCGTTCGTTCGCAACCAGATCCTCACCCAGTCGGCTGTAGCCATGCTTTCGCAGGCCAACAGCATGCCCAAGATGGCTATGCAGCTCATTGGTGGCTAGCAGGCCAGCCCTGGGCTGGACATGATTGAGGGCGTGCCTCGGCACGCACACGAAATATCCCCGGAGGGCATGCCTTCCGGGGATATTTACATGCGGAACAAACCGCCATTGTTATTCAATGGCCTAAGCCAGAGCTGTCAGATCGTATTCGGTATTTTCAACAATATCGCACTCCACCAGGGCTCCGGGTGCAACGCCCGGCCCGCTTACGTAGGTAATGCCGTCCACCTCTGGAGCCTGCAACCACACGCGGCCGCTGTGCAGCCCCGGCCATTCGGGATGCGGCGCATCCACAAGCACCTGCATGCGGGTGCCCACATGGGCCGCAAGCAGGCGTTCGCTTATGTCGGCCTGTATGTCCATAAGAGTATCGCGCCGCCACTGCTTTACCTCATCCGGCACCTGATCGGGCAAGGTGGCCGCCACAGTGCCTTCTTCCGCATGATAGGCAAAAACTCCCACATGCTGGAAAGAACTTTCTTCAACAAAGCGGCACAGGCTTTCAAAATGTTCTTCCGTTTCACCGGGATAGCCCACAATAAACGTGGTGCGCAGAGCCGCATGCGGCAAAATTTGCCGCACGGTGTCGAGCACTCGCCGTGGATTGCCCGCAAAGGGACGCCCCATGCGGGAAAGAACATCGGGATGAGCGTGCTGGAGGGGAATATCCAGATATGGCAACAAGGGCGACCCGGTATCGCGGATGAGCTGCAACAGCTCCGGGGTCACTCCGGTAGGATACAAATAGAGCAGGCGCAGCCAGGCCAGCCCGTCCAGGTCTGCCAACTTTTCCAGCAGGGAAGGGAGGCCGTTCTTGAGCCCCATATCCGCGCCCCAGGCGGTGAGATCCTGCGCCACCAGAGCCAGCTCGCGCACGCCCTGCCCAAGCAGGGCTTTGGCTTCACCCACAATATGTTCAGCGGTGAGAGATTTGAGCCCGCCCCGGATGGAAGGGATGGTGCAAAAAGCGCAGTTGTGCCTGCACCCTTCGCCCACCTTGAGCCATGCGTAGGAAGGCCCGGTAGAGAGCAAACGGCCGCCGCCGGGCATGTGTTCCGGCGGCGACGGCAGGCCCAGCTTTTCCGTCACCAGGGCTGGCCAGCGCGGCAGGTCTGCCGTTGGCAGCCACAAATCCACTTCCGGCAGGTCCTGAGCCAGACCCTCTGCGCCGTAGCGCCCCACCATACAGCCGCCCACAGCCAACAAGGGCTTTTTTTTGCAGCTTCCAAGGCGGTTCCCAGCGTCCAGAACGGCACGTACAGATTCACGGACGGCAGGATCAATAAATCCGCAGGTATTAATGAACACAAGGTCGGCGCGGCCCATATGCTCCACGTGGCTCACGGGCACCCCCAGAGAGCCCAGCAGACGTTCGCTGTCTACCCTGTTCTTGGGACACCCGAGACTCAATGACCAGACCTTGAGCTTCTTTTTGCTGTTTGCGTTTGTCATGAGGCGCATCCTACAGATGAGCTCGCACCTTGTCACCATGCCCGTCATTTGCAAAACGATAGGTCAAGTGATAAGATATACCCTTAGTAGCTCTGTCACCCGTAGATCAGACCACGCAAAGAAAAACGCGTATTATGAAAACTAATTTCCTTCAACGCTCCTCCGAATTAACCGATAACGACGCTGCCATGCAGTGCCTTTCTACCGGAATGGTGGAAGCGCAGTGCTACTCCGGCGTGCTGCGCAACGTCTACGACGAAATATATCTGCTTGATTTTGAAAAAGATGAGGCTCGTGAATTGTACCGGGGCAGCGACATATTCATGCCGCCCTCGGGCACCAGATCGCTGACAGCTCTCTTTGCCGAAGCCGAAAAAGATTTAGTGCACCCCGACGATACCGAGGCCATGCTGCGCTTCTGGCACCCTATGGTCCGTCATGAGTTCGAAGAGCATGGCCTGCCCTTTGCCACGCTTGATCTGCGCAGAAAAGGCCGCAATATGCAGTACCGCTGGGTGCGCATTACGGCTTTTCCCATCCGGCAGCCCGGCATGGACCATAGCGTATACCTCGTCTGCGTGCAGGATGTGGATGACCTGAAACGTGCGGCCAGCATCGTGCAGGAAAACGATCTGCTCCAGCGGCAAAAGCTGGACAACCTGCGCTACAAGGCAGTGGTGGACCACACCCGAACCCTTGTCTTCGAATGGCGTGACAACGAGCTCAACTACATCAGCCCCCGCATCGGTGAACTGCTGGCTGGCAATTACGACGGCCGCATTCCCTTTGATGTCTGGCGTGAAGACAATGTGCTCTACACCGGAGACAGCGTAGCTTTTGACACCTGCCTTTCACGCCTTGCCCTGGGCATTCGCTCCGGCGAAATGACCATACGCCTGCGCCGCCGCGACGGGCAATTCATCTGGTGCAAGATCACCTATACCTACCTGGCTGACGACGACCCAGGCGACCGCTACATCGGCACCATCAACGATGTGGACGCCGCTACCCGTACAGAACAGGCCCTGCGCCTGCGCGCCGAACTCGACCCTCTGACTGGCGCATACAATACACAGACATTTTTTGAGAAGGTTGAAGCCGTCCTGCGCGACCACCCTTCCGACCCCTACGCCATCGTGAGGTTCGACGTCGCAGGCTTCAAGGCCATCAACGAAGCTTTCGGTCTGGAGGAAGGCAACCGCCTGTTGCGGGCCATCGCACGCCTGGTGCGCCAACGCCTCAACACTGACAATGAAGCTTTCGCCCGCCTGAATGCCGACGTGTTCGCCGTGTGCATCACAGGCGACATGGCCAGGATACTGCACTTCATCCACTCGCTTTCACGCAGGCTTGAACATTATTCGGACACTTTTCGGGTCAAGCTTTTCTTCGGCGTCTGCCAGGTGGAAAATCGCCGCACTCCGGCCCATGTGCTGTGCGACTGGGCCTACCTGGCGCAAAAGACCATCAAGGGCAGCGACCTCGCGAACTACGCATTTTATGACGATGCCCTGCGCCAGCGCTTGCACGGCGAAAGCTACATCACCGACCAGATGTACAGCGCACTGGAGCAAAAGCAGTTCAAGCTCTACCTGCAGCCCAAGGTGGAAATGTCAAGCGGGCGCATAGTCGGAGCAGAATCCCTCGTGCGCTGGCAGCATCCCCAGGACGGTCTCATCCTTCCCGGCCGCTTTGTGCCGCTTTTTGAGCGCAACGGCTTTATCGTAAGAATGGACGAATACGTCTGGGATCTCACCTGCCAGAACCTGCGCATGTGGATCGACAAGGGCTACAAGCCCATGCCGGTTTCGGTCAACGTATCCCGCCTGCATTTCAATGACGGCACGCTGACAGAAAAACTGGTACAGCTCACAGACAAATATCGTCTGCCCCGCCACCTGCTGGAACTGGAACTGACCGAGAGCGCTTTTTTTGATAACGAAAAAGCCCTTATTCAGAACATGTACGGGCTTCAGGCCGAGGGTTTTATCTTCTCAATGGATGACTTTGGCACAGGCTATTCTTCACTGAGTTCCCTGCGCGACCTGCCCTTCAATATCGTCAAGCTTGACCGCACATTCATCAGCAACGGCACAGACAATATGCGCGGGCAGATCGTGGCCCGCAACACCATTGCCCTTGCCAAAGACCTGAATATGAAAATCGTGGCCGAAGGCGTTGAAACCCTTGATCACGCTCGCTTCCTGCTATCTTGCGGCTGTAACTGCGCTCAGGGCTTTTACTATTCGCAGCCGCTGGACGAAGCCGCCTTTGAAGTCTTGTCCTTTATTCAGGAAAAAGCTTTCTGGGTTGACCCCCAGCTGGAAGAAGACGCCCGCCGCATGAACTTGCCACTCAGCGATGAAAGTCCGTTTTACGACTTTTAGAGCAGTTTGCCTTTGAAATATTACGCTATTTGAAGCTGCCGTTCTGCCGGAAGATACGATTCTCGGCAGAATCCATGCCGGGTTACAGCACGCTGCACGCTTGTGCAGCGTTAGAGCATTTAAACTTTTTCAAAGCTACAATGCTCTAAATGAACCCGGTTCCCCGCCGCCCCGTTTCAAAACTGGCATCAGAGCACGCAAAGAACGCGTGATGAAACGCGCCATGCCGTTTTCTGCAATTTCCGGAACGGCCATGATGTGCACTCAAGCCCGCATCATTGCCTGCCCGGTCAAGACTCCCATTCAAATAAATTCAGCAGACTCAGCAGGATTATTGCACACAGCACTACCGTTTCAGCTGCAATGCCAGACCGTCGAGTGCAAAGACCACACGCATTTTTTACTGCATGCCAGACTGCATGTTGGTATAAAAAACGGTCTGCGGCTACATGGGCAGCCGCAGCAAACGGATGGTTTCAGGCTGTATGTAAAGCAGCTTTTCCCGGCTTACTTCCTGTGCGCGGGTCACAAAACTGTCTTTACGCACATTGAGGATGGCTTCCGCCTCATGACTGCAATCAAAAAGGTGCAGCACGTTATCCTTGAGGCTGTCGGCTGTTGTCCAGTGGCGGTTTACAGCCGGGCCCTCGGGCGTGATGTGGCGCAAAAAACGGAACACGAGCGCCCGGTTGCTGCCGCCATTAAGCCAATTGTCGCAGCAGTCCCACACCTGCGCCGCAGAAGGGTCCTGATCCGTGCCGAACGGCTGGCGAACATCAAGAGGAAACACACGCCCCTGTGCGCGCAGCATGCCGTCTACCAGAGCACAGTAATCCGTTTCCTGTTCCAGCACGGCCCTGAACATCTCAGGCGAAGCCGCCAGAGCCATTAGGGTTTCGTTGAGAATATCGCGCGCCCTGAGCACCCGAATACTGTGAGTAAGGCGCAGGGCGTTCAGCACGGCATAAATCGCACAAAATGTGTCCAACTTGCCCTGATAGAAAGGTTTCAGCATGAGGCCTCCCGTCCCCCTTATGCCCATTGCCGACGGGTGGGTCAAGGCCGGGGCCCTGCCTGTCCCGTGGGTTGCCGATGCAGTGCGGGAGCCCACAGGGCGCACTGAGAAGGGACTTTTTCTTTACAAGGCTTCTCAGGGCGTGTATAAATGAACTCTCTTAAACTATATCACAATACCTTGATATGCAGATATTAACAACGCCTCAGCAATTAGCGGCCCAGTGCCGCACATGGCACAAGGCCGGGGATGACATAGCCCTCGTCCCCACCATGGGCTACTACCACGCCGGGCATGAAGACCTCATGGCCCACGCTCGCTCGCTGGGCAAGCGGCTTGTGGTAAGCCTTTTTGTTAACCCCACCCAGTTTGGCCCCGATGAAGATCTGGCCGCGTACCCGCGTGACTCTGAGCGTGACGCGGCCATTGCCGCCAGCCACGGGGCAGACGTGCTTTTCATGCCCGAACCCGGCTCCATGTATGAGCCGGACCACGCCACCTGGGTTGAAGTGCCCGATCTTGCCAAGGGTTTGTGCGGGCAGAGCCGTCCCGTGCATTTTCGCGGCGTGTGCACTGTCGTGCTCAAGCTTTTTATGCTGAGCGCGGCGGATGTTGCCGTTTTCGGCCAAAAAGACTGGCAGCAGCAGGCCATCATCCGGCGTATGGTACGGGATCTGAACCTGCCCGTTCGCATTGAAACGCGCCCTACCGTGCGGGAAGACGACGGCTTGGCCCTGTCCTCACGCAATGTGTACCTCACCCCCGAAGAGCGCGCCCAAGCTCCTGAAATCAGGCAGGCTCTGCTCCACGCGCAAAATCTGGTGCAGGAAGGCGAGACCAGTGCGTCACTGCTGCGCGAGGCTGTGCTGCGCCGATGGGCGGAACGCCTGCCCGTAGGCCGTCTTGATTACCTCAGCATCGTGCATCCCGAATCAATGGTCCCCCTCGACAAGGTGGACGGCCCGGCCCTCATGGCCTGCGCTGTCCGTATGGGCAAGGCCCGCCTTATCGACAACATTGTTTTACGTTAGGGAAACGCTGATTTATTCCGTTTGGCGGCGTTGCTTCACTTTTTTTGAAACGGTCGAGGACGGAAGAGTCCACTCCTGCTTCAAAAAAGATAGCGCATTGCCAAACGAATAACTGCGCGTTTCCAGGAACTCTTTAATCAGTCTTCCTTAGTAACTCACCGCGCCTGCGGCGCGATCCATAAAGGAGAACAGCATGCAGACCAAGGGCAAATACTTCTTTACCTCCGAATCCGTCACCGAAGGGCATCCCGACAAGGTGGCAGACCAGATTTCTGACGCCGTTCTGGACACCCTGCTTGCTCAGGACGCCGACGCCCATGTGGCCTGCGAAACACTGGTAACCACAGGTATGGCTATTATCGCCGGTGAAATCAGCACCTCCGGTTATGCCGACCTGCCCACCGTGGTGCGCAACACCATTAAAAACATCGGCTACAGCAATTCCGACATGGGCTTTGACTGGAAGACCTGCGCCGTCATTTCCACCATCGGGCACCAGTCTCCCGACATCGCCCAGGGCGTTGTGCGCTCGAAACCCGAAGATCAGGGTGCGGGCGATCAGGGCATGATGTTCGGCTTTGCCTGCGACGAAACTGCCACCCTGATGCCTGCTCCCATTTACTGGGCGCATCAGCTTTCGCAGCAGCTCACCAAGGTGCGCAAAGACGGTTTGGTGGACTTTTTCCGCCCGGACGGCAAGACCCAGGTTTCTTTTGAATATCAGGACGGCAGACCCGTGCGCATCAACAACGTGGTGGTTTCAACCCAGCACGCGGAGAGCGCCAGCCAGGCAGATGTGGCCGAAGCCGTGAAAAAGCACGTCATTCGCCCCATTCTTGAGCCTTCCGGCTACTTCACCGAAAAAGATTGCGAAATCTTCATCAATACTACCGGACGCTTTGTTGTGGGCGGCCCCATGGGTGACTGCGGTCTGACTGGCCGTAAAATCATTCAGGACACCTACGGCGGCAGTGGACACCACGGCGGCGGCGCTTTCTCCGGCAAGGACCCCTCCAAGGTTGACCGTTCCGGCGCATACATGGGCCGCTACATCGCCAAAAACGTTGTGGCTGCCGGACTTGCCCCGGTATGCGAAGTGCAGATTGCCTATTGCATCGGCGTGGCCCAGCCCGTCAGCGTGCTTGTGTCCTCTCAGGGCACCAGCGAAGTTCCTGACGAAATCCTGACCAAGGCCGTGCGCGAAGTTTTTGACCTTCGCCCCTACTTCATCAGCAAGCGTCTTGATCTCAAGCGCCCCATCTACCAGAAGACCTCCTGCTACGGCCACTTTGGCCGCGAGCTGCCCGAGTTCACCTGGGAAGCCACCGACGCAGTGGCTGATCTGCGTACCGCCGCCAAAGTGTAGTAGCGCTGCGCGCGTTAGCATATCAGGAGTGGAGAGGTGTCATGCCCCTCCACTCTTTTTTATCCAGAAAAATTGGCGCGGTTTTGGATGCTACTTCTGCGCAAGATCTTAGCGCCCTGCGGGCACGTCAGCTTTTCTTCTCTTTATTTTTGCCGCCTGCGCGGCGCGCGGCAAGGCGGGGCCGGTTATGGGGCTTCGCCCCCTTCTCGGCCCCCCTTGCATCCCCCCGAAGCACCCCCTGTTCTACCCTGACCACCAAGTATCTTTTTCGGGGGCGGCTACGCACGAACCTCGCCGACGTGTCGGCTTCGGTTCTTTATAACGCCGCCCCCGGCAATGGCCTGTGCTTTGTCTGAAACACTGTAACATTCCAAGTACACTGATTATGCAGGCACAACTCTTACCTTTGGGAGCATTGGGATTAACGATGGAAGTAGATTTCTTTACAGGCCACCAGCCGAGTCTTAGCGCTCAGATACCCCAAAACTGACACCCAACGCGAAAACATGCTGTGGCATTGCGCGGCGCGCAGGGAGATCACCCGACCAAAGGGAGGGAAGCTCCCGAAGCGAAAGCTGCGCAGCCCTCGCGAAATGACGGAATTTGAAAAGCCCTTGAAGGCTAGCCGTGGGAATGGAGATATAGAGAAAGCCCAGCGGGGTCGTCCGGGGGGAGTGCAGAGGGGGCCTCGGAGGGGCGGCAGCCCCTAACAGGCCCTCTCTGCCGCACGCCGCGCAGGCGGCCAAAACAAGATAAATGGAAGTCCCCGTGCCCGAAGGGCACAACATACTTCTCTCAAGGACCAGACTTCAAACTTTCGCAGCAACCAACCCCCAAAGCACCCAGACGCCCCAATTTTCAACCAATGCAAAAGCCCCCGGTGGCCAGATAAATCACTGAACGAAGCAAGGAATCTCCTGAAACGCCTGCCGCGCAGGCATCCCACAACGCGCCAAAACCCCACGGCTTGCCAGCCGCGCCGCCCTTACCTATACTACCCGGATTATGGCTGCCCTAGTGGCTGCCCCGAACCATATCTTCTGTCCAGCGCGAGGTGCATGATGGCCGGAAACACCTTTGGGCGCGCCTTGCGCCTGACCACTTTTGGCGAGTCCCACGGCCCCGGTCTTGGCGGCATCATTGACGGCTGCCCCGCTGGGCTGGAGCTTACCGAAGCCCAAATTCAGGCCGAGCTGGACCGCCGCAAGCCCGGTCAGGGGCCTACAGCCACCAAGCGTAAGGAATCTGACACCGTGCGTCTGCTCTCCGGCGTACACGAAGGGCTTACCACGGGCACGGCCATTGCCTTCTTTATCGCCAATGAAGACCAGCGTTCCCACGACTACGGCAACCTTGCGGAAATCTTCCGCCCCGGCCATGCGGACTGGGGTTATTTTCAAAAATACAATGGCCTGCGCGATCACCGAGGCGGCGGGCGCTCATCCGGGCGCGAAACTGCGGCCCGTGTGGCAGGCGGCGTTATAGCCAAAAAAATTCTGGCCCGGCGCGGCGTGAAGATTCTTGGCGGCTGCGTGGAACTGGGCGGCGTTGCCATTCCCCATTGGGGGCTGGATATGGACGGAGCTGCCTTACGCCCGTATTGCGCGGCTGCGCCCTCTGTGGTCAGCCAGTGGGACACCCTTGTGGCCGAGGCCCGCAAGGCTGGCGAGACCCTGGGGGGCATCGTGCGCATTGAAGCGCGCAACGTGCCCGCAGGACTTGGCGAACCCGTTTTTGACAAGCTGGAGGCCACCCTGGCCCATGCCATCATGAGCGTGGGGGCTGTTAAAGGGATAGAAATTGGTGAAGGTTTTGCCGCAGCAGCCCTGCGCGGTTCGCAAAACAACGACCCCCTGCTCCCCGCTGACAAGCCCGGCCCCGGCAAAGCCCGCTTTGCCTCAAACCACGCGGGCGGCATCCTTGGCGGTATTTCCAGCGGGCAGGACATCATCCTGCGCGCGGCTGTCAAACCCATTGCCTCCATTGCCATCACGCAAAACACCGTGGACAAGGAAGGCAATGCCGCTACGGTGCTTATTGGCGGACGGCACGACCTTGCCGCCATCCCGCGTGTGGTGCCAGTGCTGGAAGCCATGACTGCCCTTGCCCTCGCAGACGCCCTGCTTCTGCAACAACGCATGGGACTCGGCGCATGAAAAAGCATCCCCTGCACGGGCTGCGGTCTGTGGGGCCTGCTGCGCTGAAAGATTTTGACCTGCTGGGCGTGACCGACAAGGGCGACCTTGCCAGCCGCGACCCGCAGGAACTGTATGAAGCCTTGTGCCGCCTCAAGGGGCAGAAGGTAGACATCTGCTGCCTGGACGTCATGCACTGCGCCGTTGCGCAGGCCCGCGATCCGCATCTGCCCTCTGAAAAGCGTGACTGGTTCTGGTGGTCACGCAGCCGTAAGGCATCCCCTGACGGTAAAAGCCAAGGTTCTGGAAACACGCTGTCATGAAGGAAATGTCTCTGCTGCAAGACCCGGATGCCGTCGAACTTACCGGCACCATTGAACGCGTGGTCTTTCATAACGAGGAAAACGGCTATACCGTCCTGCGTCTTATGCCCGCCAGCGTCAACAGCTCCGGCGGCGATGGCGGCCTTACCCGCCCGCGCGATTCAGTGGGTTGCGTGGGGCATATGGTCAATCCGCAAGCAGGGGTGCAAATGAAGCTGGCTGGCCGCTGGGTCAACAATGCCCGGTTTGGCCGTCAGGTTGAGTTCAGCCACTCTGAAGAAATGATGCCCGCCACCAGCGAGGGCATACGTCTTTATCTTGCCTCCGGCCTTATCAAGGGCGTTGGCGATGAAATGGCCACGCGCATCGTCAAGGCATTTGGCACCGACACCATCCGCGTGCTGGACGAAGAGCCGGAACGCCTGCTCAAGGTACGTGGAGTAGGCAAAAAAAGCCTGGACCGCATACGCACGTCCTGGGCCGAGCACCGGGGCATACGCGATCTGCTGCTCTTTTTGCAGCCCCACGGCATCACCCCGGCCTACGCCGTACGCATCTACCGCGCCTATGGGGCAGACGCCCTGAACATCGTGCGTGAGAATCCCTACCGTCTGGCAATGGATATTCACGGCATCGGCTTTGTCACGGCTGACGCTGCGGCGCGCAAACTGGGCTTTGAGCACGACCACCCCCTGCGCATTCAGGCGGGCACCCTCTATGTGCTGCAAAAAGCCACGGACGACGGGAACGTGTACCTGCCGGAAGCTGCCCTGATGCAGGCCGTGTGCGCCCAGTTGGGCGTGGATGAAGGCCTTGTGAGCGATGCCCTGGCCACACTTGAGACCGACGAGCGCATCGTACGCGAAGATATGGATATGCCCGGCGCCGACGGAGACGCTGGGTCCTGCCAGACAGAAACCGGCGTGTACTTGCGGCGCTATTTTCACTGCGAATCCAAGACGGCCTTTTATCTGCAACGCCTGCTGAACTCACCCAAGTCCATACGCTTTGAAAACGCTGACGCCACTGTGGACAAGGTGGTGGAACAACTGGACATCGGCCTTGCGCCCGAGCAGCTTGAAGCCGTACGCATGGCCGCCCGCAGCAAGGTTATGGTGCTCACGGGCGGGCCGGGTACGGGCAAAACCACCATTATCAACGCCATCATAAAATTGTTCGCTGAAGTACGCGCCCGCATTCTGCTGGCGGCCCCCACGGGGCGCGCCGCCAAGCGCATGGCCGAAACCTCTGGACGCGAGGCCTGCACTATCCACCGCCTGCTGGAATACAGCCCCAAGGAAGACGGCTTCGCCCGCAATGAAGACAGCCCCCTGGCCTGCGGCCTGCTGGTGGTGGACGAAGCATCCATGATGGATACCCTGCTCTTCTATCATCTGCTCAAGGCCGTACCTCTGGGCGCGACCCTTGTGCTTGTGGGCGACGTACATCAGCTGCCTTCTGTAGGGCCGGGCAACGTGCTGGGCGACGTTATTTCCTCCGGCGTAGTGCCTGTGGTGGAGCTGACAGAAATCTTCCGCCAGTCTGCGGAAAGCGAAATCATCTGCAACGCCCACCTTATCAACAGGGGCGAAGTGCCCTCGCTGGAATCCAGCAAGGACCGCCTTTCAGACTTTTATTTTATCCATCAAAACGATCCCGAAAAAGCCGCGGATCTTATGGTGGACCTCGTGCGCAACCACATTCCGCGCCGTTTTGGCCTTGACGCCGTGAACGACATTCAGGTGCTCACGCCCATGCACAAAGGGGCTGTGGGCGCGGGGCAGATGAACGCCCGCCTTCAGGAAGCCCTGAATCCCAACGGCTTGGAAGTGCGGCGCGGAGATCGCGCCTTTCGCCTGCACGACAAGGTCATGCAGATCCGTAATAACTACGATAAAGACGTTTTTAACGGCGACATGGGGCGCATCAGTTTTCTGGATCTTACTGACCGCACCCTCAGCGTCACCTTTGACGACCGCGTTGTGCCCTACGAATTTGACGAACTGGACGAGCTGGCCCCGGCCTATGCCATATCCATCCACAAGTCGCAGGGTTCGGAATATCCCGCCGTGGTTATTCCCATCATGATGCAGCACTATATGCTGCTCCAGCGCAATCTCATCTATACGGGAGCTACACGCGGCAAAAAGCTGGTCATTCTTGTGGGGGAATCCCGCGCCCTGCATATGGCCGTTAAGAACAACAAAACCCGCAAACGCTATACCCGGCTGGCGGAGCGCCTGCGCCCCTGCTAGACAGCATTGGTACGAGCAAAATTCAATTGAAATACTTTGTGGGGGAAGGACCCTTTTGTAAAAGGGTCTCCTCCCCCACGCCCCCACCCCCTAAAACTTCTATTCTTGTTCCGCCTGTTACAAAAATCTCCCGCCTCAAACAAAGCTTTCCAAAGTAGTCCTTCTGGGTATTACGCCAGAAGGTCTACTTGTCGCCGCACTATCATCATAAATGACTACCAATCCTGTACCACTGTTGCCCCACAGAACCCACCTTTCGATGGCATTGCGCGGCGCGCAGGGAGATCACCCGACCAAAGGGAGGGAAGCTCCCGAAGCAAAAGCCGCGCAGGCGACCAAAATAAAAGATATTAGAAAGCCTCCGTGCCCGCAGGGTACGACACCCTTTTCTCAGAAACCTAACCCCAATTTTAGCGGCAACCCAGCCCCTGTGTCCAGACGCCCCCTCCCCCATGCAACGCGAAAGCACACGATGGCGGGAGATCGCCCGACCAAGGGGAGGGAAGCTCCCGAAGCTAAAGCCGCGCAGCCCTCGTGAAATGACGGTATCTGAAAAGCCTTTGTGGGCTATCCCGTGGGAGTGGAGGTATACGAAAACCCAGCGGGGTCGTCCGGGGGGAGTGCAGAGGGGGCCCAAATAGAGGTAATCAACAAGCTTAAGAGCTAAAATGGCTTGATAAAGCAGATGCAGAAGCCGCTAACTATTCATAATTCAAAAATATTACAACAAGCACAAAAAGCGGCCCTTTTCATTCCGGTCGAGTATATAAGGATACTCTTCCTTCATAAAAAGGGCCGCTTGACGCAATACTCGTAAAAAACCGTAGTTAGAAACAGATGTTAGGCTGATATAGCCATCTTCTCATCCGCCAGGCTCAACCGCCAGGCCACTAGATCTTCCACGCTGCACAAAGGCATGTTATGGGCCACGGCAAAGGCCGCCACCTGTGGCAGCCGGGCCATGCTGCCGTCGTCCATTGTCAACTCGCACAGTACGCCGCAGGGCGCATGTCCGGCCATACGCATAAGGTCTACGGTAGCTTCCGTATGCCCACGCCGTTCCAATACCCCTCCGGGTTTCGCCCGCAAGGGGAACACATGGCCGGGGCGGCGCAGGTCTGCGGGGCAGGCATTGTCTGCCACTGCCGCCCGTATGGTGGCAACCCGGTCAGCGGCGGAAACCCCGGTGGTCACGCCAGTGGCGGCCTCGATAGTGATGGTGAAGGCTGTCTGCTGGGTGTTGGTGTTGTTGTCTGTCATCATAGGCAGATCAAGGCGGCGCGTATGCTCGTCAGTAAGGCACAGGCAGACGATACCGCTGCAATGACGGATAAGCATGGCCATTTGCGGCTCGGTGATGGTCTGGGCCGGAAAAATAAGGTCCCCCTCATTTTCGCGGTCCTCGTCGTCCACCACAAGAACGCCGCCGCCTGCACGCAAGGAGGCCAAGGCCCTATGCACGCGTTCTTCGGGATTGCCAAAAGAGTTGAGGGAAAGTGTAGACTGATGCATGCCATTCTCCATTTCCGGTTTAAGTACCGGGAGAGGGTGCATCAGGGCGCGGACGGACTGCGCAGACGGTGCTACTTGACGTAACAAAGCCATTGCGCAGGCGACGTCAGAAATTATGCGCACGGCGCATGGAATTTCCGCGTGGCTGTAGCCGTTCTCTTCCATCCGGACTGTTACCGTCGGCTTCGGATTCTCACCGAATCTGCTGACCCCAACATGGGCGCTCGCGGGCTGGCGGAGCTTGAAAGCTGCCGCATCACCGCCGGTGGGGACTTGCACCCCGCCCTGAGAAACATGAGCACTTTACGCTCAGGCTTACGTCAAGGCAAGTACTCTTGCGCATATGGAACGAGCTTCACGCCAGTGTGGCCAATGCGCCAAGGCTGGATTTTAGACTGATCTGGCAATATGCGCGCAACAACAAGTACCAACAATGTGCCCACAGCAGCGTGCACACGCCTGACCTACTTTGAAACTGCCTGCAATTTCACGGTTGTAATGCCCAAATATCAACGTCTCGTCCAGTTGCAATAATACCTATGAGCTGCCGAAGGAGGTGCCCCGGGGCATCCACGGATAGCGTGGGCAGGCCGGGCAGGCATGTCCTTCCAAGCAGCCACATGCGCTATGCTGGAAAAACCAAAGCTTCAAACCAGAACAGCCGTGCGCCAGGCTGCTGCCAGCTGTCCTTGGGCAGGCCTGCCTTGAAGCAAAGATTCTCAAGATATGCCTGACGGTTCCAGCCTTGTTCAACAGGAACCTGCGGCAGGAATACGCCGCTCCGATTCTGATACTGGAGCACAAGACCATGCCGACCCACTTCTACGGCCTCGGGGTCTGGGCAGGGCGTCAGTTCATCCAGCACGGAGATGGCCAGCTCCACATTATTGCGCCACTCATCAAGCGTCAGCGGCGGAAACCGCGGATCGCTGAACGCGGCAGAGGCTGCCATACGCCAGATATTCAGATACAGCGGCTCCTGCCCCACAATGCTGCCAATGCAACCACGCAATGTGCTTTCAATTGAAATGGTGACAAAAGCGCCCAAATGCCGCCGCAGTGGACTTTGCGGCCTGTCCAGCGCTTCTGCCGGGGCGGGGACGGCGTCCACCATCTTGCCCACAAGCCCCGCCTCAATGGACATGCGGGCCAAACGGCTCAGATAATTTTTTTCTCCATCCGTGAGGTTGAATGAAATTCCCATGCCAGCTCCTGTCAGATTTTCGGCATACAGCCGTGGATAATCAGAACATGAGGATCATTGCCTGCCATGTCAGGCCATACGCAGGCAAGCTGCGCTACAGTGCCCGCCCAGCAATTTTTTGCAGGCCAATGCGCAGCACCATAAAATATTTTGCCGATGTGCGAGCCAATGCCCGGTGAACCTACTTTCACATCGTATCAACCTATGCACGCTGACCTATGCCTGAATGTTGACGGAATTGGACTTAGAGCGTTTGCCTTGAACCAGCTGATTTATGGCGAGCAACGTTCGCCAATGCCTATTGCCCGGTAAGGATCTGTTCGCAAACCGTTGTAGAGCAATTGCTTCATTCCATACGTAGTTTGCTCCAGAGCAGATTACTTTTACAGTGCAGCACATTTCGACGTTGTCATTCTGCCGAAAAATATGATTTTAGGCTGAATCCCCGCTTGTGCAGCGCTAGAGCATATAAACCCTTTCAAGGATATGATGCCCTAAGGAACAAAACAGCGGCGCCCGGAAGTTCCAGAGCGTGAAAAGAGCGTACCTGCAAGCCCTGCTAAAATGCAAGAAATGCCACAACAGTTGTTGCGGCATTTCTTGCATGAGGCTTTCACGCAAAGGCTGACGAGCCCTGCGAAGGCCATAATGAGGTCAATCTCAGCGAGTGATATTTCCTAGCCGTGAACAGAAGGTACAGATTTTTCTTGGCTGACACGGACAAGCCGCCCCAAACCCCGAACAAAAAACCTGATCCGCCATTGCGCCCGGCTAAAAAGAATAACCGCTAGTCTTCGCCCTCAGCGTGGGACTGCTTGCCCGCACCCTTGAGGCCGTACATGGTGGTGGAACCGGAAGACCAGAATTCCAGCACTTCTTCGTTGACCAGCTTGGTGAGGACTTTCTTCACATCACGGGGGCCTCTGTCGGGGAACAGCTCGGTGAAGTCCTTGAAATAGAACTTGGACTTGGAGCCTGCTTTGCTGTTCAGAAAATCAACAACAATGTCTTTGTCGTCAGCCATGGTGGTTCTCCTGTCCCGGCGACGCTCGATGCGTCGCCGGGGTTAAGCAAGATAATCCTAGAACTTGAACTGCGTGCTCTGGCGCCAGGTGTAGTAGGCGGGATCACGGAAGTCGTCGATAAGGTGGTGGGTGAACTCAAGGCCGGTCAGCTTGAAGAAGCTTTCCCAACCGATGCGTTCAGCCCAGTCGCCCAGGCGTTCATACTTGTTGGCGTTGGCCGCGTACACTTCAACGATGTGCTTCACGGTCTTGGTCAGCGAAGGCCAGCGGGGCGGTTCGTTGGGGATGTAACCCACAACGACCTTGGAGAACTTGGGCATGCTGATGCGGTTGGAAACCTTGCCGCCAACCATGATGGCAATGCCGTCGCCTTCGCCGTCCGAAATGGGCAGCGCGGGGCACATGGTGTAGCAGTTACCGCAGTACATGCAGCGGTCTTCCTTGATGGCGATGGAGTTCACCTTCTTGCCGTCATGTTCGATCTTGGTGGGACGCACGGCAGCAGTGGGGCAAGCAGACACGGCCAGGGGAATTTCGCACAGCTGGTCAGCCCATTCGTGGTCGATCATGGGGGGCTTACGGTGGATACCCACAAGGCCGATGTCGGAGCAGTGCACGGCGCCGCACATGTTGATGCAGCAAGCCAGGGCGATGCGCACAGGAGCGGGCATACGCATGGTCTTGAAGTCTTCAAACACGGCGTCCATCACGCATTTCACCGGGCCGGAGGCGTCGGTGGCGGGCGTGTGGCAGTGGATCCAGCCCTGGGTGTGCACCATGTTGCTGATGCCAGCGCCAGTGCCGCCCACGGGGAACTTGAACGAACCACCGTCAAACGTGCGGCTGTTCAGGTCGTCGCGCAGGGCCTTCATGCCTTCTTCGCTGTCAACCATGAATTCAATGTTGCTGCGGGTGGTCCAGCGCAGGCTGCCACCGCAGTGCTTGTCGGCGATGTCGCACAGCTCGCGGATGTGCGTCACGGACATGGTGCGGGTGCCGCCTACGCGGACGGTGTAGCACTTGTCGCCGCTTTCAGCCACGTGCACCAGCACGCCGGGCTCAAGAATTTCATGATAGAGCCACTTGCCGAAGTTCTTTTTGATAACTTCGGGGAAGTACTCATCATACTTGTGGGGGCCGATGTCAGTAATACGGCCTTCCATCGGTTTGGCGGGATTGTACCCGGAAGAAATAAAAGCCATGTTTTTCTCCCCCTTTGACTAGCGTTGATGGCGTTTGCGGTAAGCGGCGAGGTCGCGGTTCCAACCACCGGGCACTTCTTCTTCCTTGAAGAAGATATACGGATTGGAACGGGGTTCCTTGACGTGGTAAGCGGCAGCAGGAGTGTCGGTGACTTCCAGCAGCTTCTGGAAGGACAGACGCTTCATGGTTTCGCCCACGCGTTCGCGGTTCTTGCCTTCTTCCATCCACCAGTCCCAAATCTTTTCGATGACTTCTTTGACGTCGTCGTAGGGAGCTTCACAGGAGACGAAGGGCACGAGCAGCGAACCCATCTGCGCGCCGTCAACCACGGGAGCTTTGGCGCCCACGAGGATGCTGGCGCCGCGTTCGTCACCAATGTGCAGAGCGCGGGGCATGGTGTTGATGCAGTGCATGCAGCGCACGCAGTCAGCGGTCTTGATGGAGAGCTTGGAGCCGTCCCACTTCATGCACTGGGAGGGGCAGCGGTCAACCACTTCTTTCTGCAGGTCGAACTTGCCCCAGTCACGACCGGAGTGAGCACCGGCGTTGGGAGCGAATTCACCGGCCACATAAGCCTTAACAGCTTCCTGGTCGATTTTGATGTCGTCCTTCCAGGTACCAACAACGGCGAAGTCGGAACGCGCCATGGCGCACACGCAACCGTTGGGGCAGCCGTCGAACTTGAACTTGAACTTGTAGGGGAAAGCGGGACGGTGCAGTTCGTCCTGGTAGTCCATGGTGAGCTGGTAGCACATGTCCTGCGTGTTGTAGCAGGCATATTCGCAGCGGGACTGGCCAAGACAGGCTTCAGGCGTACGCAGGTTGGAGCCGGAGCCGCCAAGGTCCACGTTCATGTTGTGGGTCAGTTCGAAGAAGATTTCTTCAAGCTGAACAGTCTGGGTACCAAGAAGCACGATATCGCCGGTGGAGCCGTGCATGTTGGTCAGACCAGAGCCACGCAGGTCCCAAATGTCGCACAGGTCGCGCAGGAACTTGCTGCTGTAGAACTTACCAGCAGGCTGGGCCACACGCATGGTGTGGAAGTGAGCAACGCCGGGGAACATTTCGGGCTGGTCGCAGTAACGGCCAATAACGCCGCCGCCGTAACCGAACACGCCAACGATACCGCCGTGCTTCCAGTGGGTTTCCTTATCATTATAGGAAAGTTCAAGCACACCCAGCAGGTCTTCAGGGGCATCCACAGGGATCTGATAATCGATACCCCTAGGATTCTTGGCCCTAACAGCCGCTTCCTGCTTGATGTCGGACACAAAGCTCGGCCAGGGGCCGCTTTCCAGCTGGTCCAACAGGGGGGTTGCATGTTTCGCCATTGCCATACCTCCACATGGTTTGTTTGTATCACGCAGCGCGTGATGTGCCGGTCAAGTGCGACGATCCGGGGCTGGTAAATGCCATTCTTCACCAAGCGTACGGACAAGAACCAAAAGGTTCTTCCGCCGACGGGTATTGCCCCCCGCCGATACGCGCTCGCCCCGTGAAATTCGGGACGCCCCAAAGGATCGCGTGAGACGGGCGAGTCAAAGCCTCGGCCCCTCAGGCCGCAACGCGGTCAAATCATTGCATACCGCATTTCCACGCCAATGACAACCGGGGCGGGAATATATGTACAAATGCAGACCCGCGCCCGCCAAGCATGTCTTTGCGCCAGAATGCGCATTCTTTCGGCCATGCTTGTCCCGTCTTTATATTGGCTAGTAATACCCATTTTTTTGTCAATTGTGCAACTTTTTTTCGTATTATGTACATTTTTTCACATATCGAACGCGCGCACCCTTTGCAAACAGCCCTGTTTGGGCGTAGACTACCCCTGAATAGTGACTCGCCGCGCTTATCCGGCGCAACTTCCAAGGAATGCACATAATGAAAGACGAACTCGGTTTGTACTACCACCCTCAGGCAGGCAATACTCTTTCCCGTGTTTATGTTCGCCGCGGCGAGCACGGCGAGGTGGAATTTCGCCTTTGGCGATCCGATATGCCCGACGTATGGGAGCGCCACCCCTGGCTCAGCATGAGCGTGGTGCAGGACGCCTCGGAACTTTACAGGCAGGAACGCAATGCCGACGCCGATCCCCTCCGGCTTTACGACCTGGCCGTGGCCAGGGCCCTTCTTAAGGAGGACGAAGCGTGAAAGGACGCTGGCTGCTGGCAAACCGCGATTTTCTTGTGCGCGACCTTGTTCGCGACTATTGCACGGTTTTTCAGTCTCTTTCGGCCCAGCGCCAGCGTTTTGAACAGGCCGGCGCTGTGTCCTACTCTGCCCTGCGAGATCTTTTGGGCGAGGCCATGCGCAAGGGTGTATTCTGGCGTCTGAAAGACACGTCCCACCTGTTGTTCCGCAATGCCCCCGCCCACAGTGACATAGCCCCGGTAGACACGCCCGGCCCCAGCTCCCAGGCCGAAACCCTGGGCCAGACATCACAGGGCAACGGCGAATATTCGCCCGCATCCCCAACAGATCCTGCGGAATCCGAGCAGATTGAAGCTCTGCTTCGTCATGCGAACAACTTGCTGCCTGGCGGCACCGCTGGGCAGCATGCCCTTGAAGCGCTTATTGACTGGAGCATCGGCTATGCTTTTCATGAATGCGTCAAACTGAGAGAAGACGCCTTTCAGAATCAGCACTACGCCAACCGCCTCGCCCAGATTGCGCGGCACGATGCTGTCACCGCAGACATGTACAATCCCCTGCGCGGGCTTGTGGGGCAAACCGCTGAAAGTTCTTCACGCGAACTGTCCCGCATAAGCCATGTGCTGTCGCACGGTCTGCGCATGCTGGCCCAGTATCTGGCTGTTGAAAAGCACAACACCCATCTGGCACGCTGGCTTGCCAGCGAGGAACATCTGGCGCGCCAGGCATTTGGCGCAAACTATGTGACCCTGCTGGACGCGCTGTACGGGCCGGAACACGAACTTCTGTACCTGCTTGCTGCTCGTGATTTTCTTGAAGCAGGTCGCCGCGAACCCGCAGTGGCCTTGCTTGAAGGCGCCAATGAGCGCGGCCTGCTGCGTTGTGAAGGGCACGACCTTCTGCGCCGCCTGCATGCTGAAGCCGGCGTGCAGGGCACTGGAGCCGACATCTGCGCGGCCTGCGGCAAACGCGAAGGCTTCCCCTGCCTGCCCTATCTTCATCCGCTGGAGACGCATTAAGTGACCCCCGCCCTCCGCTTGCTGCGGAACTGCCTTTTACTCGCTCTCTGTGCCCTGCTGCTGGTCGGGTGCGGTTCCCGAGGGGGCGGCTCATGGCGCAAAGGCGGTGTCACCGGCACCAAGCCTTACACGGTACGCGGTAAAACCTACTACCCGCTCAAGTCTGCCCACGGCTTTGTTGAAGTGGGCGAAGCCTCCTGGTATGGACCGGGCTTTCACGGCAAAACCACCGCCAATGGCGAACGTTACAACCAGTATGCAATGACGGCGGCCCACAAGCTGTTGCCCCTGGGCACCAAGGTGCGCGTCACCCATATGAGCAACGGCCGCAGCATCATTGTGCGCATCAACGACCGAGGTCCCTTTGTGGGCGACCGCATTATCGACCTTTCGCGCGCTGCCGCCACCCAGTTAAATATTATCGGGCCAGGCACGGGCCGGGTGCGTGTGCAAAGCCTCGGCGGCGTGCCGCAGATGCGCAACGATGGCGATATTGCCGGGTCCTACTATGTTCAGGTAGGCGCTTTCGTCAACAAGGACAATGCCGACAGGCTCGCGCGCGATCTGGGCAGGGCCGGGCACAAAAGCCGCATGCACTTTGGCAGCAACAATATGTGGAACGTACAGGCGGGACCGTGGCCTGATTCCTTTGGCGCCCAAAAGCAGCTTGAGATCTTCTCCATTCTTTACCCCGGAGCCTTTGTGGTAGGCGACTAGGGGCTGCCTTTAAATAAATGACTTTGCGCCAAGGGCAAGAAAAAAGGCCTTTTTTACGGAAGAAGTGTGCTCTCACGGCACATGACTGGAGTAAAAAGGGCCTTTTGACGCAGCCAGTTGGACAAAAGAATTATTTGGCTACAGCCCCTAGGGCATTGTAGTTTTGCACTGCCCACCGCGCCACTTTGTGCCGCACCCTTCCTTCAATACTATGCCTCTTCGTCCAATGCCGAGACCTGCCCTCAATGCCCTATCCTGTTGCCCGGCATAATTTTCCTTCTGATCGTGGAATAAATTTTGCTACGTCTTCAACTGTGAGCACAGCAACATTCTGCTCTTTTGCGAAGTGCTATGCCAAAGCCAAAGAGACCGCTTCTGCGGCACTGCGGCACACAGGAAATGGAGCGAAGCAATGTCACTCATACCCACAAACAAAAAAGCGCCTTCTGTTCCTGTTGCGGCCTGTATGAATGTGGCTGCCGCGTCATCTGCTGCGCCTGCTTCAAAAACGCCACAGCGGGAAATATTTGCCCTTAAAGCGCCTGCGTCCAAAGTGCTTGTGCCGCAAACACCTGAACAGATAGAGCAAAAAACTGCACAAGCGGTTATGCCCAACGGCGCTGTGATGGTAGTGAGCACATCCGGCAAAGGGCTGGCGGGCGTGGTCAGTATTGTTCTTGCCAACGCCAGAAGCATCCTGGTCAACTCAGGCGATGTGCGCATCATAGGCATGGCCGACGGCGGTTTCAGCGTCATAACGCCCAAGGCCACGGTCATATATGATTCCGGCGGCAACGAGCTTTCCGTAATACCCGGCGCTGTGCCTCCGGCAGATGCTGCGCAAGGAAGCGTCATTTTTTCAACAGCAACGCCAGATGACGCCGATCCTGCGCCCAGTATTTCTCCTCAGGCGGCGGCATTTGAACCGGATGGCCCCACTCGGGCTCAAGAGACCAAAATTTTGTCGTCAAAAGAAATCACGTTTCCTGCCTCACTTTTTGCCTTGCCGTAATCCTTCATGACCTTTTGACGTTGAAAAAGGGTAAGGGTTCTATCCCTGCACACGAAAACAGCACGCTGCGACGCTGTGTGGCTTCTTCGGCAAAATGCACCTTCCGTTGGGATGACAACTCTGCGGCGTAAGACATTTCAAAGATACGCGGCTCTTGACCCGGAGCACTTCTGTAAGAGCAAATTCTGTCGTGACCTCCGGCTGAAGCGCCCTGCACAAATAAAAAATCCCCGCAAGCTGATGGCTCACGGGGATTTGACATTTCTTGTTCTCAAGCAGCCCGGTCGTGCGGTGAACACGCGGCACACATGCGAACACGTAAATATGAACGTGCGTTAATCTGTGTTCTGCGCCCTGAGTGCTTCGGCCTGAGCGGCCGTGCCCAACGCTTCCACCAAAGACTGAATTTCGCCTTCCATAATTCTGTCCAGAGAATACAGGGTAAGGTTGATGCGGTGGTCTGTGCAGCGCCCCTGCGGGAAGTTGTAGGTGCGGATGCGTTCCGAACGGTCGCCTGAACCAACCTGCGCCTTGCGGTCTGCCGACAGTTCCGAGTTCTGGCGTTCACGCTCGGCAGCCAGAATACGCGATGCAAGCACCTTCATGGCGCGGGCCTTGTTCTTGTGCTGCGAGCGTTCGTCCTGGCAGGTAACCACGGTGTTGGTGGGCAGGTGGGTAATGCGCACGGCCGATTCCGTCTTGTTGACGTGCTGGCCGCCTGCTCCCGAGGCGCGGTAAATATCTATGCGCAGGTCGTCGGGGCGGATTTCAACGTCCACTTCTTCGGCTTCGGGCATGACGGCCACAGTGGCGGCAGAGGTATGGATGCGCCCCTGCGTCTCGGTGGCGGGCACGCGCTGCACGCGGTGGGTTCCGGCCTCGTACTTGAGGTGACTGTACACGCGGTCGCCAGCGATAAGGCAGATGACTTCCTTGAAGCCCCCGGATTCCGAGAGGGATTCACTCATCAATTCCACTTTCCAGCCCTTGAGCTCGGCAAAACGCGTATACATGCGGAAAAGATCGGCGGCAAAAAGGGCAGCTTCTTCGCCGCCAGTGCCAGCCCGGATTTCCAGAATGGTGTTCTTTTCGTCAAGCGGGTCGGAAGGCAACAGCATGACCTTGAGCTCAAGCTCAAGTTCCGGCAGTTTTTCCTCGGCCTTCTGCACTTCTTCCTGTGCCATAGCGCGCATTTCGGGGTCGTCGTCATGCAGCAGCAGCTTGTTTTCGGCCAGCTCTTCACTCACGGAACGGTAACGGCGAAAAAGATCCACCACGTCGCGCAGATCGGCGTGGGCCTTGGTCAGCTTGCGGTAATGATCCTGGTCGTTGAAAACATCGGGCTGGGCGAGGGCATCCTCAAGCTCCAGATACTTTTTTTCCAGGCCTTCTAATTTGGCGAACATAGGGATCTCCGGCTGGCAGTGGACAAAAACGGAAACAGCGGACGGCGGGCCTCAGCCCGACCGTACAGAGGCAAAGGGCGTTACTGCGCGGTGTAGGGTACCGTGCGTACATTCTCCCCGGCCTCGGGCCCCAAAGCTTCACGCAGGGCCACTACCGCCACTTCAAGCTGGCTTTCGTCCGGCTCGTAGGTGGTCAGCTTTTGCAGGGCCAGGCCTGGTGCGCGCAGAATGCTGGCAAGCGGCCCCTGAGGCAGGCGCGCCGCATAGCGGATAAGCTCGTAAGCCAAAGCACTGATGGGCACCATAAGCAGCAGCTTGAAAAAGATGGTCAGGGCGTGCTTTGCCACAGCGCCTTGCGGCGTATACAGGGCCAGCAGCGCAGGCACCAGCACCGCGTGCAAAATAATGGATATGCAGATGACAAAGAGCAAAAACGTGGTACCGCAACGAGGATGCAGGCGGCTCATGCGCGCAGCGCTTGCCGCAGTTACCTCGTCGCCGGACTCGAAGGCGTGAATGGTCTTGTGCTCTGCCCCGTGGTACTGAAAAACCCTGCGGATGTCAGGAACATAAGAGATGGCCTTTATGTACCCCATAAAGATGCAACACTTGAAAAAACCGTCCCACAGGTGAAAGGTCAGCCCTTCCACGTCGCCGCCCAGGTTCAGCCACAGCATACCCAGAGACAACAGGTGCGGCACCACCACGAAAAGGCCGATGGCCATAAGCAGAGCTGCCAGCATGGTTACTACCAGATGCCAGCCAGAGATTTCCTCTTCCTGCCCTTGAGCCACCACCTCTACCGAGCGGTTAAGCGCCTTGATGCCGTTGACGAGCGTTTCCAGCAGAATAGGAAAGCCCCGCAGGAAAGGTTTTTTCAGCCAATCATAACGCAACAGAGAAAACCAGGGCAGACGGCGGGCAATAATCTCCCCGTCGGCCTGGCGTACGGCAAGACCGTAGGTATCGCCGTTGCGCATCATCACGCCTTCCATAACGGCCTGACCACCCACTGTGGGGCAGGCAGACGTCAAAGCACAAAGCGCCATCATGGCCCACCGGGGCTTTCCCCCTGCGGCCTTGCCTGGCGCTCCCTGCCGTGCGTCATCCTTGTGCGGCATATCCTGCCGCCCGCGACTATTTAGGCTCAAACTTGGCGTACTTTTTACGGAAGCGGTCAATACGGCCAGCCGTATCAAGGAAGCGCTGCTTGCCCGTGTAGAAAGGATGGCAAGCGGAACATACTTCCACGCTTACCTGCTCACCCTTGGTGGAGAGCACGGTTTCTTCGTTGCCGCAAGCGCAGGTGATGGTGGCATTGAACACTTTGGGATGGATATCTTTCTTCATGACAACTACCTCATGGAACGCGGCATAATCCGGCGAAATTACTGCCAGACGCCCGCGCGTTTTTCCCTTGGTGCGAAAGTATATCGCACAAGGGCAAACCATATAGCGCTTCTTTCAACTTTTGGCAAGGGGTAAGAGGTAAAGACCAGGCGGCATCATGTTTGCCATATCACTGCGGTCCGCCGGATTGCCAGGGCGGCCCTTCGGCGCTATATAGCCCGCATGGCAAAAAACCCACGACAACGCGCAGACCAACTTGTTTTTGAGCAAGGCCTTGCCGCGAGCCGCGAGCAGGCACGCCGCCTTATCATGGCGGGCAAGATCATTCTTGCGGAATGCGTGCCCGGCGCACCGCCCCAGCTTGTGCCCAAACCCGGGCACCCCTATCCGGCAGACACGGCCTTTGCCCTGCTGGAGCCGGAACCCTATGTGAGCCGGGGGGCCTATAAGCTGATTACCATCCTCGACCAGTTCAAACTGGACGTGATGGGCTTTGTTTGCCTGGACGCTGGCGCGTCTACTGGCGGCTTTACCGACTGCCTGCTGCAACGCGGAGCTGCCCGCGTTTATGCGGTGGACGTGGGCCGCAACCAGTTGCACGAAAAACTTAGGGCCGACACCCGCGTTGTCAACCTTGAAGGCGTCAACCTGCGCCATGCAGAAGCCGAACTTATTCCCGAACAGGTAGACATGGTGGTGGCCGACGTTTCCTTTATATCTCTTACCTTGGTGCTGCCAGCCTGCATGACGTGGCTCAAGCCCGGCGGCATTGTGGCCACCCTCATCAAGCCCCAGTTCGAGCTGGGACCGGGCGAGACGGTCAAGGGCGTCGTGCGCGATGAAGAAGCGCGGCAAAGGGCGGTCGATAAAATACTGTCCTTTACCGAGGCAAACCTTGGTTTGAACTGCCGTGGAGTGCTGCCAGCCGCCATCAAAGGTCCCAAGGGCAATCAGGAATATATGGCGCTTTTTGAACGAAAGGTGGCTGGTTAGCCAGCGCGTTACAAAGGCGCGGCGCGCGGCAACGCGGCGTGATTTTTGCCGGAAATTGCATACGGGGGGCAGCAGTCACCTTTGAAAATGAAATATTTCAAAGGTACGCTGCCCTGAAAAATGCCCTGCTTTTGACAGACTAAAAAAACCGCGTGAAGCGGCGACTGACGACGAGCAACGAGCAACGAGCAACGAGCAACGAGCAACGAGCAGGCCATTAATGCCCTGAATAGTCCAGAACATTATTCAACGGTGCGCTGCTGCTATTGATGCGGCCCTCTTCGAACACATGGCGCGTCAGACGCCAGCCGCCCATATCCAGCACATCAAGCTTGCCCTTGTGTTCGGGCCCCAGATACCGGGCCAGGGCTTCCAGCACTTCGTTCACAGGAAAGTACATACCCTCAAAGGAAATGCGCGCCATGTCCCCGTCTTTTTCCAGTACGGGAATATCATCGGCGTCGGGCAGAGCATCGGCGCAAGCGTGCGCCAGATCGTCGTAAAACGCGCTGCTCACCGGGTATACATGCCCGTAGACTTTAAGAAGAGGATCGCGGCTCACGGCTTTGCTTCCTTTGTTTCAGCGGCTGATTTCGAAATATCTGACGAAGAGGAATCCGCTTCTGACGCGGTGGATTTTTCCCTATCTGGCGCGGCAGGCGTGCTTTCCTGCCGGGCTTCCGGGCTAGTTTGCGTTTCAGAAGACCCAGACGGCAGGCAATACTGCTGCGCCCTGGCCAGCATCAGCCCCTCGCACTCGCCCAGCGCACAGGCCGCGCCAAAATCTTCACACATACCCGCCATATCGCGCCGTTGCATGCGTACGGTTCCCCGCACCCGCAAGCGCCGCGCCCTATCCTCACCTTGAGGCGTGAACCCGTGCCTGTCATCCAGAGACGAGGTCAGATCATTTTCCGCAAGGGCAAGCTGCTGAAGCCGCCAATGCCCGAGCGCGCGGATATAACGCGCCCTGCTCAGGCCGGAATCCAGAGCCAGAGCAGCGTCGCACGAAGCAATGCTTTGCAGCGGCAACCCGCGCCGCAACTGTGCCTCGGCCAGCAAAAGCCATGCGGCGGGGCTTTGCGGCAACCGGGCAGACACCTGCTCCAGCTGGGGCAAAAGTCCGTCAGGCACAAGCCAGCCGTCCGCATCGGACGCCAGAACGTCCTGAGCCTGCAGAAGTGCTTGTAGTTGGTGTGAGGCATTGTTCCAATGCCTTTCAGTCCACACGGCGTCGGCAAGCGAGGCGTCAGGAAAATCCGTGTCGGGCACGGCATCTGCCTCCGGGGACGCTTCTGCCCCGGCTCCCACACAACCCGAAAAAACCTCGTCCAGTGCGTTCTTGCGGGCATCCCCACCGCGTTCGCCGGATTTGGCGAGATCTGCCGCGTCGTGCATTCCCACTGGTGCCCGGTATACATTGCCAAGGTTGCCGCTGCCGCGCACGCCAGCACGGTGGTTGCTGCCCGCGTGATTCCTTACAGCGCCATTTTCAGCAGGATCGCGTGTATTCATGAGTTGCAGCAGATCTGTCGTTTCCTGCAAAAGGCGCAGCCGCAACTGTACTAGATCAGCACTGCGCAGAGCCTGCGATATATTGCTGGCAGCTTCGGGGCGAGCCCGCAAGTGCACCGTTACAGCAGGCGCGCCGTCTTCGTGATACCTAACGATGGGGCGGTAAAGCTGCGCGGCCAAGACAAGCCGTTCGTCGGCACTGATGGCCCCCATGCGGATGTCGCGCCTGTTGGGCAAAGCATCGGCAGCAGCAGCCAGCGCCGCCATGCGAGCATTGCCTTCAGCCAGAATACGCGCCGCGCCGCTGTTGAGCGGCGTTCGCGCCCGCGCAAGTTCACTGTGTTCGATGTCAGCAAGAGGAGGGGCCGCAGCATCAGGGGCAGAGACGGAATCAGAAGAAAAACCAGGATGGGACGGGGCAGGCAGTGTTTGATCCTCAGACCTTTTTGCCAGCTGCCCGCCAAACGGTTCACCCGTGGGAGATTGGCCCAAGCGAAGCTGGCCCGCGCCGCCCGCTTCCCCGGCATGCGCCGCCAACACAAAGCCGCCGACCACAAAGGTCGGCGGCAGGGTACAATACACCAACGCGGTCACTGTCAGCGCCGCGCCGAAAAACAGGGCACGCGAAGCGCGCAGAAGCTTATTTCTTGGCCTCAATAGCCTGAACAATCTTTTGCGCCATGGGTTTGATAAGTTCACGCAGTGTGTCCAGCATGATATTGTCGGCAGCGCTGCCCATTGGCATGACTGTGCGCGACTGCGAGGCATTGAGCGTTTCGCTGTAGATGCGGCTCTGCCTGTTGGCTACGGAGTAGTTGACGCGCATGCTGGTTGCAAGGTCGGTGGCGGAGTTTTCGCGCAGCCATACCTGATCCACGTCGCCAGTCACCAGATAGTCGGGATTACCCGCACGGGCCTGATTTACACTGTCGGCATAAGAAACCTGAAGGCCGTTGCGGGCCAGTTCGTCAGCAAGGGCTTTGCTTATCCACTGGGTAACGCTGTCATTGGTGACAAAGGCGGTATTGTCACGGCGCGAACCTATGACAGTCTGGTCTTGCCGCTTGTCTTCAAATGCCACCACAGTCACTCTGGGAGCCTTGGGGCCGGGCAGCACAGCGCCTTCCATAAAGGGCGGCGGCAACAGGCGTACACTGTTGGCGGGCCCGCAGGCTGTTGCCAGAAAAGCAAGCAAAACTAGACATAGTACATTGCGCACAGGTTTCATGACAGCCTCGCGTTTTATAGAAATTTTCAAGAGTATTCTCGTGGTCTATATACGGAAAAAGCCAGCCTTGCAAGGCAGTATGCCCCCGTGATAAAGGAATAACGATGTCGCGGGCAGCCCCTGGCTGCAAATTTACCGCGTATCCAGCGTAATACAGCGCAATTTTTCAGGAGCGGTCATGATTGATCTCAAACTGGTGCAGAGGCAGCCCGAAGTTTTGGCCAAGGCTCTGGCCGACCGTCATTCGGACATCAGTGTGGATGCATTTCTGGAACTGGACGGCAAACGCCGCACCCTGCTCACAGAAGTGGAAGGCCTCAAAAGCAAGCGTAATGAAGCATCCGGGCAGGTGGCGGCCCTCAAGCGCTCTGGTCAGGATGCCGGGGAACTGCTTGCAGAACTTTCCACCCTGTCTGACCGCATCAAGGAGTTGGACGTCGAAACCGCACTGGCCAAGGCCGATGTGGAAAGCTGGCTCATGCGCGTGCCCAACATCCCCGACAGCACCGTGCCGCTGGGAGCCAATGAAGACGAAAATGTCGAAGTGAACCGCTGGGGCACGCCCCGTCAGTTTGATTTCGATGTACGCGAACACGGCGACATTGGCGTTGCCCTGGGCGGGCTGGATTTTGAGCGTGCCGCGCGCCTTACGGGCAGCCGTTTTGTGGTGTCCCTGGGTTGGGGCGCACGCCTTGAACGTGCCCTGGCCGCCTTTTTTCTCGACAGGCATACCTGCCACGGCGACTATATTGAAGTAAGCCCCCCCTATATGGTGAACCGCGCCACTATGACAGGCACGGCCCAGTTGCCCAAGTTTGAAGAAGACCTGTTCAAGCTGCAGGACTGGGACTATTTTCTCATTCCTACAGCCGAGGTGCCGCTGACCAACCTGCACGCAGGCGAAGTTCTGGACGAGGCTGACCTGCCCCGCGCCTACTGCGCCGCTACCCCCTGCTTCCGTTCAGAAGCGGGCAGCGCGGGCAAGGACACACGCGGCATAATACGCATGCACCAGTTCACCAAGGTTGAAATGGTTCGCTTCGCTCATCCCGAAGACAGCTTCAACCAGCTTGAACTCATGCGCGGTCACGCCTGTGAACTGCTGGAACTGCTGGAACTGCCCTACCGCTTCATCACCCTGTGCACTGGCGATATGGGCTTTTCTTCTGCCAAAACCTACGACGTTGAAGTGTGGATGCCCGCACAGAAAACCTACCGGGAAATATCGTCCTGCTCCAACTGCACCGACTTTCAGGCGCGCCGGGCAGACATCCGCTTCAAGCCCAAGGGTGGCAAGGCGGCTTTTGTCCACACCCTCAACGGTTCCGGCTTGCCCACTGGCCGCACCACCGCCGCCATACTGGAAAATTGCCAGCAAAAGGACGGCAGCGTGATTCTGCCCAAGGTGCTGGTGCCCTACATGAACGGTTTGGAAGTTATCGAGCCGCGCTAGGCAGTGGCGTCATAAGCGCCTTTTCAGTTATCTCTACGTCGAACTTCACCTTTTATTCCGGTCGAATACTACAGAAGTATACTCCTGCATAAAAGGCTTATTCTTCTTGATCTAACTGAAAATGCATCTCGTGACGGGACTGTCCAGAAAATGTCTCCAAGTTTTTTCCGATGTACTACGCCGCTTGGCGCAGTACATCGACGCCATTTACACAAAAAACGGGCATGCAGTGCATGCCCGTTTTTTGTGGTCAAATCTGTTTTGAAATCGAACATGTTTCAGGGCGGCAATCCCCAACATCGCACGACACATTTCCAGTTATATCAGCATGAAAGAGCCTTTTATACAAGGAGCATACTCTTGCAGTATTCGACCGGAATAAAAGGTGAAGTTCGACGCAGCTATAACTGAAAAGGCGCTCGAAGGGCTACTGCCTAAAAAACCTTCTTGAGCAGGGTAATGGCCAGGTGCTTGAGCTTACCTTCGGTAAAGGCCACAAAAGCCGTAAAGTGCGGCGTGACGTTGTGCTCGTCTATGGCCTGTTGCGAAGCCCAGGCTTCAATGACAAAAAAGCGGCACACATTGGACAGGTCTTCGGTAAGCTCATAGCTTACGTTGCCTGCCTCGCCCCTGCTGCCGTCCACCAGGGCCTGCAGTACGGGCATGAGGGCCTCACGGTGCTGGGGCAGCACTTCCAGTTCAGCGACAATGCGTATTTCACTCATTGATGTTCTTCCTTGATTATCGGGATCAGGCGTTTTCGGAATTTTTCTTGCGTTCCAGCCCTTCAGCCACGGCCTGAGCCAGACCGCCCAGCGAGGTTTCCTTGTAGCGGGATTGCAGGTCAAGGCCCGTGCGGTACATGACCTCAATAATGGCGTCCAGCGAGATCACGCGCTGCCGCCCGTCTTCCAGGCGTGAAAGCTGCGCGCAGTTGACCGCACGCTCTGCCGCAACGCCGTTGCGCTCGATGCAGGGAATCTGCACAAGCCCGCCCACAGGATCGCAGGTCAGGCCCAGATTGTGCTCCATGCCAATTTCCGCAGCCACTTCCACCTGCTTCACATTGCCGCCCGTTACCGCGCAATAGGCTCCCGCCGCCATTGAGCAGGCCACGCCCACTTCGCCCTGACAGCCAACTTCCGCCCCTGAAATGGAGGCGTTTGTTTTGAAGAAAAGACCGATGGCTCCGGCAGTGAGCAAGAAGTCCAGAGCGCCCTCTTCCGTGGCATGGGGGTAGAAATTCTGATAATAGGTCAACACTGCGGGCACAACCCCAGCGGCTCCGTTGGTGGGGGCAGTGACCACCCGCCCGCCCGAAGCGTTTTCCTCTGCCACGGCAAAGGCGTAAAGCGTCGGCCACAGGCTCAGATCTCGGCGGCCCTGCGCCTGAAGGGCGCTGACCTTGCGCAGCAGGTTGGGCGCGCGGCGGCGCACGTTGTAGCCGCCGGGCAGCACGCCGTCGGTGTAGCAACCGCGCTCTACCGAATCACGCATGACATCCATGATAGCCTGGGCGCGGCGGCGCACCTCCGTGGGCGAATGCCAGAAACTTTCGTTGGCCATGACGATCTGCGCCACGGTCTTGCCTTCGCTTTCGCAAATGGCAAACAGTTCGCTGGCGGTCTTGTAGGGATACGGAGGCTTGGGCCAGGTTTCCGGCTCGCGGTCAAAATCCGCATCTGTACGGATAAAGCCGCCGCCAATGGAGTAGTAGGTACGGGTATACAGCTCCGTGCCGTCGCCGGCATGGGCCGTGAGCTTCATAGCATTGGAGTGACGGGGCAGAAACAGGCCCTTGTGCAGGCGCATGTCGCGTTCATAAACAAAGGGAATGGTTTGCGCGCAAATGAGAACAAGATCGGCGTTATTTTTAAGTTCCACCGTGCGCCGGGCCAGATGGGCCGTATCAACCGAGGCGGGTTCTTCACCTTCCAGGCCGCCCAGGATGGCTCCTGTGGTGCCGTGGCCCTCGCCCGTAAGCGCCAAAGAACCAAAAAGATCAACACTGACGCGCCCAACCATGGGCAAAAGCCCCAATACCGCCAGTTCCCCCGCAAAAGCCTTGCCCGCCACCATCGGCCCCACAGTGTGCGAACTGGACGGTCCGATGCCAATCTTGAACAGGTCAAAAACGCTGAGCATGAGACCCCCTCGAGCAAAGATGCAGTGGCCCTGCGCCATCTGGACAGAACCACTTATCTCTTTGTGACACAGTACGTCCTGCCACGCAACGGACAGGGCTGTACGCAGCCTGAGGCGCTACAGCCCGCAGCGAAGAGCCTACTTCAGCCTTGTGACAAAATCGTGCAGGCAGGTCACAGCTCTCACTGTGAAGCGTTCGCACAAATGGGGCGGATCATCATCCCGAAAACCGCCGGGCCTGAGGTCACGGCAGGCCAGACTGCTGAAGTTTCTTTTGAAAAGACTGGCATAGCGCGAGCATATGTCCACAATTTCAGCGTCAGTTTTGCCAAGGGTTGCGCCATAAAGCCCCAGAAAGAGCATCGCACCTTCCATCAGGCCGCACTGGCCGCCTTTGTCCCCGGCTCCGTGGCAGCCAACGGTGGCCTGAAAAAGCAGCGGGTGCACAGGCTGCCCGGTCAACTGCTCAAGACAGTACAGGGTTGTCTGGGCGCAGTTGGCGTTTTTGTCCCAGTAGCAGTGGTGAACCATTTCGAGAATGCGTTCTTGAGTACCCATCGTCATACTTATACCCCCAGCAACTTTTTCCAGCGCGGCAGGGCCGGGTCCAGATCCAGATAGTTAGCCGGCAATTGCAGGGGGGCGGCAGCGGCCAAAGCCTCCGCCACATCCTCCACGCTGCCTGTTCGGGGCAGCTGGGGCACGTCCTGCAACGGACAAAGATCAAAATCATCCACAGGCAGCATGCTCATTACGGGCAGCCCCTTCAGGGCCGCCTCAAGCGCAACTGTTGTAGAGTTGGAAGACCACACAACAACCCCCGGCACAAATTCTTCGCCAATGGCGCCCTGAGCAATGCGCACTTCAGAAATGCGGCGGCCCAGCAAGGCGCGCAGGCGTTCTTCCACTGGCAGGTAGGGGTGAGGTTTCACCACAATCTGCCAACCGTCCAGAACCCCGGCATGCAGCGCGCGTGCCAGCAAAACCAGATGGGCCTCCGTTTCGTCCTGAAAAAAGCTGGTAACGGCCAGAAGGCGCTTCGGCTGTGCCGATGCGGCCTCAGTTGCCCGTGCTGCGGAGCTTTCTTCGCCGGACGCCGTGGTCGACGGCAAGGAGCGCGCGCCTTCAGCAAGATAGAGATAACGCAGGGCCTCCACTTCGCCAAGTCTTTGGGGCGGCGTGCCCGCCTGTAGCCACTGTTCGCAGGCAGATTGCCCGTTGCCGCGAATCATGTCGGGCTGAAAGACATCGCAGGGGGCCTCAAAGGTGCGCGGATCGTCAAAATAGCGAAAGTCCGTGGGCCGCACCGTGGAGTGCTGCGCCCCGATGACCGGGCCAGCCTCAGGGTCTGCGCAGGGCGTGACAGCGGCCCCGGCCTCGCGCATAGCTACGGTGAGCATGCGCTCCCAGGGGCAGTTTTCCAGCGGAAAAAGCGTCCAGCGCTGCGGCCCGGCAGCCCCGGCGTAGACATCGAAGGCCCGTTGTTGCAAACAGCGTTCAAGCCCGCGCCAGCCCCTGAAAGACTCTACCCAGTAAGTTTCCAGATAGGGCCAGAAATTGAGGTGCGAACCGGCGAACCGGAATGCGGGCCGCACTGAGGACTCAAGGCTGCGGCTGCCCAGGCAGAGACGCAGGTACCGCCACAATGCGGCCCAAAGGTCGCGGTGGCGCAAAAATTCTTCAAGGTAATGAAAGCTGGCCCCGTCTTTTCCTTCCTTGCGAAAGCGGTCACGCAGGGCGATGCATTGCTCAAGGCTCAGCTGCGGCGCGGGAAATCGGATAAAGAGCCAGCGCACCCAGGGCGCGCCTTCCTTTCTGGCAGCATCGCGCAGCGCATCGTGCAGGCTTTCCCAGTAGCGGGAACGAAAATGCCCTTCTGCGGCGGCCTTCATGTCCACATTGGGAAAATAGGTGGCAATGGTCGCTGCCTGCACAGGCCCGGCTTCTCCCTGCACGGGAGCAAAAGCCTTGCCCGCGTCAGGGCTTACGGGCAGTTTGCGGCGCACGGTCCACAGCCAGAGCCCGTAACGGGCCAGTGTTCGCAGTGGAGCCGGAGTCGCGTTGTACAGACGGCGCACAAAAGACACTGGCGGCTCCAGAGGCGCAGGCACACCGTGCTCTTCAGAAAAATCGCGCCCCGATGAGGCGCACATATGGGCCAGCACGTCGCGCAGGGTATCGTCCCCGCCAAAGAGGTGCAGGCCCGTGACATTTTCCTCATCCATAAGCCGTTCAAGGGCGCGCAGTCTGTAGACGGCGTACAAACCGGGCGTCATCTTGGGATGACGCTCGTAAAGCAGCGAGCACCACCACATGGAAAGCGGATGCCCGGCGCGCAGCTTGTCCTGCACTTCCTTGCCGTCTTCCGTTGTCAGCCGCCCCAGATCATACGCCCAGGCAGCGTGTTCCGCGCGGATGGTTTCAAGCTCTGCCCGCAGCCGGGCCGCAAGCGAAACGTGCCCCTTGGGGGCTTCCCATCCTTCCCACTGCACGAAGATCCGCTTGTCATTTTCGCCATTGGCGGCGGGGAAGGAAGTCAGGTCTGGCTGGCCGGGCCCGACAACCAGGATAAGTTCCTTCATAGCGTCTGGCTCCCGGCGGGTGCCGCAGCGCCGTCTTCGTCTTCCGTAGCAGCGTTGGTGATACCCGCGCTGCGGCCAGTGTTCAGATCATTCAGAGCCGCCCATATGGACAGGCTGTACGGGGGATAAAGCACGCCTTTTTCCGTGATGATGCCGCTGATATACTCTGCGGGTGTCACGTCAAAGGCGAAGTTGTACACAGGCACGTCCTTGGGGCACAGGCGGGTTTCACCCACATGGGTCACTTCGCGGTCAGGGCGCTGCTCAATGGGAATACCCGCGCCGTCGGGCGTGGCAGGGTCTATGGTCGACAAGGGCGCAGCCACATAGAAGGGAATATGAAAATGCCTGGCCAGCAAAGCCACGCCAAAGGTGCCTATTTTGTTGGCCGTGTCGCCATTGGCGGCAATGCGGTCGGCCCCCACAACCACGCGCTGCACCATGCCCTTGCTCATGAGCAGGGCACAGGCATTGTCGCAGGCCACGGTTACGGGAATGCCGTCGCGCGCCAGTTCCCAGGCAGTGAGGCGCGCGCCCTGAAGGAATGGCCGCGTTTCGTCGGCAATGACGCTGATTTTTTTGCCAGCCTCGGCAGCGGCGCGTATAACGCCAAGGGCCGTGCCATAGCCAGCTGTGGCCAGGGCTCCGGCATTGCAGTGTGTGAGCACGCAGTCGCCGTCATCAATGCAGGTTGCGCCGTGGCGGCCCAGGGTTTTGCATGTGGCCACGTCTTCGTCCTGCATGGTCTGGGCCTCGTGCGTAAAGGCCGTAAGCAGGGCTGTTTGATCAATATTCGCGCCGCCAAAGGATCTCCATTTATTACGCATGCGCTCCACACCCCAGCGCAGGTTCACTGCCGTAGGTCTGGCGGAGGCTATGCGCTCCATGCCCAGCTCAAGTCTGGCGGCCCAATCCGGCCCTTGCGCATCCTTGAGGGCCAGCACGCAGCCCCAGGCCGCCGTAACGCCGATGGCAGGCGCGCCGCGCACGACCATGGTCTGCAAGGCGCTGATTACGTCGTCTGCAGTGCGGCACACAAAGTCCGACTCCCGCTCTGGCAGAAAGCGCTGGTCCAGCAGGTGCAATTCAAGATTCTGATGGTCAAAACGGATATGGTCGTCCATGTGTTCCTCCGGGCAGCATTCTGTTGTCCACCCTACACCACGACGGGCTGAAAGCAAAGAGCAACTGGCGTGTCCGGCACACCCGCAACCTCTTTATACGCGAACTAACAATGCGGTAAAAAGAACTTAATTGTCTGATGTTTCGCACATAAGCTTTACAAACCTGCTTTTCGCTGGCTATGCTGCACCACCCTTAAGAGGAACGTCTGAGGCGTCCACCGCGCTTACGCCTTTGGGGCGAAAGAGCGCGGTTTTTTTTCAACCATGCGCGGCCGAGCGACATTGCTGGCCGCTCGCCGCGCCGCCGCAAAGGCGCTTGTGCCTTTGCCGGGACAATCATTATGCTCTGGGAGCAAAACAATGGAAGAGTTTTCACGCATTCGCCGCCTGCCCCCCTACGTTTTCGCTGTAGTTGGGGAGCTCAAGATGCGGCTTCGTCGGCAGAATATCGACATCGTGGACTTCAGCATGGGCAATCCGGACATCCCCACGCCCGCACCCATTGTGGAAAAGCTCGCAGAGGCAGCACTCAAGCCCATCAACCACCGCTATTCCCTTTCGCGCGGCATCCCAAACCTGCGCAAAGCCGTCTGTGACCGCTACAAGCGCCACTTTGATGTGGACCTTGACCCGGAAACCGAATCCATAGTGACAATGGGCTCCAAAGAAGGCCTGGCGCATCTTTCGCTGGCCATGCTTGAGCCCGGCGACGTGGTGCTTGCGCCAGACCCTACCTACCCCATTCACAAATACGCCCCCATCATTGCGGGCGCGGACGTGCGCAGCGTGCCCATCGGCCCTGGCCGGGATTTTTTTGAAGACCTTGAAACCGCAACCCGCCAGGCGTGGCCCAAGCCCAAGCTGCTTTTTCTCTGCTATCCGCACAACCCCACCACTGAAGTGACGGATCTGGCCTTTTTTGAAAAAATTGTTGAATTCGCCAAGGCAAACAACATCTGGGTTGTACACGATCTGGCCTACGCCGACCTGGTTTTTGACGGCTACAAGGCCCCGAGCTTCTTGCAGGCCAAGGGAGCCAAGGACGTAGGCGTGGAATTTTACACCCTGTCCAAAAGCTACTCCATGCCCGGCTGGCGTGTGGGCTTCTGCATGGGCAACAAGCACCTCATTCACGCCCTGGCCCGCATCAAGAGCTACCTTGACTACGGCATCTTCCAGCCCGTGCAGATTGCCGCCACCGTGGCCCTTAACGGCCCCGAAGACTGTGTGCATGACATCTGCAACGTCTACAAGGAACGGCGCGACCGCCTTATCGACGGCCTCAACCGCATCGGCTGGGAAGTGCCTTCCCCCAAGGCCACCATGTTTGTGTGGGCCCGTATTCCTGAAGCCTTCCGCAAAATGGGCTCCGTGGAGTTCTCAAAGCTGCTGCTGACCGAGGCTCATGTGGCCGTTTCGCCTGGTCTTGGCTTCGGCTCTTACGGCGACGAATATGTGCGCTTTGCCCTTATTGAAAACGAACACCGCACGCGGCAGGCCATCAGCAGCATGCGCAAGCTTTTGTCGGGCACGTCTGACTAAAGCGGATCAACTTTTGAAAAGGTGCATTGTCGAATTTGAGATACCCTGGAGCATTTTAACATAAGATGCTCTCAGGCTCAGTGCATAAAGTTCTTTTGCTTTTTGCAGCAGATAGTGAACCAGAATATGACCACCTGCGCTCCGGCGGGCGGGTTCGCACCAGGGATTGCGCATGTGCGCGCCTGCGGGCAGCCCCCTGCCGGAGCACAGTGTTTTTTGCCCCCCGGCCCTTTTCGGGTATTGAGCGCTGTTGCCACATGACGTAAAAGGATAAAAACGTGCACAGACCGGGCATGCCCGATCTGTGTCAAAACCGGTGCCTTATCAGTTGCGGCTTTGCTACCGGGCACTTGCGGAGAAATCATGACCAAGAACAGTGACAAGCCACTGGTAGTAGGCCTTGCCGGATTCGGCACCGTGGGCGGCGGTCTGGTACGCCTGATTGAAGAAAACGCAGACCTCATCCGCCGTCGTTCAGGCCGTGACATCCTGATCAAGAAAGTACTGGTGCGCAACGCCAAAAAGGCGCGCAACGTGCCCCTGCCCGATGGGGCGGAGCTGGTCACCAATCCACGCGACCTTACGGATGACCCGGAAATCGACGTGCTGGTGGAACTCATAGGCGGCATCGACAACGCCCGTGATCTCATCGACCGCGCTCTGGATCAGGGCAAGCACATTGTTACGGCCAACAAGGCTCTTCTGGCCGAAGAAGGTCTTTCGCTTTTTCAGAAGGCCGACCGCAAAAAGCGCATCCTGCGCTACGAAGCCAGCGTGGCCGGGGCAGTGCCCATTGTGGAAGCCCTCAAGGAAAGCCTCACGGGCAACCGCATTCAGTCGCTCATGGGCATTCTCAACGGCACCAGCAACTTTATCCTGTCCGAAATGACATCCAATGGTCTGGACTTTGACGTGGCCCTCAAGCAGGCCCAGCATCTGGGCTTTGCCGAAGCCGACCCCACGCTGGACATCGACGGGCACGATGCGGCCCACAAGCTCATTCTGCTCATCCGTCTGGCCTATGGGGTGCACTATCCCTACACGGCCCTTTCGGTGCGCGGCATCCGTGGCCTTTCTGCGCTGGATATCCGCCTTGCCCGCGAATTCGGCTACCGCATCAAGCTCATCGGCCAGGTACGCCAGGTGCCCTGCCCCGAAGAAAAAGCTGACGCCAAGGAATGTGGCGAAGGCCCGGTGCGCCTTGAAGCCGGGGTTTTTCCCGCGCTTGTTTTCCACAAATATCTGCTGGCCCGGGTGGGCGGTGCGTACAATGCCGTGCGCGTTGACGCCAATGCCTCTGGCCCGCTCTTTTTCCACGGACGCGGCGCGGGCGACCTGCCCACCGCCGGAGCCGTGCTGGCCGACCTGCTGGCCGTTGCCCGCGACGAACGCCCCAACAATACGGGCTTTGTGGGCAAGGAGCTGCCCAAGGCCGCCATTGTGCCGCCGGAAGAATGGCGCTCCTGCTACTATGTGCGCGTTATGGTGCAGGACACGCCCGGCGTGCTGCGCGACCTCTCGGGCTGCATGGCCGCCGAGGGCATCAGCATGGCGCAGGTCATACAGAAGTCTGATGAAGGACAGGGCGTGCCTCTGGTCTTCATGACGCACGAAACCACGGCCCAGGCCATGAGCGACGCCCTTCAGCGCACGCTGGAAGCGGGCCTGCTCAAAGAACCCGCGGTATACTTCCGCGTGCTGGGCGGCGAATGATTATTCTTGACCAGCCCTATGTTTCGCCGGAGCTGCTAGCCTATGCGGCAGCCCGGCAGGAACCCGTGCTCGACAACTATATGGCGCGGGCCTGCGCAACCGGACTTAAAGTGCAGGACAAGCAGGGGCTCAACCTTGTGCCCGAAGCCCGCTTTGCCGCCATGCTGCAACACGGGCAACAGCAGACCAACGAAACCTCTGCCCCGCCGCGCCTGTACACCTGCTCTGAAAATTCCCTGTCCTGGGTGGCAGAGCACTGCTCCCCGGCTCTGGCCGAGGCCATTGGCAAGCTCAAGAACAAGGCGCTCACGCGCGAGCTGCTGCGCCCGCTGGACACGGACTATTATTACCGCCGCCTGAACCTGGCGGAAATGCAGGCTCTGCCCTTCGAGGAAGTGCGCGTACCCTGCATTCTCAAGCCAGCAGTAGGGTTTTTTAGCCTTGGCGTATACCGCATCAGCAATGAGGCTGACTGGCTGGCCGCCAAAAGCGATATTGCCGCCGAAGCACAGCGCTGGGCCGAGCAGTATCCGCAGTCTGTTGTTGACGGCAACGACTGGCTGCTGGAAGAGTACATTGATGGCGATGAATACGCCGTTGATGTCTATTTCGATCAGGACGGTCAGGCCGTCATCTGCAACATTCTGCGGCACGAATTTGCTGGCGACACCGACGTGAGCGACCGCCTCTATTACACCAGTGCGGGCATCATCCAGAACCATCTTGCGGAATTTGAGGCATGGTTCAACAAGGTCAACGCCATTCTGGGCCTGAGGAACTTTCCGGCCCATGTGGAGCTGCGGCGCTCGGCAGCGGGCCGCATTCTGCCCATCGAGTTCAACGCCCTGCGCTTTGCGGGCTGGTGCAGCACGGATGTGAGCCTCTTTGCCTGGGGCTTCCACTCCTACGGCTGCTTTCTTGAAGGCCAAAAGCCCAACTGGGATGCGGCCCTCAAGGGCAAGGAAGGCAAACTGTATACCCTCATGGCGCTGAACAAGCCCGCCAACTGCCCGCCTGTTCACAGTTTTGACTACGAAGCCCTGAGCCGTGGCTTTGCCAAGGTGCTCTGCCTGCGCCGCAACGACTACAACCGCTACGGCCTGTTCGGCTTTCTGTTTACTGAAACTCCTGAAGACCAGCGCCAGGAACTGGACCGTATCGCCAGTTCAGACCTGCTGGAATTTGCCGTAATCTGACCCAAGGAGGCCGCCGTGCTGTGCCTGGAATTTGAGACCACAAGCCGTAGCGACATGCGTGACATTACTTCGCAGCTTCGCAGCTTTGTGCGGCGCAACGCCATTGAAAAAGGCTGGCGCAACGGTATTCTCGCTCTTTTTTGCCCGCACACCACCTGCGGCCTCACGGTCAATGAAGGGGCAGACCCCGACGTTCGCCGCGACATGCTGACCTTCTTCAACGGCCTTGCGCCGCGTCTGGGCGATTACCACCATGCCGAGGGCAACAGCGACGCCCATATCAAGGCAACCCTGCACGGCCCCTCGCTGACGCTTTTTGTGGAAAATGGCGAGCTGTGCCTTGGCACATGGCAGTCTGTCTACCTGTGTGAAGGCGACGGCCCGCGCCGCCGCAGCGTTTGGCTGCAATGGCTCGCAGGACAGGAAGAATAGCCATGGAGCACCAGACAACCCTCATACTGACCCTGGCAGGCGGCCTTTCCGCCGCTATGGTACTTGGCTTCATTACCCAGAAGTTGCGCCTTTCGCCCCTGGTGGGCTATCTGCTGGCGGGCATTCTGGTGGGGCCGTATTCTCCCGGTTTTGAAGCCGACGCCGCAACAGCGGCCCAATGCGCTGAAATCGGCGTCATACTGCTCATGTTCGGCGTGGGCCTGCACTTTCACCTCAAGGATCTTCTGGCCGTGGGGGCTATTGCCCTTGGCGGCGCAGCCGTGCAGATTTCAGCCGCAACACTAGCCAGCATGGTCATGCTGCACTATTTCTTCGGCTTTTCGCTGATGTCTGGAGCCATCTTCGGTATGGCCATTTCTGTGGCGAGTACCGTGGTGCTCACCCGTGTGCTTACCGACAATCATCAGCTCCATACCCATACGGGGCATGTGGCCCTGGGCTGGCTGGTGGTTGAAGACATCTTTACCATTCTGCTGCTGGTGCTGCTGCCCGCGGTTCTCAGCCCCGGGGGAGAATTCTGGAGCGCACTGGGTCTCACCCTGCTCAAACTGGCTGGGCTTACTGTCTTTACCCTGGTTGTGGGGCAGAAACTCATTCCGCTTTTTCTGGGCTATGTGGCGCGCACGGGTACGCGCGATCTCTTTACCCTGGCTGTCATTGCGCTGGCCCTGGGCATTGCCGTGGCCGCAGCCTATGTTTTTGACGCCAGCATGGCCCTTGGGGCCTTTTTGGCCGGGATGGTGGTGGGGCAATCCGAGTTCAGCGCACGCGCCGCTGCCGAGGCCCTGCCTCTGCGCGACGCCTTCGCGGTGCTGTTCTTCGTTTCCGTGGGCATGCTCTTTGACCCTGTGGCCCTGCTCACAGACTGGCCCCTCATGCTGGTGACCCTTTTCATCATTTTAATAATCAAACCTCTGGGCGCGCTGGCCATGACGACGCTCTTCCGCAAGCCGTTGCGGTTGGGGTTGGCGGTTTCGGCCTCATTGTCGCAGATAGGGGAATTTTCCTTTATTCTCGCGGCCATGGGCATCAGTCTTGGTATTTTTGACGCCAGAGTGAACAACGCCATCATCCCGGCGGCAATGATCTCCATTACCCTGAACCCGATGATCTTCCGCAGGGTTGAGGGTCTGGCCCGCTGGATCGAGGGCAGACGCAAAAATGACCAGCCCGCCGAAGGCGCGCCTGCCGCCATAACGGATGATGGAAAACCCCACGTGGTCATCATCGGTTACGGGCCCGTGGGCCGCAGTTGTGGCAGCATCCTGCGCGAAGGTGGCATCACGCCTGTGGTTGTGGAGATGAATATCGACACTGTGCGCAAGGAACGCGGCAAAGGCCTGCCCATCATTCACGGCGACGCCGGGCAGGCAGAAGTGCTGCGTGAGGCGGGACTGGAACGGGCAGAAGCCCTGCTCTTGACCACTCCCAGCATTCCCGCCTCGGACGTGGCCGCCATTGCCCGCGCCGTTAACCCCGACATACGCATTCTCGTGCATACGTCTTTTGTGGGCGAAGCGCGTAAGCTGCGCCAGGAAGGCGTTACCGCCGTATTCAGCGGCGAGCGCGAAGTGGCGCTGGGCATGTCGGAGTATCTGCTGCGCTACCTGGGCGCACCGGAAGCCCTTGTGCAAACGGAGCTTGAACGGGTGCGTCAAAAGCTGGACTAGAGCATTTCAACTTTGAAATGCGCAGGTGGCTGCGTGAGCAGACGCCCGCCGTGGAGGCGTAAGCGCTATTTATTTGCGCGTTTAAACGCCGTAGCGAGCGTGTCTTAAACTTTGAGAATATATATTCTCAAAGTTAATCTGCTCTAGAGAAACGCTGATTTATTCCGCTTGGCGGCGTTGCTTCACCTTTTTTGAAACAGCCGAGGACGGAAGAGTCTACTTCTGCTTCAAAAAAAGATCGCGCCTTGCCAAACGAAATAACTGCGCGTTTCCCGGAGACTCTTTAATCAGTCCTTCCTTGTATTTTTGGATACTTTGAGGGGGGAGGGACCCTTTCGCAAAAGGGTCCCTCCCTCACACCTCCTCCCCCTAAAATTCTTTATATATTTGGTATAGAGCATTTTAACTTTGAAAAAATTTAAATGCTCTAACGCTGCACAAGCGTGCTGCGCGCCGCAACGCGGCGTGGATTCTGCCGAAAATCACATTTTCCGGCAGAATGACAACTTTGAAATGTAATACATTTCAAAGTTAATCTGCGCTACTAGTACGAAGGGCCTTCTGAACTGAAACAGGAACTACAACCTGCCGCACACGACACCCCTTGCCCGGCGTTTGCCCTGTCAGGCCGCCCCGTGCTACCCTCAGGTATCCCACAAGCAGTCAGCAATTCGCTCATTTCATCCGTAAACAGCCCCTAGGGCCGCCGCCATGATTATTCATCTTGATATGGACGCTTTTTTTGCTTCCGTGGAGCAAATGGACAACCCCGATCTGCGCGGCAGACCCGTCATCGTTGGCGGCAGCAGCGACCGGGGTGTGGTCTCCACCTGTTCCTATGAAGCACGGGCCTTTGGCGTGCATTCGGCCATGCCAATGGTTGTGGCGCGGCGTCTGTGCCCGCAGGCGGCCATTGTGCGCGGAAATTACCGGCGCTATGGCGAACTTTCCAACGCCATCATGACGTCTCTTTGCGATTTTTCGCCCCTTGTGGAACCTGCCAGTGTGGACGAGGCCTATATGGACGCCACAGGCCTTGAGCGCCTTTTCGGCCCGCTGGATGAGCTTATGGCAGCCATCAAAGCGCGCGTCTTTGAAGTAACGGGTGGCCTGACCTGCTCGGTGGGGGCCGCTCCGGTCAAGTTTCTGGCCAAGATATGCTCAGATGTGAACAAGCCCAACGGCGTGTTCATACTGCATCCCGAGAAAGTGGACGCCTTTTTGTGCGCCTTGCCCGTGGGCAAAATTCCCGGCGTGGGCAAGCGTATGGTGCAAAATCTGCAAGATATGGGCATCAGAACAGTGGGGCAACTACGCCACTTCAGCCCCGAAGCTATGGAGCGCCGCTTTGGCAAGTGGGGTGCCGTGCTGTATGAGCGCGTACACGGCCGCGACAACCGCAAAATTGAAACGGGCCGCGCCGCCAAGAGTGAAAGCGCGGAGTGCACCTTTGCAGAAGACACGCGCGACAGGGATTTTTTGCAACGCATGCTCATGGCCCATGCCGAGCGCGTGGGAACCTCACTGCGCAAGCATAGCTACAAAGGCCGTACAGTCACCCTCAAGGTGAAATTTTGTGACTTCAAGCAGGTCACGCGTTCGCGCACATTGGAAGAGCCAATTAACGCTACGGAAACCATATTTCAGATAGGCTGCCAGTTGCTGGCAGAGCTGTCTTTTCCGCAGCCTGTGCGCCTTATTGGGCTTGGTGTGTCTGGTTTTGACGCCCCTGCGAACCAGCTTTTTCTGCCGGGCACAGGTAAGGCTGCCGGGCAGAATCTTGACCCGCAGGTTGAGGCTAAAAGGCAAAAGCTGGATGCCGCCCTGGATAGCCTCCGCCAGAAGTTCGGCGGGCAAGCCGTGCAACGTGGCCGCCTATTTACTCTTGCCCATCAAGAACACGCGCCGGAACGTGTGAACAACGGCAAGGGTGACGGAGTGGATAAAAAGCCGGGCGGCAAGCCGCCGTTATCATAATACCCGCGCTTGGGCAAGGCGGGGCCGGTTATGGGGCTTCGCCCCCTTCTCGGCCCCCCTTGCATCCCCCCCGAAGCACCCCCTGTTTTACCCTGACCATCAGATATCTTTTTCGGGGGCGGCTACGCACGAACCTCGCCGACGTGTCGGCTTCGGTTCTTTATAACGCCACCCCCGGCAACACCCTGCACTCCGCCTGAGAAACTGTAACACCCCAATCAAATTGCTTACGCAGGTGCACCCGCTGCCTTTGAAGACATTGGGATTTCGCAGTGGGAGTGCGCTTCTCCACGGCTTGTCAAACCAATAAAACTGAAGCCACCATGCCCTCAGGGCACAACACACTTTTCTCAAAGACCAAACTTCAAACTTTCGCGCCAACCAAACCCTCAGTATCCAGACGCCCCCAACTTTCACCCAACGCAAAAGCCCACGATGGCATTGTGCGGCGCGCAGGGAGATCACCGAGCGAAGCGAGGAAGCTCCCGAAGCAAAAGACGCGCAGCCCTCGTTCAATGATGGAAGATGAAAGGCCCTTGTAGGCTATCCCGTGGGAGTGGAGAGATACGAAAACCCAGCGGGGGCGTCCGGGGGGAGTGCAGAGGGGGCCTCGGAGGGGCGACAGCCCCTAACAGGCCCCCTTCTGCCGCGCGCCGCGCAGGCGACAGAAATAAAGAAAAGGAAAGCCGTCGTGCCCGCAGGGTACAAATGGTTTCATAAAAGCGACGCCATTCTTCTATTGCGTCCGCAGGCGACCCTAATGAAAGCAGTCAGACCAGCTTACTATCAATGGTGCGTTTTGCTGAACCAGAGTACCTTTGAGAGAAAAACTGTCCCACCGCTACGCGAACAAGCCCGGCAAACTCCCCACTCTACCTGCTCTCCGGGTCTCCCATTCTGCAAATAATCTCAAATTCATTCTTACTCACGGGCATTACTGAAAGTCTGGACCCTTTGCGCAGCAACTCCATACCCGCCAAGGCGGGATCCATACGCATGGCCTTGAGCGGCACGGCATTGGCGAATTTTTTGACAAAGCACACGTCCACCGTATACCAAAGCGGCCTTTCAGGCGTCGATTTGGGGTCAAAGTGCTCGTCTTCTGGCTCCCAGGCTGTCGCGTCGGGATACCCGGCCTTGACCACACGGGCCACGCCAACCGCAGAAGGCGCGGTGACACTGTGGTAGAAGATAACCATATCGCCCACAGATATCTGATCACGCAGGAAGTTGCGTGCCTGAAAGTTCCGCACGCCGCTCCAGCTGGTGATCTGCTCCGGTTCAGCGGCGAGGTCGTCGATCGAGTAACATCCTGGCTCCGACTTCAAAAGCCAATATTTCTTTTCCATAGATGGTCTCCAGACTACAGGCTTCAGATGAAAAGCCAGCTTGGCAAATACCGTCAGTTTCTGGCGTTGACGCCTCTGGGCAACTGCTTCAGAAAAGCTTCATGCCAGGGCGTCTCCCCCCTCAAGATATCTTCCCCTTGGGGCAAGCCACTCGCAAAGCGAACACGCAACATCATGATTGCCGCCGCTTGAAAAGCTTCTCCAACTCCACGCCATCCCATCGCAGGATGCAGGGACGGCCATGTGGGCAGTATTCCCTGTCGTCAGTAGCCAGCCACTGACGCAGAAGCCCTGCGGCCTCGTCGTCCGTGAGGCGCTGCCCGGCCTTGATGGCAGCTTTGCACGACATGGATATGAACATGCCCGCCAGATCGTCCTTGCGGCCCGCCAGAGCCTCGCGCAAAAAATCTCTGGCCTCTGCCCGTGAAAGAACGGGGGGCATGCCCCTGACCTCAAGCCCGCTGGCCGAGGTTTCCAGTACAAAGCCAAGGGATTCCAGCGTGCCGCGCAATTCAAACAAGCGCTCGCGCTCTGCCGGATGCAGGGGCATTTCCAGCGGCAGGGCCAGCAACTGCCCTGACCCCGCAAAACCGCCCCGGCGCATGCGGGCATAGAGTATGCGCTCATGAGCGGCGTGCTGGTCCAGCAAAAGCAGGGCCCCGGCCCTGTCGCGCAATACCAGATAGGTGTCTGCCACTTGCCCCAGATATTCCACATTCTCCACGCGCAGGGGCTGGCGGTCCCTCACGGTTGGGTCGTCAGGCGAGGGTGCGGCTCCGTAGGCAGCGGCATTGTGGTCAAAGTTTGCGGCGCCAGAATCTGTCGCGTACGTCGCAGTGTACGCGGCGCTGTCTTCCGCCATGCGCCCATAGCCATCAGCATCTGCCCCATCGGGCTGCACGAAACGTCCGTCGGGCAAAGGCTGACCCTGAACTTCCGCACCCGCATGCGCCGCTGCGTCATACCCTGCGGCCTCTTGGGACGCACCTGAACACGGCGTCTGGCCATGTGGCTGCTCCCAGCCTGCGCTGTTGGCGTCTCCATGTGGGATTGCGTGTGCCTGGGTAAGGCTTGAAGCAAAATTCTGTCCCAAATTCTGCGCGTCCCCTTGACCAGAGACTTGGACCTGCCCGAAGGGCGGCACGCTGACGCGCCATTCGCCTTCATCTGCGCTATTTTCCGGTTCAGGCCGCTGCATGAGCGGGGGATTGTCCAGCCGCCCCCAAAATCCTTGTGGGCGCGGAGCAGCGCCTGTCGATTCCGCCACTGCGTGGTCAGCGCCGCCAGTAGAAGCAGCGTCATGCCAGGCGGCGTCGGCCACGTCAAAGGACGTGACAAGCGCGCCCTGAACAGCGTGCAGCACGGCTGAAAAAATTGCGGATTCGTCCCTGAAGCGCACCTCGCTCTTGGCCGGATGCACGTTAACATCCACTTCCGCCGGGTCCATTTCTACAAAGAGCACTATTTGCGGGTAATCCCGGCTGGTCATGCGCCCCTTGTAAGCTTCGCGCACAGCGGCCAGCAGACGTTTGTCCGTAACGGAGCGCCCGTTGACGTACAGCAGGATCCGGTCGCCGCGCGGCTGGCTCACATTGGGCAGCGCCGCCAGACCGTGGGCGCGTATGCCGTGCCGCTGCCCGTCAAAGGGGCGCAGGGCGTCCACAATAAGTCGCGGCCACAAGATGCCAAGGCGTCCCGCCAGTGTTTGCCCCGGCAAAAAGCGCAAGGCTTCACGCTCGCCAGAATGCAGGCTGAAGCCAACCTCGGGCCGGGTGAGCGCCAGGCGGGCCATCCAGTCCTGAGCACGTTTGAACTCGGTGGAGGGGGTCTTTAAAAACTTTAAGCGGGCTGGTATGTTGGAAAAAAGGTCACGTACTTCCACCAGTGTACCCCGGTGCAAGGCCGCCGGGCCGGAGCTTTTAAGCAGGCCGTGTTCCACGTCCACGCGGTGTGCCGTGACGCGCCCGTCCTCACCTTCGTGGGCGGACGTAATGGAAAAACGCGATACTGAAGCTATGCTTGGCAAGGCTTCACCACGGAAGCCGTAAGAGAGAATACGCTCCAGATCTTCAAGGCAGGTTATCTTGCTGGTGGCGTGACGGGTGACGGCCAGTTCCAGATCATCCGCGGGAATGCCGCTGCCGTCATCCTGCACGCTGATAAGGCTTTGACCGCCGTTTTCGAGGCGAACATCAATCTGGCCAGCCTGGGCATCCAGGCTGTTTTCCACCAGTTCCTTCAACACGCTGGCGGGCCGTTCAACCACTTCGCCAGCGGCGATCTGGTTGCGCAGCTCAGGCGGTAGCAGACGTATATGACGATTTTTTTCAGACATGGTTTCAGTGTAAGCGCCCGTGTGTTGCATGGCAAGTCACCGCGCCGTACAGGAAAATACCGGATTCGAACACGGCACGGGGCTTGCCTTGCCGCCAGGGGTGCTTATCTATGGAAGGCAAGGCTCAGAGAGCGCACCGCTGCCGCGAACAAGCGAACAGCCAGGATGCGCCGGGGCCTTAGGGAGGAAATAATGCATGACAACACACTCAAGGCCATAGCCGAACCCTTGCGCGGCCCCCTTGTTGGCAAGGGCTACGACCCTGAACTCCTCTATGTGGAATGCGGACGCTGCGGTTCGCCCGTCATGTGGGAACAGGGCAAGGCCACACATATTCTCGGAATGGCAGGTATTGACCCGCTGGAACTGGATTCGTCCTGCCTGCTGGTTACGGACGCTTGCCCCACATGCGGCGGCAAGGGCCACTACACTGTCCAGATTTTCCGCATCAGCGGCGATGCACAGACACGTCGCCCACCCTATTTCGGCAATGCGTAGACAAGGGCAGGAACTACCCCGCCTGCCCTGAACCAGGGCCGCCGGTTCATGTGCCCGGCGGCCCTTTTATTTATACCGCGCTTCAACACCCTACGCATGGCGGATACGCGCATTAGCACGCGGTTCAGACAGAAGCTCACAATGGCCTTTTTATCATGAACCCGCTTTAGAGGATGCCTCGCATAAGGGGCGCAGCCTCAACAACAAGAAAAGCGGCTCCTTTCATTCCAGCCGGGTATGCAAGAGCACACTGCCTTCATAAAAAGAGCCGCTTGGCGTGGTGGTCGCAAAAAAACGGGCCTGCTGTCTTGCAGAACTTTTTACATCTGAAATAGTTGCTGTACGGCGCACACAAGCTCGCCTACGCCTGTTTTGTGGCAAGAATTTGCGTGTAAATCCTTGCAGCACAGTTGACCCATTTCATCCGTGAATTGCTTTAGAATTCCAGCCCAAAATTGATCCCCCCGGAACAAGAGGAACTGCGCGAGCGAAAAAATTCCGCGCCAAGCTCTATCTGGGCAAAAAAGCCACTGGCGTGGGTTGCCCGCAAACCGGTTTGAACCAGCATAGCGTCGCGGCCCGGAATGTCTGACTGGCTTTCAAAACTTGCATCGTATCCTTTAAAACTGGCATCACTGTGGAAAGATCCGTCAAGCCAGTCATGCCGCCAACCAGCCAGAGTGTCCCACGAAAGCGTGGTGCCGTTTTCCAGCGTGCGGGAAAGTTTCGCATGCACGCCAAGCACTGAAGAAAGGCTGTCGTAGGTAGCGGCATCCAGCTTGAGGGCCGAAGCGCCAGCCCCGCCTTCAGTAAATCCAGGCCTTGAACTCAGGCTGTATTCAAACCAGCCCAGCGGCCCGGTTTCCACGCCGCCCCAGGAAGAAGTCCAGATCCAGTCTTTGCCGCCGCCTGCCAGAAAATCGGTGGTAAGTCCGGTCCAGCGGTTATTATGATTGCGCTGGTATCCATTAAAATTGACCGTGCGCTTCATATTGACGTCTTCAAAGCCCACACGGGCCATGCCCATAGCATACCCGCCGTCCCACCAGAACGGCTTGAAGTGAGCGTGGCCACCCACGGAAGCGGCAAGGGTTTCAGCCTTGGCTTCACCCGCGTAATGCATGTAGGTGCGACGGCCAGAAAGCGCCATATCGAACCCTGCTGTAAGGCCGCTGTCCCACTGACGGTCGACGCCAAGAGCCAGCCCTGCGCCAGACGACGTGAAGCCTGCCGAACCGCCGTTGGCGTTCACATTGCTGTAGCTGCCAAAAGGCAGTGCCCATGCCTGCCAGCCGCCGAAAGCCGCGTCTCCGCCGGACATGCCCGTACCGCTTGCAGGGGACATTGGCGCGCTGCCGTCCAGAAAGCGCTTCACCAGAAGCAGATTGAGCTGGCGTTGCGCGTCCAGACCTGCCCGCGCCACAGCGTCATAACTGTTGGGGCTCAGTTGCTCCATCGCCGGAGCAACACCGCTTCCGGAAGGATCGCTCCAGTCCAGCGCCTGAAACAGGCTTTGCATGTCGCCTGTGGCGCGCCCGGCCACCACATACAAGGCATCGCCAACGTTGGCGGTAGTGGCGCTGTCGGCATAACGGCTATAGGCATTATGCGCGCGCTGCTGCGTTATTGCAGCAGCACCCACGGCATTGCTTGAGGCACCGTTGAAGCCCAAAGTGGGCGAAAGAGAGGCCATGCCCACGCTGCTAAAACTGTTGGTGATTGCTCCCTGCACGCTGTTGACGCTTATGGCGTAGCCGTTTGCATAAAATCCGGGTGTGGGAGAAAACCGCAGTGCACCATTAAGGCGTGCAGTGTTTGCTTTGAGCACGGCATACTGCTTGTCGGCAGTAATGCCTATTTGCAATGTGCCGTCGGCGTTCTGGATATAGTCGCCCACTGTAAGTATGTGGCCACGATAGCCAGGAGCCACTGTGCCGAAGTTAAGTACACTCCTCTGGATTTCACCATCACCTATCAGAATACCGTTCTGGCGCACCAGAACGTCGCTATTTTGCAGCACGCCGCCTGTGCCATCGGCTCGTTGACTCACAGCCAGGGCGCCACCTTCCACAACGGTTAATCCACTGTAGTCATTAGTGCCGCTGAGCACTAACAGTCCATCACCAGCCTTGCGCAGGCCCACATTCAGGCCCCTCAGGGCAATAGCGTCGGCACCGGCCAGAAAATCGGCATGGTGATAACTATCTTCCCACTGCCGCTGCGTGATATCGTTGCTGAATTCAGCAACATAGCCCTGCGTGTCGAATGTTTCCAGGGCGTACTTGCCACCCCCCAATTCGGACAGCGTTATCACATCGTCCGCTGTCATGCGGTTGGCGTCCAGCCGGGCAATGCCGCGCACTGCCTTGCCCGCGTCCAGCAGGCCTTGACCGAATACTTCCTCCCTGGATAGGTACTGGGTACTTTGCTGGCCCTGATCAATCAGGTCTTTCAGTGTGTCCCTCATCCAGGTATCCAATGGGTAGGCATCATCTATCCATTGCTTGACTGTTGCATCGGTAGGAGAAGGCACGGCGTTATCCACAATGGTAATAACAACCTTGTCAATATGGCCATTGCCATCAAGGGAATATTGCATAAGGTGCGTGGGCGCTACAAAGCTGTTGTCAGCCGTTGTCAGCACGGCGTCAGCCAGTTGCTTGCCAGTCATCCACGGAAAAGCCTGCTGCACCAGCCCCAGAGTCCCGCTCACATAGGGTGCGGCCATGCTGGTTCCGCTCATCAGCGTGTAACCGTTATTGGTAGCGTTGAGAGAATTAATGTCACTGCCTGGCGCGGACACACTCCAGAGCTGGGCTTTGTGACCCAGATTGCTGAACCAGCTGATCCCGGTGGGGCTGATTGTGCGTGTACCGTCCGCCGCGGTTTCAATACCGCTGATATCCAGAGAAATCACGCTGAGCCAGGCTTTCAGGTCCGGGAGATAACGCGGCAGGGAACCCTGAAAGGCGGGGGCCATAAAGGTGTCATTTCCGGCAGCAAAGACGATAACCTTGTTATAATCCGTTGCGAGTTCAGCCAGTTGCCTGTCAACAGCCAGATCCTCGTCATTTTCTACAAGATTTTGGATTATTGAGGGAACATCCATTCCTGGCTCAAGAATGGGAGCATAGCTCAAGCCCCAGCTGTTGTTGATGACGCGCACATCGGGACGTGCGGCAAACAGGCTTAAAAGATCGGGGGGAGTAAGCCCTGTAGTTGAACCTGCTTCATGCCCCAGTATGGCCGCCGAGATAAGTTTGGCGTCAAAGGCCACGCCGTGCATACCAATACCGTTACGTGAAGCAGCCATTATACCCGCCACATGGCTGCCGTGCTTGTCATAGTTCCAATTGGGCACATAGGGCAGCCCTGTGTGCTCGTCGATGGGCATGACCGCAGTGCCGAGCTTACCCGCAAGCTCTGGATGGCTGGCACGCACGGGAGAATCAACGATGCCCAGCGTTATGTCCGCGCCGGTGTAGCCCAAAGCATAGGCATCGGCAGCACGAATAAAATCAAGCCCTGTACTATTAAAGTATTCCTGAGTTTTAAAATTGTCGGCGTTGGTTGCATTTACTTGAGATGATGCGCAAAAAAGCAGCAGCAAAACCAATAAAAGCTGAAGCGGATGGCAAAAATAATGTGAGAGGCGGCCCAATAAAGAAAAAAACACATTCTCCTCACTACATCTTCACTATACGTTAGGCAAAACACAAAAAACCATATTACAATATTAAAACATTAAATAAATTGGTCGGTTACGCGAAGAAAAACACTACATCCAATGAAAGCCCCATCCAGCATGCAAGCAGCGGCCAGCGGAAACGGCTTGATAAATCCTATCTAATTGATTCATTATTAATAATAACTTCAAACTTTACAACAAGATATTATTTCTCTGATTCGTCTTGGAAATTCCGCTATTGAGCCTGCCCGCGCAAATAAAAGATCGTTCGGCCTTCACGGCATGGTCTATTGCCCATAACCACCATTTGCCGAGGGTAAATTTCCATAAAAAATGCCCTGCATTACAGCGGCCGCCTGATGGCAGCATCTGTAATGCAGGGCAATCTGTACGCCTCAAGGGTTTTTGCCCCTTGGACTGATCTTTATGCGTATTTACGCGTAATTTCTTCGCCAGCCTTTTCAACATCGGCCCGCATTTTTGCGCGGGCGGCGATAATTTTTTCAGCAAGGGCCGGGTCGGCAAGGGCCAGAATCTGGGCGGCAAGCCAGGCGGCGTTGCGCGCTCCGGCTTTGTCCAAAGCCACTGTGGCCACGGGGAATCCGGGGGGCATCTGCACAGTGGCAAGCAGGGCATCCATACCGCCAAGAGCCACGCTGGACACAGGAATGCCTATGACCGGGCGCGTGGTGCGCGCGGCAACGGCTCCGGCCAAATGTGCCGCCATGCCTGCAGCGCAGATGAATACCTGCGCGCCAGCGGCTTCACTGTCGGCCACCAGTTTTTCTGTACGTTCGGGGGTACGGTGTGCTGAACTCACGGTAATAAGGCAGCTTATGCCCAAGCTTTTCAGCACTTCCACACAGGGGCTCACCTTGTCTTCATCAGACTGCGAACCCATCAATATGACCACTTTCGCCATGTCTTATCCTCTGATTCCGCCCCAAGGGGCCGGAGGTGATCTACATCTAGAGCAGATTAACTTTGCAATGCATCACATTTCAAAGTTGTCATTGTGCCAAAAAATGCGACTTCCGGCACAATCCACGCCGCGTTGCACTCTTGTGCAGCGTTGGAGCAATGAACATTTTTCAAAATTCAAATGCTCTGGTGTTCCGGCAGGCTGCGTTTCTGCACAAGAATTATTTTCCTTTCAGCCTATTGATGCCCTTCTGACCGATATCCTTGCGGTAGAAGCCGCCGTCCATGTGTACCTTTTCAGCGGCGGCGTAGGCGGCCTGCTGCGCGCCTTCCAGATCGTCGCCCAAAGCGGTGATGCAAAGCACGCGTCCGCCGTTGGACACCAGCACGCCATCATTCACGGTCGTGCCGCTATGAAAAACCTTAACGCCCGGCAGCGCGTCAGCATCGGCAATGCCTGTAATGGCCGTACCCTTGGCATAGGCGCCCGGATACCCTGCGGCAGTCATGACCACGCCCAAAGCCGTCTTGGCGCTCTGCCCGATGCTGGAAGGATCAAGTTTGCCCGCAACGCAGTCCAGCATGATGCGGGGCAGATCGCCCTCAAGACGCATGAGCATGGGCTGGCATTCCGGATCGCCAAAGCGCACGTTGTATTCCAGCACCTTGGGGCCGTCGGCGGTCATCATCAACCCGGCATACAACATGCCCACAAAGGGATGGCCGTCCTTGGCAAGCTCGCGCAGGATGGGCCGCACCGTAAGGTCGGCCATTTCCTCAAGCATGCTGTCGGGCAAAACAGGGGCGGGGCTGTAAGCGCCCATGCCGCCGGTGTTCGGGCCTTCGTCATTGTCAAAAACCCGCTTGTGGTCCTGGGCCGAGGGCAGGGGCACGGCGCGTTCGCCATCGCACATGCACAGGAAGGAAGCTTCCTCGCCCACAAGGCATTCTTCAAGCACCACAAAGTCGCCAGCCGAACCAAAGGCGCGGGCGCTCATAATGTCGTTTACAGCCTGCAGGGCTTCCTGCGAATCTGCGGCCATGATGACGCCCTTGCCAGCGGCCAGGCCATCGGCCTTGACCACCAGGGGCGCACCCACCTTGACCACATGATTTCGGGCCATTTCCACATCGCTGAACACCGCGCAGTGGGCTGTGGGCACATTGGCCCTGGCCATAATTTCCTTGGCAAAGGCCTTGCTGCCTTCAAGCTTTGCTCCGTAGCTGTCGGGTCCGAAACAGGCAATGCCAGCTTCACGCATGCGATCGGTGATGCCCAGAGTCAACGGAAGTTCGGGGCCGGGCACAACAAGATCAACCTTTTCCCTGCGCGCCAGGTCCACCAGCCCGTCCAGGTCATCAACAGGCACGGGCACGTTGACCGCGCCTTCCCTGCTGGTTCCCCCATTGCCGGGCGCGGCAAAAACCGCCTCCACACCGGGGCTTTGCATGAATTTCCAGACCAGGGCGTGTTCTCGCCCACCGGAACCAATCACCAGGATGCGCATGCCGTCTCCTTGACGTGTACTGAATAAAAGCAAAGCCCCGAAAAGGGGGCTTTGCCAAGGGCGGACAGCCCGCTGCAGAACGCGTGGGCTGTCCGCGCCCGACGTTCTTAGTTGGGACTCACTTCAAAATCGCTCATATCAGCCGGAACGTTGGGGTTCGTGGCCGAAACGTCCAGCGGATAGGCGGTGATCATGCACTGGCGGCTGCCAACGCCGAGGTCCGGCGAAGTGTTCAGCCCCACCACAAGGTCAAGTACACCGTTGTTGGTCACGTCAGCCAGGTCTACAGCAGCGACGGAACCACGGATGCGGCGCGTCTTCCACTTGAGGCCAAGGCCAACGCCGTCCCAGTACAGGGAGTGAATTTCACCCTGCGGGAAGTAGCGGTAACGGTCGAATATCTGCGAAGCCGTGGATATGGGCTTGTTGATCAGCAGGGTATACTCGCCAGTATGGCCGATGTCGGCAGTAATCATGTTCATAGGCGCATAATACTTGCTGGGCAGCTGGTAGTTCTTGTCTACGCCAAGGCCGGGCATACCCTTGTAGTGGTCCATACCAGTGGCAGAGCCGGAAAAACGCTCCATCGTGGTGTGGATAAGCGTATTGCCGCTGCCCTGGAACACCTTGAGGCGTTCGTCGTCAGTGAGCATTATGAGCTGATCGCCCTTGCCGGCCTTGCCGCCGGGCAACCATGCGATGTTAAAGACAGTGGCCCCGGTGGGCAGGTCAAGCCGCGTGCCGAAGGTGTACTTGCCGCCGGCTTTCACCATTGTGTACACGCCAGGAGCAAAAAGCTTGAGCGAGTCCCAGCCCTGACCCACAAGCGTGGGTGTGAAGGTGGGAGGCAAACGCACCACGCTCACATAGTAGGGGATGCGTTCCGATACCTGCGTGAACTTGTTGCCCTTGAAGCTGTAGAAATAGCTGTAGGGACGGTTGCTTTCGCCTTCAAACGTCGCCACAACCAGATCCATTGCACCGTCGCGGTTCAGGTCGATGGCCCGCACCGAGAAGTTCTGGTTGGAACGCGAAACAAGGGTTTCACCCAGCAGCTTCAGCTTGCCGTCGCCATCCCACGCATAGATGCGCAGGTGGTTGTCGCTCATCAGGGCGATTTCGTTTTTGCCGTCGCCGTTAAAGTCGGCCACGGCCATGCCCACCATAGTGAAGGGCAGGCGCTGGCTGCGCAGGCGTGAGCCGTCGCCGGAACCCGCGCCCTGATAACGGAACTGCGGGTTCAGGTACACCTGCTGCTGGCCCGTTTCATTGGCGATGATGTCTCCGCCAGGAGCCATCGAGCCACGGGGGCCGGTGGCCGCCGTGCTGCCGGGTGAACGCACTCCGGCAATGCCGAAGACTTCCTGCCCAAGAGCGGCGCTCAGGTTCTGCACAGTGCCAGTCAGGGCGCTCACGGAACTCTGGGCAGTTTTGCTCCAGGTTTTTCCGGCCTTGTCCACGCTGTTGACTTCAATGGTGCAGTCATTGCCCATCACATTGACCGAACCCCAGATGGCATAGTCCGCGCCGGAGGAGTTCATGGCCTTGCTGGCTTCTGCCTGCGAAGCGGCTTTGCCCTGAGCAGAGCGCACGTCAAGCACACCGGGGCGGTTCAAACGGCCCTGAATGGTGGCCGGAACGGCCTTGGAAAGGTAAGCGTAGCTTTGCGGCGCATTCACCGTGAAAGGCAGCACCACGGCACTTTTAGCTGCAGCTTGCGTTGCCGTGGTCAACCCGGTGGCAAGCAGCGCGAGGCAGACAGCAAAAGTCAGTCGCATGGCAAATTTCATTCCGTTCTCCTTGGGTATCTTGCCAGATTCCCGGTAAAATAAAGGAAGCTCCGATCAAGGCGGCTTTTTTGCTTACGGCGTGCAAGGCCGTTTTTGAGGCGAAGCACGTCGCAAAAATCGGGCAAGGCAGTCACACATCACGTCTAGGGATGCAATGACGCCTAATTTTCAAAAACCAATGATCAAGTTTCCTGAGGCCGTCAGCTGCCGTAAAAGTTTGGCAGCAGCCACGCCCGCGGGTCACACCCGCGCAAAGCGCGGGCGGCATGACACGCATAGATGTCACACGGGCGCACTATACGCGCAGTTGGCGCGCCGCGCAACATCTGGAAAAGAGCGTCAGCATGGAATATCCGGCAAAAAGCTCTTGCGGCTCGAACCGCCTGCCCATACTATGCCGCCATGTCCAAACCAGCCACCCGTTCATTCCGTATTGTTTGTGAGGAAGCCTATACCACAGCCGTGGAGGCTCTGCTGCGTGCCCAGGGCTACGAGTTCGAACCCGAGCCCTTTTCTCCCCTGTGCCGCCGCCTGCTGGCCGAACCGCGCCCTCTGGGCAGTTCGCTGGCGGCGTTTTTTGGCTATATCTATATTCAGGACAGATCTTCCATGCTGCCGCCAGTGGCCCTGGCCCCCGCCGCCGGAGCCTCTGTGCTGGACATGTGCGCAAGCCCCGGCAGTAAAACGGGATTTCTGGCGCAACTTGTGGGGCGCACGGGTTTTGTGCTGGGCAACGAACCTTCGCCCACACGGCTGGGCACCCTGCGCGCCAACCTGCACCAGTGCAACCTGATCCAGGCAGGCACCTGCTCCTACAGCGGCGACGCGCTGCCCCTGCGCCCCGGTTCGTGGGACACCATTTTGCTCGATCCGCCCTGTTCCGGCTGGGGCACGGCAGAAAAGCATCCGCAAGTGCTCAAGCTCTGGCAGGGCGACAAGCTGGACACCCTCACCAGCCTGCAACAGCGGCTGCTGCGTCATGCGGCAAGCCTGCTGGCCCCCGGCGGCCGGCTGGTCTACTCCACCTGCACCACCAATGTGGCTGAAAACGAAGATCAGGTACGCTTTGCCGAAGAAGAGCTGGGGCTTGTGCGCGACCATCTTGCGCCCATTCCCGGTTTTGTGTGGGAAGAGCTGCCCGGTGGTGAGGGTACACTGAGAGTGGACGGCGCGCGCTCCCAGGCCCAGGGATTTTATGTGGCCCGGTTGCGCAAACCCGGCAATGCGCCGGAAAGCGCACTGCCCTGCGGCCCCGATGCTGGGCCAGCCAATGACTTCAGCAGCGCAAACGAATTTTCCACAAATTCCGCACCGGAAACTGCATTTTCTGAATCAGCGCGTTTTGGGCGCAAAAAAGCCGCCCGCCCGCCACGCCAGACGTTGGGACAGTCTTTGCCGCCAGACTGCCTTGCCGGGCCCACATGCGATCCTGCGCAGCTTCCTCCCGGTCAGGCTGTGCTGTACGGCGAACATGTGCGCTTTATCCCTGTTCAGGCCGCCGCGCTGCTGCCGCAGGAATGTATATGGCAGGGCGCGCTGCTGGGCAAACTGGGCGGAGGCAGACTGGACGCGGCCCCGCGCCTGCGCGCCCTTATGCCCGAAAAACCGGATGCCGCATCAAGCCTTGTTCTGGAAGATCTGAACGAAATCAGCGCCTTGCTCACCGGGCAAAGCCGCCAAACAGGACTTCAGGGACGCGAGGCTGCCCTGTGGTGGCGCGATCTTCCCCTAGGCCGTCTGTCGCTCAAGCAGGGCCGCGCTGTGGCCGGCTTTCGATAGAAAAAACAGTTCTCTTTAGAGCATTTCAACTTTGAAATGCTCAGGTGGCTGCGTGAGCAGACGCCCGCCGTGAAGACGTAAGCGCAGCTTCAGCCGTTGCGACGCAGGCTTTAAGCGTTGTGACGAAGGAAACTACGCCTAAAGACAGCATGCGTAACAACCCTGTTTTTTTCTATGCAATCGCTGTCGCCATCCGTAAGCCCTTGGGGCAACGGCTGCCGCGAAGCTACGGATGAAGACAGCACCGCTATTTATTTGCGCGGTTAAACGCCGCAGCGAACGTGTCTTAAACTTTGAGAATATTTATTCTCAAAGTTAATCTGCTCTAAGACGATTTAGGCGGCTGCGGGGTCTGACGACTCACGCAGCCGCCGGATTTTTTACGCTGAAAGTGCTCCATCAGCGGCAGCCAGCATTCTTCTGCCCCACACAGCCTGCCCCAGAGACAAACCGCCGTCACCGGGCGGCAGCTCATGGTGAACAAGCGCCTTCAACCCAAGACAATCCAAGGCCCGAGGCAGCAATCGCGCCATAATGGCGTTCTGCATGACGCCGCCGCTCAGTCCCACAGTTGTTATGCCGAGTGACCGCGCGGCCCTTCCGGCCATGCCAGCCAAAGCGATGGCCAAACTCAGATGAAAGCGCCCTGCCGCCTCGGCCACGGGCATACCTTCCGCCACGCTTTGCGCAACCTTGGCGAAAAGTCCGGCGCTGTCCATTTCCAGCAGGCCGTCACACAAGGCCATGCCCACGGGCCAGACCATACCTGATGCGCGCCGCATGTCCGTCAAGTCCGCGTGGCCAGCCAGCACAGTGCCCAGCGGGCCTTCCGCCCGGCTGGCCGCGTCCTCCAGCCTGATAGCTGCCTGCCCCTCGTAGGTTGTCGCCGCGCACAGCCCAAGCTGGGCCGCCACAGCGTCAAACAGCCGCCCGCAACTGGACGTTACAGGGCAGTTGACGCCGCGCGCCAGCATTTCCCCAACAGCACGCGAGGCCTGCGCGTACTCTGCTGACCAGGGCGCGGAGGCCAGCGCAGCTTCAGCATCCATATAGCCAAAATCCGCCCCCTGCCGGATCAAGGCCTGCGCAATGCGCCACGGCTCGCGCACGGCGGCGTCTCCACCGGGCAATGCAAAGGACGACAAACGCCCCAACCGCCGCCATTCGGGCTTGCCCAAATCCATAAAGAGCAGTTCGCCGCCCCAGATTGTGCCGTCGTCGCCAAGGCCTGTTCCGTCCAGACACAAGGCCAGCGCTGGTTCAAAGCAGGCGTTTTCGGCCAGAACCGAGGCCGCATGGGCCGCATGGTGCTGCAAGCGCCACAGGGGCAAACCCTCCCGCGCTGCGCGGGTTTCGGCATAGCGAGTGGAAAGAAAATCGGGGTGCAGATCGCAAACAATAGCTTGGGGCCGAACCTCCAGAAGTTTTTCCAGATGGGCAATAACTTCTTCATAGAAGCCGAGAATTGCAGGATTTTCCAGATCTCCCACATGCTGTCCCACAAAGGCCTCGTTGCCGCGCGTGAGGCAGCATGTGGCCTTGAGTTCAGCCCCGGTTCCAAGAACGCAGGGAGCGGCTGACACGGTTTTGCCGCTCTTTGCCGTTTCCTGTACGACGGCGGCACCCGCCACACCCGCTGTACCCGCGGTATCTGGCATTACCGGCGCGTCAGGCGTGTCAGGAGTATCAGGCATACCCGACGTACCAAGCGTGTCAGGCGTACCCGGCGTCTCCACTGTATGCGGCGCTTCTGGGGCTTCCGCATTGTCAGCCAGAAATACAGGGCGCGGCACATAACCACGCGCACGGCGGTAAAAAAGCGGTTCACTCCTGCCCGGCTGCGCCGCGTCAGAAGAAGCGGCAACCGCTGCCGGGGCAGTTTGCGGTTGCAGGGTGATAACGCTGTCGTCCACCCGCACCAATATATCCCGGTCATGCAGCAGCCAGGCATCCGCAAGGTGCGGCAGGCGCTCAAGCGCCTCTCTGTTGCCAAGGCAAATGGGTTCGCCCCCGGCATTGGCAGAGGTCATGACCAGAACCGGAGACTGCGATGCCTGCGCGGCCAGCCAGTCAAAAAGTACGCTGTGCAGGGGCGTGTTGGGCAGCATAAAACCCACATGGCGCGAGTCGGGAGCCACCTGTGGCGGCAGGGCGTCCGCCCCTTGGTCCTGACGGCGCGGGCAAAGCACAATGGGCTTTTCCGGGCTGGCAAGCAGGGCCTCATGCTCAGGCGTGAGATCACAAAAAGAGCGGATTGTCTGAATATCCTTGGCCATCAGCGCCAGCGGCTTGTGCGGGCGATTTTTGCGTTGCCGCAGTGTATCCACGGCGGCGGTGTTGCGGGCGTCGCAGGCAAGCTGAAAACCGCCAAGCCCCTTGATGGCCAGAATGCCGCCGTCCAGCAGCGCTTGACCGGAACAGGCCAGAGCCGCGCTGGCATGGGCTTCCCTGCTTTGTTCCACATCAGCACCCTGCGTGTTTTCAACTGCCGCGCCACTGCAAGCCCCCACCACAGAGGGGCAGGTACGGCCTGCCGCAAGATTTTTTTTATCCACAAACCAGAGGGCAGGGCCGCAAACAGGACAAGCCACGGGCTGCGCATGAAAGCGCCTGTCTGACGGGTCGCCATATTCCGCCGCGCAACGGGGACAAAGTGGAAAACAGCTCATGGACGTGACGGCCCTGTCATAGGGAATGGAGCGGGTAATGGTATAGCGCGGCCCACAGTTTGTGCAGTTGGTGAAGGGATATTTGTAACGCGGGTTTTCCGGGTCGGCCATATCAGCCAGACAATCGGCGCACACGCCCACATCCGGGCTGACCAGCACACTATGTCCGGCGTGGCCGCTGCTCTGCACAATGGCAAAGGCAGCCTCGTCTGGAACGAAAGGCATGTCTTCCTGCTTGAGCCCGGTAAGGCGGGCCAGGGGAGGAAGCTCCGCCTGCAGGCGAAGGCCGAAACGGCTTACCGCATCTTCCGTTCCCTGCACTTCCATGCGGACGCCTTCCGAAGTATTGCCCACGGTTCCCGTGAGGCCGCCTTCGTGCGCAAGCCTGTAGACAAAGGGACGAAAACCCACGCCCTGCACCTGGCCGGAAGCCACAAAAGCCCGCCGTACTGAATGTTTTTCGCTCATGCCGCACAGTAACGCACAAGGCACGGCATGTCAGCAGGGGCTGCCTGGCAGTCACAAGAATACCGATGCTTGCGGGGGACGCAGCTTTTAGCTAGGTTGGCGCAATATTGCTTTTACCAATCACCTTACAAAACCCGCCCGGATAGCCAGTATATTAGTGTATCCAGGCCGGGGCACAGTCAGGAGCCCGCCATGCCCTCTGCCCGCACCATTGGTTCCCGTATCCGGTCATTCCGTGAAGAACGCGAAGTTGACCTTGAAACCCTGGCCCGGGATACCGGCCTTGATCAGTGTTATCTGGAAAAGCTGGAAAGCGACGCCATTTACCCCAGTATCGGGCCCCTGCAAAAAGTGGCTCGCGCTCTTGGAGTGCGCCTGGGAACCTTTTTGGACGACCAGTTTACCCGCGACCCCATCATAGGCTGCATCGACAACACCTGTGAGGGCGAAGACGCCCTGCACACTGGCCGCATTCCCCGCCCCAGCTACACCTATCAGCCTTTAGGCAAGGGCAAGAACGACCGCAATATGGAGCCCTTTCATATTCGCATTTTCCCTGACGGCGGCGAGCGCAAAACCAGTTCGCATCAGGGTGAAGAATTTATTTTTGTGCTCAAGGGCGAGCTGCTGGTGGTCTACGGACGCGAAAACCATGTGCTCAAGCCCGGCCAGACCATCTATTACAATTCCATCGTGCCCCACTATGTGGGCGCGGCGAGTGACGAGCCCGTGGAAATTCTGGCCGTGACCTACAATTCGTAGGCCCAACTGAAACATTTCCACCCGACCGGCTGCCGCATGCGCACCACAGGAGACAATATGGAAGAAAAAGTTCGCCAGCGCCAAGCCCAGTTTGAATTGCGCGAATGGACACTGGGACAGGTTCTCGACCACACGGTAAGCCGCTTTCCTGACAATGAGGCCCTTGTTTACGCCGACCGTGATTTCCGCCAGACATGGCGGGAATTTGGCGAGATTGTCGACCGCTTTGCCAAGGGGCTTATGGCTCTTGGCGTGAAGAAGGGCGAAAAGGTAGCCGTTTGGGCCACCAACGTGCCCTACTGGGTTGCCCTGCAGTTTGCCACAGCCAAGATTGGCGCGATTCTTATCACGGTAAACACCAACTACCGCGAACACGAACTGCGCTACCTGCTCACACACTCGGAATGCGAAAATCTTTTTCTCATCGACAGCGTGCGTGACCACGACTATCTGGAAACCCTGTACCGCATTGCGCCGGAGCTGCGCGTACAGGCCCGCAAGTCCTTTGTGTGCAAAAGCCTGCCCCACCTCAAGCGCGTCTGCTTTCTGGGTATGGAAAAGCACCGTGGCATGTATTCCGTGCCCGAAATCCTCTCGCTGTCCGTTATGGTGGATGATGACGAATACAAGGCCCGGCAGGATTCCCTGCGCCCCTGGGACGTCATCAACATGCAGTACACTTCGGGCACAACGGGCTTTCCGCGCGGGGTCATGCTCACCCATGTAGGCGTGGGCCTCAACGGCTACTGGATAGGACGCCACCAGAATTTTGGCCCCAATGACCGCGTGTGCCTGCCCGTGCCGCTCTTCCACTGCTTTGGCTGCGTGCTCGGCGTTTCGGCCTGCGTCAACCACGGGGCCACAATGGTCATTCTTGAGTCGTTCAATCCGCTCAAGGTTCTGGCCGCCGTCGATTCCGAGCGCTGCACCGCGCTCTACGGCGTACCCACGATGTTTCTGGCGGAGCTTGAGCACAAGCTTTTTCACCGCTTCGACATGTCCACCCTGCGAACAGGCATCATGGCTGGTTCCGTTTGCCCCGAACCCCTCATGCGCCGCGTCATTGACGACATGAACATGAAGGAAATCACCATCTGCTATGGCCTGACCGAAGGTTCGCCGGTGATGACGCAGTCAGACATTCACGACACCTTGCAGCAGCGTTGCGAAACTGTGGGCTGCGCCATGCCCGGCATTGAAGTGCGCGTGGCAGACCCCGAAACCTGCGAAGAACTGCCGCGCGGCCAGGTTGGAGAAATCCTCTGCCGGGGCTACAATGTCATGAAGGGCTACTACAATATGCCCGAGGACACGGCCAAGGCCGTCAGCCCTGAAGGCTGGCTGCATTCCGGCGATCTGGGCGTGATGGACGAAGAAGGCTATTTGCGCATCACGGGCCGTATAAAGGATATGATCATCCGCGGCGGCGAAAACGTGTACCCCCGCGAGATCGAGGAATACCTCATGGGCATGCCCGGCGTGCTGGACGTGCAGGTAGTGGCCTTGCCCAGCTTCAAGTATGGCGAAGAAGTGGCGGCCTTTATCATTCCCCGCCCCGGCGTGGAAATTCAGCCTGAAGACGTGCGCGACTTCTGCCGGGGCAAGATAGCCTGGTTTAAAGTTCCCAAATACGTCGCCATGATAAGTGGCTTTCCTCTTACAGCCAGTGGCAAAATCCAAAAATATTTGCTGCGTGAACAGGCCGCGGAGCTGTGGCCCGAAGCCATGCAGCCCAAACAGTAGGCCCTTTGAGCCTCAGACACTGTGAAAAGGGCCATTGGCCCCTTTCGCATAAGGACGACCAAGAAGTGACTGATAAAGACTTTTCTCAAGATGAGCCCCTGTGTATGGCAGGGGCCATGCCCTCGCCTGCCAATGGCAACAGTACCGCGCACTGTGCGCCTCAGGCTGTTCAGCAGCCCGCGACAGACGCGCCCTGCGCAGCCGCCTGCCCTCTGGCCCAGATTCCGGCAAGCGTTTGGAAGACTCTGCTGCACCGTCCCTTCCGCAAGCGTCACCCCATTATCTTCTGGTGCAGCATCGTGCTGGTTTTTGGCCTGCTGGGCGGCTTTATTGCCAATGCAGCCGGAGACGAAGGCAGCTTCACGGGCAGCGGCAGCCAGATTGCCCTGGTCACGGTGAACGGCCCCATACTTAATGTGGAGCCGACCCTGGAATGGATGCGCAAGGTTGCCCGCAATCCTTCGGTTAAAGGCGTTCTGGTGCGTGTGGACTCGCCCGGCGGCGGCGCGGCGGCTTCGCAGGAAGTCTACGACGCCCTGAAAGCGCTCGCGCAAAAAATGCCCGTGGCGGTGAGTATGGGTTCTGTGGCGGCGTCTGGCGGCCTTATGGTCAGCATGGCCGGGCAGCGTGTGTTCGCCAATCCCTCCACAGTCACAGGCTCCATCGGTGTGCGTATGGACGTGCCCCAGCTCCAAGGCCTTATGGACAAAGTCGGCGTGGGACAGGAAACCCTGGTGGTCGGCACCTATAAAGACGCCGCTTCATACATGCGGCCTATGACGCCGGAACAACGCACCTATTTTCAGGGTCTGCTGAATGACATGTACGGCCAGTTTGTGGATATTGTGGCTCAAGGGCGCAATATGCCCCGCGAACAGGTGGTAAAACTGGCCAACGGCAAGGTATACACCGGGCAGGAAGCCCTCAAGCTTGGCCTTGTGGATGAAATGGGCGGCCGCGATCAGGCGCTGCGCTGGCTGGCGCAGAAAACTGGCGTGCCCGTTGACCGCAAGCTGTTGACCCGCCCCAAAGAAGGCAACTGGCTGGGGCGCGGCCTCACGGCCATGCTTGGCCTGGATGCGGACGCCATTAACGGTCTCGCCGCCCTTGTGGGAATGTCTTCCGCTGGCGGGCAGGCTGACCCGCGTACTCCGGCCTTTTTGTACCAGTTTTAGAGTACTTTCGCTTTGAAATGCTCAGGGGCTGCGTGAGCGCAGCCTCTACCGTCGCCCCGCAAGGGTTTACGGGATGCGCGGTTAAACGTCGTAACGAGCGTGTCTTAAACTTTGAGAATATGAATTCTCAAAATTACTTTGCTCTAGTCCGGATATATTGCATCGGTCAGCCCTGCGCGGATTACAGAAATTCGCGCAGGGCTGGCCACCACACGGTCGCCCTCCTGCCATATAAAGAATTCTGGTAACAGGCCTTTCACAACCCCTCGGGCTCTTGCCCCCGGAGAACATCCAATGCTCTACAAGCGTTTTTTCATTTTTCTGCTGCTGGCCCTGAGTCTGCCGGTTTTTGCGGTTCACGCCTCCGCCAAGACTTACGACCTGCCCCTTGTGACCGCCGACATTCCTGATTCCTGCAACTTTATGACCCGTGACGGCGCGCTCTTTGTGGTTGACGAAGAGGACCATTTTTTCACCCTCAACATTGTTGACCGTGACAAAAATATCTCTTTGGAAGAATACGCCCAGAAGCTGTCTCAGAGCCTCAAAGGCGGCCCCATCAGCAAGATGGGCGAAGACGGCTGGGGCTTTTTGGTTAAAATTGCGGTGGTGCCCTTTGACGTGCTTGTCATGGCCGACGACAAGCATGTGATTGAACTTTTCACCGATGTGGACAGGGCAGAATGGCCCGAAGACATCACAAGGGCCTTCAATTCAATTAAAAGCAAAACACCTGAGCTGGCTCCCCTGCTGCACAGAATTCTCACTTCTCGATAGAAACAATACTCTGAATTAACTGAGTTTTTATTGTTATATTTTTTTATGGACAAATCCGAAACAGCATGACAAAGCTTGCCCAGCAACGCCCGTAATACAGGAGGACGAAATGCTGAAAAAGTTTCTCATGCTGCCCGTTTGCTGTCTGGTTCTTCTGGCCCTGACCCTGCCCGCGCAGGCCAAGGAAATGAAGTTCGCCCATTTCAGCATAGATGTACCCGCCGACTGCAAAGTTCAGGAAAAAGACGGCACCGTCACCGTGACGGCCTCGAAAGACGCCTTCTTTTCCATTGCCCTCTTCACCAAGAGCGAAGCCAAAAATCTTTCTGACAAGGATTTTGCGGCCAAGCTTTCACAACAACTGAAAGGCACCCCGCCCGAGCCTTCTGAAGACGGCGGATGGACCTTCACTGTCACCAATAACCGCGTTCTTATGAATGTGGATGTGGTGGGCGACAATGACTATCTTATGATGTTCATGAGCGACGCCAGCGACAAGGAATGGCCCGCTTCGCTCCAGACTGCCTATGATTCCGTCACGGGCAATGATGACAAGATAGACACATTCCTGAAAAAGATCCTGTTTCCCGAATAGGGAATAGGGAGGCCGCATCTGCGGCAGATAAAGACAAAACGGCATATAAAGAGTCGCCTGGTGTGGATTAGCGCCGGGCGACTTTTATTTGACCATAGGTTGATTGGGCATAACGATCACAGTCCGTCATCTAATATAAAACAATCGCTGTATTACCGGGCGCTCCGATTCTTTCATTTGGGCCGCCTGCGCGGCGCGCGGCAGAAGGGGCCTGTTAGGGGCTGCGCCCCTCCGAGGCCCCCTCTGCACTCCCCCGGACTACCCCCTGAGACTTGCAAATACTTTGCGTTTGCGAGGGCTGCGCGGCTTTAGCTTCGGGAGCTTCCTCGCAGCGCTCGGCGATCTCCCTGCGCGCCGCGCAATGCCAACGGCAAACTGGCTTCGAACAGAAAAAATAGGGGCAAGCAAAGATAATTTGGCGGCTTGATGATGTGCAGAAAAATCAGGCAAGAAAGGAATATGCTGACATTGAAGGGCTTGCGCACAAGAATGCAGTTCCTGACAGGCGATGCACACGGCGATTTTGACCACGCACTTATCCGTGCACAAGAATGCAGCGCGACGCACAATGCCAACAACGGTCTGGTTGTGATCGAAAAAAAGAGGCTCTAGCAGGTCGAGATGCTTTGGAGGGGACAAGGCGCAGGAGAAAACGCAGACTCTCATGGCCTTATCCGCGCACGAGGGTGCAGCGCGCCGCGCAATGTCAGTAGAGCGGACTGGCTTTGATCGGGAAGGGGCGAGGCAAGTAGAGATACCTGGCGGGCCGCATCACTAAATCAGGCATGAACTGGAGCTGATTATAATTGTATAAGGTTTGCTGCTCCATCCGTGTTGCGTGTTGTTCATTACCTACACTGGCGCCACGCATACATGGTTACGCCCGGCCTGTTTGGCCGCATACAAAGCCTTGTCCGCCTCGTGCAACGTACGCAGGCCGTCACCGTGCCCGTCATGTTCACTGCAACCCAGGCTCACGCTCACAGGCTTTCCGTCTGGTCTGGCAACCCTCTCGGTCACGGCACTGCGTATTCTTTCTGCCGCAGACACGGCTTTTTTAAACGTGCAGTTTGGCAATAAAACCACAAATTCGTCGCCGCCATAGCGGCAAATAATGTCATTACTGCGCGCACACTGGCGGATCGCCGCGCCCACATCCTTGAGGACACTGTCGCCTGCCAGATGCCCGAACGTGTCGTTAATATCCTTGAACCGATCCACACCCAGCATAATACAGCAGAAAGGCCTTTTTTCCACCTTGGCGTATTTGTCCAGCACAAGATCCAGGTATTTTCTGGTCTGCAACTGGGTAAGGGAATCCGTCAGGCTGCTTTCATCTGCCAACTTGACCTTGGTAACCATTGAATTCAACTGGCTGCGCAGTATGCCGATGGTGCGGCTTTGCTCTGTAATATCTACAATTACGCCCAGATACCCGCGTACATTGTTCTCATCTGTGAAGCCGCCGCTCCAGTGCAGGCAGGTGTGCATCTTGCCGTCCGCGAACCTGTAGCTGAAAATATGGTGGTTGAACTCCTGCTTATCCAGGGTGGCCATATCGTCGGCCTGATACATTTCCCGCTCTTCTTCGGGCAGATGAGCCATTTCCAGCACGGATTTGCCCAGAATATTATTCCTGTCCACCCCGAACATTATTTCATAGGCCTTGTTGACGAAAACAAAGTTCAAATTTTCATCTTTAAGAAATATGGCGTTGGGTAGCATGTCCAGCACCATGTCCAAATTGAATATATTTAAATTATTCATAAAGTATCATCCGGCCTGCTGGCATTTTCAGTAAGGGCATTTTGTACGAAAGGTGTAAAGACAGAACAGCAACACAAAAGGCAAGAAAGAATGTGCATGTAGTCGAGCATAATACACCACAACAACGACGCTCGCCAGATATTCCGGTAACCGAATGATACAAAAAGGGCGCTTCCAGTGGAAGCGCCCTTCATATCTTTTTCTAAAAACGGACTAGCCGTTTTCGCTTTCTTCGAACTTCTGCTTGAGCAGATCGCCCAGGCTCTGGCCCGATTCCTGCGGCCCGGAATGGAATTCCTTGGGCTTGCGGCGTTCTTCCACTTCCTGAATCTGCTTGATGGACAGACCAAGGCGGCGTTCTTCAGCGCTGACGTGGATGACCTTGGCCTGGATTTCCTGGCCTTCTTTGTAGATTTCAGCCGGGGTCTTGACCTTTTTGCCAGACAGCTCGGAAACATGCACCAGGCCTTCAATGCCTTCTTCCACTTCAACAAAGAGGCCGAAGTCGGTGATGTTGGTCACGATGCCCTTGATGGTGCAACCCACGGGGTAGGTGGTGGGCACATGGCCCCAGGGATCGTCCACCAGCTGCTTGACGCCGAGGGTGAACTTTTCGCTTTCCTGATCAACGGTCAGCACCTTGGCCTGCACGGTATCGCCGACCTTGTACATTTCGTTGGGATGGCGCACCTTCTTGGTCCAGGAAATATCGGACACATGAATGAGGCCGTCGATGCCGTCTTCGATACCGATGAACATGCCGAATTCGGTGATGTTCTTGATAACGCCTTCAAGCACGGTGCCTTCAGGATAACGTTCAGCCACGAGTTCCCAAGGATTGGGACGCACCTGCTTCATGCCGAGGCTGATGCGCTTCTTGTCGCCGTCCACGCCCAAGATGACCACTTCGACTTCGTCGCCGGTGTGAACCATCTGGGAAGGATGACGCAGCTTGCGGGTCCAGGACATTTCAGAAATGTGCACAAGACCTTCAACGCCGGCTTCCAGCTCAACAAATGCGCCGTAGTCAACCAGGTTGGTGACTTTGCCGGAGCACTTGGCGCCTTCGGGGAAGCGGGCAGAGATGTCCTGCCACGGATCGGGCACGAGCTGCTTGAGGCCCAGGGAGACCTTGTTGTTGTCGCGGTCAAAGGAAAGCACCTTCAAGGTCAGTTCCTGACCGATGGTGATCATTTCCTTGGGATGGCGAATGCGCTTCCAGCTCATGTCGGTGATGTGCAGCAGGCCGTCGAGGCCGCCCAGGTCCACGAACACGCCGTATTCGGTGATGTTCTTGGCCTTGCCCTGCACAGTCTGGTTTTCTTCGAGGGTGCGCAGCAGATCCTGGCGCTTGGAATCGCGTTCTTCTTCAAGCAGCACGCGGCGCGAAACAATAACATTGCTGCGGCGGCGGTTGATCTTGAGCACGCGGAATTCGAACTCCTGGTTGACCAGGGCGTCCATGTCCGGCACGGGGCGCAGATCCACATGAGAACCGGGCAAAAATGCCTCGACTCCGCCGATGTCCACAGTGTAGCCGCCCTTGATGCGACGTACGATGTGGCCGGTGATGACCCTGTTGTTTTCCTGCACATCTTCGAGCTGATCGAAGACCTGCATGCGTTTGGCCTTTTCAAAAGAAAGGGTAATGGTGCCGTCGTTTTCGTTCTTGCGAACAACGTACACGTCCACCTTGTCGCCCACGGCAACGACCATGTTACCAGCGGGATCGCGGAATTCAGCCGCGGGAATCTGACCCTCGGACTTGAAGTTCACGTCCACCAATACATTGTCTTCGTCCACGCGAACGATTTCGCCCTTGGTGATAGAGCCTTCTTCAAGGTCGCCAAAATCGGAAGTGAGGTAGTTTTCGAGAGCACTCTCGAAATTCATTTCGGTTTCGTGCCCGGTTTCCAAGCCTGCCATATGTCCAGCCTCCAAACATGATTTCCCTTTTTCAAAGAGAGGTCGCATATGTAGCAGAAATTTGGCGGAAGAACAAGGAAAAATACGCTCAGATCGGCCAAGGAAGCCACAAAGCGGCGACCCAGCACGACTTGGGGACAACACGCAGTGCAACCGCCTGCCCTCCTTGACATTTGGCGCGCCCTGTTGTCCTGTACTCTTTTGGCGGGGAATTTCGTGCAAATCGAAAACAGTCGCGCTGCGGTAAGAGGGGACAAGGTTTCTTTTCGCCTGCTCAAGGTGAGCGGCGTTTGACAGCCAATCGCGCAAGCGGTGAAGGCGAAACCAAGGCGCGGGCACACAGCCCCACAACCCTCAAGTCCGAACATCCGCCGGGGCCAGAGCCCTTTTGCGAACCTTTCAACGCGATATTGAGGAGGTTGCCATGCCACGCACCCTGTCACATTTCGGGCTTCGCCCACTACTCTTTGCCCTGCTGCTGCTCGCGGCGCTCAGCCTTACCGGCACAAGCCACGCTGCCGATGAAGCCGCACCCAAGGAAGGCATTTTGCTGGTAGCCTTCGGCACCAGCGTTCCCGAAGCCAAACCCTCTTTTGAAGCCGTGGATGCGGAATTCAAAAAAGCCTTCCCCGGCGCGCCTGTGGTCTGGGCCTACACTTCACAGATCATCCGTAAAAAACTGGCCGCACAGGGCCAGCCTGTGGGCGGCATCAGCGACGGCTTGGCCCAGTTGGCCAAAGACGGCGTAAAGGTTGTGCGCGTGCAGTCGCTGCACGTCCTGGCCGGTGAAGAGTTTACCGCTCTGGAGCGGGCTGTGCTGCTTGACGTAAGCAAGAACCCCGGCCGCTTTGACGCAGTATTTCTGGGGCGCCCCCTGCTGGAATCTATGGTTGACGCGCAGGAACTGGCAGCAGCAATCCTGGCCGACACCAAGAGTTCGCGCGGCAAAAATACCGCCCTCATCCTCATGGGTCACGGCCAGAGCCACGGCCGCGCAGACCTGGCATTTGAAGGCGTGTACGCTGTCTTCAAGTCCACTGACAAAAATATCCATATGGCCACTGTGGAAGGCGCGCGCAACTTTGAAGACCTGCTCAAAACGCTGAAGGCCGCCAAAATCAAGAAGGTTGTACTCGCGCCCCTGATGTTGGTGGCCGGCGACCACGCCCGCAACGACCTGGCTGGCGATGAAGACGACTCCTGGGCCAGCCAGCTCAAAACTGCGGGCATCAAGGTTGACGCCCACCTGAAAGGCCTGGGCGAAATGCCGGGTACAGCCGCCATCTTGGTACGCCACGCCAAAGAAAGCACTGACGACCTGACCAAGGAACCCAAAAAGCCGTAAGGATTACGCCGTGAAAAGCAGGTAGTGCGTGTAAGATACGTCCTACTGCCAAAATCAGGAGCAGTCCGTGGCCTTGCCGCTGTTAGCCTACTGATTTTCGTGCACTTCCGCACGGCGGCCCTGCTGGCCATAGCGGTGTAAAACAGCAGGGGTTGTCATCAAATCTGGGAAGGGCCGGAGCAAATGCTCCGGCCCTTCTGCTTTGCCCACAGAGCAATACAGGACATCCTCAAAGATTTTTGCTTGCGCAGTGCCCCGCCCCAGCCTGCCGCCTGCCCAAGGCGTGATACACCCGTCCTCTCTTGCTGCGTGATGCAGACTTCCGATTTTTTATTGTTTTGTTGTGAAGCCGGGGGGTACACAATGCCGTTTTTTTCATGTAGCATATGTAAAATTTCAATATAAAGCGTCGGCAGTCGGGCACGATCTATCGACGTTATCCACAGGGGAGGCCCGCATGCCCAAGCAAAGTCGCAAGATATCTCCACCGCGGCCCGCAGCCGCCCCCCGTCGCACAGCCAGAGGCGCGCGCGTTCATTCTCTGGATACTGAAAAAATCAACTGCCGCGTGGCGGAAGCGCAGGCCATTTTTGCCAATGCCAAGCGCATGGCGGGCATGGTGGCGCGCACACTGGGGCCTTTTTGCGAAGTGGCGGTACACGACTTCAGCGACCTTGAGCATTCCATCATCCATATCGAAGGCTCCCTTACCGGGCGTAATGTGGGCGCTCCTGCCACCAACATGGTTACCAAGGCGTGGCGTCAGGGCGGCGACAAGGTGCAGGACATTATAGCTTATTCCGCCACAACCCCTTCGGGGCAGACGCTCAAATCGTCCATAAGCTTTTTGCGCACCAGCGAAAGCGAAGTCATCGGAGCCGTGTGCATACATTTTGACCTGACGGATCTGGAGCGCTTTCAGGGTGTTCTGCACGCCCTGCTGCGCTTTGAAAACGCCCCTGGCAAGGAAATGAGCGAAGCCTTTCCCTCCTGTTTGGGCGAAACAAGCGATGCCATCATTGAGACGGCCATTCGCCGGGCGGGCAAACACCCCGCCACCATGTCGAGAGAAGAAAAACTGAATTTTGTGCGGATAATGGATGAAGAAGGGGCCTTTCTCATCAAGGGGATGGTGCAGTACCTGGCCAAGGCCATGCGGGTGTCCATCTATACCGTGTACAACTACATGCGGCAGGTCAAGGAAGATGCCCACCGTGAGGCTTCCGCGAACTAGCGCAGATGCATTTCAAAATGCATTACATTTCAACGTTGCCGTTCAGCCGAAAGGTGCGATTTCGGCTGAACCCACGCCGTGTCTCTGCGCAGCGTGCAGCATCTAGCTTTTTTCAAAGGTAAAATGCCCTGGCATTTTTCGCCTTATCAAACGTACCCTGCCCCAACTGCCCTGCGGGATTATATCACCACCACAAGCGCCATCAGCCCGCCCTGTATGGCCACTGCCGCCGCAAGGGCCAGCCATCGTACACCGCGCCCGAGCCCGGCGGGAGGGCAGCCAGCAAACACAGCCCATGCCCCCTGCAAAACACGCTTGAGCGGCCATACCAGTGCCAGCACCAGCCACAGCAAGCCCGCGCAGGTGAAATACCGAATTTCGCCTATTGCCCAAAAGCGCTCTAAAACCACGCTCAAATCTATCTGATTGGCGCTGTATGCCGCGCCTATTCCCTCAACAAGGTCCAGAACCGCCACTTCGCTGTACACGATGCCCATAGCTGCAAACAGCCCCACGAGCGCTACCAGCAGAAAAAAAAGCAGCCAGAATGTGTGCAACTGCCATTGGGCATGGCTTTCTGAAACAGCATCCTGACGCGCTGCGGCCATATGGCGCAGTATGAGAGCAACTATCAGCACTGGCAGCGGCAACAGCCCGAGCACAGGCAGCCACAGGGCAAAAGCGCCGCCAGCCAGACAAATATATCCGGCCCAGAACAGCCCTGGCGTCAACATAGTGCCTGTGGACATTGCGCCTCCAACGAAAAATTCGCCCAATCGATAAACAGTGCTGTACTATAGTCTCACGCCGTCTCTCTGCGGGCAAGCGCCGTGCATACGCCAGTACAAGCGCTTGGGCAAGCACCTGAACGCCCCGGCGGTGAATGACCGTGAATCGCTTTGGCAAGCGACTGGACAAGCGCCGTGCATGCACCTGGGCCAAGCATATGAGCTCCGGCGGCGCAGCGCAGCCTACCGCCGCGTAGCAGCGTGATCTTTGCCGTGAATTATGTTTTCGACGGCATGCGTATCTGCACTATACAACACCCAACGTCAATGGCCCCAGCTGGTCATGGCCCATATTGGCGCTCAAGGCATACGAAAAACCGCCGCCCAGGTGAAACCCGGACGGCGGCCATATTTATGCCAAGCGAGAATCTTCGGCTATCCACCGGATTCAGAAGCTATCTGCTGCTGCACAACCAGCGCGTTCACATCATCATCCACATTGTCGGCGTGCATATCATTGCTGAAATTTGAAGCATCGCCGCCGCCGTCGCCGCTATCGTGTTCATTTTGACCAGTAAGCCCGGCCTCGCGGTAGCCGTCGGGCATATCCTCGCTCATCGAAGTCATGAAGGGCACTGTGCTGTCAGAATAGTTGACCACATAGTCGCTGAAATGCCCGCTGTTCAGGTAGGCGTGCAGGTCTGCCGCATCGGCGGGGCTCAAGCCGTTGATGTTCACGTGAATTTCTTCAACGTCAATGCTGCTCAGATTGTTTTGCAGCCATGTGTCGTACTTGGCAATAAAGTCAGCGTAGGAATCAGCCTTGAGTACAAGCAAATCATAGCCGTCGCCGCCAGTGATGCTGAGGTTGCCATGCACATTGCCGTCAACCGTCACCACATCGTCGCCATCGCCAAGATTGATGCTGCTGTTGCCTCCGGTAATATTTCCGTGGATATTCACACGCCCATCGCCAGCACCCATTATGATCTTGTTTGTACCGCCAGCGATATTGCCGTTCAACGTGAAGATGTCGTTGCCATCGCCCATGTTGAAGGTATTTGTTCCGCCGCGCAGGTTGCCGTTGATTTCGATGTTGTCGTTGCCGCTGCCGGTATTAACCGTGTTGATGTAGCCGCCGAGATCTCCGTTGAGGGTGATGCTGTCACCCTGCACATCCCCAGCCTTGCTACCGCCCTGGATAAGATTGATGCCGCCCGCATTGCCATACATGGCATAGGCCTGCCCAGCGGTTCCGGCCTTGGCCGTAATAACCACCGTGATGGCGCTGTCTGTATTTTCAATAATATTCTGGGTAGAGGTTCCCCATCCGTCACGGGTATACATGCCGTAGGCCCAGCCATCGGCGCTGCCGCTGGCATCAGCAGTGATATTTACATTATTGACATTGCTGATCTTGTTGACGGCAGTGCCCCATGCAGCATTCATGCCGAAGGCTCCTCCATGGGTATCCATATAGTCTGTAGAAAGCGTCTGCGTGCCTGTAAAGATGGCATTTATGTTCAGCGTGTCATCGCCGCTGCCGCCGTTAATGATGGTTTGCCCGCCAGCCTGCGCTGCAAGGCCAATGGCCGCTGCGCCATTGTGGGCGGAAGCATTGAGGTTGATGACGTCGTCACCGTCTCCGGTGTTGATATTGGTCACGCCATAGTTGGTTGAAAAGATACTCGTACCCCAACTGGGCGCGCTGCCTGTGATGTTCAGTTCGTTGTCGCCATCGGACGTGTTGATATTGACGTTGCCGCCGTACCCCGCATAGATGCCCGTGGCCGTACCCTTGGACGAAGCGGCGTCCACAGTGGCGGAAATGTCCACATCGCCCGCATCAATATTGATATACGACTTGCCGCCCTGACCCGCCTGATTCAGGTTGCCTGAAGCCGTAAGCCCCATAGAGGTAAAGCCCGCTGGCCTGCCGCCGCTCCAGGCAACCCCTGAATAGGGGCTGCTGTAGGGTGAGGTTTCCTGATATGCTGCAGCACTGAACTTGCCGTCATCGGCAGTTTCAATATTCAGGGTTGTGCCTGCTGTGGTGCGGAATACGTTGCTCATGACAGATCCGTCTGCACCGCTGCCTGCGTAGGCCTTGGCGTCACCGCTGACATTCTGCCCGCTGATATTCACAGTGGCCTGATCTTTGACGTAAACCGCCGAAGACATATAATTGATGCTGCCGCCCGTAGACGTGCTGGAAAAATTAACGTCGCCTTCAGCTTCCACATTCACGGTGGACTTGCCAGCTCCCCATATGCCCACCGCCGTCATTTCATTGCCTTCGGCGGTAAAGTTTATGTCGCGCCCGCGCACGTTGGCTGTCGCTTCATAAAAATTGCCGTTGTCGTCCTGGCCACTTCCGGTGACCATAGCCATGGCCGTACCCGTGTCCGAGGTGGCGCTCAGGTTAACGTCGCCCTTTGTGCCGGCGTCAATGGTGGAAGTTACGTCGTGCTTGAAAGCATGCGCATAATTGCCATAGGCATTGCCGTTCTCGGCCTTGGCTGAAATATCAATCTTGCCCTCGGTGTCATGAGCAAAATTAATATCGGTATTGCGCGTGCCATACGCATTGCCAGATGTTTTGCTATGCTCCACAAGAGCATTGTTATAACTGTCGCCGCCCAGCTTGATGCTTTCTTCATCAACTACCTTGCCGTGCGAGGAGTACCATTCGCCCTTCAGCGGCCCGCCAAGGTCAGTTTCGCCTTCACGCTGCACATAGTCGTACGAAGAACTGTCGTTGCCGAGCAGATCCATATTGTAGGTTTTTCCGCCTACGGTCACTTCAAGCACGGAATCAAACTTGTTGCCCGCCGCCAGAGCCGCCTGCCCCGCCGCCGTAAGCGAAATTGTGATGAGCCCGGTGACAGGATCAACAACCGGGGCAGTAAAGTATGCCGATGAGCCGCCAGCAAAAGCCAGACTCAACTGGCTGGGGTCTGTGACCAGATTGCCATTTTCGTCAATGGCCTGAAATACCATGGGCTGGCTGGCATCAGAGCCCACCACGAGACGGGTATGATAGCCAGAGGGTGCTGGAGGTGTCGGGGGTGTCGGGGTGAGCCCATCATTGCCATCCGGCCCGCTTCCATCACGCGCAAGCAGCCCATCCGCCGCCAGAGTGTCGGCAGCAACGCCTGCGGTCTGCATGCCCCAATCCAACCCGCCAAGATGGTCGATGCCCGCATCAAGGCTGGAGTCTGCATGTTCCGCATAATGAGAACTGCGCTCGGCCGAAGTGGGCCCGGCAGCGGGCATAAGGTCATCCTGCCCCAGTGCGCTAAAAAAATCCTTGCCCGAAACCGCCTGCCCTTCCACGAGAAAATCAGGGGTATTCTCACTGGTATACTCGGAATAAAAACCGTCAAGACTGATTTTTGCGCCGCCTTCAAACGTAAACGTCAGCGCGTTTCCATCGCGGGCAAGGGTTGCGTCAGTAGCAGGAAAGTCAAGAACAATGCGATCTTCCGCAATGTTGCCAAGCACAGTATGCTGCCCGCCCTGAGGACGGGTAAGAACGAGATCAGCCATAATAAACTCCCAAAATGTATTTGGACAGAGCTTCTGGCAAGTATGGAGACTGCGGCCCATGAGGCTGGCTCTGCCCCGGTGCCCAACTAGTACAGCATGCCTTTCGCCAAAGCAGAACGGCGGTAGCAGCGTCGCAGGACAACCAGATCAATCAAAGATATTGAAGAAAAATTGGAAAAGGCAAACTTTTGAAACAATTTGCCGGCCCGTGAGAGGGCCAAAATCGGGAAGGGTGAGCAATCTCTAAGGCAGATTGCGTGACAGGGTCACACTTTAAAAATAACGTAAAAATAGTATCTGTCAAGTTTCACAGATACACGGCGTCTTGCATCCATATGTAAAGTTCATTGCTGTCCGGCTAAGGGTTAAGAAAAAAGTCCAAAATCTCAGTGCGATGTGGTATAAAGAGTTTGCGAAAAACTTTGCCACACAAGGAGATTTTGGACATGAGTCACCATAATACACTTT
>JAEWKM010000050.1:0-146964 GCA_023386035.1 Pseudomonadota bacterium
CAACAGCCTCAACAAACCAGGGCTCGGTCAGCCCAAGAATCCGGGAATACAGGTCCGTGTCCTTCATTGGTGTCCTCCCCGAAGGACATTAGCAGATCAGCTACCCACGGGAAACCCGGAAGAACCCATATTCTTAACGAGGCATTGCAGGAATGCCCGGACAATGTGCCCGGTCAGCTCTTTATTGCAGGCAAGGGCCTGGCCAGAGGCTACTGGAATGACCCGGGAAAAACGGCTTTCAGCTTCTTTCCGCACCCTGAAACTGGCGAAATTCTGTACCGCACCGGCGATATTGGGCGCTGGCTCCCTGACGGGAATATGGAGTTCCTGGGCCGCAAGGATTTTCAGGTCAAGATCGGGGGACACCGTGTGGAACTTGGCGAAATTGAATCCGCTCTCACACAGTATCCCGGCGTAACCTTTGCCGTTGTTTCCTGCATCGAAAAAGGCAGAAACACAAAGCAGCTTATCTGCCATTACCTGACGGAGAAAAACAGAGATCTGGACGACAAGGCGCTTCGTGCCTTTCTGCGAAAAAAACTGCCGCACTATATGGTTCCAGGAATCTATGTGCGGCTTGATTCCATGCCGCTTCTGCCCAATGGCAAAATCAACAGACGCTCCCTGCCCATGCCGGAACAACAGGCCGACAGGCAGAACAATGCACCGCCGCAGACCGATCTGGAACGCGCCATTGCCGAAATCTGGATGGAGGTTATGGGCAAAACCGGCATTGGCAGGGACGACAATTTTTTCGAAATTGGCGGCAACTCATTGATCGCCATACAAATTCTGACCCTTCTCAGACGCCGCTGCAATACGGAACTGCAACTGAGAAGTTTTTTTGATGCCCCCACGATAGCAGAACTCGCGGCGATGGTGGATGCGGCAAATCATCACGAGGACATGGAGGAAGGCGTCATATGACTGCGCAACAGCTTCTGGGACACATTGAAAAGCAGGGAGTGCGCCTCTGGGAAGAAGGCGGAGCTGTGCGGTACACCGCCCCCAAAGGCGTTATGGATAAAGATCTGCTGCGCCAGATCTCCGCCGTTAAAACAGAAATCCTTGCTCTGCTCAGGGCAGAAAAAGAAGGCGGAGGAGCAGAACTCGTCATTCACCCAAGTCCACAGCAAGCGCATGATCCATTTCCCTTGAATGACATGCAGGCTGCGTATCTTGTGGGCCGGGATGAAGCTTTCGAAATAGGCAATATCGCCTGCCATGCCTATATTGAACTGCGTAAAACAGACCTGAATCTGGACAGGTTGCATGAGGCCTGGCAGGCAACCATTACACGGCACGCCATGCTGCGGGCTGTCATGTTGCCCGGCAACATGCAAAAAGTTCTGGATAATGTGCCGCCCTACAGCATACATGTTCTGGATTTGCGGGAAGTTTCGCCCGAAGATCAGGAATCACGGCTGCAAGAGATCCGCGCCGGGATGTCGCACCATATTTTTGCCCCGGATGTATGGCCGCTGTTTGAACTCAGGGTTTCCCTGCTGCCCGGCGGCGTTGGCATCCTGCATATGGGCTTTGACCAGCTCATTGCCGACGGCTACAGCCTGCAACTTCTTTTCCGCGATTTCCATACCTATTATGAAGGCCGGGGCGACCTGCTGCCGGAGCTTGATCTGTCTTTCAGAGACTATGTGCTGTCAGAGCAATCTCTTGAGCAGTCGGCAGAGTACCAGAAGTCAAAAAACTACTGGGAAACGCGCATTCCCGTATTGCCCGATGCCCCGCAACTGCCCCTTGCCAAAAATCCTGCGGGCATTACCAGCCCCGAATTTTCACATCGCCGATTCTGCCTGTCCAAGCCCCACTGGGTAAAGATCAAACAAAAGGCAGCAGAGCTGGGGCTGTCGCCCACCAGCGTGGTTCTCAGCGTATATGCCGACATTCTGGCCGCCTGGAGCGCAGAGCAGCACTTTACCCTCAACATGACCATCTTCAACCGTCTTCCCCTGCACCCGCAAATAATGGAGGTTATAGGGGAATTTACCGCCCTCAATTTGCTTGAAGTTGACAACAGGGCGCGCGCCAGCTTTGCCGAACGGGCAAAAAACACCCAGGCCCGCCTGTGGGATGATCTGGACCACCGCTATTTCAGCGGAGTTAAAACCATCCGGGAAATGGGAAAGATCCGCCAGGCCGGGGCCTCTGCGCAACTGCCTGTGGTTTTTACCAGCACCATCGGCATCACCCCTACCGATAACGGTAACGAATTTGGCCTGAGCAGCTTTGGCGAAGTGCTGTACTACATCACCCAGACGCCTCAGGTCTGGCTTGATAACCAGGTATTCGAGCAAGATGGCATGCTGGTTTGCAACTGGGATGCCATAGAAGAGCTGTTTCCGCTGGGTTTGCTTGACGATATGTTCACGGCCTTTGAAACGCTTTTGCTGCGTCTGGCGCAAAGCGACGCGGCATGGCTGGACACGGAAAGAAGGCTGCTGCCCGAGCCGCAGGCTCTGGAGCGTATCACATTCAACGACACCTCCTCCCCCCTGCCCGACCTGCTTCTGCACCAGCTCTTTGAACACTCTGCCGGACGGCTTCCCAACAAGGCCGCTGTCATTACAAGCGGCCTGACCGTCACCTACGCCGAACTGCGCCATAAAGCCCTGCGCCTTGCCCACGAACTGCGAGGCAAGGGAGTGGAAGAAAACACTCTTGTGGCCGTTATGCTGGAAAAGGGATGGAAACAGGTAGCCGCGGTTCTGGGAACGGCATACGCCGGGGCTGCTTACATGCCCGTGGACCCGGCCCTTCCCGAATTACGGCGGCAGGAGCTGCTGCTGGAGGGCGGCGTGTCGCTGGCCATATGCGAGACCAGCGAGGCGCAAACCTTCGCATGGCCGGAAGGTGTAACTCCCCTTGTACCTGACGCTTTTGATATTTTTGATGACATCGCCAAGCCGGATATGGGCGGACCCGGCGGCCTTGCCCAGTCAGACGCGCTGTCTTCGCTTGTTCCACCCTCTTTCAAGCAGTCATCCGGCACTCTGGCCTATGTCATCTTTACTTCCGGCTCCACAGGAACTCCCAAGGGAGTGACCATAGACCACCGCGGAGCAGTGAACACTATTCTGGACATCAATGAGCGCTTCGGCGTCACGGAAGCGGACTCAATTCTTGGCCTCTCTTCCCTCAGCTTTGACCTTTCGGTTTACGACATTTTTGGCATCCTTGGCGCAGGTGGAACTCTTGTCATTCCCGATGCGGACAAAACCAGAGAGCCCGGGCACTGGCTGCAGCTGATGGAACGGCACGCAATCACCTGCTGGAATACGGTTCCCGCCTTGCTGCAAATGCTGTTGGGAGAATGCAAAAGCATCAAGGGCGACCTCTCTGCCCTGCGTCTGGCCATGCTCAGCGGCGACTGGATTCCGCTGGAACTGCCTGAAGATCTGCGCTCAGTGGCTCCCCATACCCGAATGGTCAGCCTTGGAGGGGCGACGGAAGCCTCCATATGGTCTGTGGCCTACCCCGTCGACGAGGTAAAGGCGGAATGGAAAAGCATTCCTTACGGCTATCCGTTGAAAAACCAGAAACTCTACGTTTTCAACAGCGCTATGGAACCCTGCCCGGATTTTGTCCCTGGCGACCTGTATATTGGCGGCACCGGGCTTGCTCTGGGCTACTGGAAAGATGAAGCAAGAACCAATGAAAGCTTCATCTGCCACCCGGTAAGCGGCGAGCGCCTGTACCATACCGGAGATATGGCCAGACACCTTCCCGGAGGAGTACTGGAATTTCTTGGCCGCAAAGATCATCAGGTAAAAATTGGCGGTTTTCGCATTGAACTGGGAGAAATTGAAACAACGCTAAAAATGCTTGAGGGCGTCAAGGAAGCCATTCTCACGGTTGACCAAGACAGTACGCAAGGCAGCCGTTGCCTGCACGCCCACATTGTTCCGGCTGAAGATGCCAGCAAGGACGTTGTGGCAGAAGCGAAAGACACTGTAGCGCAGGATGGAGAAATCGCCTGGCGCTCCCTTTTGCTGAACAGCCGTCACGCGGCCAGGGCATTGCCTGAAGGCGTCAAGGACATACAGGCTTTTTCCGATTTCTGGGCCAGCCTGGACGAACTTTGCCTGGCATACATGTGCCATACCCTGCGCGAAATCGGGCTTTTTACAGAAAAGGAAACCCTGACCACCGAAGAAATCATGACACGCGGGGGCGTGGCGCCTGTGCACAAAAAGCTTCTGGTGCGCTGGCTCAACGTGCTTTCCCGCGAAGGACTGCTGGAAAAACTGGATAAAAACCTCTATCAAAGCCAGTTTGCCCTGCCTCAGGCTCCTCTTGACGCCCTTTGGGAACAAGTGCGCTCGCTGGCGCACAGTATTGGCAACAGGCACCAGTTGCTCACCTATATGGAGCGCAGTTGCACACATCTGACACAGCTCTTCCGGCAGGAGATCAATCCCCAGCAGTTGCTGTTCCCCGAAGGGGACTGGGCCGTTGCGGAAGATGTGTACCAGTACAACCCCATGAGCCAGTACTACTATTCCATTCTGAGCGCGGCTTTTGCTTCCATCGTGAAAGACCGCGATTCCGGCAAACCGCTTCGTGTTCTGGAGGTTGGCGCGGGCGTGGGCAGTTCAACCGCCGTCACCTTGCCCCTGGCTGATCCGGCGCACACCAGCTACGTCTACACCGACATTTCCACCTTCTTTCTTGAAAAGGCCAAGGATAAATTCAGCGAATACAAGTTCATCACCTACAACCTCTTTGACATCAATACGCCCCCGTTGCGTCAGGGATATGAAGAAAACAGCTTTGACGTAATCATCGCCAACAACGTGCTCCATAATGCCGCGAACATGAAGCAGACCATGCTCTGGCTCAACAGCCTGCTTGACCATAACGGATGCGTCCTCATCCTCGAGCAGACCGGAGCCAATTACCCGCTGCTGGTCACTATGGAGTTTCTGATCGACTTCAGCGAACTGGAAGACGAGCGTGTAGAACAGGATTCTCCCTTCCTGTCCGAAGAACGCTGGAAAGAAACACTGATCCAAAGCAGCTTTTTAAAGCAGACGGCCTTTCCCGTGCCCGGACATCCCTGCGGCGCGCTGGGACAACATATTCTTATGGCCCAAAACACCAGAAGCGTACGCACACTGAATGAACCCGCACTGCGCCAATACCTGAAGCAGCGCCTCCCCGCCTATATGCTTCCGGGCAGGTTCAGCATGCTTGAGCGGTTGCCGCTGACCCCCACGGGCAAGGTGGACCGTAAAGCTCTCGGTACGGGCGCTCGCGCGCAGGTGGAAACTCCCAAGGCCTATGTGATGCCGGCAGACCCGTTTGAAGAAAAAATGGCAGCCATATGGTCCGAAGTGTTGGGCGTGGAAAAAATAAGCGCCGACGCCAATTTCTTTGAGGTAGGCGGCGATTCGCTGCTGCTGACCAAACTGCTGGCCCGTATGCGTGAGGAATTTACCGACAACGCCGTCCAGAAAGAACTGACCCTGCGCAATTTGTTTGAGCAGCCTACCCTGGCTGGCATGGCCGCAACCCTGCGCAATATGCTGGCGGGCAATAAAGAAGAAGACGATGAGTTTCATACCGCCACCCCGCTGATACCCATGAAAAAAGAGGGGGATAGGGAGCCATTCTTTATCATCAGCGACGGGCGCGGGCGGCTTTTCGTCTATAAGCACCTGCGCAGGCATTTTGCCTGCAACAGGCCACTGTACGGCCTGCAGGTGCATGACATCAACGCATATGTATCTTCAGGCGCCAGCATTGAAACCCTGGCGGCAAACTATATTGAGGCCATACGCGCGGTGCAGCCGCACGGCCCGTATTACCTCGGCGGATTTTGCATGGGGGGCATTATCGCCTATGAAATGGCCAGACAACTGGAAGCCGCTGGGCAGGAAGTGGCCCACGTTGCGCTCATAAGCTCAATGAAGCCGCCTTTTCTGATAGATGACGACATCTTCGCTTTCTACATGCTTTGCAAGGAACTGATGATTCCTCTGGAAGAAACGGGCCTCGACATCAGCGGAGAGGAGTTTAACAGCGTGGCCTCGCAGCTTTCCGACTGGGATAAAACGCATCTGCGGCAAGGCGACTGGAAAAAACAGGTTCAGGGAAGCCTGAGCGAATCCTTCCTGAGCAAGTACGAACAGCTTGCTCAAATGGAAGAAATGGACCGCATCCGTCTGGCCTATGACCTCGCCATCAAGGCGGGCAACCAGTACCTCACCCGGATGACTCTTGACGATTTTGCCGGAATTTTCACCATATACCGCACAAGCGTTATTTCCGTGGCCCAATACAGGCCGGAACAATACGACGGCCCTGTAACCGTGTTTGCCCCCCTTGAGCGCGACCCGGTGATGTCAAAATCAATGGACGTGGTTTCTCTGTGGAGTGAAAGCGGAGCCAGAAACGTGACCTTTACGGATGTTGAGGGCAGCCATGTGACATGCCTTGAAGAACCGCACGTACGCAAACTGGCTGGGCACCTTAACCGTCTTCTTTCATAGCATCCCTAAGGCGGGCGAGCTGAGAAATTCAGCTCACCCGCCTTTGCAGCACAGCAGGTACAAGGAGCTATCATGTCGCGTTACGCAAACGGCAATGACCGCCAGCCGCCCCACAGCAGTGCTGTCATCGGCATTTTGGGCAGTTACGGAGCCGGAGGACAGGCATGCCTGTCATCATTGCTGAAAAACACTTCCTTTTCATTCCGGCTTGGCGGGCGAAACTGTAAAAAAGGCATTGAAGCTGCCGCACGGCTGAACGGCCGGGGGTGTTACGCTCAGGTGGACGCGCTGGATGAAAATTCTGTTCTGGCTTTTGCAGAAGGTTGTGACCTGCTTATCAATTGCGCTGGCCCTTCCCGCCTCATCCTGGATACCGTGGGCAAGGCCGCCTGCAGGGCTGGCTGCCATTACATAGATCTGGCCGGGGACGAAGTGGTTTTTGACAAGCTCGCGCCTATGCACGACGGCCTGCGCGAAAAAAACCAGGTTTTCATCCTTTCAGCAGGCATATTTCCCGGTTTGTCTGGCCTGTTTGCCGCATACTGGGCAGAAAAGGAGTTTGATTCCGTCCACAGTATGCGCATGTCCTTCATCAATTGTGGCGAATCCATGTCGCAGACGGCCGCTTACGACATTGTGTACAGCCTTAAGGACGGATACGGCCAGGGCATGGTGTGCCTTAAAGACAGAAAGATTGTTAAAAGCAGTGAAGGTCCACACTTTGCGGATGTGCGCTTTGCACGCGACAAACTCCTGCTCTATCCAAGCTTCAATCATGAATTCCAGCATGTTGCAGAACGGTACGCCATCGACAACGCAAAACTGTACGTCTTTATGCCCCCGGCCACCATGCAGACGCTCTTTCAGATCAGGTCCGACGAATCCTGGCAAACAGAAGAACAAACCGCCGCATCTGTGCAAAAACTGGTGCGAGCTTCCGAGACTGACTGTCAGGCAACAGCACCACACACATGCTATATGCTCAGTATGGAAGGCGAATCTTCAGGCGAGCCAAAAACGCTTGAAGCAACGCTCGCATGGCAGGGTTCAAGCGTGCAGCTTATTGGAGAAATCGTCGCCATTACCGCACGCCAAATCCTTGCAAGACTTCTTTCCGGGGGGCGACACCTGCTCTGTTCCGGAATGGACGGCAACCATTTTATCCAGCAGCTTTGCGCAGCCCAGAACGGGCCGGAAATGACATGGCACGCGGAAACACTGGACAGCGGCGTTATCTGACACAGATTCACGTTGAGCGCGCAGATCCGTTTTAAAGTTGCTCTGGCGGCTCTCCGGTTAGATACGGTGTAAACGTAACGCATTGGCAAATCCCAACTGCCTCCCCTGCGTGCATGCGGAACGGTGTAGGGAATTTTCATAACTATCCAGCTCTGAACATACCCGGCAAGGCAACCAGATGACGTGTGAAACAAGCTTTTCAAGCTACCGCTTTTCTCAAATACCACACGGCGCCATACGGTGCATGGGGTTGCGTATTGACCAGGAAGCGCATTGGGACAAGGTTTGCCGGGCTTACGTTTCAAATAACGAAATGGATAAGGCCGCGCGGTTCAGGCATAGCGCAGATGCCGTACGCCACATAGCCGGGCGGGCGCTTGTACGGCGTATGCTTGAGGCTGCAGGCCACAAAAAATTCACAGACGAATTTTTTCTGAATCCTTATGGCAAGCCCTACAGCCCTGGTTCGGGTGTGCATTTTTCCATTTCTCACTCAGGCAGCATGGTTTGGGCGGCATTTTGCCGCGAAGCCCCGGTGGGCATAGATGTGGAAAATCAACTTCCCCTGCCGGATCTGGCCGACCTAACTACGCAGCTGCACCCGCGCGAAGCACAAGCCATAGACCACTCTTCGGCTGAAGAGCGCACTGCTGCATTTTACCGCTGCTGGACACGCAAGGAGGCTGTGCTCAAAGCCCTTGGAAAAGGCTTGAGTTTGCCCCTGAACACCTTTCAGGTGCGCGTTGACTCCAGCGATGCGAACTGGCTTGTGTTGCCGCCCGACGAGGCCTGCCGCTCGGCGGCAGGTAAGAATTGGCGCTCGCCGGAGCATGGCTGCTGCCAGGAGGAAGATTCCCGCAAGCAAGGGGCTGCGGCAGCAACGTGGACGAGCCAAGACGTATGGTGCCCGGGAGGATACCAGTGCAGCGTTGCCGCTCTGGCTCCGGGGCTTGTGGTAGACCTGTGTGTTATTACAGCCCCATAACATAGTGTAATACTACTTTTATAAATTAAGAATCAATTGCATTTATTCTATATATGTTAAATATTTTATAATGTTACTAATGTATTATACCCTGAAAGTATTCTTTCTTTTGCTGGTGCAATAGTCATATCCAAATTGGAGCCCAACTAAATTGAAAAAGAAATTGACATTCAATATTAATCAGAGCAATACTCCAGCTTGCTCATATTTTTCTCAGTTATACCAAAGGCCAGGGCAATTTCATTTTGCAATTGCCAGGTGACTGCGTGAATAAACGCCTGTCCCAATGGCCCAAAAACAATTCATTCGTGTTGCTAAACGCTGTAACAAGCATGCCTTGAACGTTGAAAAATCATACTCTCAAGGCTGATCAAAACTAAGGATAAAAGCTGCCCATACTCCGTTACGGATTACGCGGCAACATGTATCACGCCATGTGGCAGGTTCTCTTCAAATCAGGGAGCCAAAACTTCGTCCACGGAGGTATCAAGTGCATGCGCGCCAGTAACAGCAGTTTGGGAAGCCTTTTTCAGATGGTTGGGGCCCACAAAGGCAAAATGGCCTTGGCCTGCATTTTTTCATTATTGACCCAGTTATTGGGTATCGCGCCCTTTATCATCCTGTATTTTCTCATTGACCGTTTGGCCGTTGGCGGGGCAGAGACCGCCAGTCCCGGCATGGTTTGGCCATTCATTGGCGCGGCCGTCGTCTGCCTTGTCTTCAAGTATGTTTTTTCAGGTCTGTCCTCGACGCTTTCTCACGCTTCTGCATACGATATTCTTTATGATCTGCGCATTGCCATTGCAGAAAGACTGCCACGGCTGCCGCTGGGCTTTTTCAACCAGACCGCCAGCGGGCAGATCAAAAAAGTCATGCTTGAAGACGTGGAGCAGATGGAAATTTTTATAGGGCACAACCTGCCAGATCTTGTGGGCAGTTTTCTCTACCTGCTGCTTTCCATGGGGGTTTTATTCTGCGTTGACTGGCGGCTTGCCATCCTTTCCATATGTCTTCTCCCTATTGGCATCGTCGCACAGGCTTTGACCGTTTCACGAAACAAGGACATGCGCGGCAAGTACTTTACCGCCAATGAAAATGCCAATGCCGCCATGGTTCAGTACATTCAGGGCATGCCGGTCATAAAGGCGTTTACCCGCACGGAAAGTTCATTCAAGGCATACGCGGACAGCGTTTCGGAATGCGCCTATTACGAGGCAGAGATGTGCAAGCGCTGGTCCACGCCCATGACAATTTTCACCATGTGCATCAATGCCAACATGCTGCTTATCCTGCCCGTGGGCGCATTGATGTACCTTAACGGTTCCATCACGCTTTCGGTGCTTCTTCTGTTCTTGCTTATGGGCCTTGGCCTCGGCGCCACCCTGCATCAGCTCATGACCCTGGGGTCTTTTCTTGAACATCAGGTCGAGGGCCGCAAACGCATCGACTACCTGTTGTCTTACCCCACCTTGCCAGAGACAACACAGCCCCTCAAACCGGCAGACAGCAGCGTTGGCCTGAAGGATGTTTCCTTTGCCTATGCCGAGCAGGAAGTGCTGCGCAATGTGAGCGTTAACCTGAATCCCGGGCAATTTCTGGCGCTGGTGGGACCGTCGGGGGCGGGCAAAAGCACGTTGGCCCGGCTTATTCCCCGGTTCTGGGATGTAAAAAGCGGTTCCATAAGCCTGGGAGGAACAGACATCCGCAACATGACCATGGACGATCTGATGGATCATGTTTCCTTTGTTTTTCAAGACATCTTTCTTTTCAACGACACCATTGAGGCGAACCTGCGGATCGGCAAGGCCGATGCAACCAAAGAGGAAATTGAGACCGCAGCCAAAATGGCGCAATGCCACGACTTCATCATGTCGCTTGAGGGCGGATATGCTCATGTTGTCGGGGAAAAGGGTTCCGTCATTTCCGGGGGAGAAAAGCAGCGCATCTGCATTGCAAGGGCACTGCTCAAAAATTCTCCGGTGCTGGTGCTGGACGAAGCCACAGCTTTTATTGACCCCGAAAACGAGGCAAAAATCCAAAAAGCCCTTAATGCCCTTGTGCGGGACAAGACATTGATAGTCGTTGCCCACCGACTCTCCACCATTACGTCTGCTGATGAAATCATGGTTCTTGACGGTGGGGCCGTGGTCGCCAGGGGCACGCACGAGCACCTGCTGGAGACAAATCCCCTGTATCAAAAAATGTGGGCAGCGCACATGTCCAGTAAAGACTGGAACCTTACCGCCACGGAGGCATTGGCATGATCCGCCTGATAAAACGAATTCTGGCCATTGTTCCGACTATCCGCTCCCAGATGTACCGGGCGGCGCTGCTTAAAGCCCTTGAAACCCTGTTTATGGGCATTCCCTACGGCATTCTGATTTTTATGCTGCATGACCTGCTTTCTGGCAGCCTTACAGCCAGTAACGTGGGTTTCTATACCGTGGGCATTGCCCTCAGCTACATTGCCCAAGGCATTTTTTGCTGGCTGTTCACCAGAGCGGCATACCCGGCCGGAACCGAGTTGTGCGAAAAAATCCGTGTAAAAATCGGCGCACATTTACGCACATTGCCCATGAGCTACTTTTCCCACAAAAATGCGGGGGATACCACGGCGCTTGTGTCTGATGAGCTGGTAATGCTGACTCTTTTGCCCCGCATGGCCTTTCCCCAGTTTATCTGCGCAATGGTGATGCCCATCGTGTTGGCTCCCTTTCTGTTTTCTGTGGACTGGCGGCTGGCCGTTGCGGCACTGGTGCCAGTGCCGCTGGCTATTCCCCTGCTCAAGAAATGCCAGCAGGCATTGAGCAAAGGCATGCGTAAACGCAGCGATTCCCTTGTGACCATCAGTTCCAGTGTGATCCAGTATGTGCAGGGGATGGAGGTCGTCAAAGGCTTCAAGCAGGGGGGCGAACGCTTTCGGTCTTTTGCCGCGGCACTGGCCCGGTTCAAGCGCGACAACCTTGCCCTGGTTTTCAGCACCACCCCTCTTATGCTGGCTTTTCAGGCCCTGCTTGACCTGGGCTTCATCATTCTGCTTGTTTTTGGCGCGTATCTTTTCCTGGGGGGCGAAACCAGCCTGTTTGCATACCTCACCTTTCTTGTGCTTGGGCTCAGGCTTTATGAACCCATCAAGGCTCTGGGCAGCGTATATGAAGTCACCCAGTCAGCCGAAGTCACCCTTGACCGCATTGAAGCCCTTTTGAAAGAAAAACCGCTGAAAGAAGGTACAGAGGTTGCCCCGCGTAAAGATGTGGGCATTGACTTCAACAAGGTCTCTTTTTCCTATGACCAAAATCCTGTGCTGCAGGATGTTTCATTCAAAATTCCCGCCCGAAAAATCACCGCCATTGTCGGCCCGTCAGGTGCAGGCAAAACAACCATCCTGCGCCTTATATCCAGATTCTGGGACGTGGACAGCGGCGAGATTTCCCTTGGCGGCGTGCCCGCGCAAAGACTTACTGCCGAATCCCTGTTCAGCAGTCTCAGCATGGTGTTTCAGGATGTCTATTTGTTTCGCGGCACAGTGTTTGAAAACATTGCGTTTGGTTCGCCTGAGGCTTCGCCAGAAGCGGTTTACACGGCTGCCCGCATGGCTCGCTGCCACGATTTCATCACCAGCCTGCCCCAAGGGTATGAGACGCAGGTTGGCGAGGCCGGAGCCACCCTTTCCGGCGGCGAAAAGCAAAGAATATCCATTGCACGGGCTATTCTGAAAGATACCCCGATCGTGCTGCTGGATGAGGCGACAGCCTCGGTTGACCCAGAGAATGAAAGCCAGATCCAGATAGCCATCAATGCTCTTGTTCGCACAAAAACGGTTGTGTTGGTGGCGCATCGCCTGGCCACGGTTACCAGTGCCGACCAGATAGTTGTTCTGGACGGCAAGGGCGGCATTGAGGGCACAGGCAGGCATGAATCTTTGCTCGAAACCAGCCCGCTGTACCAACGGCTGTGGAACAGCCGTCAGGAAGCCCAAAGCTGGAAGGTAGGAGCACCCGCCAGCTGATCGGCGTGATTCCCCACGCGTTTCAATAACTCTCGCCCTGTTGGGACAGGGAGCGCGAACCGCTCCCTGTTCCAACACACTCTGAGGCAACCAGCAAGCAGGCAACCATAGCCTTGGATATAAAGCTGCAGTTGCCTGTTGCCCGGCGGGGGCTTCCATTGCCTCACACAAAACACAACAGAACAGTCGTTGTTTTACCGCTCTTGCCGGAAAAACTCCTTGAAAGGCAAAAACCCTTGGTTCATGGCCGCGGTGAACACAAAATGTCATACCGGAGGAAAGATGTACGGCCCTTCACCCTTGACCATAAAGCCCATGGCGGCTGCGCCCAGCGTGCGGTTTTTGAAAAACATCACAACGAATCCCAATATCATTGCGGGCGACTATACCATTGTACATTTGCCGGACGGAGTGGACGATTTTGAACGCTTTGTGCTTTATCACTACCCCTTTATGGGAGATAAGCTCATATTCGGTAAATTTTGCGGCATTGCCCGGGAAGTCAAATTCATCATGAACGGCTCGCACCACAAGATGACTGGAATTTCCACCTATCCTTTTCATATCCTTGCCAATGGGTGGGAGAAGGTCACGCCTCCCATTTCTGAACTGCCCATGAAGGGTGATACGGTCATTGAAAATGACGTGTGGATTGGTTTCAACTCGGTCATCAGACCGGGCATCCGCATAGGAAACGGAGCGTGCGTAGCCTCATGCTCAATGGTGACAAGAGATGTTCCGCCCTATTCCATTGTTGGCGGCAATCCGGCCAAGCTTATCCGCATGCGCTTTTCCGACGAGGAAATCGATATTTTACAAAATATCGCATGGTGGGATTGGCCTGCTGACAAGCTGACGGAACACCTTGAGCTGATTGTTAACGGCGATGTGATGGCCCTGGCAAAAGTTGCCTGAGCCGTGCGATTTTCGCGCTTGATGGCGGGGCAATCCGGGCAGTCTGAATAAATAAGGCTGCCCTTTTTAACGCGGCTATGCGACAGGCCAGTTCCCGCATTCTATCGCGACAGTATTGAAATAGCCGTGGCTCCGGCAGGAGTCACGGCTATATATTGCATACTTTCCTGAATAAAATGGCCGCACGCAGGCAGGTACAAGCAGCCGTGCAGACCATCTGCACTTCGGTCACGCAGCAGAAATCTGCGGCTCTGGTCTTGCCAGTAAGGCCAAACCTTCTTCTACAGTTTTGTTGCCGTGTACAATGCCCCTCAACGCCTTCAACAGCACTTTACGCCGGGGATGCTGAAAGACGTTACGCCCCACAGACAAGCCAGATGCGCCTGCCCTGATTGCATCTGCCGCCATGTGCAAAAACTCTTGATCCGAAGACATGCGCTTTCCGCCAGCAATAACCACAGGCACGCCGCACGCTTTTACAACATCAGTAAACGCGCCAGCTTCATCCGTGTAGGGCACTTTGACAATATCGGCTCCCAGTTCCATGCCCACGCGTGCGCAGTGGGCGACCACTTCAGGCGCATGAGCATTTTTAATATGTGGGCCACGCGCATATATCATAGCAAGCAAGGGCATGCCCCAGCTGTCGCACGATTCTGCTGTCTTGCCTATATCCACCAGCATTCGGCGTTCTTCAACATCCCCCAGATTGACATGCACTGAAACAGCATCGGCCCCGAGCCGCAAAGCTTCTTCTACCGACCCCACGAGTGCCTTGCTGTTGCAAACGGGCGACAGGTCGGTAGAGGCCGAAAGATGCATTATCAAAGCCGCGCGCCCTCCACCTGCTGGATGCCCCAGCCGCACAAGCCCTTTGTGCAGAACCAGCGCATCCGCACCTCCGGCAACCATATCCTTCATGGTTTCGCGTGCATCTGTCAGTCCCTGTATGGCTCCAGACGTTACTCCGTGATCCATAGGCACAATGAGCGTCCGGGTGGAGTCTTCATCCATAATACGGGAAAGGCGAATTCTTTTACCTGTATTCATAGCCGCTTTCCTGTGTGGCAGTCCTACCGCCCTGCCAGACGGCGAGACTGACTGGTAAGAGCATGTTTGTGTGGGGGCATCGGGTATACTTGTTAACGACCGTTGCAGAACGCGCAGCACGGCAGCTTTAGTGGGTTGTCTGACCACCAGCCTTTGCGCTGCTGCGAGCGGGGCACAAGCCGTCGAGCATTGTAGAAAACTTGAGCCGCGTTTCCTGATACTCCTTGACCGGGTCTGAGCCCGCCACAAGTCCGCAGCCAGCGAAAAGCACAGCGCTTTGCCTGTGGATCACGCCCGAGCGCAGGGCCACCATAAATTCTCCGTTGCCGTCGGCATCAAGCCAGCCAACAGGCCCGGCGTACCACCCCCGGTCAACGCCTTCGTGCTCACGTAAAAAAGCCAAAGCGGATTCTGTGGGAACCCCGCCAACAGCGGGTGTGGGGTGCAGACGCGCAACGACGTCAAGAAGGCTCTTGTGGGGAAGAATATCCCCCGAAAAATGCGTGACAAGATGCTGCACCTTGCGCAATTTGTGCAAGGATGGCGCAGTGTCTGCCACAATTTTTCTGCAATACGGTTTCAAGGCTCGCAACATGGCCTGCACCACAAAATCGTGCTCAACCTGATCTTTATCAGAATCCAGAAGGGTCTGCCCCAATAGGGCATCCTGCTCCAAGTTTTCACTGCGGGGAGCACTTCCGGCCAGGGCCATCGTTTGAAATGACCCGGCACTGGCGGTTATGAGTATCTCTGGCGTGGCTCCCACAAAGTAGGCTCCACGGCGGCCAAACGCGAAAACGGCGGCCTTGGAGTTCTCTGCCCGCAGCCGTCTGACAATATTCGGTACAGTAAACGGGGCTGTGGACGTGGCCCGAATGGCACGAGCGGCAACAATCTTTCTAGCTGAACCCTGCGAAATGGCGTTCATAGCGCCATTAACGAGACCATGCCATTGGTTTTTTGCTTCTTCGGGATCAAAAATAGAAACATGCCCTTCCTGCTCAAGAGAAGTTATCTTCTCGTCATCCGCCCGCATACTGAAGGTAGAAAGTATGGCTTGAAGGCGGGCAGCGGCATCCGCGCCAGGTGGAACGTAGTCCGCCGCAACAATATGGCAGCTGTCTGCTCCGTCTTGAAAAATGGTCAATTGAGGAATCACCAGCACACCGTCAGTAAAACCCAGCCATATGGAAGACGCCGGGCAAGCGGCATCAAACCGAAAACCGCCAAGAGCAACTGGGGCCACATCACCCATCACCACGGCATTTTCCATAAGGTTATGCCATTCCGCAGAAACGGCCGTAAACCTGTCTGCGCCATGCCCTGTGCATTCAAGGGCCACCCCAAGCCCGAGCAGTGATTTTTTCTTCAGGCCAAGCCACAAGCTTGCGTCCATTTGCGAGGAGTAACGTGTAAAAAGAGAGAGCAGATCCACAGTGGGCACGGAAACCCCTGCTACGGCAAGCACGGGACGTCCTTTTTGCGATGCGCTTCGGCAGGCGCCCTGAATGGCAAAACGTAAGGGGGAGTGTATTGCTTCAACCATGACTGGCACCTTTGACCTGCCCGCGCGTTTCCCGCCAGTGCTCAATCTGCGTTGCAATATACCAGCTGGTTATCTGTTCAAATAAATTTTCAATGAAGTCTTCAGAAAGGCCTGCGTCCCTGGCCCAGACTCGCCGATCCGCCAGCATGACTTTCACACGCTCTGGAGCGGGAATATCTTCTTCACTTTTCTTAAACTGTGCCGCTGCAAGAACATAGGCAAGGCGATGGCCGAGAAGATTGATAATTTCACTGTCCAGCCGGTCAATTTCACAACGAATATCCCCAAGATTGCAGCATTCATCAGGTAATTTCATGCGTTGCCTCTTTTATGTGTCATGAGTGTCAAAATCAGCGCAGCAGATGGTCCTGTAGCTTCAATACGCCCCCCTCCTGTCTTTTGAGCCATCAAACTAGATCGCGGCAACGGACACCTCCTTCGCTGATGACGCGCATAAAGAGGAGCTGAACATCCGGTGCCGAACTTTACGGCTTGGTTAAATATGAAAATGAATTTCATTTTATGAACATAAAGGGTACGACATTTCCTGTCAATAACCTTTGAAAATTGGGAAGATACCTCCCTGCTGCAAAATGAAATATCTTTTGTACCTATTGACGCTATACCCCACAGGGGTATAGCGTTCGTAAAAGTGAGGGTGGAAGCATGAGAGACTGTATGGACGTCGACGCTGTTACCAAGCGGCTTCGGCGTATTGAAGGCCAGATCAAAGGCATCATAAAGATGGTCGAGAATGACAAGCCGTGCGAAGACGTTCTTATCCAGATAGGCGCGGTCAAGTCTGCTCTGCATAAAACAGGGCAGGTCGTGCTTGAGGGCCATATACAGCACTGTGTTCTGGACGGCGTCAAAAATGGAAACGAGGCCGAAGTGTTGAAGCGGCTGACATCAGCCATTGAGCAGTTTTCAAGAATTGTCTGACTTACCAATATATGTGGCGCTGCCGCATATATTTTTTCTTCCAGTTAATATACCCCATAGGGGTACATGGTATATAAAAAGGCCATTTTTACCGCAAAAAAGGAAGCGCACGCATGCTTAAAACTCTCTTCAATACCCTGTCCGGGCTACGCATGACTGTACTGGGAGGCGTTTTTCTGGCCGTCAGCCTTGTGGTTCTGCTGGGGGACATTTGGGTGCCGCTAGACCCGGCCTGGGTTACGATTTTCATTTGCGGGTTTCCTTTAGTCTATCTCGCTTTGTACCGCGTCTTTTTTGAACGCCGCATTACATCAGCTCTGCTTATCTCCATAGCCATGTTTGCGTGCGTTTATATTGGCGAGCTTTTTGCCGCCGGAGAAGTCGCGTTCATTATGGCTATCGGCGCCATTTTGGAAGAAAGAACTGTAGAAAAGGCCAAAAAAGGCATAAAGGAATTAATCAGCCTCATGCCCTTGCAGGGCCGCAAGCTTACGATACACGGCGAAACCACGCATGAAGAAATGGTTGCCGTTGAGCAAATCCGCTGCGGCGATCTGTTGCGGATTTTGCCGGGTGAAACAGTGCCCGTGGACGGAACTATCCGCGCTGGCAACACATCCATAGACCAGTCAGCCATGACCGGAGAGTTTCTGCCAGTGGATAAAACAGAGGGAGACGAGGTTTTCAGTGGAACAATCAACCGGTTCGGGGCGATTGATATTGAAGCCACCAAGATCGGCGAAGACTCTTCTTTGCAAAAACTTGTCAGCATGGTGCAGGAGGCAGAAAACAGCAAAGCGCCCATGCAGCGCATTGTGGACAAATGGGCCGCATGGCTTGTCCCCATTGCAATGATTATTGCCGTTGGCGCGTACGCCATCACAAGCGACATCGTACGGGCTGTTACCGTTCTTGTGGTTTTTTGCCCCTGCGCTCTGGCGCTGGCGACGCCCACGTCCATCATGGCCGCCATTGGTCAGGCCACCAAACAGGGGGTTTTGATTAAATCCGGTGAAGCCCTCGAAAATATGGGCAAGGTTGACCGCATAGCTTTTGACAAAACAGGAACACTTACCCACGGCACATTGGCTGTCAGCGACATCATTTCCTTTTTGCCTGAAAAAACGGCGCACGACCTGCTGCACTTTGCTGCTTCAATGGAAGCGCTGTCAGAGCACCCGCTTGGCAAGGCCATTGTGGCTCATGCCAAAGAAAAGAGCGTTCCTCTGTCAAAGGCAGGCAGCTTTATCATGACGCCCGGCAAGGGCATCAGCGCCAGTGTTGACGGCACCGCCGCGCTTATCGGAAACATCGGCTACTTGCAGGACAACGGTGTACATGTGGATGAAAAGACCGCTGCTGCCTTGAAAAACCTGCGTATGCAGGGCAAGGCCGTAATTTTGATCGCCCTTGACGGCGTCTGCGCGGGAACCGTGGCGTTTTCAGACACTCTACGGGTTAGTGCGCAAGATATGGTTAGTAACCTGCATGATCTGGGGGCAGGCGTTGTGCTTTTGACTGGCGACCATAAGCTGACAGCCAGTTACTTTTCAAAACAGGCCGGAATAGACCTTGTCTATTCCGATTTGCTTCCGGCGCAGAAGGTCGAACACATCAAACTATTGCAGCAGCAAGGCCATGTTGTGTGCATGATTGGCGATGGCGTAAATGACGCCCCTGCATTGAAAGTCGCTGATGTTGGTGTGGCAATGGGCTCTATGGGCAGTGATATTGCCATTGACGCGGCCGACATCGCGCTGATGGGCGACGACATCGCAAAAATCCCCTATCTGAAGCGTCTCTCTGATGCCACGGTCAATACCATCAAATTCAACATTACCCTGTCGATGGCAATCAATTTTGTCGCCATCAGCATGTCGGTCATGGGACTGCTCAACCCCATCACGGGAGCCCTGGTACACAACGCTGGCTCCGTTCTCGTTGTGCTCAATGCCGCCCGTCTGTACGAGCGAAAGTTGATGGCCAGCGCTGCCTAGCAGCATCTGTGCTTGAAAATATGCCGCCATCACTCAGAGGAACAGAGTAAGAAGTGCCACTGCTCAATAATCTTGACGTGATGACAAGAACAAATTAAAATAGAAATTAAATTTCTATTTCATAATAGTCAGGTTAAGCTATGTTCTCACACGCAGTTTATGCATCAAAAGCAACAATATTAGATATGCATAAAACTAAAGTGAGAACATACACAGTTCGGACTCAATCAATTCAGCAGGTTATCGAGCTTAATCGGGCAGCGCTGTTTTAATTTCAAAATTTGAGCAAGGGGGAAAAGAGTGAATTCCATGATTGAGGCCGTATTGCAGGCTACACTTATTTCAAAATGCGTATTGGTGCTGCTGTTGTTTATGTCTGTGGCCAGTTGGGCCTATATGTGCGGAAAATGGTTTACGTTGCGCGCAGCCCAGAGCCGAACCCAAGAGGGGCTGGTGGCCTTTGACGATGCTGCGGATCTGAGCCAGGCCCTGCCAGTGATGGAGGCCGACAGGCAGTCGCCACTGTACGGCATCACCCGACGCGCGGTTCGTGAGTATAACCGCCTTACACGCACGGGCGATACCGACCGATTGCTCAACGATAACGTACGCCGCGCCCTGCACTTTGCCATTGCAGAAGAAGTGGCCCGACTCAAATCATCGCTGGCCCTGCTTGCCACTGCCGCCAATACGGCTCCCTTCATCGGTCTGTTCGGCACTGTGTGGGGGATCATGCACTCCTTTACAGCCATAGCCCAAATGAAAAGCGTTTCGCTGGCAACAGTGGCCCCCGGCATCGCCGAGGCGCTTATTGCCACGGCGGTCGGCCTGTTTGTGGCCATACCCGCCGTGTGCGGCTACAACGTATTCCGTGCAAAGCTGACATACATTGAGGGCGTGTGCATCAACTACGCCGGGCAATTGCTCAATCGGCTGCAGCACGAAGCGCCAGGATACAGCAAGGGCATCAGCTTTGCCGAGGAGCGCTGATTATGGCCGCATCCACAGACGACGATTTTGTTGCCGATATCAACGTGACCCCCTTCGTGGACGTCATGCTGGTGCTGCTGATCATCTTTATGGTTACGGCCCCGATGATGACCGAAGGGCTTGATGTGGCCCTGCCCAAGGTGGAGACTTCAGAAGTTTTGCCCACTGAGGACGACCACATCATCCTGACCATCAAGTCCAATGGGGCGCTTTATCTTGACGAGTATGAAACCGGGCTGGCCGATCTGCCCGAAGTGCTCACCACGCGCGTGAAGAACGCCGGGCGGCAGCTTTTTGTACGCGCAGACAAAGACGTGCCGTACGGCATGGTCATGCACGTTATGGACCGCGTGCGCGGTGCGGGCGTCAGCGACGTGGGCCTTGTGACCACATCCTTGCCCGACGACGCCTCCAGCGCGGAAACCAGCGGAGCAGCGGCTTCTGGCAGCAAGAAGGACAATCTGCAATGAAGGCGGGCGCTCGTGGCATGACCCTGTTCTTTTCCCTGAGCATGCACTTTCTGCTGCTGGGCGGCTTTGTGTTTATTGCCAGGGAAGCTCCAAACAACGCGGAAAGAGTGTACCGCGTGGCCCTTGCCGAGTTTGCCCCGGTTCCCGCGCTGACGCCTCCCCCACCAGCGGCGGTTGAGCAGCCAGCACCGCCCCCGCCGCCGGAGCCCAAAAAGCCAGAAGTGCAGCCACAAAAACTGGAAGCACCAAAGCCGGACGTAAAGAAGATCAGCCCCAAAAAGAGCGACAAGCCCGTGCCCAAGGAGCAGGCAGCCACTCCGCCTCCCCCCCCGCCGCCGTCTGCTCCTGCTGGCCCCCAGCCGCGAACAGTGGGCGGCCTCAGCGCCTATGAAAGCGATACGCTGGACCAGCGGCCAAGCATCACCCGGCGCGTTGAGCCTGAATACCCCACCAAGGCCCGGCGCATGAATGTGCAGGGTTCCGTAAAGGTGCGCCTTGTGGTGGATTCATCCGGCCAGCCCCGTAACTGTGAGGTCATCAGCGCCACGCCGGACGGCTATTTTGAAGAGGCGGCCCTCAATGCCGCAAGAAATATGCGTTTTGCGCCCGGCAAGCTCAAGGGACAACCAGTAAACACGCTGGTCGTGCTGCCCTTCGCGTTCAAGCTGCGCTAGATGTAGTGTTCCAATAGATTGTCCCCTTCAAAGTAGTGAACAGAATAAATTCGGGCCGCCCTGCACTTTCGCAAGGCGGCCCGTCTTCATATGAATTTTTGTCTGCCGGAGCCTTATGCCTTGTACAGGTTATATCCAAGCTCCTGAGCCACAAAGGCTGCCATTTTTTGCCCGCGCACGCTGTTGCCCACCTTGTCCAAAGGCGGCGAAAAAGCCGCAATGGCCATAACACCGGGAACAATGGTCAAAATGCCGCCACCTACGCCGCTCTTACCCGGCAGCCCCACATTGTAAGCCCAGTCACCCGAGCTGTCGTACATGCCTTCCATCGTCATTTCAGCCATGATGCAAGGGCAGTTTTCAGGTTTGAGCACCTGCTCGCCAGTAATGGGATTGCGCCCACGAGCGGCGATGGTTGCGCCAATGGTCGCCAGCTCCACGGTGTTCAGCAGTGTTGAGCACTGACGAGTGTAGACATCGCAGGCTTCCATCGGGTCGCAGTACATATAGCCAGCAGAGTACAGCAGCCATGCAATACCCCGGTTATGGAAATTGGTGGTCTGTTCCGACTGGTTAAGCTCGTCGGACATGGCTATTTCCTTGGAGCCAAGCCTGCGCTGCATGCCCAGGATGCGCTGCCAGCGCTCTTCCACTGACCCGGCCTTAACAAAGCTGGCAGAGGCCATTGCACCCGCGTTGACCAGAGGCGACAAAGGCTTGTCGCCGTGCAGCTCAAGCGCCATTACCGAGTTAAAAGGCAGGCCCGTTGGGCTGGCCCCGATTTTTTCCTGCACGGCCTGCCGCCCCATATCTTCCAGCGCCAGCGCCAGCGTGCAAACCTTGGAAATGGACTCAATGGCAAAACGGTACTGCGCATCGCCCGCTGCCGCAGACTGCCCCGTGGCAGTTACCACAGCCACCGCGGCGAGGTTGCTGGGAATGTTCGCCAAAAACGGTATATAATCGGCATTGGCCCCGCCCGGGGCCTTGCTGAACTGCGCATAAGCGCTGTCCACCACCGACTGAATTTTATCAATATCAGGCATAGGCATTTCCTTTGCGCAGGGCCGTATTTTCGCTGCGGCCCTGCGCCCGGGGGTTCGCTGTATTCAGTATATCGTCAGGCAATATCGTCACAAGACGATTTTCCTTGTCATATCAGGAAGAACAAGCCTTTTATGATGGTTGCGTGCTGTTACGGCATGCAACCGGACAAAAGACGAATTCCTTGGTAAAAACAGCTGTAAAGGCCCTTATGACAGCACTGTTACGGCTGCGTGGGAGCAGAAGCGGAACTCTGCGCAGCAGCCTGGTTTTGCGCCTGTTCCTTTTCCCAGGTGAAAGGCTCGAAGTCCGAGGAGGGGTCACGCCATTCAGGCTTGCGCAATGCAAAAATGATCAGCGGAATGGCAATGAAAATAGCCACCAGCACCACAAGATACATCACATAACTTTCAGGGCTACCCACGGATATCTGCCCCGGAGGCACAAAGCTGAGTGCAAAGGCCAGCAGGGAGCCAAGGAAGCCCAACGTGGCCCAAAGATACATGGCTGGAACCCGATAGGGCCGGGGCCGCGCCGGCTGTGTCTGCCGCAAACGTATGCCACTGGCAAACATGAGCAGGTACATGACAAGGTAAAGAATTACGGTGAGCTGTGACAAGATCTGGAATGCCGCCTGCACCGAGGGCATAACCACGAAGGTAATGGACAGAATGGTTACGACGACGGCCTGCACGAGCATAAGGCGGCTGCCCATGCCGAATCTGTTTGTCTTCTGGAACCAGCGCGGCAAGTATCCTGCCTTGGCAACGGCCAACATACCCGTGTTGGGGCCGGCTATCCAGGTAACAACGCCACCCAGCACGCCGAAGGCCAGCATGATGGCCAGCACGGAACCCAGCCATTCAGCATTAATCCACTTGAACAGCAGGTCATACGCCAGCAGCAAGCTTTGGGTAAGGTTGATGTCCTGCTTGGGCACAATAAAGGCAATACCAAGCGTGCTCAGAAGGAAAATGGCTACTGTGCCAAGAGACGCGATGCTGATGGCGATGGGGTATTTTTTGGTGGGATTGTCCATATCCTTAACGTGCACGGCGTTCATTTCCATACCCGCGTATGCCAGGAAGATACTGGCAGCCAACACCACGTTGCTGAAATTGGTAAAATCGGGCATCAGCGCGCCCCAACTCAGCTCGATCAACGGTGGCTTGCCGCTGAAGAACAGATAGGCAAAGCCCAAAATAACCACCACTGCCGCAGGAATAATGGTGCCTACAATACCGCACCATTTCGAAACCCGGGCAAAGATGCCCACACCGCGCAAGGCGATAAACACCGACAGCCAGTACACTATGAGCACAAATCCCGTAATGTACCATTTATTGGCCGCTATGCTTTCAGCCATACCTATGTGCGGATCAACAAAGGCGATGGAAACAGCGCCAAAGGTCAACACTGTGGGAAAGTACGGTATGACCTCAATCCACAGCATCGCCATTGCCAAAAAACCCCAGCGAGGGCCGAAGGCCTCGCTCACCCAGCGGAAGACACCGCCCTTTTCAGGATAGGTAGTGGCAAGCTCAGCGGCTACCAAGGCCATAGGAATAAGAAAAACAACAGCGGCAAAGGCATAATAAAAAATTGCCCCAAGACCGTATTCCGCTTCGGAAGGAAGGAACCGCAAGCTCACGACAGCAGTGATGTTCATTACCACTATTGTCGCGATAGACATTTTAGAGCCGGTCGCCTGCTCTTTTACTTCTCCCATAGTGGCGCTCCTTGTATTGTGGTGTGGGATATTCATTCAGACGAGAAAAATAGGCTGGATCCGAAGGGTGAAGGCGGCGGGCCATTATTTCAATCAATAATGGCTCCCAGTTAAGAAAACGGTAGGTAAAAACCTTTATTGCGTCAATAGATTTTAATATTTAAATTGTTTTATAGTCTATATTATTACTTGTGCTCGAAAATAATTCTCTCAATAACCCTAGGCAACACAACAATAAAATCCAATACTCACGCCAAAAAATAGAAGTGATCTGTAAAAAATTTATACAGATCACTTCTATTATCTATTACATATATTCGATAGACAAACATATTGTCAAAGACAAGGGAATATGTTTAGCTTTAGCTAATTGGAACAATTCCTCTTAACAAGCGTCACACCTATCTCCTTCAAACTCCCAGCCTGCCTAGACCGAACCTCTTTCCGGGAGCACGGCATGCCTCCACAGCGAAAATCCGTAGCCATTTCGACCATGGCCCTCATGACAGTGGGCACTGTAGTCAGCCTCAATGCGCTGCCAATGATGGCAGCCGAAGGGCTATCGCTGATTTTCTATATTCTGTTCGCCACATTCATCTTTCTTTTACCCGCAGCTATGGTTTCGGCAGAACTTGGCAGTGCCTTCGCCTCACAAAAAGGTGGGGTATATACATGGGTTAAAGCGGCCTTTGGCCCGCGATGGGGATTTGTGGCCATCTGGATGCAGTGGGTGCAAACCCTGGCATGGTATCCCACCATTCTTGGATTTTCAGCAGCTTCGCTGGCCTATTGCCTGGGCGATCCGCATCTGGCCCAAAGCGGGCTGTATACGGGCATGGTCAGTATAGGAATATATGCCTGCGCCACCGCAGTGGCCCTCAGCGGAACGGAGGCCGTAAACACACTGACGAAATACAGCGTATTTGTCGGCACGCTTGTTCCCAGCCTTTTCATCATCATTCTTGGCCTGCTTTGGGTTGACCTTGGCAACCCCGTGGCCTTTCTGGAGCAAAGCGTTCAAGTGGGCGGGCATGTTGTGCACGAACATGTGCACCCGCGTTTTCTTCCTCATCTGACCGGGCTTGGCAGCGTAACCTTTCTTGCCGGAATTGTGCTGATGTTTGCTGGCGTTGAAGTGCAAAGCGTTCAGGCCACTGCCATGAAAAAGCCAGAGAGGGATTTTCCCATAGCCATGCTGCTGGCAGCGGCCATTGCCTTTATTATCTACATGCTGGGTTCATTGGCAGTTGCCGCCGTGCTGTCACCGCAAGAAATGAGCCTAACCGCGGGTCTCATGCAAGCTTTTTCGCTTATTCTGCACAAGTTTGATCTGGATTTTATGGTGCCCGTGGTGGCCCTGCTCATAACCTTTGGCGGTGTGGGCAACGTTATGGCCTGGGTATCCGGCCCGAGCAAAGGCATGCTGCAAACGGCATGCGAGGGCGAGGCTCCTCCCCTGCTGGGCAAGGAAAACAAGGCAGGGGCTCCCGTAGTCTTGCTGGCCATACAGGCCGTCATTGTTCTGATTTTGAGCTCCATATACTTTCTGGTTGAAAACGTCAGCGTGGCCTTTTTCATTCTTACAACGCTCACGGCCAGCATTTATCTGGCCATGTACCTGCTTATGTTCAGTGCGGCCATACGGTTGCGCATCACCATGCCAGACCTGCCACGGCCTTATCACGTGCCGGGCGGGCTCACAGGCATGTTCTTTATTGGCGGCGTAGGCTTACTGGGAGTGGCCTTCGCCTTTATTGTGGGATTTTTCCCTCCGCACAACCTGCCCATAGGCAAACCAGCCCTTTATGTGGGGTTGGTGGCAGGCGGATTATGCACGTTTCTGGCTATTCCGCTGCTTATTCAAGCATTCAAAAAGCCTCAATGGAAGCTGGCAGTGGAAGCAGAAAACAGTGATTCCATCAACGGCAACAATGGAGAGTAGAGCATGACTGCAAAAAATACCCTGCGTAATACCGTGCTTGACGACACCTACGCCGCGTCAGATATGGCCGATGCCATGCCGCGCTACGAGATGCCCAAAAATGAAAGTCGCCCCCGCGACGTTTACCAGGCCATTCATGACGAACTGATGCTGGACGGGAACTCGCGCCAGAATCTGGCCACGTTCTGCCAGACCTGGGTTGACCCTGAAATCAACCAGATCATGGCCGAATGCGTTGATAAAAACATGATCGACAAGGACGAATATCCGCAAACAGCCGAAACAGAAACACGCTGCGTGCACATGTTGGCCGATTTGTGGAACTCCCCCGATCCCAAGGGAACCCTTGGCTGCTCCACCACTGGTTCCAGCGAAGCGGCCATGCTTGGCGGGCTTGGCATGAAGCGCCGCTGGGTCAACATGCGTAAGGCCGCAGGCAAGCCATACGACAAGCCCAATATGGTTTGCGGCCCCGTGCAGGTTTGCTGGGAAAAATTCGCCCGCTACTGGGACGTGGAACTGCGTGAAATTCCGATGGAAAAAGACCGCCTGATAATGACCGCAGACGAAGTCATCAAGCGCTGCGACGAAAACACCATCGGCGTTGTGCCCACCCTGGGCGTGACCTTTACGGGCCAGTACGAGCCTGTGGAAGAAGTAAGCAAGGCTTTGGACAAGTTGCAGAAAAGCAAAGGCTGGGACATCCCCATCCATGTGGATGGAGCCAGCGGCGGCTTTTTGGCGCCCTTCATTGAGCCTGACCTGCTCTGGGACTTCCGCCTGCCCCGGGTCAAATCCATCAACTCTTCCGGCCACAAGTTCGGCCTCGCGCCGCTGGGCGTTGGCTGGGTTGTATGGCGCGAAAAAGCTGACCTTCCCGAAGACCTCATTTTCAATGTGAACTATCTTGGTGGCAATATGCCCACCTTCGCTCTCAACTTCTCACGCCCCGGCGGGCAGATTATCGCTCAGTATTACAACTTCCTGCGCCTCGGCAAGGAAGGTTACCGCCGTATTCACCAGAACTGCTATGACACGGCCCGCTACCTTGGCGACGCCATCGGCAAGCTCGGTCCCTTTGAGGTGCTGTACAACGGGCGCGGCGGCATCCCTGCCCTGTGCTGGGCCTTCAAGCCCAAGGCCAAGGTCAACTACTCACTGTATGACCTCTCTGACCGCCTGCGTTCACGCGGATGGCAGGTTCCTGCCTACTCGATGCCCGCACACCGCGAAGACCTCGTCGTCATGCGCGTATTGGTACGCCACGGCTTCAGCCGTGACCTGGGCAGCCTGCTCATTGACGATATCAAGAGGGCAATGGCCCACTTTGATTCGCACCCTGTAAGCAAGCCGCTCACAGAGTCTGAAGCTGGCAGCAACAGCCACGCTGGCCGCCACTGCAAAAAGTAAACGCTAAACTGCTCCTGCCAGCGGGGGAGACCCTTTTGAAACTTGGGAAAGGGTCTCCCCCGCAAATTGAGGGGAGCGGTTAGCGCGCTTGGGCGCGAGGTATGCCGTTACAATTCCGTACTCCAAGGACGTTGCTTTTGTGTTGGCGATTCGGCCCTGCAAGCGCAATAGAAGACTGGCGTCGCCTTTATGAAACCGTTTGTACCCTGCGGGTACGGCGGCTTTCCTTCTCTTTATTCCTGTCGCCTGCGCGGCGCGCGGCAAGGCGGGAATCGCTGCCAGCGCATTGAAGAATGACGTCGCTTTTATGAAACCATTTGTACCCTGCGGGTACGACGGCTTTTCTTATCTTTATTCCTGCCGCCTGCGCGGCGTGCGGCAAGGCGGGGCCGGTTATGGGGCTTCGCCCCCTTCTCGGCCCCCCTTGCATCCCCCCCGAAGCACCCCCAGTTCTACCCTGACCACCAAATATATCTTTCGGGGGCGGCTACGCACGAACCTCGCCGACGTGTCGGCTTCGGTTCTTTATTGCGCCGCCCCCGGCAATGGCCTACGCTTCGTCTGAGAAACCGTAAACTCCCAATCAAATTGCTTATGCAGGTGCACCCGCTGCCTGTGAAGTCATTGAAATTTCGATGGGTGCGTGCTTCTCTGTTCACCGCAACTCTGCTGAAAACCATCAAGATTCCCATTACCATCGAAACCGAACGATGGCATTATGCAGTGCAAGTCTTTACATAGGGGGGTTGTTCTCAGCCTAATCTCACCGATCCATCTAAAAACCCCCTCCAGCCCCGCCAGATTCACGCCTACAAAACGCGCTCTTAACGAAGCCCAAGTCCCCAACTGATGCGGCAACACATCCCCCTCTTACCAGACCCCGACCTTCTTAAAAGCGAATGCGCACGCTGGCATTGCGCGGCGCGCAGGGAGATCACCCGACCGAAGGGAGGGAAGCTCCCGAAGCGAAAGCCGCGCAGCCCTCGCACAATGGCGGAATATGGAAAGCCCTTGAGGCCTATCCCGTGGGAGTGGAGGGATACGAAAGCCCAGCGGGGTCGTCCGGGGGGAGTGCAGAGGGGGCCTCGGAGGGGCGGCAGCCCCTAACAGGCCCCTCGCCGCCCGCCGCGTAGGCGGCCAAAACAACATGACAAGAAAGCCTCCGTGCCCGCAGGGCACACCCTACTTCGCAAAACAACCTCGCTCATCCCCTTCCGTTTGCCGCGCCGACACATGCCCACAGAACACAACACCCTTCTCTCAAAGATCCCCCAATTTTCCCGGCAATTTCTCCTCCCCATTCAACGCATAAGCGCCCAATGGCATTGCGCGGCGCGCAGGGAGATCACCCGACCGAAGGGAGGGAAACTCCCGAAGCGAAAGCCGCGCAGCCCTCGCACAATGACGGAATATGGAAAGCCTTTGAAGCCTATCCCGTGGGAGTGCTGAGATACGAAAGCCCAGCGGGGTCGTCCGGGGGGAGTGCAGATGGGGCCTCGGAGGGGCGGCAGCCCCTAACAGGCCCTTCTGCCGCCTGCCGCGTACACACCTCAAACGTCAAGTGCCGCCCCTGCATAACAGAGACGGCACTTGTATATTCAAGTCCTAGACGTTTGCCACAAAACCGCAATGCGTCTTGCAGAATACCTATTTCAGGTTGATAACCCGCACATCTCCCTTGGTTTCATTGACCTTCTTACGGAAGCTCTGGCGGCGGTCCTCGCCATCCACAAGCCCGGCCAGCCATTCCGCCACATGCAGAACGGGGTGCTTGTCGTGCATGTTGATGAGGCAGCGGGCAATCCCGATCTTGCAAGACGGGCAGCCCACAACCACCGGGCCTTCATAATCTTCACCCATAGCGTCGCCAAGCCTCTTTTGCTTGCGCGAGCGCAACAGGTTGTAAATCTGGGGCGAAGTCATAGCTCCCATGCCGGACTCACCGCAGCAGCCGGGATTCAGCGCAACCTGGGCTCCTGTGAAATCAGCCAGGGTACGCACCACCTGTTGCTGCCCCTTGACCTTGTGCACATCGGCCCACTCACAATGGCAGGCCCCGTGATAGAGCACCTTGGAGCCTTCGGGCAGGGGTGCGCTCAGGTCATCGCGAGAAAGCAGCGGCAGCGTAAGCTGCGCCACATCGCGCATCAGCAGATCCGGGAACTGGGCCTGCAAGTTCATACGTTCCAGCCCGTCGCGGCAGGAACCGCAGGCTGTCACCAGATATTTGCAGTCAAAGCCCTGCTTGGCCAGGTTACGCAGCATTGAAGCCATGTATTGGCGATTCTGGGCCATATTGTCTTCAAAGGCCGTGTCCATCCCCGCTGCCAGCAGGGGGAACCCGCAGCACATATGCCTGGGCGGCACAGCCACGGCAAAACCAGCCTTAAGCAGCAGCATTATGGAAGAAACACCAATGCGGTCATAGAAAAGCGCGCCGCCGCAGCCCGGGAAGTACAAAACCAGCGGCATGCCGGGCGTTGGCTCTTCAGGCGCAAAAACCGCGCCCCTGTGCAGCTTGAGGGCTTCATAAAGGTTGGTATAGCCCATCTTTGGGCCTCGACCCGAAAAAAGCGGACTCTGCATGCGGCGCTTCCACACTTCGGGCACAAAACCAAGAAACTTGTTTTGCATCTTCTGGCCCAGAGAGGCCATTTTGGCGGCCTTGGGCACACGGTTGGCAATGTCATGCCCAAGCCATTCCAGCGCGCGTCCTTTGATGGGATGCCCGCCAGCGCCTTCATGCTCCAGCAGGGCACGCAGAGTCAGGGCCACTTCGCCGGAAGGAATCTTCACCGGGCAGTTGGCCATGCAGCGCCCACAGGCCGTGCAGTGTTCCACCACATCGCGCATCCACTTGAGCAGACGGTCATCAATGCGGCCCTTGTTGACCTGCGAATAATACACCGCCTCCAACAACATACCCAGCACCATATTTTTGTTGCGAGGGTGATACTGCATGGAGCGCTCGGGATAGCACATGGAGCAGACCTGCTTGCACTTGCCGCAGCGCGTGCACACCTGAATGGATGTGAGCAGGTGGATGAGCTTGTCCTTGTCCGGCAAGCCGCTTTCGCGAATATCGCGGATAAGGCGGTTGAAGGAGAAGGTAAAGGGACGCACGGGCAGGTCGCGGTAGACCAGCTTGGCGGGATTCATAACGTCGCGGGGGTCCACGCGTTCCTTGAAGGCCCGCAGGGCGTCCATCTTTTCTTTGCTGAAAAAGGCTATCTTGGTGATGCCGATGCCGTGCTCGCCCGAGACTTCACCGCCCATTTCCTGGCATTCAGCCATAACGCGGGCTGCTACTTCTTCGGCTTCTTCCAGCATCTGCGCATCGTTGGAGTTCACGGGAATGTTCACATGGCAGTTGCCGTCGCCAGCGTGCATGTGGCTGGCCACAACAATGCGGCTGGCGTCCATATATTCGTGAATCTTGACGATCTTCTTGGCGAGGTGCGGATATTTTTCTTTCAGGGCTTCAAGAAATGTCCCGGCACGGTCGGCCATTTCCATATCGGACAGGTCGGCAGCGGAAATGTCGCCAGAAGCGGCCTTGGAGGCCTGCGAAAATTCCCGGTTGAAGTCCTTGTCTTCCATCGGATAGCCGGGCAGCCGCCCTACTTCCTGAAGGGCGTGACGGTAGGCCGCAGCAGTGCATTCCAGGTTGATCTGCTCAAGAAAGAGCGCGAAATCCGGTATGCGCTCCATAGGAATCACAACGTCTTCGTTGAGCTTGAAGCCGGAGGTGCGCTTGGCTATGGCCGAAAGCTTGTGGCGGTCTTCCCAGAAGCGCTCGCCTTCCTTGTCGTCGGCGGCCACAATAATATCAACGTTCTCCTGCTGCTCCACCACACTGACGATGTCGCCCACGCAGGTGTCCAGCAGATAGGGGTCGTCGCCGTCCACCTGAAGGATAATAACCGAGATGGGCGACCCTTCGTACTTTTCAGACTTGCGCTTGTATTCGATGGCCTGAACGTACTTGGCGTTGAATTCTTCCATCGCCGAAAGGTGGGCGTAGTCGCCTTCTTCGCGAATACGGTTACGCAGGGCCACCAGTTCGCGCACCACCACGGCAGCCGGGTGCATTGACCGGCCAAAAAATTCCAGCACCATGATGCGCTTGTGCTTGGGCTTGGGATGCAGAATAAAACAGGCTTCGGTGATAATGCCGTCCACGCCTTCTTTCTGCATACCGGGCAGCCCGCCCAGAGCTTTGTTGGTCACGTCCTTGCCAAGGCCCGGCAGGCGGATTTCATCGCCGCGCAGGTGCACCACGTTGCGCACGCCGCCGCTCACGTCCTTGACCACAAAAACCGCAGTTTCTGTGGAAAGAATCTTGTGGCGCGGATGATTTTCGCGTTCGATGGTGATGATTTCACCAGTGGGCGTCACCATGCGCCACCACAGCAGATTGTCCAGCGTGGTGCCGTATTCAAAGGCCATTGGGCCGCCGGCATTTTCTGAAATATTGCCGCCAATGGACGAAGCCTGCTTGGAGGCCGGGTCAACGGAAAAAAGCGCGCCCGCGGCGTCAACGGCGTTTATGACAGTCTGGGTGATGGCCCCGGCCTGACAGGTCACCGTCATGTCCTTCAAATCAACGTCCCCCACGCGCGTAAGGCGAGTGAGACTCACGATAAGGGTACGCTTGCGCGCTGGCACGGCGCCGCCCGTCATGCCCGATCCGCCGCCACGCGGAATAAGGGCGAACTTCATGTCATTGGCCAGCTTCACCAGCTCGGCCACCTGCTCGGTGGTATCCGGTTCAACCACAAGCAGGGGCAGCTCCATGCGCAGGTCCGTCGCGTCGGTGGCAGATTCCACCAGTGCGCCGGGATTGGTCAAAATACATTCCGCAGGCAGGATATCGCCCAGGGCGTCGATGAGCTTTTCCCTGAATTCCATTTCGGCCTGATGGGCCGACCAGAACATGGTAATGCCCTCGCCAATGGCCGTGGCATAATAATGCGCCAGAGAAACGGCTTCTTTTTCAAAGCTCGCGCGCACGCTGCCGCGCACGGTATCGGCGTCAATGAAGGGATTGTAAGCCACCAGAAAAAGCTCTTCGGCTATGGCGATGGCAAGGTTGCGCACAGATTCGGGCCATTCGGCAAAATCATCTATATTAATGCGCAGGATGCGGTTCACCACATAGTCGGGAGAAATGGAAATATGCGGACCCTTATGGGGCATGGCGTTCTAACCTCGTAGGCACTGTGGCAATCTATTAACATGACAGACAGATGGTTTTGTGGGAAGCCCTTTTTCTACGTTCAATGCGCGCGGAAGGCAAGTAGCAGGCAAAAGAACCGCATAACAAGCACATATATACACAGGCTGGCGGCTGCCCAAAAAAATGTCTCACCTGTCACGAACCCGACGCAAAGCTGCCTTTGACATTTAGCCGCGTGTGGCTATGCTTTTTCAGCGCACGACAAGGCAAAGAATGTTCCGCTCAGAGGAGTGTCACAAAGTATGTTTATTGAAAAATTGCAGCCCATTACTGATGCATTTGATTGGGTGCAACACAGCTGGGAACGCGCTATCACCCAGAGGCGTGTGGCTTTTCTCATCCTCTGGGTCTATCTTTTGGCCCTTTTGGGCATCGAACTGAACAGACAGGGAATTCTGCCTCCCTGGCTGGCTTCCGTCACGCCTACCAGCCATTTTTACGCCATTCACCTGGCTTTTACGCTCATACTGGTGCTTGAGGTTATGGGCCTCATCCTCGTCATACCCAGCTCCCTTTCGCAATCAATGGGCAAGCAGTTTGAAATTCTCACTCTGATTCTGCTGCGCAATGCCTTCAAGGAATTGAGCCATTTGCCGGAGCCCGTCAGCGTGGCCAGTGATATGCTGCCCGTGCTTTATATCGCCGTCTCGGGCGCGGGGGCTTTGCTGGTATATCTGTGCCTTGGGCTGTACAAGCGCATTGCCCGTCGGCACATGCACTTCATTTCCTCGCCAAGTCTGCGCATGCGCTATGTCATGAGCAAAAAGCTGTTGGCCCTGCTGCTCTTCATCATTTTTTTGAGCGTCGCCATTCGGGATGTGATTTCCTTTGTCACCACAGGCAACGACCAGAGCTTTTTTGAAACCGTGTACACTATCCTGATTTTTTCAGACATCACCCTGGTGCTGATAGCGCAACGCTATATGCCTGCCTTTCACGCGGTGTTTCGTAACTCCGGGTTTGTTATCGGCACGCTGCTTATGCGGTTATCCCTTTCCGCAGCGCCATTATGGAGCCCGGTCATCGGCCTTTTTGCCGCAGTTTTTGTTCTGGCGCTCACCTGGGGTACCAACTACTTCACGCCACTGCCGCGAATGGAATGCCCGGGCCGCGACGACCAAAAGGCCTTGCCCGAAACCACGGACTGAAATAGCCCCGTGCTAGGCAGGGTTTTCGTGTGGTGCACTTCCTTGCTGCATGAAGAGAAAATTAGACGTAAAAAATGGCCCGCAAGGTCCTTGTGGCAATACCGCCAGGGTCGACATATTGCGTATTGCCAGCTGCTGGACAAAAGAACCGCTGGCTATAAAAAACCGCCAGCGGGCTTTTTGTGCACACCTTGGCGCTTCTGCGAGGTAACAGCTTATGCTCCGCCGTTACCAGTCCGGGGCATGATGCCAGCGAGAGCCACTGCGTGCGCAAGCCCGGAGCCCGCAAACGCAGAACTGTTGCGTGAAAAGCCGACCCGCAGGCCGGCAATGCGGCTTACCCCTCGCCGTTTATTGAAAAACTCTAGAGTAACAACGCCGACAACAAAAACGCAAAAGGGCGACCCAGAAGGGCCGCCCTTTAGACATCGAGATATGTGGAAAATCAGGCGTTAGCCGCCTTGAGCATTTCTTCCACCATTGAAAGTGTAGGCGTTGCGCCAGATTCAAGCCCGCAAAGGCCGCGTACGGCCAGCATGAGCATATCGAACTGCAAAGACATCTCGGCCAAGCCGTTATGAATGATGCAATTGTCGCCATGTACTGCAAGACGGTACGCATGACGGCTGCGCTCCTGACCAGACGAGCGCACGATATAATACACCTGTTCGTTGGTGTCGGTCACATAAAGCTTTTGACGGGTGAGCATGCCAAGTGCTTCGTCGTACCACGAGCACTCAGAAAAAAGTCGGCCACGAAAACTGAAATCGCTGCCGTTGTCGTGCTTCAGACAAATGTCTTCCATAATTTTTTGCACGTTCATTCAATCCTCCGCGTGCTCTTTCCCACCATTTGAGCGTAGGCGGGTAACGCTTTTTGAAAGCTAGCACTGCATGCAAATGGTTGTCAACAATAGCAGCAAGCAAACAACAAAATCGCATGCAGAAATATTTTATGTATATTATATCATATTAAAATATATGATAAATATAAAACATGTTTCTTGAAACAATCTTGCGGTTCACCATAGTTTTTCATGAATTTTACTATCGGGAGCAACCTGCTGCCAGGGCAGGTTCACAGGTGGGCGCGAAGCGCTGCGCAGAGTCGGAAGGAATAAAAATGGGGCTGAAAATTGTAAAATCAGCACGGCAGAATCAAGCATAAACGATTTTGTCGCATTGCGGTTTATGGCAATTCAAAAACATTTATACAGTATTTATATATAGTTATAATTTCCGTCGGGCACTATTTTCCGCAAAGCGGGAATATGCGCGTGCCACTGGCGAGTCTGGGTCCATACCTTCAAGAAAGACGCCCCTGGCCTGAATAGGGTCGGGCGTCACAACACGGGGCGTGCGCCAGCCCATGTCTTCATCCGGCAATGGCTTGCTGGCCGTCACATCCAGCCCCGGCTTGCCCATAAGCAGTGAAACTTTTACCCCGCCAAAAAAGGGTTCTTCCATAAAGGCATTGACCCTTTCCAGCAGCTCGCCGCTCATAAGGTGCAGTTCCTGAGCCAGCATGGCGTCCTCGGCTCCAATGAGCAGCAGATCCCTGTGATGGCCCAGGGGGCGCGCCAGCTCTGCCAGCTCCGGGCCCATAACCATGCTCCAGTTCTGCCACAAATGACTCAGGCGGTTACGCGCCTGAGCCTGCGCCGGGTCCACGCCAAGCCCGGCCATAACCGCGGCCAGCACTTCACCCACGGGGATGGGCTCGGCATTTTTATTTTTTTTGCGAAATACTTTAGGAAACATGAGCAGTTCCGCCATAATGGGCATGCTGAATCATAGAGCCGCCACGCGTATGGAAAGGTTTGCGCAACGCGAGGCCTGTTGACTATATGCAGATATATTGATATTAGCATCAACATAAGTTGATTTATTGCAGGGAAACAAATGGCACTTTTGTATTTTAAAGCACTTTCAGACGAAACACGCCTTCGCCTTGTGCATATCTTGCTGCATTACGAGTTGTCGGTCAACGAACTGGTGCGCATTCTGGATATGGGGCAATCGCGGGTTTCGCGTCATCTGAAAATCCTTACCGAGGCGGGGCTGCTTACCTCGCGGCGCGACGGGCTGTGGGTCTTCTACGCTACGCCACGCTCTGGCGAAGAGCGCGACTTTCTGCTCTCCATCTCACCCTTTGTTCATACAGACGCAGCCATGCGGGCAGACCTTAATATGGCCGCGCAAATGCTTGAAGAACGCGCCCTCAAAACCCGCCAGTTCTTCAATGCCATTGCTGAAGACTGGGACGAACTGAACCGCGAGGTTCTGGGGGCTTTTGATCTGCCTGACGCCGTGTGCGCCGCTGTGCCCAAAGACTGCGGCATGGCTGTGGACCTGGGCTGCGGCACAGGGGCCGTGCTGGCGCGCATGCTGCCGCTGGCACGTGGCGTCATCGGCGTGGACGGCTCTGCTCGTATGCTTGAGATCTGCCGCCGGCGCTTTACGCCCGAAGACCTTTCGGACGACCGGGTATCGCTGCGCATCGGCGAACTGAGCCACCTGCCCCTGCGGGATCAGGAAGCGGATTTCGCCTGCATCAACCTTGTGCTGCATCATCTTTCCGACCCGCTGCACGGGCTGCGTGAGATACGCCGCATCATGGCCCCCGGCGGCCGTCTTTTTGTGGCGGATTTTCTTCGACACAGCGACGAAACCATGCGCAACCGCTATGGCGACCGCTGGCTTGGCTTTGAAGAAGATGGGCTTGCCGCTGACCTCAAGTCTGTGGGCTTCAACACGCTGACCTGTACGCGGCAGCCCGTGGACCGGGGCCTGACCCTGCTGATTTTGACAGCAGAGGCCCATTAGCCTTTTTGCCGCAGGGCAAGAAGCACGGCACCCCACTCGCTTAAAATTATTAACAAATCACATACTTCAACGGATAGGAGACATCAATGACCAAAGCTCTTGACCTAAGTCTGGCGCACAAAGTTGCAGACATGGCCCTGGCCGATTTCGGCAAAAAAGAAATGCAGCTTTCCGAGCGGGAAGTGCCCGGCCTTATGGAATGCATCAAGAAATACGGCCCCAGCAAACCGCTTAAGGGACTCAAGATCACGGGTTCCTTGCACATGACCATCCAGACGGCCATGCTCATCCAGACGCTGCACGCTCTGGGCGCGGACATCCGCTGGGCTTCGTGCAATATTTTCTCCACGCAGGACCACGCCGCCTCTGCCATTGCCGACCTTGGCATGGCCAAGGTTTTTGCCTGGAAAGGCGAAACCCTTGAAGATTACTGGTGGTGCACCGAAATGGCCCTTACCTGGCCTGACGGCAGCGGCCCCGACCTTATTGTCGACGACGGCGGCGACGCCACCCTGCTTATCCACAAGGGTGTTGAAGCTGAAAACAACCCCGCTGTTCTTGATGAAAAGACCGACAACAAGGAACTGCAGTGCATCCTTGACCGCCTCAAGCTGCGCCTCAAAGAAGATCCGCAGCACTGGCACAAGGTGGCCGCCAAGATGAAGGGTGTTTCGGAAGAAACCACCACTGGCGTGCACCGCCTCTATCAGCTGGAAGCCGCTGGCAAGCTGCTTTTCCCTGCCATTAACGTCAACGACGCAGTTACCAAGTCCAAGTTCGACAACCTGTACGGCTGCCGCGAATCCCTGGCTGACGGCATCAAGCGTGCCACTGACGTCATGATTGCCGGCAAGGTGGTTGTGGTTGTGGGCTACGGCGACGTGGGCAAGGGCTGCGCCCAGTCCATGCGCGGCTTCGGCGCGCGCGTGCTGGTGACGGAAATCGATCCCATCTGCGCCCTTCAGGCTGCGATGGAAGGCTATGAAGTCACCACCATTGAAGACGCGCTGGCTCAGGGCGACATCTACGTCACCTGCACTGGCAACTACCACGTCATCACCGGCAAGCATATGGAAGGCATGAAAGACGAAGCCATCGTGGGCAACATCGGCCATTTCGACAATGAAATTGAAATGACCTATCTTGAAAACACGCCCGGCGTCACCTGCCTGAACATCAAGCCGCAGGTGGACAAGTGGACCCTCAAGTCTGGCCGCAGCATTGTTGTGCTGGCTGAAGGCCGCCTGGTTAACCTTGGCTGCGCCACAGGCCACGCCAGCTTTGTCATGTCCAACAGCTTCACCAACCAGACCCTGGCCCAGATCAAACTGGCCACCGAGAAGCTGGAAAACAAGGTGTACACCCTGCCCAAGGAACTGGACGAAGAAGTGGCCCGCCTGCATCTTGGCCGTCTTGGCGTCAAGCTGACCAAGCTGACCAAGGAACAGGCCGATTATATCGGCGTCAATGTGGACGGCCCCTTCAAGGCAGACCACTACCGCTACTAGGCCATTAGCCTTTGCAAGGATTGGAACGCCCGGCGGTCAACAGCACTGGCCGCCCAGTGCAAAAAACGCTGACGCTGCGGTAACGCGATTACTGCATGGCCCGCCCTTGCAAGACAGGATACAAAAAACGGATTCAGGATAGTTGTATTGCGCGGCTAAAAACCGCCACAGGCGCCGGACGCAACAACGGCTCCGGCGCCTGCTGAAAATCGTCGTAAAAGGGTCTTGCCCTTTTACGCATGCACGGGGCGGCTGCCCGCCGCGCCCCTGCGTAATGACCGAAGTTCTGCTTCGGTCATTTTTATTTTAAACGCCAAATAGTTACACACAGCACTCTAATTTTATTAAACGTTTTATTTCAAAATATTTCACGACTGAAAATTATCACGCGCTCCTGATGCCGGAAGCATAGCTATTCAATAAGATGCCATTCAGGGACGGCATTTTGCCGTATTTTTGTCTTGCTGTTGGCACACCCCTACCTGAAACCAAACGACACTGCAGACACCAACGGGCAAGTCTGCTGCCATTTAAAATATACCCACTGCTTTTTGCACATCGAGTGCAAACACTACAGTAAATAATAATGCACAAATAAATAAAATTAATTTACTGCTTACATCACTCTAAAACTATTATTTTTTGAAACCAATTTTTTATATTGCTAATGCCCATAAGTCAGGATTAGTAATGCCGATAATACATTTTAAGCAAAGATAAAAATATCACACATCATCAAGTACATCATATATATCTAAAAAAATAATTGCCTAAACAGAATACAACATGTGAACAACTGTAAAGCAAACTCTTTGCTTACATAAGAACATCTCACACAACTACAGCATACTCACCTATCCTGGGGTAAAATATGAAATTAGGAGTAAAGCTCTCGCTCATGTCAGCGTTTTTGCTTCTGCTCATAGCGATATTGGGCCTGTTCAGCCTGATGCAGATGTCAAAGATCAATGACGGATCAACGGAAATCAGCCGCAACTGGCTTCCTTCTACGCGAAGCGCCCTGAACCTGAACGTGCTCACATCAGATTTCCGGCTTGCTGAAGCAATGGTTGTCAATGCCGATACGGCTGACGAGTACAGCCAGACATACAAAAAGCGCATGGACGCCGCCCTGTCCGGCATGGCAACCATCAACAGCCAGTATGTGAAGCTCATCTCCTCCCCTCAGGAACAGCAGACATACGACGCCTTTCTGCGGCAGTGGAAGGAATACCTGGAAATCAGCGGCAAGGTCATGCAGCTTGCGGGCAGCCATCAGCAGGATCAGGCCATGCAGATCTTTCGCACGCAATCCCGCACGCTCTTTGACCAGTGTAATGAATCGCTCATGAGCCTGGTGCGCATCAACACGGAAGGCGGCGATGCCGCCAGCAAAAGCTGTGACGAGATGTACAGCAATGCGCGAGTGCTGATTATCGTTCTGCTTGCAGCCGCACTGATTGCGGGCACGGCTACGGTTATCTTTATTATTCGCGGCACGCACAAGCAGCTGGGCAAAGACCCCGGCGAACTCAACAGTGTGGCCAACCGCGTGGTGCAGGGCGACTACAATGTGGATGACGGCAGCGCCAAGGAAGGCGTGTACAAATCCATTGTGGCTATGGTGAACGCCCTGAAAGAAAACATCGAGCACGCGCAGCAGGAATCCCTCAAGGCGCGGGAAGCCTCGGAACGGGCCGGGATTGCCCAGGCTGAAGCCGAAGAGGCGCGCGCCAGGGCAGAAAACGCCCGCCGTGAAGGCCTGCTTGACGCAGCGGCCCAGCTGGAAGGCGTCGTCAATGTCATCGCTTCGGCCTCTGAAGAGCTCTCAGCCCAGATAGAACAGTCCTCACACGGCGCGGCGCAACAGGCTGGGCGCATTGCCGACACCGCCACCGCTGTTGAAGAAATGAACGCCACAGTACTTGAAGTTGCTCGAAACGCCGCCACAGGGGCCAGCCTTTCGAGCGCCACTCAGGAAAAGGCGCACGACGGCGAACAGATAACCGCCCAATGCCAGACTGCCATCAACGATGTGCAGAACGACACTATGGCGCTCAAAACCAGCATGGACGAACTTTCCGGGCACGCGCAGGCCATCTCTGAAATCATGACGGTCATATCGGACATTGCCGACCAGACCAACCTTCTGGCCCTCAACGCGGCCATTGAAGCAGCCCGCGCGGGTGACGCTGGCCGAGGTTTTGCTGTTGTTGCCGACGAAGTGCGCAAGCTTGCCGAAAAAACAATGGCCTCCACAATGGATGTGGGCAAAGCCATCGGCGCTATTCAGGAAAGCTCCAAAGACGGCGTAAAGCGTATGGACGCCGCCGTGGACAAGGTAAACCGCGCCACGCAATTCACCCTGCGCAGCGGCGACGCCTTGAAGGAAATCCTTGGGCTTGCGGAACAGACAGCAGATCAGGTGCGCAGCATCGCCACCGCCAGCGAGCAGCAGTCGGCCTCGTCGGAAGAAATCGCCCGGTCTGTTGAGCATGTGAACACCATTGCCAGCGAAACTTCGCAGGCAATGGGCGAAGCCAGCAAGGCGGTTTCCGAACTGGCCAGACAGGCTCAGGAGCTGGCCAGGATTATCGAAAATCTCAAACGGGCCTGATGCTCGTTTTGTACATTGCTTCAATCCGGCCTTTTCCCGCAGGAAAGGGTCGGATTTTTATATGCGGTTCGCTGCCAAAACCCACGTTGCCCACTGCCTCCATGCCGTGTATGCTGCGCCCGTGCGAGGGCAGGTCTCAAAACAAACACGTTTTACCGCACAACGACCTTCTTGGCTTTACTTTCGTGTTTACCTTTTGAGCACCTTCACTTTGAAAATTTCAATGCTCAATACGGCGCGAGGGTGCAGCGTGGCTTTTATAAAAAGCCGCACAGTGCAGATATATTTTCAATAACAGCCCGCTCTGCCCGGCAGCGGGGTGCGGCTTCATTCGCCAAAGGCAGGCTCGATAAAGCCTGAAACTACAGCCCATTAATTGTAACAGCCGCGCAAGCGGGGCTGCGCCATAAAGAACCCGGACCTCCAACGGTTCCCGTTTTTCCCAAACGGTTTCGCGGCCCGGCGTCATAACGCCGCAGATAAACTTTCCAAGGAATACAATGCAAAAAGTGACCATTCATACTGACGGTTCCTGTCTCGGCAATCCCGGCCCCGGCGGCTGGGCAGCCATTCTCAAGCTGGAAGGAGAAGACTACCGCAAGGAATTTTCTGGCGGTTACGCCCTCACCACCAACAACCGTATGGAAATGCTGGCCGTCATTGAATCACTGGTTATACTCAAGAACCCCTGCCTTGTGGAGCTGTACACGGATTCGCGCTATGTGTGCGACAGCGTGAGCAAGGGCTGGCTGTGGGGATGGGTGAAAAAGAACTGGATCAAGTCGGACAAAAAGCCCGTGCTCAATGTGGATCTGTGGCAGCGCATGTTGCCGCTTCTGCGTGAGCACAAGGTCACGTTTCACTGGCTTAAAGGACATGCAGGACACCCGGAAAACGAGCGTTGCGATGTTCTGGCCCGCACCCAGGCAAGCCGCCGTGACCTGCCGCAGGACACGGGCTACAAAGCCTAACTGGCAACACGCGAACCGCAATACCGCAAAATCATGCCTGTTCAACCCTCATCAGCAGAAACAGCCTTTTCTCTGGCCGCGCTCTGGCATGCGCTGGGCTGGCCGCTCTTGCGCCTGCTTATGGGCATGGCCGCTGGCCTGCTCATAGCCAACGTGCTTGAGGCCTTGCGGTGGACACGCCATCTGGCCCGTCTGGCCGCCCCGCTGGCTCGCGTGGCTCATCTGCGTGAAGTGGCGGGAGCCAGCTTTTCACTGGCCTTTGTGTCTCCGGCAGCGGCCAACAGCCTCTTGTCCGACAGCCACAACCTGGGCGAACTTTCCGGCAAAGAGCTTATGCTGGCCAACCTTTTCAACAGTTTGCCAGCATATATGGTGCACACGCCCACCATCTTTCTGCTTACCTGGCCCGTGCTGGGCATGCCCGCCGTCGTTTACGTAGGGCTTACCCTCATGGCCGCCGTGGGACGCACGGCCTTCACCGTGGTGCTGGCCCGGCGCATACTGCCGCCGCCCCCGCCGGGCTGTATTGCCTGCAAGGCCGACAGCAACGAGCGCACAGACTGGAACGCCGCCATGCGCAAGGCCTGGAAGCGCTTCACGCGCCGCCTGCCCAAGCTTGTGTACTTTACCGCGCCCATCTACGTGCTTATGTATCTTATGCAGCAGTTCGGCTATTTCGCCCTGGCGGAGCAATGGCTTTCACAGCACATGTCCTGGCTTTCCTTCTTGAAGCCGCAGGCTATGGGCATTATCGTACTGCATCTAGCTGCGGAACTTGGTGCGGCCCTTGGTGCGGCGGGCAGTGTGCTGCAAACAGGCGGCCTGTCGGCCCGTGATGTCGTGCTGGCCCTGATGGTGGGCAACATACTGTCCACACCCATGCGCGGCATACGCCACCAGCTGCCCTCGTATTCCGGCTTTTTCCGCCCGGCACTGGCGTTGCGCCTCATTCTGGCAAATCAGGGATTGCGCGCGGCCAGCATGACGGTTGTAACCATTATCTATTACTACGCCAGCGCCTAGCTGGCACGGCGTACACGCGACCACCGGAACGGCCCGGCAGAGACAGCCCATGAGCGAACAAATGGATATTGCAGAGGTGCAGGAAAATTTTGGCATGGGCGTTATTTGCGCCCAGCAGGTGTTGAGCCATTTTTCTGAAAAATTCGGTCTGCCCTACGAAGACGCTTTGCGCATCGCCTCCTGTTTTGGTTCGGGCATGGGGCAGGCAGACACGTGCGGCTGCGTCACCGGGGCGCTTATGGCCATTGGCCTTGCCCACGGCCCGGGCGTGCAGCCGTGAGCAGAAGCAAGCTCTGTACGCCCGCCGCGACGCCTTTATGGCGGCCTTTGCCCAGGCTCACGGCAGCCTTGAATGCCGCGGCATTTTGGGCCATGACCTTACAGATCCGCAAGCCCGCGCGCTTATACTTGAAAAAAAGCTGTTCACCACAGTGTGCGTTCCTATGATTTGCGAAACCTGCGCACTGCTGGAAGAATATTTATAGCCACTGCGCCACAAGGAGACCCCCATGACGGAAACGTCCACTACCCCGCAAGAAGATCAGTTGCGCCCCCGCCGCGCTCCGGTGGAAATTCCTGCCCACTGCCAGGTAATCAAGCCTGAACACACGGGTGCGCGCATTGTCGTGCTGTTGCAGCCCGAGGAAAAATACCTCTCTTTGCCCAGGCCCAAAACCTCGCGCCAGTTGCTTGCAGCGCTGGGACTGGCTGAAGAAACGGCCCTGGTGGCCCGTGGCGGACAGCTGCTTACCCCTGACAGGCACATCTGGCCGGGCGACGAAGTTCTTGTTCGAAAAGTGGCCTCATCCGGCTAGTCGGCGGGCGCGTCAGATTTCTGTCTTTTGGCTGTGTGACGCTGTTTTTATGGGGCCTTTGTAACAGACATTCAAAAATAGTCTGTTACCCCGGCAAACTGCCGCAAAGGGTTCCCGTAAGGCAGCGTTGCCGCTGAATGGCAAAACCTGAACGCCAAAGCCGTCTCGGGCAGGCCTAACACTTACCGGCGCGGGCAAAAAGTTGCTCCGCCGCACGGAAAATGGTACCCGCCAACAATGTTCAATCTAGATATATCCCAAGCCCTGAGCACGCTGTCCATCGCGGCAGTGCCAGCTCTTCTGGGCATTATTCTGCATGAAGTGGCCCACGGATGGGTGGCCGCGCGCTGTGGCGACCCCACTGCCCGCATGATGGGACGCCTGACCCTCAATCCCCTGCCGCACATTGACCCGATGGGCCTGCTGGTCTTTGGCCTCACGAGCCTCAGCGGTTCCTTTGTTTTTGGCTGGGCCAAACCAGTGCCCGTCAACCCGCGCTATTTTCGCAATCCCGCCAAGGACATGATGCTGGTGGCCCTGGCTGGCCCGCTGACCAACTTTATTCTGGCAGGCGTATTTGGTGTTTTGCTGCGGCTGACCCTGAACTTTTTTCCGCCTATCGAGTGGCAGCACAGCAGCTTCTATATCTTTGCGCTCAAATCCATGCAGGTTGGGGTGATTATCAACTTTGGCCTGGGTTGGCTCAATCTGCTGCCCATTCCTCCGCTGGACGGCAGCAAGGTTGTGGCCTATTTTCTGCCTTTCAACGCTGCTTTGCGCTACTTGAGCATTGAGCGCTTCGGTTTCATCATTCTTTTGGGGCTTCTGTTTACCGGCCTGCTGGGCATGGTGCTGGGCCCGCTGGTAACCGGCAGCGCCCGTGGCCTGCTGACCCTGCTTGGTATTTTGTAATTTCATTAAGGACTGTCTTTCATGAGTAAAGAACTGCGCACTGTTTCCGGCATGCGGCCCACTGGCCCCCTGCACCTTGGTCACTACTTCGGGGTGCTGAAAAACTGGGTGGAACTGCAACACACTGAAGAAGCCTACTTTTTTGTGGCAGACTGGCACGCCCTTACCAGCGATTATGCCGATCCCTCAAAGGTTCGCGTCAATATCCACGAAATGGTCAAGGACTGGGTGGGCGCTGGCCTTGATCCCGAAAAGTGCGTCATCTTCCGCCAGTCCGAAGTGAAGGAACATGCAGAGCTTTCTCTGCTGCTTTCTATGATCACGCCTGTGTCGTGGCTTGAGCGCAACCCCACCTACAAGGAACAGCAGCAGCAGATCAGCAACAAGGACCTCGGCAACGCGGGCTTTTTGTGCTACCCCGTCCTTATGGCTGCGGATATTCTTATGTACCGCCCCCACGGCGTGCCCGTGGGTGAAGACCAGCTGCCCCATATGGAACTGACGCGCGAAATTGCCCGCCGCTTCAACTATCTCTACGGCGGCGAACTTCTGCCCGAACCCAAGGCCATGCTCACCCCCGCCGCCAAGTGCCCCGGCCTTGACGGACGCAAGATGTCCAAAAGCTACAACAACGGCATCTTCCTTTCTGATAACATTGCAGATATTCAGGAAAAAGTGCGCGGCATGTTCACCGACCAGGCCCGCCTGCGCAAGTCCGACCCGGGCAACCCCGATGTCTGTAATCTCTTCCCCTATCACGTGCTGCTGAGCAGCCCCGAGGAACAGGCCGAGATTCGCAAGGGCTGCACCGGAGCCACCCTGGGCTGTGTGGACTGCAAAAAGATTTTCCTCAAGAACCTTGAAACATTTCTGACGCCCCTGCAGGAACGCCGCTCCGTGCTGGACGCCAATCCGGCCCGTGTGGACGAAATCCTCGCGCACGGCAATGACCGCGCCCGCGCCTTTGCCAGCCAGACAATGGCCCTTGTGCGCGAAAAAATGGGGTTGTAGTTGAAGTTTGTGAGTGTGGACTACGGCCTGGCCCGCACGGGCCTGGCCGTGTCAGATCCTGAAGGCCGCATGGCCTTTCCCCTGGCCACGCTGCGCTTGCAGGATTATGCCGACCGCAAACTTTTTTTGGCCGCCCTGGCGGAAAAAATCATTGAAACCGGGGCCGAAGGCGTGGTGATGGGGCTTCCCCTGACTCAGGACGGGGAAGAAAGCCTGATCACGCGGCAGGTGCGCAACGTTACCCAGCGTCTCAAGCGCCGGGTGCCCCTGCCCTTTTACTACATGCTCGAGGAACTGAGTTCCGAAGAAGCCTGGGCCGACCTGCGCGAAGCCGGGTTGAAGATGCGCAAACGCAAGGCTGTGCTTGACCAGCAGGCCGCCGTACGCATTCTGTCGTCCTTTCTTTCCCTTACCCCGCAAGAGCGGAGTCCCGCATGAAAACGTTCTTACGCCTGCTTGGACTGCTGTTGCTGCTGGCCCTGGCCGGCAGCGGCTGGCTGGTCTATGAAGGCTATACCTTCCTGAACACGGCCCCGCAAATTGAAGGGCAGGAAGTGCTTTTTGACGTGCCGCCCGGCGCGCACTTCGCCCAGGTGGCCACAGCCCTTGAACAAAAGGGCGTTGTTACCGATGCCCGCAAGTTCCGCCTGCTGGCCCGCTACAAGGAATGGGACGGCCGCCTGCAGGCCGGACGTTTTGCCCTCAATTCAGGCTGGACGCCCGAAAAGGTGCTGGACATGCTGGTCAACGGTCAGCCCGTACTTTTCCGCATTACCGTACCCGAAGGTCTCACTTGGTGGCAGACGGGCAAGCTGCTGGAAGAGGCGGGGCTTGTACGCTTTGAAGATTTCCGCAAAGTTATTATGGACCCGGACTTTCTGCGTCACTACGGCATTCCCTTTGCCACGGCCGAGGGCTTTCTTATGCCCGACACCTATCTGCTGAAAAAGGCCGATGAACCGGATGCGGCACAGGCCCGCAGCGTGGCCGGACGGCTGGTGGACAACTTTTGGCGCAAAGCCGCCCCCGTGTGGCCCGGCGGCGCAAGACCCGCCGTGGACCAGTTGAAAACCTGGATGATTCTGGCTTCTGTGGTGGAAAAAGAAACAGGTATCGACGCCGAACGCCCGCGCGTGGCAGGGGTGTACCAGAACCGCCTTGCCCGCAACATGATTCTTCAGGCTGACCCCACGGTCATCTATGGGCTTGGCCCCGGTTTTGACGGCAATCTTCGCCGCAGCCATCTGGATGATCCCAACAACCTGTACAATACATACCAGCGTCCCGGCCTGCCGCCGGGGCCCATATGCTCCTTCGGCATGGCCGCTCTCAGGGCTGCCATCAATCCCGAGAAGCACGATTTCATCTATTTTGTGGCAATCACCGATGGCGGAGAGCACGTTTTTTCCACCAATCTTACAGACCACAACAGGGCCGTGCGCCAGTATCTGCAAAATCGGCGCAAAACCCAGAACCGCTGAGGAATCCCCGTGAAATACCTCATAGTTGAAGACTTTTCCGGTCAGGCCGTACCCTTTGTTTTTCCACGCCGCGTTGACCACGGCGACATGCGCGAACAACTGCCCTACGGGCAGGTGCTCTCCGCCGGATTTCTCGAACTGGGGCCGAAGGGCTTTGTATGCACAGGCGGCCATGCCGAACTGGGGCTCAAGGCCCGTCCGGAGGAAGACGCCGCCATTATTGCCGAGGCTTTGCGGCAACGCTGAGGGCTGCGAACTTTTTAGAGTGCATTCATTTTGAAATGCTTTGTGGGAGAGGGCCCCCTTTGCGAAAGGGTCGCCCCCCACACCCCTCCCCGAAAACCTTTATTGTTATTTCAGTCTGCGCAGGGAGTCCCCGCCCTCAAGTGAGGGCATAAAAGCTGGGCATATCGGCAAAGTACGGCCTTAAAATTATTCTACTACCCAAGCCGGACGCCGCTGCCAAAATGGCAATCATATCAAGCATGCCTTTACGACGGTGACATCAACTACAGCCGCCAGAAGCAGCAGGCACGCCCGGCGACATCCCCTGAGGCCTCATGCATACCGAGCAACAGCGCATCCCCGGCATCGTCATTGGCGGTACGGGCAGCAATACGGGCAAGACAACAGTCACCCTGGCCCTTCTTTGCGCGCTGGCTTCTCGTGGCCTTGCGGTTCGTGCCGCCAAAACCGGGCCGGACTACATAGACGCTGCCTTTCACGCCGCCATCACAGGTCAGCCAGCCGCCAATCTGGACACCTGGATGTGCCGCCAGCTCCCCGCCAATCCGCAAGAAAAGCCTTCTACAGAAGGCAACCGCCTGCCGCAAGGACTGCAAACCGTCTTCAACCGTATGTCGGCAAGCAGCGTCTCCGGCGGCGCGCCGCACATGCTGCTGGTCGAGGGCGCAATGGGCCTGTACGACGGCGGGCACCGTGGGGCTGGCAGCACTGCCCAACTGGCGGCTCTGCTCGATCTGCCCATCCTTTTGGTGTGCAGCGCAGCCGGGCTTGGTCAGTCTATGGCCGCGCTGGTAGAAGGCTACTTGCGCCACAAACCGCAATGGCTGAACGCCCGTTGCACTCCCCCGCGCTTTCTGGGCGTCGTCTGCACCCATATAGGCAGCCAACGCCATGCTGACATCATTTCAGACGCTCTGAAACCGCTTGAAAAATCTGACAATATCCCCTTGCTGGCCCTGCTGCCGCGTGCGGGCGCACCCGAACTGCAATCCCGCCATCTTGGCCTTGTGGAAGCCCGCGAGGCCTTGCCCGCGCTGGACAGGACAGCGCTTGCGCAATGGTTGGAAGATAACTGCCGCCTGGATGATCTGCTCAAACTGGCAGGGGTGGTCGCCCCCAAGGCAAAAGCAGCGTCGGCCAGAGATGCAAACGACGTCGGGAAGGAAATAGAAGAAAGAAGGGATATTAGGGACAGTAAGGACAAGAGCACTTGCGGCTCAACGGTCTCTCCCCGGGCGGCGCATCAGGCAAACTGTGACGCGCCCGCCCCATCAAAGCTGGCGGCTGTAAAAGCTGCTGCGTCTGTGCCACAACATACTGATTCTGCGCGACTAAATACTGAGCCAGAGAATGCTGCGGCACAGGACGTTATGTGGTGCGGCACCCTGTCAGCCCGTTTTTTTCCGCCGCGCCAGCCGGGCGTAAAAGCTATCCGCAAAACCGCAACACAGTCTGTCTCACAAAATGCCCGAGAAATTCTGGCAGACAGCTCTGCCCTGTCCCTCCAGCCCACTTTGCCCGTACAAATGAAGCAAACTCGCGGCAAGCCCCGCCCTGTGGTCGGCATGGCCTGGGACGCGGCTTTCAGCTTTTGCTATGCCGACCTTCCCGCCTTGCTGACGGAACTTGGCGCGGATGTAGTGCCTTTTTCTCCCTTGCATGACGGCGCGCCGCCTTCGGGCTGCACGGCCCTGTATTTTCCCGGCGGCTACCCGGAACTGCACGCCGAAGAGCTTGCGGGCAATACCCCAATGCTACAGGCGCTGCGGAAACTGGCGCATAAAAACCTGCCCATATACGGCGAATGCGGCGGCTACATCTACCTCATGCAGTCGCTGCGTCTGGAAGATGCGTCAAAATCGCGGGAATATGCCATGGCCGGGCTTTTGCCCTTAAGCTGCACCATTGGACGTAGCCGCACAGCCCTTGGCTACCGTGCTGCCCTTGCCCTGCATGGCTGGCCCGGAAACAATGCCTGCCCTGCCCCGGCGATGCTTCCGCATGCTCTGCCAGACGAAGCGCAAGTTGGCTGCGTGCAGCCAACTCACATGCAGGCAGGCCACAGCCCTGCAAATGAGAGACAACCCAACGATATTCGGGCAGACCACAGGCTGGAAAATGACTTGCTGCCGAGCGATATCCTGACAGGCTGCATGCTGACAGGCGTCACGCAGCCCAGCGATATGTTGGCAGACAACGTGCAGGCAAATAGCCTGCAAAATGATGGCCTGACGGGGGCCAACGACAAAAAGTCCCCCCTCGCAGCGGACAGCCATCTTATGCAAAAAATTTCAACCAGCGAATCCCATTCAGCCAAATCTCTTTGGGTGCGCGGGCATGAATTTCACTATGCCCGTGAAGATGACGGCCCGCTGCCGCCCCACTGCACGCGCCTCTGGCATCTGCACGACAGCAAAGGCGCTTTTTTGCGGCAAGAGGGTTGCCGTTGTGGCTCTGTTGCCGGAACATGGCTGCATTGTTACCCTGAGGGATCGCGCACCTTCTGGCGGGCCTGGCTCAAAATGGCCACGCCTTTGCCCTAAACACGAGCCGGGGTTTCCCCCGGCCTGCCGAGGTTCACATGACGCACAATACTCCGGTAGAGCTGGATTCAGCCTGCACACCGCAGGATATCGAAAGCCGCTCCTTTGCCATCATAGATGAAGAGCTGTCGCCGCCTCGCCCTTTTGAAGGCCCCCTTTGGCAGGTAGCCCGCCGCTGCATTCACACCTTGGGCGACACAGAAATCATCAATGATTTGCGGCTGAGTGCAATCGGACTTGAGGCAGGTGTGGCGGCTCTTGTACGGGGCTGCACCGTCTACACAGACACACGCATGGCCGCAGCCGGGCTGCCCATGCGCCGCCTGACGCCGCTGGGCGTCACGGTTACGCCCATTATGGCCCTGCCGGGGCTGGACGAGCTTGCCCGCGCCGGAGGCACCACACGTTCGCGCGCAGGGCTGGAATCTCTTGCCCAGCAAATGAGCGGGCACATTATGGTTATCGGCAACGCCCCCACGGCTCTGCTCGGCCTGCTGGACGTGCTTGAACAGGGCGCGCCGCCTCCGGCCCTTATCGTGGGCATGCCCGTGGGCTTTGTTAATGCCGCGCAATCCAAGGAACTGCTGCACCGCGGCTCCTGGCCGCACTTTACCCTGCTGGGACGCAAAGGCGGTTCCGCTGTAGCGGCGGCCTGCGTCAACGCATTGGCTGATCTGGCGCTGGAGCAGCGCGGATTAGGAGACCTGGCGAAGTTATGAACAGCGGCTTCGAGGCCTATCACGGCCCAAGGGGATATTTTCGCGTTGTCGGTTTTGGACGGGTGCGCGGGGACTCCTGCGGACGCAATAGAAGAATGGAGTCGCCTTCATGAAACCGTTTGTACCCTGCGGGTACGGCGGCTTTCTTCTCTTTAGTCCTGCCGCCTGCGCGGCGCGCGGCAAAGCGGGGATGCCTGCGGGCGCAGTAGAAGAATGGCGTCGCTTTTATGAAACCATTTGTGCCCTGCGGGTACGACAGCTTTCCTTCTCTTTATTTCTGCCGCCTGCGCGGCGCGCGGCAAGGCGGGGCCGGTTATGGGGCTTCGCCCCCTTCTCGGCCCCCCTTGCATCCCCTGTTCTACCCCGACCACCAAATATCTTTTTCGGGGGCGGCTACGCACGAACCTCGCCGACGTGCCGGCTTCGGTTCTTTATAACGCCGCCCCCGGCAATGGCCTGCACTCCGCCTGAGAAACTGCAATATCCCAGTCACATTCCACATGCATGAACACCCGCTGCCTTTAAAAGCATTGGGATTGCGGTGGGAGTATGTTTATTCAGAGGTCGCCAAGTCTTAGCGCCCAGATTCACCAAAGCTGACACCCAGCGCGAAAGGATACGGTGGCATTGCGCGGCGCGCAGGGAGATCGCCGAGCGTTGCGCGGAAGCTCCCGACGCAGAGGCCGCGCAGCCCTCGCACAATGATGGAATATGGAAAGCCCTTGAAGGTTATCCCGTGGGAGTGAAGAGAGACGAAAGCCCAGCGGGGTCGTCCGGGGAGAGTGCAGAGGGGGCCTCGGAGGGGCGGCAGCCCCTAACAGGCCCCTTCTGCCGCGTAGGCAGCCCAAACAAAGACTATGAAAAAGCCCCGTACCCGCAGGGCACAACACACTTCTCTCAAAGACCAGACTTCAAACTTTCGCGCCAACCAAACCCTCAGTATCCAGACGCCCCCAACTTTCACCCAGCGCGAAAGCGCACGGTGGCATTGCGCGGCGCGCAGGGAGATCGCCGAGCATAGCGAGGAAGCTCCCGAAGCAGAGGCCGCGCAGCCCTCGCGCAATGATGAAATATGGAAGGCCCGTGAAGGTTATCCAGTGGGAGTGAAGAGAGACGAAACCCCAGCGGGGTCGTCCGGGGGGAGTGTAGAGGGGGCCTCGGAGGGGCGGCAGCCCCTAACAGGCCCCCTCTGCCGCACGCCGCGTAGGCAGCCCACAAAGACACAAATCGGAAATTAAAAAAACCGGATAAAGCACACGTTCAAAAACGTCGCTCTACCCGGCTTTTCGCAGTTACTCTAAAATTTGTGCGCCAGTCAGTTCTTTCCTGCCGCCTCGCCGTCTTCCGGCCTGTTTGCAGGCCTTTCAGGCGTAATGATGACAGCGTCTGTTATTTCTTCTTCATCAGCAGTGCTGCCAGATGCGCCAGCTTCAGGCGCGTTTGACCCGGTTGCACCCGGCCCGGACATACTTGGCCCATCCGCGTTTGGCGCTGACGGCGTTGCCTGCGCGTCCGCATCAACGACAGGGGGCAAGGCCGCCTGTGCATCAACCACACGGGCCTCACCCAAGGCAAGGCGGTGTTCTTCACTTTGCGGCAGGGGAATATAGTTTTTGTCCACCAGCACAATGCCCGTGCGCTCCAGAACCTCACGCCTATAGGCGAATTCCTGCTGCATGCGGTGATGGCGGTAAACAAACAGGCGGTGTACAAGGTAGCATATAGCTATCATGGCCGCGACGCTGCCCGCTATCCAGGGGATATAGGGCGTAAGGGACTGCCCAAGGCCCACAAGCGCCGTAAACGCGCCGTCCACAAAAAAGAGCGCCGCGCCAAGCAGCAGAATGCCCAGCAGCACAACAACGGTGGGAGCGTTGCGGATAATGGCGTAAAACCGTTGCAGGCGTTCCGGCACCTGATCGGCATCGCTTGAAGCAGCGCCCGCGGCTCCGCCAACTCCGTCCGCATCACGGGCCTCACGCCCAAGAAAGTGCGAAACCCAGGTTCCCGCAAGGTGAACTATCAGTATCAGCCCCACAGGAGCAAGAATAGCGGCCAAAGCCCAGACAAGCCAGGGAAAGCGCGCCAACGGCGGCCCGCCCGGCACTTCGGGCGCGGCATGCATGACACCGTAGAAAAAGGCTACCCCACCCACCACCAGTTCCACAAAGAAAATGGCGATCATGAGGTACAAAAGGGCATCTTTGTGCTGACCAGCGTACCAAGGCTGGCCGGCTGTGGAGCGGCTTTTGGCGGCTCCGGCATCCGCCTTGCTTTTTGCTCCGCTGGAAACTGTTGATTGGTGCTCTTTTTTATCGGCTGTCTGCATGCTTACCTCTGGTTGCGAAGCATACTTTGCCGCAGCCCATCCCGCAAGCCCCACATTCGGTATAAAGCGTATCCGAATGTAAAAGCATTGGCGGTACGACCTTCACTTGCTCACAGGCGGTATCTGTCTTACTTTGCCTGCATACAACTTCAGGAGTGACATATGCACGTTCTGGTAACTGGCGCAGCAGGCTTTATTGGATATCATCTGACTGCGCGCTTGCTGGCCGATGGACACAGCGTTGTGGGTATAGACAATTGCAATGATTACTATGACGTACAATTAAAAAAAGACCGTCTGACCCAACTGGCCGCGCTGCCGCAGGCCGGGCGTTTTCGCTTTGAAGCTCTTGATCTGGCCGACGGCCCTGGCATGGCCGCGCTTTTTGCCCGCGAGGGTTTCACCCATGTGGTCAATCTGGCTGCCCAGGCTGGCGTGCGCTACAGCCTTATTAACCCAGAATCTTACCTCAGCGCCAACCTCGTGGGCTTTGGGCATATTCTTGAAGGCTGCCGACAGAACAAGGTGGGGCACCTGCTCTTTGCCTCGTCGTCGTCGGTATATGGCCTCAATACGGCCCAGCCCTATTCGGTACAGCATAACGTCGACCACCCTGTCAGCCTTTATGCGGCCACCAAAAAAAGCAACGAGCTCATGGCCCATGCCTACAGCCATTTATACGGCATGCCCTGCACTGGCCTGCGATTTTTCACGGTCTACGGCCCCTGGGGCAGGCCAGACATGGCCCTGCACCTCTTTACCACAGCCATTGTACGCGGTGAACCCATCAAGGTTTTCAATCAGGGACACATGCGCCGCGACTTCACCTATATTGACGACATAGTGGAAGGCGTTGTACGCCTGCTGCCCCTGGCCCCCGGCCCGGACCCGTCCTTTGACCCTGCCGCCCCCAACGCGGCGACCAGCTCCGCGCCCTGGCGCATATACAACATCGGCAACAATCAGACGGTGGAACTCAACGACTTTATCGCCGCTCTTGAAGACGCCCTGGGCATGAAAGCCCGCAAAGAAATGCTGCCAATGCAGCCCGGCGACGTACAGGCCACCTGGGCCGACATAAACGACCTCACCACACTTACGGGCTTTGCGCCCTCGACCCCTCTGCGCGAAGGCATAGCCCGCTTTGTGGATTGGTATAAAGAGTATTACAAAATATGAACGACATCCCTATCATTACTGGCGCTCCCACCCCCGCCCGGCCCGAGATTCTGGCGCCCGCGGGCGACACTCCTTCCTTTCTGGCGGCTCTTGCTGCGGGAGCGGACGCCATATACCTGGGCCTCAAGCATTTTTCGGCCCGTATGCAGGCCGAAAACTTTGGCCTGACCGAACTTTCGCGCCTTGCGGATCTGGCCCATGCGGAAAACGCCCGCATCTATGTGGCCATGAATACCCTCGTCAAACCCGACGAACCCGCTGCCGCCTACCGTCTTATTTCGCGTCTGGCCTCGCAGGTAGGCGCGGACGGCCTTATTGTGCAGGACCTTGCCATGCTTGATCTGGCGCGCCAGGCAGGCTTTGAAGGCGACCTGTCCCTTTCAACGCTGGCCAACCTCACGCACCCCGGCGCTCTTATTGAAGCGAAAAAGCTTGGCGCCAACCGCGTTATTCTGCCGCGCGAACTTTCCATTGATGAAATCCGCCTTATGGGCGAAGCCTGTCCCGATGGGCTTGATCTGGAGCTCTTTGTCCACGGCGCGCTGTGCTACTGCGTTTCGGGACGCTGCTACTGGTCCAGCTATATGGGCGGCAAAAGCGGCCTGCGTGGACGTTGCGTGCAGCCGTGCCGCCGGGTTTACCGTCAGGGCGGGCCTGCTGCCCAAGCGCTTGTTCGCAATGCGGAACGGGAAGAAATGGACCGTGCCCGCCACGAGCAGTCGCGCATGGATATTGCCCGCAAAGACCGCAAAGGTAACTTTGGCCGTGACGGGCGCGACAGCCGGGACGGACGTGACGGCCCAGGCCGCAGCCGCAACGAAACAGTCGCTTTTGCCCAAGGCCGCCGGTCGGGCAGGCAGGGATCCATGCGCTCGCCGGGCCGCAAAGAGCACAACGGCCGCTGGTTCTCTTGTCTCGATCTTTCGCTGGACGTGCTGGCCAAAACCCTGCTGGATATCCCCCACCTTGTCTCGTGGAAGATCGAAGGCCGCAAGAAAGGCCCCCACTACGTCTACCATGTGGTGACGGCCTACCGCATGCTGCGTGACAATCCCGGTGATCCCAAAGCGCGCAAGACCGCCGAAGAAATACTGCAGATGGCGCTTGGCCGCCCCGTTACGCGCGCGCGCTTTTTGCCGCAAAAGGGCAACGTGCCCACCACCCCTGACGGTCAGACCAACTCTGGCCTTATGGTGGGCAAAATCCGCATCGAGCAGGACGGTAGCGTAGTGCTGAAGCCCTACATTGAACTGCTGCCCCAGGACTACCTGCGTGTGGGCGTTGAAGACGAGCGCTGGCACGCCACCCTGCCCGTAACGCGGCGCATACCCAAGGCTGGCAGCCTCAGCATTCGCCTGCCCAAGCACAAGACGCCCAAGGCGGGCACCCCGGTCTTTCTTATAGACAGGCGCGAGCCCGAACTGATGCGCATTCTCAAAGGCTGGCAGGCTCGTCTTGAGCAACTGCCCACCCGCCAGAGCAAAGCGGTGGAAACCAACCCGCGGCTGCCTGTGCCTGTAAAAGCCAGGCCCAGACCCGACATGTATGTTCGGTCCACCATTCCGCAGGGCAAGGAAATGCGCGGCGGAAAAAACCAGCTGCAGGCTCTTTGGTTGTCTCCGCGCAGCGCAGATATTTCGCGCACAATGGTTTCGCGCATATGCTGGTGGCTGCCCCCCGTGATCTGGCCCGGCGAGGAAGAGGCCATGCGGCGCAGTGTCGGCAGGCTTTGGCGCGAAGGCGCACGGCACTTTGTTTGTAACGAACCGTGGCAGCGCGGGCTGTTCCCCGACAGCCTCGATGAAGATTCCGACCTGCTGGCAGGCCCGTTCTGCAATGCCGCCAATGCTCCTGCATTGGGCATATTGGCGCGCATGGGCTTTACCGGAGCCTTTGTCAGCCCCGAATTGCCCCGCGAAGACATGCTTGCCCTGCCCAAACAGAGTCCCCTGCCCCTCGGCGCGGTGATTTCGGGCTTCTGGCCTGTGGGCATAAGCCGCTTTGGACTTTTGGGCGTCAAGGCCAACGAGCCTTTCTTGAGTCCTATGGGCGAACCCTTCTGGGCGCGGCAGTACGGCGGCAACATCTGGATTTACCCGGGCTGGCCTATGGACCTCACTGCCAAACGGCAGGAAATGGTCGCAGCCGGATATGGCTTCTTTGCTCATATGCAGGAAAATCCGCCCGCCAGCTTGCCTGAAATGAAGCGTGAAAGTCTGTTTAACTGGGACGGTTCGCTGCTGTAGCAGCAAGCCGGAAATCTGCGCTACCAATCTGCGCTGCTGCCCATACAAAATGGAATGCAGTCACAGCGTTATTGCAAGGCATGGCATACATATTTTCTGTGTGCCATGCCTTCAAACGCTTTGTATTGCGCCACGCCAGTATTTATGTTTAGTTCATATGAAACTGCTTCAGCGATACTTGGCGAACACATGCTTTGGCATGAGGGGACGCTATTGCCGTTGGTGGGGATGTATCGAAGCAAAATATAGCTATCTTCTGGGCACGCGAGACCGAATTGACCATGCAGAATAGTCTGCCGCAACATATCATTAAGGCGCGATCGCACTTTCCACGCGGTCTGGAACAGCCGGAAGGCAGCTTGCGCTTCGGCGCGGATGCTCTTTTGCTGGCCGCCTTTGCCGCGCGCTGTCTGCCGCCGAAAAAGCAAACTTCCGGCGCGGAAAACGGCACTCCCCTTGTTGTGGCCGAACTGGGGTGCGGTTGCGGAGCCGCCCTGCTGGGCCTTGCCATGCGCTGCCCGTATATATTTGGTCTGGGGCTGGAGCGCGAAAAACCACTTGTTCAGGCTGCTATAAACAATGCGGCTCTTCTTGGTTTGTCAGACCACCTGCATTTTGTCGGCCTTGACCTTGCGGATAAAGCGTCGTTGTCAGCCTTGCGTGTTCCTGCTCAACTGTCAGCCCCCATGCAGCCATGTGCCGACAGCTCGCCCCATCACAAGGCGGATACGGAACAGCAACAAGTCTTGGTGCAGCCTGCCTGCAACAGGCTGGACATGGTTATGGCCAATCCCCCTTACGACAGAAAAGGCCGCCCTTCTGACAAGAGCATGCGTGAACACGCCCTGCGTGACGTCTGCGCCACTGATGGGGATAAAACAGCGTTGGATACCTTTTGCCGGGCTGCGGCCACGCTGCTGCGCCACCAAGGCCGTTTTTTCTGTATATATGACGCCCCGGCCCTGCCGCGCCTGTGTGTGGCCCTGCATGCCGCCGGGCTTGGCGTCAGGCGTATTCTGCCAGTGCAGCCCCGCAAAGGTGAACCTGCCTTGCGCGTGCTTGTGGAGGCCCGCAAAAACGCCGCCCACGACACGGTACTGGAAACGCCGCTGATTCTGCATGATGTACCAGACAGTTCAGCCGCGCCGGGCACACAGGGAGCGACGGGAGCGCCAAAATCGACGGATGCGGCTGGCATGTCAGACGTCACGCACCCTGCCGGGCCGTCCTGGTCTGCCGAGGCCCTGACCTTTTGTTCCTGGCTCGGCCCCGCGCCGTCTTCCTCCACTGCCGACAATGCTTTTACTGCACTATGACAACGAGCCGCATATGAACTTTATTGCCGACCTGCACATTCACTCCCGCTTTTCCCGCGCTACCAGCAAAGCGCTGAACGCCCACCATCTTGCCGCATGGGCACGCTGCAAGGGCATAAGTGTTCTGGGCACGGGCGACTTTACGCATCCGCAATGGCGGGCCGAACTTGGCGAACAGCTTGAACTTGATGAAGCCAGCGGCTTGTACCGCCTGAAAGGCGAGCCAGAGCAGCTTGACGTCATGTCTGGCGGAAAAATGCAGAATGGTGACGCGCAAGGCCCGCTGTTCATGCTTCAGGCGGAGATAAGCTCCATTTACAAGCGCCACGGCAAGGTGCGCAAGGTACACAATCTCATCTATGTGCGCACGCTGGAAGATGCGGCAAAGCTTTCGCAACGCCTTGAGCAGATCGGTAACCTGCATTCCGACGGCCGGCCCATCCTTGGCCTGGATTCGCGTGACTTGCTTGAAATCATGCTGGAATGCACGGAAGACGCCGTGATGATTCCGGCCCATGTGTGGACGCCCTGGTTTGCGCTCTTTGGTTCCAAGTCCGGCTTTGACCGTTTGACAGACTGCTACGCCGATCTTTCTGAACACATTTTCGCTCTTGAAACTGGCCTCTCATCCGACCCGGCCATGAATCGGCTGGTGAGCCAGCTCGACGGCTATGCCCTCATATCCAATTCCGACGCTCATTCGGGGGCCAACCTTGGGCGCGAGGCCAATCTGTTTGCGGGCAACCCTTCCTACGCAGGCATGTTCGCGGCCCTGCGCGCGGCGGCACGGCGTCAGCCGCAGGACAGTCTGGACTGCCGTTTTCTTGGCACTATGGAATTCTATCCAGACGAGGGCAAATACCACCTCGACGGCCACCGTGCCTGCAACGTGGTGCTGGAACCCCGCGAATCGCGTGAACTTGGCAACATCTGCCCTGTTTGCGGCAAGCCGCTTACCGTGGGCGTGCTGCACCGCGTGTGGGAACTGGCCGACAGGGAAGAACCCGCCGATTTGCCTCTGGAGCCCGAAGCGCGTCCTCTTATTCCCCTTGCCGAGGTTGTGGGCGAAATCGTCGGTGCTGGCGTTGCCTCCCGCAAGGTGCAAGACAGGTATGGCAGACTGCTGCGCGAACTTGGGCCGGAACTCGATATTCTCTGCCGTATGCCCGAAGCCGAAGTGCGCGCCCACTGGGAGCCCCTGGGCGAGGCCGTGGCCCGCATGCGGCGCGGTCAGGTTTTTCGCCAGGGCGGCTATGACGGCGAATACGGCGTGGTAAAGGTCTTTACTCCCGAAGAGCTAACAGACATCCGTGGCGCTGGCCGTGGTTCCCTGCCGGGTTTGAAGCCGGGCAGGCCGCGGAAGACAGCCGCAGCGGAAACGCCCCCGGCCGCATCAGGGGCGGCTGTGAAAGTGCGCCGCCAGAACGCGTCCTCTGTAAATTTGCTGGACCTCATGAAGGAAAGACCTTCACAAAACCAGACCGTTGCCAAAGAGCAATCGTCCAATCAGACCACAAACGCATTTAGCGAAGAACAACAGGCTGCCCTTATGGCTGGCCCCGGCCCTGTGCTTGTGCAGGCTGGCCCCGGTGCGGGCAAGACCCGCGTACTCATTGGGCGCATGCAGCACCTGCTCAGTCAGGGCATAGCTCCCGGCAAGCTTTTGGCGGTAACGTTTACACGGCGTGCGGCCAACGAGATGCGCCAACGCCTTGCCCTTGCTCTGCCCCATATGCAAGCAAATTTACCCTGCTGCGACACCCTGCACGGCATTGCCTGGAGCCGCATGCGCGAGTCTATGCAGGCTCAGGGCAAGGAGTGCATGCTGCTTGGTGATGATGCGGCACAGCAGTTTTTCAAAGCCGCCAACCCGCAGTTGGAAGCCCGGCAGGCAGGCGAACTCTGGCGTCAGCTTGCCCTTGCCCGCGAATGTCAGCGTGCATTGGCTGATCAGCCGCTTGCCGAGGCTGCCTCTCGCTATGCCGCGCACAAAGTTAGCGGTTCTGGCCCTCAGTATGTGGACTACGCCGACCTGCTGGATTGGTGGCTAGAACACTTGAATGCCCTGCCCCTGGAACTGCTGCCGCAGCATGTGCTTGTGGATGAAATTCAGGACCTTTCGCCAGTGCAGCTTGAAATAGTCCGTAAGCTTTTGCCTGCCGATGGCAGAGGATTTTTCGGCATCGGCGACCCCGATCAGGCCATTTATGGCTTTCGTGGCGTATCCGGCCAAAGCGAGGACAGTCTGCGTGTTATCTGGCCTGATCTGACGGTGTACCGCCTTGGCCGCAGTTTTCGCTCCAGTCAGGCAGTGCTCGATATGGCACGCGGCCTGCTGCGCCATAAGGGGCAGTGCGGGCCGCTTACGGCAGCGCGACACCTCAGCGCCCAGCTGCGTCTTTTTTCCGCCCCGGACCAGCAGGCCGAACTGCGGTGGATTACCCGCCGTGTTCAGGCTTTGTTGGGCGCAACGGCGCACACCTTGCTTGACCAGCATTTGAGCAGTGCTGAAGCGCATGAGCTGGACGGCACGCTTGCCCCCGGCGACATCGCAATTCTTGTTCGCCTACGGGCGCAAATAGCGCCAATGCGCGCCGCGCTTGAGCAGGCGGGCATTCCCTGCGCTGCCCCTGCGGAGGACGCTTTTTGGCAGGATGCAGGTTGCGCGCGGTTGCTGGCTCTGGTTGCTGACCATTGCGGCTTTGCGCAGCTGGCTCAAAGCCTTGCAAGCAGTGTTATACAACCACAAACCCAGCCTTTTGATGCAATGGCATCTGAAGGCAGCGCTTTTGCCTCAGATGCGCCCATGCCCTCTCCTGAAATGATGGAAAAATGGCTTGTTCAGTTGCCGTGGGCAGGCGAGCCCATGCTGGCTGGCAAAGCATGGCGTGAATTGAAGCGCGCCTGGAAGACCTTTGGCAACTGGCCGGAGTTTCTGGGCCACCTTGGCTGGCTTCAGGAAGCGGAAATGGTTCGCGGGAAGGCAGAACATGTGCAGATCATGACCATGCATGCCTCCAAAGGGCTTGAGTTTCAGGCTGTATTTCTTCCGGGGCTTGAGGACGGACTTTTACCCTTGCGCAGAGAGCGTATTTTCGGTGGTGAAGCACCCGGCGTGGCATCCGGTACAACATCTGGCACGCCCTCCTGCATGGCACATGGCACGATACCCGGCACGACTTCTGGCGCGACATTTGGTGCAGGCCAGACGCCAGCCTCGGGCGTGAATTCCCCGGCGCACGAAGAAGACGAGGAACGTCGGCTGCTCTATGTTGCCCTTACACGGGCCGCGCGCGCGCTTTTTGTCAGCCACAGTGCCCGCCGTACCTTGTATGGCAAGAGTCTCGCGCTTGATGCTTCGCCATTTCTCGAACAAATTCGCCAATTCTGCCGTCAGAGCGCCCTGACCCCGCACAAGCAGACGCAGGTGAGCAACCTTTCCCTTTTGAGCAATCCTGAAAATGGAGAGTAGTCAGCACGGAGTGCAAGGCTGGGCGTGGACGTGAGGCGCGAGGCGTGGCGTGTAGAAAAGGCTGATTAGCTGGCCGCTGTATTGCGACGAGTTGTTTGCCTGCAATATTCAGTTTTTTGCTTGCGGTATTTTGTACCCCTTGCCCCGACAAGGCTCCCCTAAGTGACGCGGCAGCCTTTTCACGAGGGGTGTCGGAATTCAGTCACTTTTGCCATATTCGTATTTGGTCATAGACACGTAATTTTTCTAAACAATTTCTACTAGCTGATTTTTCAGTCTTTTTAAAACATTTCAGACGGTTGGCACACATTGTGCTTGTATCCATGCATAATGGTAGGAATTTTCCCGGCTGATTACTGAAAACTGGTGAGTACACAAAGATCTGCGCGTAGTGACAGCAAATTATGTGTATGAGGCCTGACATGGATAAACGGACGATACCACATATAAGCCCCTGGGCTGCCTTGGCCTTGATTGGCTTTTTTCTGCTTACTGGTTGCGGGCTGCAACGCCCGGTGGATTCTGGCCCCACGCCCGAGGGCGCCCATAAGGTAGTGCGCACGGCCTATGCCCAGATGGGCAAAAAGTATCGCTCTGGCGGTGCGTCGCCGCAGAAGGGCTTTGACTGTTCTGGCCTCATCTGGTGGGTTTACAAGCAAAATGGCTACAAGGTGCCGCGCATTACGGTTGACCAGGCCAGCGCTGGCCGTTCGGTACCCAAAAATCAGGCCCGCCCTGGTGATATTGTGGTGTTTCGCACCGGATCAAGCCCTCGCGGCCTGCACACTGGCATATACGCTGGAGGAAACAGTTTCATACACAGCCCGCGTAGAGGGGAAAAGGTTCGTATGGAAAGCATGACCATCCCCTACTGGCGCAGCAAGCTCATTGCCGTTCGGCGAGTGGTTCCCTAATTAATTTTCGGACTGATTTTAGCCGCATTGCCGTCATGGTTTTGCGGCTTTTTTTGCGTTTAAATCGGCCCTCGTTTTAATATGGTCACAATACATTCTCAGTATAACAAGCTGCAAACACATCATAACGATCCACAACCTGACATGTTGAGGCTATGCCCTGCTTTTTCGCCAAAGGGCGGCAGCAAGTCGCATTGAGCAGTCAGCTTGCGATTTTTGAGTTTTCATACTGGCGAATTTTCTTCCCTTGCTTGCCATTGTTGCTGTTTTAAAGTAACCCCTGAGAAAATACGCAGCGTAACGTCCTTGTTGCGGCACAATCTGCTTTCTTCTGGCCCGGTTTACTCCCTGACAAATCTGCCAGGCAATTACGCAACAGATTTCGGCCCTCACGCTGCCCGCCGGGAGGACACATGGCGCGCAAAACAGTCATTAGCGAAAGCCTGTTAAGCATTGCGGACATATCCCGTCATTTTTCCCTGCCTGAGTCCACAACGCGTTATTACTGCAAACGCTTTGCCCCCTTTATTCCCAGTGTCGGCGACGGCAGAAGACGCCGTTACCGCCGCGAAACTCTGGACGTGATTGCTGCCATACTGGAGCAGATGCAAAAATCCCGTACGGCTGCCGCTGTGGAGGATTCCCTGCTGGCGCGCTTTCCGCGTAACGCGCTTACCTTGGCCGACAGTCAGCCTATTCAGGCCATGCAGGCTCCGGTTCAGGATGTTTTTCCCTCAGCAGCATTGCAGTTGATGGAACGGCAAACCACAGCGCTGGAAGGGATTGCGCAATTGCTGCATATGGTTGTGGAACGCTTGCCTGCCACCGCAGGGCAGCCTGCCGCCAATATGGCAGAAGAAAATGCCGAACTTCGGCAAGAACTAGATACTTTGCGCCTTTTGCTGCATTCGTCAGAAAAAACGCAACAAGCTGACCTTGAGCAATTGCGGCAGTGGATGGGACGTATGATCCGCAGCAAAAGCGCAGCAATGGGCTCAGAGAGCTGACGCCGCCCTTTTTGCATCTTGCCTTGCGCCCACTGATGCAAAGCCAATTCCGCAAAAGCCACTCCGCTTTTTTTCAGCTCTTCGCCTGCTCTTTCTTTTCCAGCCAGACAAGCAACACGTTGGGCATAAACTCCTTTTCTTTGAAGCAGCGGTAGCCTGCTTTTTCGTACAATGCCACATTGCGCTTGCTCTTGGCGCTGGTGAACAGCTCATAGCGTTCTTGCGCGCAGGCTTCTTCGATGGCTGCAAGCAACGTTGTGCCTATGCTCCTCCCCTGCTGCCCGGGCGCCACCATAAGCCGCCCAACGCAGGCAGTGCCGTCTTCTATCTTGGCCCGCACTGAACCAACTATGTTGCCGTTTTCATCCACCGCTTTGAGCATGACAAGAGAGGGAAACTCGCTCTCAAGTTCAGCAAGCGTTTGTGTTAAAGGCGGTATTTGATAATTACCCACAAGCCTGGCTTCACTTTCAAAAGCTTTTTTTTGCAGGGCCAGTATTTCTGGCAGATCATCAAGCGTGGCTGGCAGTATTTTCATGATTGTGCATCCTCTCGTACGAAGCCTTGCCGGGACGGCGCAAGGCCTTGCGGCCTGTTTAGCTGGGCGCATTGGTTTGGCAAGAGCACATCGCCTGCGTCTCAGTTCGCGCATTCAGGGCTCGAATTTTCAGAAGCCGGAATACTTAGAGTTTTTTAACTTTGAAAAAGTTTAAATGCTCTAACGCTGCGCAAGCGTGCAGCGCGCCGCAACGCGGCGTGGATTCTGCCGAAAATCGCATTTTTCGGCAGAATGACAACTTTGAAATGTAATGCATTTCAAAGTTAATCTGCTTTAAAAGTCCGAGTATTCTGGAGCGTAAACATTCAGGAACACGCGCATACATCCCTTTGACGAACCGCATGCTCGCGCTGATCTGCGTCGTGCAGCCCCAGAGAAATCTCAATGGCGCGGTGCTGCTGCTGGCAAGCTGATTTTAAAACAACAAAGGCTCCACACGCGTCGTATGGAGCCTTTGAACATTCACAATAGCAGCATCTATTTTGCAGAGCTGCCGTCAGCCTTGGCCTTGGCCATATCAATGGCCTTCTTGAAAAGGTCAGGCGGCAGCGCTCCCCGAACCACAAGATCGTTAACGAGGAAGTACGGCGTTCCCTCTACTCCCAGCTTTTGGGCGTCTTGCTGATCTTCGGCCATAATGTCCGAAACCTTTTTGCTGTGCACGTCCTTGGCAAGGCGCTTCATGTCCACACCCAGATCCTGAGCCGTGGTCTTCAAAAATGCTTCGCCGTCGGTCACAAGCTTATTGCGGTCAGCAAACAGGGCGTCATGAAACTTCCAGGCTTTTTCTTCGCTTTGCTGCGCGATGCCGAGGAAGTATTTAGAAGCGATGCTGGCCGGGCCCTTGTCATCCAGGGGCAGGTTTTTGAACACAAGGCTCACGTCCTTGCCGTATTCCTTAAGAAGACCGCTCACGGTTCCAGAGGCTTGCTGGCAAAAATGGCAGGTAAAGTCAGAGAAGGCCACAATGCGAACCTTGGCGTTCTTGGAACCGAGAACAGGACGCCCTTCAAGCTTCACGCTCTTGGGGGTTTTCATTTCCTGGCTCCACTGTGCTTCAAGGCTGCGCTGGCGACGCATGTTGGAGCCCTGCTGGGCAATATCCAGCACAGCTTCGCTGTTGTTGCGCAGCACGTCCAACACAAGGTCTGGGCGCTCTTTAAATAATTTTTCCAGCATCTGGGCCAAGTTTTCATCAGTAACCTGCACAGGGGCGGCTTCTGCCTGTCGGGCCGGTTCTGCAAAAAAACCACCAAAAGCCATAAGCCCCATCAGGGCCACCGCGCCTGTTTTTTTCCACATGCTCATACAACGTTCCTGTCTGCGTCCATTAAGACGGATTATTTCCACTGCCCTGTTCCGCCTCAAGACGGCACTGAGTTGCGGCATCTTCAATTTTAAAAAGCAATTCGTCGAGGTCCACTGGTTTCATCAAATAACCAAAGGCCCCGTCACTCATAGCCTGAACTGCCAGCTGCATGTCAGCATGGCCAGAAAGCAATATCACCTGAGTTGCGGGCCATTGTTGATGAATTTTTTGCAGGGCGCTCATGCCATCCATAACCGGCATTTTCACGTCCATAATAACTATCTGGTAAGCCTCTTGGCTCATGGCTTCCAAGGCCAGCTGGCCATTGGCTGCCGTGGCGCAGGTGTACCCTCTGCGTCCCAGTCGTTTCGCCAGAATGCGAGTAACTTCCTCTTCATCATCAACCAGAAGAATGTTTTTACACCCCATATGCGCTCCACCATTAAAGTCTAACTTGCTTGCTACAGATTTTAGCCCGCAACAGGACGGACGGGCAAGCGTCAACTGCATATTTTCGCGATTTTTTTCGTATTTATTCACTACAAATTTTTTACAGCTTGACGGTAACTGTGCTCTCTTTTACAACCTTCAAAGTGCATTGCTTCAATCTTTTTGCAAATGTTTCATGTGAAACACACCAAAAACTGAACTGCACCGCTTGATTATCCCGGTTACTGCCGAGGCAATTAGCAAATTTACACCACTGCCCTTTTGGGCGGGAGGCAATTATGGCTCGCATTATATCCATTGCCAACCAAAAGGGCGGAGTTGGAAAAACCACCACGGCCATCAACTTGTCAGCTGCACTGGCCGTTATGGAAAAAAAAGTGCTCTTGGTGGATTGTGACCCACAGGCCAACAGCACAAGCGGCATAGGGTTGCAGCAAGAAAACCTGCACGGCGACCTGTACAGCACCTTTTATGAGCCGGAGCAGGTGCGCCAAAACATCGCAAAAAGCCGATCTCCCTTTTTGGATATTTTGCCCGCCAGCACCAACCTCGTTGCCGTGGAACTGGAGCTCGTAGACAAAATGGCCCGTGAGTTTTTTCTGGACGAGTGCCTCAAGTCTGTTCAAAAAGACTACGAATACATCATACTCGACTGCCCGCCTTCGCTGGGCCTGCTGACGCTGAACGCGCTGTGCGCCTCGCGCGAGCTGCTTATACCCCTACAGTGCGAATTTTTCGCACTGGAAGGCATTGTCAAACTTTTGCAGACTTACGAGCAGGTAAAAAAACGGCTTAACCCCGAACTTTCCCTGCTGGGCGTTGTGCTGACAATGTACGACACCCGCAACCGCCTGACGCGCGAAGTCAAAAACGAAGTGCGCCGCTGCTTTCCCGACCATCTTTTTGAAACAGTCATTCCCCGCAACGTGCGGTTGTCAGAAGCGCCCAGCCACGGCAAGTCGATCATCCATTACGACATCAAATCGAAAGGCGCGGAAGCTTACCTTGGGCTTTCAAAAGAAGTTGTGCTCCGTCGTCCTTCAAAAAAAGCCGTACTGCAGTAGATATTTAAAAAGCCCGGCGGCCCGGTGCCTCAAGGAAGGCACAGGAGTGCCGGGCTGTTCTTTCTATGCCCTGCTGCACCCGACTGGCACATTGTTGCCACCCTGCTCTGCCCCATCCTGAAAGCGCTATAATGCAAGGGGCAGCCGCGAAGCAACAGCAATGGGAATGGCAAGAGCACAGGAACACAACACGCCAGCGCCGGGTCGAGACGAGGGGCACCGGGCCTGAAAAGGACCGCGCTACGTTACCCCTTGGGGGTGCTGTGCTCCACCGCCATATGGTCGCGAAAATGCTTCTGACGAACGGTTGTGCCACAGCCCTTGCAAAGGAATACAAGCAGGCCGCCAATATTGGCATTTGTCAAAATAAAAGGCTGCTCAGCGTCGGAGCGCCAATCGGCAGTTTTAGCACCGCAATAGGGGCAATCTACAGCAGGGGAATAGGGGTATTTGAAATCCCAGAACTGCAGTAACTGCTCAAAACTTTTCAAGGGGCCAGCAGCCTGAACCAGCGGTGCCGGGGCTTCACTGGCTTTCAGCTGGGCATGGATCTTGGGTTCGATCAGCTGCCAAAGCTTCAGCGAAAGCTGCACAGACTCAACATTGCCCTTGGCATCAGTAAGATAGCGTACTTCAGGATGATCAAACATTGGCGTGTCCTTTTTCTTAGTCAGCAGCGTGTTGCAGTAATTTGAAGTGGGTACGCTGCTGGCCCGCTCATCCCGAAAGCATGTCTGGCGGCCGGGAATTTACAGGTATAGGTGCCAGCACCGTGACGCGCACAGACCGCCTTGTCAAGGCAGGTACAGCCAAAATGCTGCAATGGAAGCATTTATTTGACGCTGCTGCCAGTGCGCAGGGTGCCGCCAGAAGCACTGCATGTGGCCCCAAATCCCCTGCGTAACGACGTGGGAAGACGGCATAACTCAAGCCACGAGCCCCGAGCAAAGCATTTTACACAACACGCTGACACATTAGTTAATATAGTGGCTGCCTGCGCAGACACACGAAAATATGAGGTGATATTATGAGCGGCAACAAGAAAGGACTTGGCAGAGGGTTGGACGCGCTTTTCGGCGGTTCCGAACCGCAACAGCAAGAGGAAACCTCAACCTCCACCCTGCCCCTTTCCTCTTTGAAGCCCAATCCCGGTCAGCCCCGCCGTCATTTTGACGAAGACGCATTGCGTGAACTTGCGGCCTCCATCAAGTCTCAGGGCATCATACAGCCTTTGCTGGTACGCCCCCTTCCCGGTGATGGAAACTATCAGATTGTTGCAGGTGAACGCCGCTGGCGGGCCGCACAAATTGCCGGGCTGACCCAGGTGCCCGTTTACATCCGCCAGTTGACGGACAAAGAGGTTATGGCTGCCGCGCTTATTGAAAACCTTCAGCGCGAAGACCTTAACCCCATCGAAGAGGCCGAAGCGCTGCAAGCGTTGCGCGAAGCGCTGGATCTTACGCAGGAAGAACTGGCTTCACGTCTGGGCAAAAGCCGGCCGGCTGTAGCCAACGCATTGCGCTTGCTGCAACTGAGTGCTGAAGCCAGGGATGACCTGCAATCGGGCCGCATAAGCGCCGGGCACGCCAGATGCCTGCTTGGCATTGACGGCGCAGACGCCGCCGAAGCTTTGCGCCTGCGCATCCAAAGCCACAACATGACCGTGCGCGAAGCCGAGGAAGCTGCCGCGTTCTGGCGCGGCAACTCCACTCTGCCCTGGCAGGACCCGCAACAAGAAGAAAAGCAAACGGCAACGCCGGTAAACCAAAGAATTTCCCGCAAAAAAAGTCCGGCATTCAAGGTACTACAGAAAAGTCTGAGCACTACCTTGGGATGCGCCGCCAAGATAAGTGGCGATGAAAATGCTGGTCGCATTGCGCTTAACTATAGCAGCAAAGAAGAGCTGGACGCCTTGCTGGAAAAATTCGGGCTTGCCCTTACAAGCGAATAATAGCCCGAACAAATTAAAAAACTGAAACTCCTGCTGCGGCACTTTTGGCCCAACAAACAGCAGCGGCGATAAAACAAGCTGGCGCAGCTGACAATTGAATCCCCAATTTTGATTGCGGAATGACTAAAAAAGCAGGGCCAGAGGAACAGAATAAATAAAAAAGCTGGGTCGCAATGCGATCCAGCTTTTTTGGGTTCAAATTTTCCGTTCTGAAGTACTTCAGCATGCCTGCATATGGCAAAAATCAGCCTTCATTTCGCAGCAAAGCCCCGAACATTCCTTCCAGCCACGGGTGTGTGTGGCTCGTCTGCCACTGGCGTACAATTTTTATTTTACTATTTTTTTCAGCAAGATACTCTACCGCTTTTTCATTTTCAGCGGAATTCAAAGTGCAGGTAATATAGGCAAGTTCCCTGCCGGGCTGCAGCATAGCCGCTAACCTGCACAGCATTGCACGTTGCAACACTTCAAGTTCAGCAAGATGTTGTGGTTCACGTCTGCGAATATCTGGCCTGCGCGCCAGCACGCCAAGGCCTGAACACGGCGCATCAACCAGAATATGCCCGTGCCATTGCCTCACAGGCGGTTGGGTGGCGTCAGCAATGCAAATGGCAGGTTGCGGCAGCTTCAGGGTCGCGCATTGAGCAGGCAAGCCGCGCAGCCTGCCCACAGAGCGGTCTGTACACAAGCCTACAGGCACGCCCCACTCCATAAGCGCCATACTCTTGCCGCCGTACCCCGCGCAGGCATCCCACACAGGCTCCCGCCACGCGTCGAGGCCAAGCTCGAGCAAGGCCACTTGCGAACCTGCCGACTGCCAGCTCAACACACCTTGCGACAACCAATGGCGCAGGTCAAAGCCAAGAGCTTCTCGTGGCATTTGCCCTGCCGCAAAGGCAAGGCCCCATTGGCCTATTTTGACAGGAGTGGCATAACTGCCGTCTGGCAATGGCGCACCCGGCGCAACACATGGTGCAGCGCCCGTCGCAAGACCTGACACAATGTGCGAGCCAGCAGATTCTGCCACTGCTCCAGAAGAATACTGACGCCCTTCCGAGTTTGCGCCTATAGCCGTTCCTGTGTCCGCACGAGCGTCTTCTCCTGCAGAGGGCTTACAATCCGCACCCTGCGCTTCGCGGGCAGGCAAATATTTGGCAGCAGCAGAAACCGCCGCATTTTCGGCAGCAAAAAATTCTGCACCGCGCGCTAAAGCGTCGTACAATTCTCGCGCCCTGGGATGGCCAGCATTTATCCGCAATGCGGAATATGGCCGCTCAAAGGATCGTTGCAGCAAAGCCAGGGCTGCTTGCTCGCCATAGGCTTTTCGCCACATGTTTCCTATCCACAAGGGCACGGAATAAAAAACACATTGAGCAGAAAAGCTCTGGCTGTTCGCATCAGATAACTGCGCTTTATTGCTCTTGTTTTTCTCTGCATAAAAGGCCTGCTGCAAAGGCTGTTGCCCTGCGCGCTGCAAAGAGCGCAATGCGCCATTGGCAACACGCGACAGCCCTTGGCCAAAAAGCCTCCTGACCTGATCCACTGCCTCGTGAATGACTGCGTGAGCAGGAACTTTGTCCTGAAACATCAGGCCATATACTGCAATGGCAAGAATAAGCCTCATGGGCCGGGGCAAATCCTGTGGGCGGCGAAGAACCGTAGACAAGATGAAATCCAGACGAATCTCGGTACGCAGGCAACCGTACACAAGCTCTGTGCAAAGCGCCCGGTCTTGAGCAGACAAGCCTGCCTGGCCCGCCGTATCTTTAGACGACGGTTCACGCTTGTGCTCTACCCTGGCATCCAGCACAGACGCCAAAGCCTGCTGCGCGCTTTGCCCCTGATCTGTCAGCAACAAGGCGCGCAGGGCTGCTGTGCGTCCATTGAAAGGCAAACCACGCAATTGAAAGTCCCGCTGCTTGAACGCCTTGCTCATGCTCTGCCCTTCTCGTCTTTGTGTCCTGTAATGTCAGACATCTTTTCCAGCGATGCATGCCGCATGGGCAAACTGTCGATCATACCAAGGAATAGCTGAATCACGTCTTCAAGCGCGTCCATTGGAACAAGGGTATCGAGGCACGGCCCGTTGGGGCGCATGTTCAGCACACCAAACACTGGCAGCGGATAACTGTCCTGTATGCCCGAAGTGAGATCACGCTCACAGGCAACGGCAATAATGCACGAAGGACGGCTCTGCACCACAATACGCCGAGCAATGGTGCCGCCTGTGGCTATGGCAAACTTGATGCCGTACTTGTCGCGCAGATCCAGCAACGCGCCCACCGGGCATTGCCCACAGCGCTGGCAGTGGTCAGCATTGTGTACCAACCTGTGCGGGCAGGACGAGCGCTGCACGCAGTGTGGCAACAGTAGCAAAAGCTGATGCGGCTGCACAGGCTTGCGGCGCGAAAGCACCAGCTCGTTATTCACCTTGATGAAACTGCGCCGTACCTTGCCCCGGTCGATGCCCACAAATTTTGCCAGCAGCTCCATAAGCGGGAAAAAAAGACGAATGGTCACATGACGCACACTGCGCGCGCCGGGCAAAGCCTTGCCAGTATAGATATGGAACACCAGCATAAGGCAAAGCCACATGAGTGCGCCAATACAGACCAGCCCGACAACAAGACTCAGATGCTCCAGCCAGACCACGCCATTGAGCGCGTCCGACCAGGGCAGTATAAGAAACACGGTGAGGCCCAGACAAAGAACCAGACACGATGCCAGCATAAGCCCGATGAAGATGCGCTTGCGCGCGCCACCGTACTGCTCTGGCGGAAGAGAAAAGGGAGATTTACGCAGTTTCATGAAACCTCATGAGATCACGGCGGGAGAAAAATACAAATATCAGGCCCGAACTGGGGCAAAAAAGGCGCATAGCCAATTTTACGCTTCACGCGGCGTCTGCGCAACAAAAGCTGCTGGCCCTGGCAATGATCCAAAAAAGAGAAAAAATAAGCCCAAAACAGCCTCTAATCCGACAGCTTATGTAGGCTGTGGCATGTCGAACCAGTGCAGATTGCCTTTACGACAATTGCTACAATGAGTGTCTGAAGCAGCAACCCTGAGAACCCCACATCAGGTCAGGAAACTCCCCGAACGGAGCAAAGCAAAAAGATGGATTCATGAATGGGGGGTGAGAGAGGACCCCTTTTGCATAAGGGGTCTCCTCCACAAAAATTTCAGACCAAAATTTCTATGCAGAAATTTCAGGCTGCCGGGCAGTGCCGCAAAATCCCTCAGGCAGATTTTTCAACCCGCCGTTGAGCAGGTCACGCACGGGCATATCCTTACGGCCCTCGGGGCGCACCAGACCAAACATATACCAGCGGTCAGAACAGGCCACGCCAAGTCCGTTACTGTCGTGACGCACGGTGCCGGGCTTTTCACCCGCAGTGGACTCGCCAATTGTTCCAGGTGAAACAATGAGGGGCAAAACCTGCGCGGCAAAGTCAGCGGCGGCATCAAGATGCAGCACCGTGCGCGCGCCGGGTTTTGGTGTAACACCACGAATTTGTGCATGAACTTGAGCAGCACTGAGCGTCCAGTCCACAAAACCGTCTTGCTTGCCGATTTTGGCGGCGTGGGTGGAAAGCTTTTCGTCCTGCTCCACCGCCACTGCCCTGCCCTCAAGGACATCGCCCAGCACTTTCACCAGCAAATCTGCGCCCATTTCTGCCAGGGCGTCGTGCAGCGTGCCAGAGGTGTGCTCGCCAATGAGCGTATCGCTCATGGCGTAGACAGGCCCGGCATCAAGCCTGCTGCCAATCTGCATAATGGATATGCCAGCCCGCGATTCAGGCTGCCAGCCTTCCATAACCGCCCGCTGAATGGGCGCTGCCCCGCGCAAGCGCGGCAATATGGAAGCGTGCACGTTGATGGCACCAAAACGGGGCATGGCAAGCACTGCGTCAGGTAAAATCAGGCCATAGGCGGCAACGGCCAGCACGTCAGCCTTCAGGGCCGACAGTTCGGCTTGTGCCTCGGCACCCTTGAGACTGGCTGGCTGATATACGGGAATACCCAGCTCAAGCGCCAATTTTTTTACAGCAGACATGGCCAGCTTGTGCCCGCGGCCAGCAGGGCGGTCGGGCTGCGTATAAACAGCTACAATGTCCGCACGCGGCCAAGCCGCCAGCTCTTTCAAGCTGGCGGCTGCGAAGTCCGGCGTGCCCATAAAGACTATTCGGCAGTCTTTTTCTTGAGCCATTTTTTTACCTTGCTGTCGTACAGGCTGCGCCTCAGACGGCTGATTTTGTCGATAAACAGAATTCCGTCCAGATGGTCAAACTCATGCTGCATGACAATGGCGGGAAACTCTTCCAGATCTTCTTCAATGACATTGCCGTCCAGATCCTGGGCCTTCAGATGAACCTTGCTCATGCGCTTTACATCTGCGCGGTAGTTCATTGGCACAGAAAGGCAGCCCTCCTGCTCGCTCACCACTTCCTCGCCAGAAAGCGTCAGCACAGGATTAATGAGCACACGCGGGTTTCTTTCGTCCTTCTGCGATGAAGGGTCCATAACCAGCATGCGGATATTGCGGCCCACCTGCGGGGCGGCAAGCCCCACGCCGGGCGCTTCATACATGGTTTCGAGCATGTCGGCAGCGAACTGGCGGATTTCGTCCGTCACTTCCCCCACAGGCTCGCACACCTCTTTGAGGCGCGGATCGGGATAGGTAACAATATCAAGAATCATGTCTTTTCCTTGAGCCTCGGCAAGGGCCGGGGCTGGCATTCGTTAGAGTATTTAAATTTTGAAAAATATTAAATGCTCTAACGCTGCACTCTGGTGCAGCGCGCCGCCACGCGGCTTAAATTCTGCCGAAAGGCACGCCTTTCGGCAGAATGACAGCGTATAAATGTTTAGCATTTAAAATGCTTATCAGCTTTAATCAGCCTTTGTCTCTTCACCGGGTTTGTCGGTCTTGGGCTTATCACCCGGCTGCTCGCGCAGACGCAGGCCCAGTTCACGCAACTGCTTGGCTGCCACGGGCGCGGGGGCGTCCGTCATAAGGCAGGTAGCTTTTTGCGTTTTGGGGAAGGCAATAACGTCGCGGATGCTGCTTGCGCCTGCTAACAACATGATAAGACGGTCAAGGCCGAAGGCAAGGCCGCCGTGCGGCGGAGCGCCCTGCTCCAGAGCCTGAATGAGAAAGCCAAACTGGCTTTCGGCCTGCTCGGGCGTAAAGCCGAGGGCTTCAAACATGCGGCGTTGCACTTCACCCGAATGAATACGAATGGAACCGCCGCCCACTTCACTGCCGTTGAGCACCATATCATAGGCGCGGGCACGGGCCTTGGCCGGATCAGTGGTCATCAGTTCCATATGACCCGGGGCCGGAGCCGTGAAGGGATGGTGGCAGGCCACGTAGCGCTTTTCCTCGTCATTGTATTCAAACAGGGGAAAGTCCGTGACCCAGAGGAAATTGAAGCTGTCTTCAGGGATAAGCTTGAGGTGGTGGGCCAGATGCACGCGCAGGTTGCCCAGCGCAGCATTGACCATGCCGGGGTCGCCAGCCTGGAAGAAGACGATGTCGCCCACCTTGAGGTCCAGAGCTTCGGCAATGCCCTTGCGTTCCTCGTCAGAAAGGAACTTGGCAATGGGCGACTGCCATTCGTCGGCCTTGATCTTGATCCAGGCCAGACCCTGAGCGCCGTAGATTTTCACAAATTCGGTAAAGGCGTCGATTTCCTTGCGGGTCATGCCTTCGCCGCCGGGAACCTTCATGCCCTTGACCAGGGGCGCGGTGGCAAACAGCTTGAAGCCGGAACCACGCACGATCTCGGTGATATTCACCAGTTCAAGCCCAAAACGGGTGTCCGGCTTGTCCACGCCGTAGCGGGCCATTGCTTCGTCCCAGGGCATACGCGGGAAGGGCAAAGCGATTTCCTTGCCCATAACGTCCTTGAACACGCGGGCCATAAGGCCTTCAGCCATGCCCATGACAGTTTCTTCGTCCGCGAAGCTCATTTCGATGTCCACCTGAGTGAACTCGGGCTGGCGGTCGGCGCGCAGGTCTTCGTCGCGGAAGCAGCGCACGATCTGGAAATAGCGGTCCATGCCAGCCACCATAAGCAGCTGTTTGAAGAGTTGGGGCGACTGCGGCAAGGCGTAAAATTCGCCGGAATTCAGGCGGCTGGGCACCAGAAAGTCACGAGCGCCTTCGGGCGTGGACTTGGTGAGGATGGGGGTTTCCACCTCAATAAAATTGCCCTCGTCCAGATAGTGGCGCACGCACTGGGCCACCTTGTGGCGCAAACGCAGATTGGCCTGCATGCGCGGGCGGCGCAGATCAAGATAGCGCCAGGCCAGACGCAGGTTTTCACCGGCGTCGCAGCGGTCTTCAATGGCGAAAGGCGGCGTTTTGGAAGTATTGAGCAGCTTCCATTCCGTTGCCACCACTTCGATCTGGCCCGTGACCATATTGGAATTGATCATGCCATCGGGGCGCGGACGCACCTTGCCCTTGATGGCAAGCACATATTCAGAACGCAGAATATGCGCGTTCTCATGCGCGCTGGGAGCCGCATCAGGGCTGAAGACCACCTGGGTAAGGCCCATACGGTCGCGCAGGTCCACAAAGATGAGCCCGCCGTGGTCACGGCGGTATTGCACCCAGCCCATAATGCAGACTTCCTGCCCGTCATTGGCAAGCGTCAATTCACCGCAGCTGTGGCTGCGATGCCACTGGCCAAGGTCGGCGATATACTTCTGATGCTCCTGCTGCACGTCCTGGCCCTGCGCGGGCGTCTGCTCGGCAATCTGGCTTTCTTCAGTCATGTTAGTTGGTTCCCGTTTGCAAAAAGTGTAGAGCCCCGGACTGCGGCACGGCTGTCTGCTCTCCGCTTTCCAGATTTTTTATGACCACTGTATTCTGAGCCGCTTCATCCGGCCCGATGATAAGGCAGTAGCGCGCGCCAGACTTGCCCGCCTGACGCATAAGGCTTTTAAAGCCGCCTTCGCTGAAATTCATTTCACCCTTGAGGCCCGCGCCCCGCAGGCTTTGCGCCAGGGCATAACCCTGCGCCTTGCTTTGCGCGTCCATGCCCACAAGGTAGAAGTCCGCCGGGTTTGCGTCGCCTTCGCCCATCATGAGGGCCAGACGCTCCATACCGGCAGCAAATCCCACACCGGGGGTGTCGGGGCCGCCAAGGCTCTTTACAAGGTCGTCATAACGGCCCCCGCCTGCCACAGCCGCCTGCGCGCCAATACTGCCGCTCACAACCTCAAAGGTGGTACGGCAATAGTAATCAAGCCCGCGCACCAGCCTGTGATCCAGCTCATAGGGCAGCTTTTCGGCAGAGAGCAGGTCGAGCACTGTGTCAAAGTGGGCGCGGCAGTCAGGGCAGTTATAGTCAAGCAGCTTGGGAGCCGCATCCGTGATGGCGCGGCAGCCGGGCTGCTTGCAGTCCAGCACGCGCAGGGGATTGGTATTGACCCTGCGGGCGCAGTCCGGGCAAAGAGCGGCACTGTCTACAGTTTGCAGGTAGGCCAGCAGCGCTTCCTTGAACTTGGGGCGGCATTCGCTGCAACCAAGGGAATTGACCTTGAGGGTCAGGTCCGTGAGGCCCAGGGCATCAAGAAACCGCAGCAGCATGCTGATGAGATCCGCATCGGCATAGGGGCTGTGTGAGCCAAGGCATTCGCAGTTGATCTGGTGGAACTGCCGCATGCGGCCCTTTTGCGGGCGCTCGTACCGGAACATGGGCCCGGTGGTGAAAAGGCGGCTCACAGGTTCCCGGTTGGCAAGGCCGCTTTCAATATAAGCCCGCATGACGCCAGCCGTGGCTTCTGGCCGCAGCGTCAGCGACCTGCTTTTGCGGTCGGGAAAGGTGTACATTTCTTTCTGCACCACGTCGGTTTCTTCGCCGATGGAGCGCTGAAAAAGTTCTGTAAATTCCACAATGGGGGTGCGCAGTTCCACAAAGCCGTAGCGGCTGAAAACAGCGCGCCCCGTATTTTCGATACGGGTGAATACTTCGCTGTCCGGCGGAAACATATCCGCGAAACCCTTGATGCGTGCGATGCTCATGTCTTCCTCAATGGGGGCCCGGTAACGGGCGCTTTTTCGGCCTCCTGGCCGGGGGCCAGAAATTAGCGTGAACCGCAGGAGCCTTCAAGCTTAAACTTGCCGCCACAGTCGTCGCAAGGCACGGGATAGTTCCCGGTAAAGCAGGCCATGCAGTAATTCTGCGGCTGCGACACGGAGCCAAGCAAACCCTCAATACTAAGGTAATGCAGCGAATCCACATCCAGCTTGCGCGTTATTTCCGCCAAATTGTGCTGGGCGGCAATGAGTTCGCCACGCGATGAAAAATCAATGCCGTAATAGCAGGGAGAAATCACCGGCGGCGAAGAAATGCGGATATGCACTTCCTTGGCGCCAAGCTCGCGCAGCTTTTTCACGCGGGTCGTCATGGTGGTGCCGCGCACGATGCTGTCGTCAATAATGCAGATACGCTTGCCTTCAATCATTTCGCGCACGGGATTGATCTTCACACGCACGCCAAAGCTGCGCATGCTCTGCGAAGGCTGAATAAAGGTACGCCCCACATAGTGATTTCGTATCATGGCATGCTCATACGGCAGGCCCGAGCCTTGCGCGAAACCCAGGGCAGGATAGATGCCCGAGTCGGGAAAAGGCATGACAAAATCTACGTCAGGCGTTGATTCCTTGGCCAGATTGCAGCCCATTTTTTTGCGGCACAGGTAGACCTGCTCGTCAAAAATATAAGAGTCGGGTCTGGCAAAATAGACCAGTTCAAAAATACACTGGGCCGGTTTTTCAGGCATGGGGCCAATGAGGGTGTCGCTGCTGACGTTGTTGCCTTCAACAGTGACCACTTCACCCGGTGCGACCGAACGGATAAATTCCGCTTCAAGCAAGTCGAATGCACAGGTTTCAGAAGCAAAAACGGTGCTGCCGTTCATGCGGCCCAAAGCCAGGGGATGAAAGCCGTGAGGATCGCGCACGGCCACCATAATGCCGTCCATCATGACCAGCAGGCAGTATGCGCCGCGTACCCTGTAGCAGGCTTCCTTGACGGCTCCTGGCAAATCGTTGTGGCGCAGGGCGCGCACCAGCAGATGCATGAACACTTCCGTGTCATTGCTGGTGGAAAAAATGGCCCCTTCGTTTTCCAGATCTTCACGCAGTTGTCCGGCATTGACCAGGTTGCCGTTATGGGCCAGCGCTATGGATCTGCCCTTGTAATTGGTCAGAAAAGGCTGGGCATTGCTGGCGGAAGAACTGCCCGTAGTGGAATAGCGCACATGCCCGATAGCGTTGCGGCCTGTGAGTTTTTGCAGGCTGGCTTCGGTAAAGACGTCGGGCACAAGGCCCATGCCCTTGTGCTCGTGTACGCCGTCAGTGCCAAAGGTGACGATACCCGCGCTTTCCTGCCCCCGGTGCTGCTGGGCGTAAAGACCGAAGTAGGCCAGACGGGCAGCCTCGTCATGGTCATAAATGCCAAAAACACCGCATTCGTGCTTAATCATAAGCCTTACTTCTTCAGTTTTTTGCGCAGATGCGCAATGCGATTGTCGATGACCGACGGATTGGGGTATGCGTCGCGCGCCAATTCAAATTGTTTCAATGCTTCACTGCTCTTGCCCAGTTGTTCAAGAGCGTCCGCCATCAGATACCCGGCCATGCCCCGCACATTCTGATCGGGGTCGCTGTCCAGCATCTGTTGCGAAAGATCGGCCACATCCTGCCAGCGTTCCCTGGCCATATTCTGATCCGCCAGATCATACATGCACATGATCTTGTCGTGGTCTGGCAGTGGCAAAGCCAGACAAAGCTGCAATGTATCTTCGCCAGCGTCAAAACGGCGCAAACTGAACTGCATGGCCGCCAGACGCCTGTACCCTTCAAGCACCTGCTGCGCGCTGAGCCCGCCCAGACCGATATAGGCGTTCCAGATGTCCACTGCGCGCTCATAGCGGTGCAGGCTTTCATTCACTTCAGCCATGCGTTGCAGGATGACGGCGCTGCGGGCATCGTCATCCATATATTCTTCAAGCATGGTTTCAAGATACTCAAGGCTTGCACGGGGTTCCTGCCCTGCGGCATTAACCACCACTAGCAACTGCTGCCAGGCTTCCCACCTGCTGTCGGCGTCCTGACTGTCCTGCGCCTCACGCAGATAACGCTCAAGCAGCCTTTCGGCAAGGGACCACTGCCGTTGCGAAACGGCTTCCCGCGCCTGCGAAAGGTCGTCGCCCTTCAGGGCCGTGCTGTCACACCCTGTAAGCGCAAAACACAAACAACACATTACGCACAGGGCTATCCCACGCATGCGGGCCACTACGCTGGCCAAAGGCCTGCCATATGCCAGCCCCGCACCCCGTGAGCTTGCGGGCGACCAGGGGGGCACAGCCGCCCCCCTGAAATCCTGTTTTTCAACAATGAAAAACATTATGCAAGCCCTTATCAGGCATCGTTCTGCTGTTCGTCATCTTCTGGTTCGTCATTCTGTGCCGGCTGGGCATCAGCCGGAGCTGTAACCGCAGGAGCTTCGCCCCCTTCAACGGTCTCATCAGACATTATTTCGTCCAGTTCTTCATTCACATAACGGCCCGTCTGGCCGCCCTCGTCCACACGGTCAAAGCCCACAACGTGGCCGCCTTCGTCCAGACGCACCAGCATGACGCCCATAGTGGCGCGGCCCTTGGTGCGCACTTCGTCCACACTGATGCGCACGATCTTGTTGGCCGAAGTCAGCAGGATAAGGCCGTCATTGTCGCGCACAGGCATGGCCCCAACCACAGGCCCGGTTTTGCCCGTGACCTTGAAGTTGATGATGCCCTTGCCGCCGCGCGATTGCAGGCGGTAAAGCTCGACACTGGTGCGCTTTCCGTAGCCATTGGCCGAAATGGACATGATTTCCGTGGTCTGGTCCGTTTCCTTCATGATAACGCCAGCAACCACAAAGTCCTGCCTGCGCAGGGCAATGCCCTTGACGCCCGTGGCCACGCGGCCCATAGGCCGCACATCCCGGCAGGAGAAACGTATGGCTATGCCGTCTGCCGTGGCCAGCACGATATGGCTGTCTTCACGGATGGGACGCACTACCACCAGTTCGTCGTCTTCACGCAGACCCACGGCCATGAGGCCCGTCTTGCGGCAACGCGCATAGAGCGAAGCCGAGGAACGCTTGACCATGCCGCGCTTGGTGACGAAGAGGAAATACTTGTCCTCGGCAAATTCGCGCAGGGCCAGCACGGTGGTGACCCACTCGTTATCCTCAAGCGGCAGCAGGTTGTTGATGTGCACGCCCTTGGCCGTACGGCTGCCCTCCGGCACCTGATGCACCTTGAGCTGGTGCATGCGCCCCTTGTTGGTGAAGAGGCAGAGGTACTGGTGGTTGGTTGTGCTCAAAAATTCCTGCACATAGTCATCGTCAGAAGTGTGCAGGGCCGCAATGCCCTTGCCGCCGCGCTTCTGCTGCTGATAGTTTTCAAGCCCGGTGCGCTTCATGTAGCCACGGCGCGACAGGGTGATGACCACTTCTTCATCAGGAATGAGGTCTTCAATATCTATATCCGTAAGAGCTTCGCGCAAGACCTCGGTACGGCGGGGCGTTGCAAAAGTTTCGCGGATCTCGCTGATTTCGCGTCTGAGTTCGTTGCGCAGCACTTCGGAATTTTCCAGAATGGAGCGGTAGAATTCGATCTTTTGCAGCAGGTCCTTGTATTCGGCCATAAGCTCTTCACGCTGCAGGCCCGTAAGGCGCTGCAAGCGCATTTCAAGAATGGCCTTGGCCTGAATTTCAGTGAATTCAAAGCGCTTCATAAGGGCGTTGCGGGCTTCTTCCGGGTTCGCAGACGCACGGATAAGAGCCACAACTTCGTCAATATTGTCGATGGCAACGCGCAGGCCTTCAAGAATGTGGGCGCGGGCCTCGGCCTTCTCAAGATCATAGCGCGTGCGGCGAATGACCACTTCACGCCTGTGATCCACAAAGCAGGTCAGGGCCGTCTTGAGGTTCAGCAGCTGCGGGCGGTTGTCCACCACGGCCAACATGTTGATGCCAAAGCTGGTTTCCAGCGGCGTGAACTTGTACAAGCCGTTGATGACTATATCAGGAATGGTGCCGCGCTTGAGGTCGATAACCACGCGGATGCCCTTGCGGTCAGATTCGTCGCGCAGGTCGGTGATGCCGTCGATCTTGCGGTCGTTGACCAGAGCCGCGATTTTTTCCACCAGGGAAGACTTGTTGAGCCCGTAGGGAATTTCTCTGATAACAATGGATTGAAAACCCTTCTTGCGCTCTTCAATTTCCATACGGCCACGCACCTTAACGGTGCCGCGCCCGGTGTGATAGGCGTCGTAAAGTCCCTTGCCAGCATAAACAAAACCGCTGGTGGGAAAGTCCGGACCTTTCACATGCTCCATAAGATCGTCAACGCTGCACTGGGGATTGTCCAGCAGCACCTGCAGGGCATCGCACAGTTCGCCCAGGTTGTGGGGCGGAATATTGGTGGCCATACCAACGGCAATACCGGAGCTGCCATTGACCAGCAGGTTGGGCACCTTGCTGGGCATAACCGTGGGTTCCTGCAAGGTATTGTCATAGTTGGGCCGGAAATCTACGGTGTTTTTGTCCAGGTCGCCCAGAAATTCCTGGGCCAGCTTGGACATGCGCACTTCGGTGTAACGCATGGCCGCCGGGGCGTCGCCGTCGATGGAGCCAAAGTTGCCCTGCCCGTCCACCAGAGGATCGCGCATGGAAAATTCCTGCGCCATACGCACCAGGGCGTCATACACCGCCGAGTCACCGTGGGGGTGATACTTACCGATAACGTCACCGACCACGCGGGCGGATTTTTTATGCGGGCGGTTGTAGTTGTTGGCAAGCTCGTACTGAGCGAACATGATGCGCCTGTGTACGGGCTTCAGGCCGTCACGCGCGTCGGGAATGGCGCGCCCGATGATGACCGAAAGGGAATACTCCAAGTACGACTTGCGGAGTTCTGTTTCTATGCTTATCTGCGGCTGCTGCATTTCTGCCACTGCGGGCCTCACTGCTTTTTTTGAGGGGTAGTTGGGTGACCGCCCCTGGGCGGTCGGGGCATAACGCCCCGAAACCCCTTTTCAAATGTTACTTGCGAAAACACCCGGTTGACGGTCAATATTTTCGCATCACACAAAATAAATCTCTGCCGGAAGGCGTGAAAAAGAGGCGCCAGTACAACAGGGGCCTCCCCTCACAGCGCATGCTTCCAGCATACTATTCCATTAAATATCCAGATCGTGAACAGCAAGGGCGTTACGCTCGATGAACTCGCGGCGCGGCTCGACCCGGTCGCCCATAAGTTCCACAAACGCGTCCGAAGCCTCGTTGGCGTCTTCCACAGATACCTGCAAAAGAATGCGGTTTTCGGGGTTCATCGTTGTCACCCAGAGCTGTTCGGGGTTCATTTCACCCAGGCCCTTGTAGCGCTGGATGTTGATGCCCCTGCGGGCTTCGTCCAGCACCATGCGGATAAGATCGGCAAGGCTTTCAGCGGGCACTTCGCCATCCTTGCGGCGAATGCTGAAATCAAGACCGCCGCATTCTTCACGCAGGTCGGCAAAAAGCTGCCAGGTGATGCGGTACAAACGCGAGGCGAAGAATTCCATGCCGCGCCGGGTCTGATGGCCGCCGGTATTTTCAAATATGGCGAACATGCGCTCTTCGTCGTCTTCGCTCTTTTCGTGCTCAAGGGTCAGCATATAGCCGCGTTCGTTGAGCCAGTCGATGAGGCCAGTGTCCTGACGCTCCAGCATGGCCTGATCTATCTGCTCGGGATAGGTGCTCATGGCCAGGAAAAGGTCGCGCGGAATACCGCTCATTTCAGCGTCGTTAAGGCGTGCCTCAATACTTTCAATGCGCTCCACAAAATCGGAAAGCGCGGTTCCCGTATATTCACGGCCGTTGGTGGCCAGAATGGTCACGTCTTCGCTCACGCGGGAAAGCAGAAAAGCGTTGAGCTCCGTATCGTCCTTGATGAACTTTTCCATGCGCGAATTGTGCGCGCGGTACAACGGCGGCTGGGCGATGTAGACAAAGCCGCGCTCCACCATTTCCTGATACTGACGGAAAAAGAAGGTCAGCAGCAGCGTGCGGATATGCGCTCCGTCCACGTCGGCGTCTGTCATGATGATGATCTTGTGGTAACGCAGCTTGTCGAGGTCGGTGTCTTCCTCGCCAATGCCTGCGCCCATAGCCGTAATAAGGGCTTTTACTTCCTTGTTGGCCAGCATCTTGTCAAAACGGGTGCGCTCGGTATTCAGGATCTTGCCGCGCAGGGGCAAAATGGCCTGATTTTTGGGATTACGCCCCTGCTTGGCCGAACCGCCTGCCGAGTCACCTTCCACGATGAAAAGTTCGGATTCAACAGGATCCTTGCTCTGGCAGTCTGCCAGTTTACCCGGCAGTGAGTTGTCTGAAAGCGCGCCCTTGCGGCGTACCAGTTCCTTGGCGCGGCGGGCGGCGTCGCGGGCGCGGGCGGCGTCCACGGCCTTGTCGATAATAAGGCGGATATCCTTGGGATTTTCTTCAAAATATACCGTAAGACGGTCATAGACAGAGCCTGCCACAATACCCGCTATTTCGCTGTTGCCAAGCTTGGTCTTGGTCTGCCCTTCAAACTGCGGCTGGGGCAGCTTGACGCTGACAACCGCCGTCAGGCCTTCGCGCACGTCGTCACCAGACAAGCTGGTGTTCTTCATCTTTTTGACCAGGTCGGCCTGGCCCTTGATGTAGCCGTTAATGGCGCGGGTAAGGGCCGTGCGGAAGCCCACAAGGTGGGTGCCGCCTTCCTTGGTGCGGATGTTGTTGGCAAAGGTAAGGATATTTTCCTTGTACCCGGCATTGTATTGAAGGGCAAAGTCAACGGTGACGCTTTCAACAAAGCCTTCGCCAAAAATGATGGGATGAATGCCCTGCTCGCCGGAATTGAGATCGCCCACAAACTGGCGAATGCCACCTTCAGCATGAAAAACGTGGGTTTCGCCGATGCGCTCGTCAATGCATTCGATGGTCAGACCCTTGTTGAGGTAGGCCAGCTCTTCAAAGCGTTTTTTGAGCGTATCGTAGGAAAATTCAGAGACTTCAAAAATCTCTTCGTCCGGCTTGAAGCGTACGGTGGTGCCGTGGCCGTCAACGCCCTCACTGATAACCGCCAGTTCGTCCTGGGGAATGCCGCGCGAATAATGCTGACGGTAACGCTTGCCGTCGCGGCGCACGGTTACTGTCAGCTCTTCAGAAAGGGCGTTAACGCAGGAAACGCCGACGCCGTGCAGACCGCCAGACACCTTGTAGCTGGAATTGTCAAACTTGCCGCCGGCATGCAGCTTGGTCATGACCACCTGAACAGCAGGCACGCCTTCCTTGGGATGAATATCCACAGGAATGCCGCGGCCATCGTCGCGCACGGTAACGCTGTTGTCGGCGTGCAGAATGACGGTAACCCGCGAACAGTAGCCAGCCATGGCTTCGTCAATGGAGTTGTCCACCACTTCGTAAACCAGGTGGTGCAGGCCACGCGCGTCCGTGGAGCCAATGTACATGGCCGGGCGCTTGCGCACGGCAGAGAGCCCTTCCAGAATGGTAATGGAAGAGGCGTTGTAGCCGCCGTTACCGGGGGTTTGGGGAGCCATTAAACGTCTTCCTCGCTATAGTAGGTCGTTTCAGAAACCTTCATGGGCATGATAATAACCGTGTAGTCCGGGTCGTCCGCGCCGCGGATGCCGCAAGGGCCTTCCGCTCCGGTAAGCATCATATCTATTTTGCTGGACACGAAATGGGACAACACGTCCATAAGGCTGCGTGTGGGAAAGGCGATACGCTTGATATCGCCGCCATAGGTAACTTCAAGGCTTTCGTTGGCAGAGCCCACGTCCTGACCCTGAGCAGAAAGCAGAGCTTCGCTGGCGGAAAGGTCCATATAGGTGCAACGGTCGCTTTCTGTATTAAAGATGAGTATGCGGCCCAGGGCTTCCATAGCTTCCTTGCGCTCAAGCGTCATAGGATGCATGTCGCCGCTGGCCAGTTTGCTCATGAAGATATTGTAGTCCGGGTACTGGTGGGCGGCCCGGGGCAGGCTCAAGGTTTCGGCCTTGCCAAGGCTGCGGAGGTAAAGGCGCTTTTCAGTGATGTTCAGCTCAATTTCGTCCACGCCCAGCCATTTCTTGATGTCCTGAAGGTATTTCTTCTGGATGAGAATGCCTTCTTCAGGCAGGCGCTCGGCCAGCTCGTCGTGCGTAAAGGACACAAGAGCGAACTGATGGCCGTTAAGACCGCAAACATCGATGCGTCCGTTGCCCTTGGGCTTCATGCACAGGCAGGCAATGGCGTCCATCGCGTCGTCTTCACTGATGCAGAAGGTCACCTTGTCCAGCAGGTCCTGAAGAAAGTCGCCAGACCAGGTTACGGTATTCTCGTCAGGAAAGGTGGAAAAATTCTGAAACCACTCTGCCCCGCTCACAGGAAGCTTGTAGGAACGACGGCCCTGTTCAATAAGCAGATTGCCCGAAGCTTCATCAAGAGAAAGATGCAGCACGCCGGAAGGCAGCTGACGCACCAGATCCACAAAGGCTCTGCCCTGTACGCCTATAAGGCCGGGTTGCGCCACTTCAGCCTGATAACGGCCAGTGAATTCAATGTTGGCGTCCGTGGACATGACGGAAAGTCCGCCCTCTTCAGCCTTGAGCCAGATAGAACGCAGATACTGCGCTCCTGCCTTGGCAGGAATAATGGCAACGGCCTTCAGCAGGCCTTCAATGATTTGTTCTTTATTAACAGTTAGTTTCATAAATTCTTTCCTTAACTATTATTAGCCCTGTTTCTTTGTTCGTAATTTATAAAACACTTTGTAAAGATTGAACTTTTTAGGGAACATTTCAACGTGCTTTTAGGGAACGTCAGTAACAACCGCCAAGCCTGCTGGCCAATTTGGACGGTCAGGGTGTTTTCATTTCAAACTCTGTCACTAACTTCTGTACCCTTTTGTCACTAACTAGAAGTTTGTTAATCTTTTTAATGGCATGGATGACTGTACTATGGTCTCTTCCGCCAAAAGCTCTGCCCAATTCCGGGTAGGAAAGTCCCAGTTTCTGGCGGCATACATACATGGCTATTTGCCTTGCCAGCACAAGGTCTGGCCGCCGTTTGCCACCAAGTACGTCGTCAGGCTTGAGGTTGAGACCTTTTGCCACTTCGGTGAGAATTTCTCTGCAGCCCGGCATTTTTTCAGCAACGCCAGTACGCACAATATTTTCAAGGTCGGTTTGGGTCAGATTAAGCCCTTTGACCGCGCAATATGCCCCCACCTTGAGAATAAGACCCTGCAAAAGGCGAAACTGCGAACAACGCTGTGCAAGAAAAAGCAGCTGTTCCCTTGTGAGGGGCAGGCGGCGTTCTTTGCACATGAGCTGCAGGTAACGCAGACGCACATCCAGGTCAGGCTCCATCAATTCCACCACAAGGCCGCTCTCGAGCCGGGAACGCAGGCGTTCGTCCAGTGTTCTGAGAGCTTGTGTCTGCCCGGAGCAGGCAAAAATCATACGCGGGGTGGCTCTTCCCTTTTTATTGTGAAAAGCCATCGTGGCTGCCGCTGAAGCCGCGTCCTGGCGGTCAAGCGACGGAGTATTCTCCTGCCTGCCGGGGCAGGCGTCCATACAGGCCACAAGTTTGTTCTGCCAGCTGCTGTTGCCGGACATGTCCTGTATGTCATCAAGTACAAGCACGTCATAACGCTGCCAGAAAAGCTCGGGGCTTTTGGCCCAGGCAGTGTCGTCGGAAAAAAAGCGGACAGAATTGGTGCAGACCATACGCGCTGCATCCGTTGTGCGCGCCAGCATGGTTGCCATTGACTGTAAAAGAAGGCTTTTGCCAGTACCGCTTCGCCCACAGACCAGAAAAGGATTGTAGGCCGTGGTATTGGTGTTTCCGGAAATTTCTTTGGCTGTAGCGAGAGGAAAGGTGTTTTTGCCGTTAAAAATAAACCCGGCAAAAGGATCGTTCTGCGGGCCCTCGTTTTCAGCGCTGCGCGAAAGGGAACTGCGGCTTGCGGGCATGACGGTTGCCACGTCCGGGGCGCTGGCAGAAGTGCGCTCGTAAATTATCTGCGGCGCCGGGCCTGCCTGCTGCTCATTAAAGTGGCGGCTAATGGCTTCTTCAAAGGCGGCGCGTTTGTGCCTGCTGAACCAGGCCGCAAAATACATGTGCGGAAAAATCACTTTCAGGGTGTTTTCTTCCTGGCGCAGTGTAAGGCTGTCCAGCCAGGATGTTTCTCCTGTAATGGTCTGGTTTTCGGCCAGTATATCCCGCAACTCGTTTTTAAGCATAGCTCTGTGGTTCAGTGTCCACTCAGGGCGTACCCTGTGGATAAAGACTTTTCCGCGGCCCTTCGCTGGCCCGTTTTTTTCGGCTTTCGCCGTACAGGAACAAGGGGTATTCATAACACAAAAGATGAACGCAAACAAGAGGTCCGTCATGGCCTGCAAACAGCGATCCTTGTGGACAACTGTGGAAAACTGCACCGTTTTTGTGTGCGAAGACTGATTTAACCAAGAATGTGATTTGGTGTGTCTGGTTGTGGGAAAGTACATGCGGGAGCAGACAAATAATAAATATAAAATAATAGTTATGATTATTAAATAATATAGACAAAATAATTATCAAAAAGAGGATACTGCAGGCCAAACTTGCAGAACTGGACAAGGCAGGTCCCCATGCGTATAAGCTTCTAATGGGGTTCACGATGAAAAGACTATGGTTGGTAGGGGTCTTGCTTTTGGCGGTGCTGGGCTTTGTTTTGGCGCGCCATACGGGGTTGTTTGACATAACATCCGGCAGCAGCCCGGAGCAGCAGCAAACCACTGAGGCAAGGCCAGACACTACAGACAGCGCTGGCGAAAATTCCGCCAGTACGGGCACGTCCCAATCTTCCACTTCTGAAGCTGCAGGCTCCACTGCCACAGATTCTACATCCGCCGATTCTTCCACTTCTGAAAATTCAGACGCTACTACAGATACTGCCACAGAGCATGTTGCAAGCCAAAGCACCGACGGCGCAGACGCTGCCAATGCTGATGCCGCTGCCGACGCTGCTGATGAAGGTGTTGCCCCAGGCGAAGCCGTTACCAAGGGAACCTTTGAAAAAGGCGATACCGTCAGCAAGGTTTTGGAAAACGCCGGGGGACAAGGGATACTTCAGTACGTCAGTGCCGCGCGGCAGGTTTTTTCCATGCGGTCCTTCCGCGAAGGACAGCCCTATATTGTCGTGACAGACAAGGAAACCGGGCAGGTAAAACGCTTTGAATACGAAATAGACAGCCGCCGCCGTCTTGTGGTTGAGGGAACGGAAACCCCCGCCGCACGGGTGGAGCCCATTGAATATGTCGTGTTGCTGGCTTCTGTTGAAGGCACCATTAATGACAACCTTTTTCAGGCAGTGGCCGACATTGGCGAAAATCCGCAAATGGCGCTCAAGCTGGCAGATCTTTTTGGCTCTGAAGTGAACTTTATTCGCGATCTTCAGCCAGGCGATTCTTTTTCCGTCCTGGTGGAAAAACGCTACCGCGACAGCGAGTACAAGGGCTATGGCCGCATTTTGGCCGCCCACTTCACCAACAAGGGAAAAACCTACGAAGCTTACCTGTTTCGCGACGGCAGCCAAAGGGCTGAATATTACAACCGCAAAGGCGAAAACCTGCGTAAAACCTTGTTGCAGGCTCCTCTTGCCTTCACGCGCATAAGCTCGCGCTTTACAAACAGCCGTTTGCACCCCATATTAAACTATAGACGGGCTCATCATGGCGTTGACTATGCCGCGCCAACAGGCACGCCCGTAAAGGCCGTAGGCGACGGCCTGGTTACGCAGCGCGGCTGGTCCGGCGGCTACGGAAACCAGATAATCGTCAAGCATGTGGCCGGGCTGGAATCTATGTATGCCCACCTTTCAGGGTACGCGCGGGGTCTGGCAACGGGGCAGCGTGTACGGCAGGGCCAGGTTATAGGATTCGTGGGCAGCACTGGTTTGGCCACAGGGCCACATCTGGATTTCAGGCTGCGTCAGAATGGCAAGTTTATTGATCCCACCAAAGCCATCAACCCGCGTGGTGAGCCAGTTGCCCGCAAGGCGATGGCAGAGTTTGAAAAGATAATGGCTCTTGAGATGGCCTATCTCAAGGGTGAGAAAAACCTTTCCGAGTATGAGGTTGACAGTCTGGTGCCGGATGTGCCGGTTACCGCTCCTGAAAAGCCTGTGGAAAAGGAAAAAAAGAAACCCGCCCAGAAGGGTCGGCGCTGATATTGACGCCGCCCCCGCAAGGAGGGCTGCCATGATGTACTTCGAACCCATGTCTGGTCTGGCTGTGGTGGTTCAGAACACCCCGCCCGATACAACAGATGTTACTTCCTATGCGCCTTCTGTCATAATTGACGGAACAGCTGCTGCGGATCAGCTTTTGTCGAAGGAAAGCGCCCAGTCTTTCATGCAGACGCAATTCAGAATGGCGACCGCCAACATGCTTGGGCTGGGAGCCGTTACCAGCGGCTGGGCCTGATTTTTTACAAAAAACCTAATTTTATGAACTTGCCGTAGTTTTCAGCCTGAAAAGGTTGATGATTACGGCAAGTTTTTTGTGCTGTTAGAGCATTTCAACTTTGAAATGTTCAGGTGTCTGCTCACGCAGACACCCGCCGTAACGAGCGTGTATTAAACTTTGAAAATATACATTTTAAAAGTTAATATGCTCAAAAAAGAGCAGCACTGTTATGCGCTTTTTGTCCTGACACGGCACGAAAATACATTTCAAGGATGTGGACTCTACGCCCTGCTTCACGCAGCCAGGGAGCAAAAAAATGCCCGTCTTGCGGGCATTTATCTGGCAGTAAAAGGCTGCATATATTGTTAATAACTAATATAACTATTTTATATTATTAAGTAATTTTTTACGGTGTCTGTGTTGCCATATTTGCATGGCACTCTTCAAAAACAGCAGTATGCCCTGCCAGATGGAGTCGATTTTTTATCCCTTGTTGAGCAGCTTGGCGGCAAAGGCCGCAGCGCCAAAGCCGTTATCGATATTGAGGGTGGCCACGCCGGGCACGCAGGTACTGAGCATGGTTGAAAGCGCCGCAAAGCCCCCAGCCCCGATGCCATAGCCCACAGAGGTGGGCACCGCCAGAACCGGGCAAGACACAAGTCCTGCCAGCACCCCGGGCAATGCGCCTTCCATACCGGCCACAGCGATGATGATACGCGCCTTGCGCAGGGCTTCCACGTGGGTTGTAAGCCTGTCGAGGCCAGCCACGCCCACATCGGTTATCAAAGCGCATTCCTTGCCCCAGAACGCGAGAGAACAGTATGCTTCAAGCGCAACAGGAAGATCCGCCGCGCCTGCGGTAACTACTATTACTTCGCCAGCAAGTGGCCAGGGAGCCTTCATGGCCTTGGCAAAACCTGACGCGCCGCCCAGGGAAAACAGGCGGGCATCGGGCCAGTACTGACCCACTGAAAAACGTTCTTCAAGCAGTGCCGCCTGCGCAGGAGTCACCCGGCTGACCAGCACCTCTCCGTGCTGGGCCAGACCTTCAACAGCCGCCATCAGCGCGTCGTCGCTCTTGCCCTGGGCCAGAACAACCTCGGAAAGGCTGGTGCGCAGCGCACGTTGCGGGTCAAGGGTAAGGCCATGCAGCGTGTTACGCACAGCTTGCGTCCCCAGAAGGTCCAGAGCTGTTTCAGGCTTCAACCCGCCAGCGGCCACTTGTTCCAGAATTTTCAGTAATTGGATGTTGGACATGTATTTCTGTATACGGCACGCTTCGGATATTGTCAGCATTGTTGTATGGTCATTTCTGGAGCATTTTCAGAGGCAACCAGTGCTTGCAGAGCCAGCAGGTTTGCCGTGCATGACGGCCCGTTTCACAGGCGTGAAAACAAAAACTGTATGTCCGTGACAGCTCTGCCGTATTGCAAACCTGTACAGTTTTAATGTCTTTTGGCGTCAGTTGGTTGCATTGTATCGCGCTACACGGTAAGAAAAATTCATGTTGACGCGCCGTCTGCTATTTCTCACCCCTGCCCAGGCTGTAACCACGGTCTTTCCTGCCCTGCGTGATGCCGGGTACGAACTTGGTATTGCTGAAAATCTCAAGGGCGCTTCTGTTTTTGTCCGCAAATCCGGCCCGGGGATTATTTTTGCGCGTCCTTCCCTGCCCGGCTTTCGGGTGGAAGATCTTCTGGCCGTGGGAGCCGAAGATCCCAATTTTCCTCCGGTGATCGTTATTACAGACAAGGGCACAGCCGAAGAAGCCGAGCGCCTTATGAGTCTTGGTGCTCAGGATTACTGGCTGGAGCCTCTTGATGTGGAACGCATTGTGGCTGTTGCCCGTTCCTTGGGCAATGGCGCGGCATCCCGCAAGGCGGCAGCACCTTCCACGTCCACCCTGGGCGGGCGAAAACCCCACTATGTGAACGCAACCGGGCCGCGCATTGTGGGCAGGCATCCGGCTATGACCAGGGTGCTGCAACTGGCGCGTCAGGTCGCCGGTTCAAAAGCCACGGTGCTTATTACCGGTGAATCGGGCACGGGCAAGGAAATGTTCGCCCGCTACCTGCACGCCATGAGCAAGCGCGGCGACAAGGCCTTTGTGGCGGTCAACTGCGCTGCCCTGCCGGAACATCTTCTTGAAAGCGAGCTTTTCGGTCATGAAAAGGGCGCTTTTACCGGGGCCATAGCCCGCAAGCCCGGCAAATTTGAGCTGGCTGACGGCGGCACCCTGCTGCTGGACGAAATTTCTGAAATGGATATGGCTTTGCAGGCCAAGCTGTTGCGCGTGCTTCAGGAGGGCGAGGTGGACCGCGTGGGCGGCACGGAAACGCTCAAGGTGGATGTGCGCGTGCTGGCCACCACCAACCGCGATCTTGAAGATTGGGTCAAGCAGGGCAAGTTCCGTCAGGACCTCTATTTCAGGCTCAATGTCATTCCCTTGCGCCTGCCCTCATTGCGCGAACGCTGTGATGACGTGCTTGAGCTGGCCCATTTTTTTATGGATATGTATGTGCGCGAATACCAGTTGCCTCAGGCTGCCCTGTCTCAGAGCGCCGTTGACTGGATGCGCGGCTATGATTTTCCCGGTAACGTGCGTGAGTTACAGAATTTGATGGAACGCGCCGTGCTTTTGGCCAACGGCCGCCCCATAGAACCGCGCCACTTTTTGCTGGAAAATGACGACTGGCCCTTGTTTGAAGAAGATGAGGCGGAATTTGTTGCTGATGAGACGCCAGTGGATGCAGCCGAATTTGGCGCAACACGGCCTGTTCTGAACACGGAACATTCGTCTGGTGCGGCAGATACGCATGACGTTCGAGAGGGCGTATATGCCACGCCACAGGCCTCTGCAAACGTATCCGGCGGTGCTGTGATACCTTTGCACGAAATGGAGCGCATAATGATCCTCAAGGGCCTGGAAGCCACATCGGGCAACCGGACCCAGGCAGCCGACCTTTTGGGCATTTCCGTACGCACCCTGCGCAACAAGCTCAACGAATACCGCGCCGCAGGGCACCCCATCGACTAACGCCCCATTTGCATAAAAATAAAGAAACCCCGGTTTAACCGGGGTTTCTTGCCTCTGGCGAATCAGCGCCGCATCATTGCCGTATCTGCCAGTGCTTTCTTTGGGATATGGATAAAAGGGCAATGATAAGGAGCGCGGCGTTAAGGGCCGGAAGAGTGCCTCTTTTCAGAAAATTGTTCACTGCGGCCTGCGCCGTAAGTTTGCCAGTGTTTTGTGGTTAACGCCTGTTGCCAAACGCCGGGCCATTGCCCTTTTCTTGCGCCACTTCCCGAAAATCTAAATTCTAGCAGCCGTTGTTGATGGTGCAGCAGGATTTTTTGAGTTTTTCGTACAGCCAGGTGAAATCCAGGGTGCCCCGCTCTTCAATCCGGCGCAGTTTTTCCAGTCCATCGGCAGTGATTTTTTCAGCCTGCGCAGCCAGTTCTTCAGCTTCTTCGGCGCGCACGGCCACGATGCCGTCGTCATCAGCCACAATTATGTCGCCGGGGTTTATGACCACGTTACCAATACTGATGGGCACGTTTATTTCGCCGCAGGTGTCCTTGTAAGGACCGTTTGGCGAGACGGGCGGGCGTATACGGGAAAGGGCAGCTCTTTCAGCGCACGCGCGTCCCGCACGGCTCCGTCGATAACAAATCCGGCCAGACCACGCTTCATGGCCAGATTGGCCATTATTTCTCCGCAGACAGCGCGTTCATCATACGCGCCGCACGACACCACAAGCACGTCGCCGGGATTGGCATTGTCGACCGCATAATACAGCAACAGATTTTCGCTGGCAGGCAGGTTCACCGTGTAGGCCGAACCAACTATGCGGCTGACGCCCAGGGGTTTGAGGGCTGACGGAAAGGCAGCGTTACGGCCCAGGGCATCGCAGATGTCGGCAACCGCGAGGTTGGCATACTGATTTATTATGGCAACAGGCAGGCGGTCGAGCTGGCGGTTGATGACAAAACGCATGAATGAGCCTTAGCGGAGCTTTTGTTGAAAATTTTGCGCCCATCCGTCGGTATGGCGAACGATGACGGATGGGCGCACTCAATTGGGCATGGAGGAGTGAGTTGCCCTACTTGCCAGGTTGCGGCGCGGCAACCGGGGAAGCATTGTCGATGACGTCGAGATCCACGTCCTTGTCCAGCAGATCTTCCACATCAACCTTGCCACTGAGCACGAGGTTGGCGCGGTCAAGATCGATGGACTTTTCCCAGCGGCCGATGGCCACGGTGGCCACACAGTTACCGATGAGGTTAACCACGGCGCGCATTTCGTTAAGAATGCGGTCAATACCGATAACCAGGGTCATACCGACCACAGGAATGATATTGGTGGCCGACAAGGTAGCTGCCAGGGCGATAAGAGCCGCGCCAGCAACACCTGCGCCACCTTTGGAGGTCAACAGCAGGACGAGCATCAGCGTGATCTGGTGCTGGAGATCCAGATGGATGTCCATAGCCTGGGCGATGAAGGAAGCGGCCATGGTAAGATAGATGGCAGCGCCGTCAAGGTTGAAGGAGTAGCCAGTGGGGAACACGAGGCCCACAACGGACTTCTTGATGCCGAGGGCTTCCATCTTTTCCATGCTGCGGGGCAGAACGGCTTCAGTGCTGGCAGTACCAAGGGTAATGAAGATTTCTTCCTTCATGTACTTGATAAGCTGCCAGATATTGATGCCGGAGAATTTGCAGACAAGGCCCAGAATAATGATAACGAAGAGCGCGCTTGTAATGTAAAGGCAGGCCACAAGCTTGCCCAGTGAGGCCAGAGCGCCCACGCCGTACTTGCCGATGGTAAACGTGATAGCGCCGAATGCACCGATAGGCGCAAGCTTCATGATCAGGTTAACCACACCGAGGAAGGCGTTGCTGAAACGGTCAAGCGTGCCGAGAATGGCCATCTTGGGCTTTTCGCCCATGTGGGAAAGGCTCATGCCGAAGAGCACGGAGAACAAGAGCACCTGGAGGAGATTACCTTCAGCAAAGGCACCCACCACGCTGTGGGGGATGATGCCCATGAGAAATTCCTGGGTGGTCTGCTGTTTGGCATGCGCGAACTTGCCCAGAGCAGAGGCGTCCATAGTGGCGGGGTCGGCATGAATGCCGGCGCCGGGCTGGACGAAATGCACAACAACAAGGCCGATAAGCAGTGCAAGAGTCGTGACAATTTCAAAATAAAGCAGTGTTTTACCGCCAACTCGACCTACAGCCTTAAGGCTTTCCATACGGGCAATGCCTACGGCAACCGTACAGAAGATAACGGGCGTAATGATCATCTTGATCAAATTGATGAAGACGTCGCCAAGCGGTTTGAGTTTTACGGCAATATCAGGCTGAATGAAACCAAACGCAATGCCGAGGACAATACCCAAAAGCACCTTGAAATAAAGAGAAGAAAATACTTTCTTTGACATAGTTACCTCAAACACAGGTAGTGTATGGGGGGGGCGCTACCAGCTTGCGGCATTGCATTTGGCGTTGCGCCCGAAAGGACGAAGGGCCGACGCCGGGTTTTTTACCGGCGTCGGCTCTTAAGTAATCCTTTATGCGCTTTCGTACAGACGGGTCATGATAAATTCGCGATGACCCAGAGCTTCAGCGGCGGTGTTACGGCCGTTGCAGGTGCGAACGAGCATTTCAAGCAGCATGTCGCCAGCCTGATCCATGTTGATTTCGCGGCGCAGCAGGCCGGAAACGTCCACGTCGACGTGTTCGTTCATGGTGCGCACGGTGCGGGGGTTGGCCGACAGTTTGATCACGGGCAGGATGGGGTTGCCGATGATGTTGCCCTGGCCAGTGGGGAAGAAGTGGGCCACAAATCCGGAAGCAGCGCACAGGGTAACCATTTCGGCCGCGGCGGAAGAGGAGTCCATGAACCACAGGCCGGGGCCGGTGGGGGTTTCGGCCTTGTCGAGGCAGCCGATGACCGGAGCCTTGCGGCCGATCTTCTGGATGTTGCCAAGAGCTTTTTCTTCGATGGTGGTCAGGCCGCCTTCGATGTTGCCCTTGGTGGGCTGGGAGTCGCAAAGGTCGTTGGTCTTGTTGTCGTCAACAAGCTTGGCGTAGCGGTCAAAGAAAGCCTTAAACTTGGAGCGCACGTCGTCATTGGCACAGCGGGCCATGACCAGGTGTTCGCCGCCCGTGATTTCGGTGGTTTCACCGAACAGGGTGGTGGCGCCGGCTTCCCACAGTTTGTCGAAAGCGTTGCCAACGGTGGGGTTGGCGGCAATACCGGAAGTGGTGTCGGATTCGCCGCACTTGGTGGAAACCCACAGTTCGTCAAGGCTGCATTCGGTGCGCTGCAGTTCGGTGGCGTAGTGGACAAATTCTTTGGCTTTGAGGGAAGCGGCGCGGATGGTTTCCAGGTCGCCGTGCTGCTCAATGCCGAAGCCCACAACAGGCTTGCCGGTTTTGGCAATGCCGTCAACCACGCGCTGGGTCCACACGGGCTCGATGCCGATAACGACAACGGCGGCCACGTTGGGGTTGCTACCCGTGCCGATCAGGGTGCGGAAATGCAGGTCGAGGTCTTCACCGAACTGCAGGCGGCCGTAAGCGTGGGGCAGGGCCATGGTGCCCTTGATGTTGTTGGCAACGGCTTCGCAAGCGGCGTTGGAAAGGTCGTCCAAAGGCAGAATGATCACATGGTTACGAATGCCCACGCGGCCATTTTCGCGGCGGTAGCCCATAATTGTCTTATTCATTGGTTTACCACCTCTTGGTTTTGACGTTGTGCACATGCAGGTGCTCGCCACGCTTGATGGGCTTGACCACCTTGCCGATGTCGGTGCCGTATTTGATAACGGTGTCGCCTTCAGCAAGATCCTGAAGGGCAATCTTGTGACCGATCGGAATGTCGCTCAGAGTTTCAAACACCAAGGTGGTGTCGCCGTCCATTACCCAGCCGTTGAGTTGGTCGCCCTTCTTGACGCCTTCAACCACGACCACGCCGACGCTGTCGCCGGGTTCATGCACCACAAAGTGGGTTGTCATACTTGTCTCCTTGGATAGTATGGTAGTAATAAAACGTAAATTGATGTACAAGAGATCTCTAAATTGCATACTTTTTATGCGTAAATGCATTTGCTGTGTAGTTAAATACAAGACAAAATTCTTGTATTACACCGCATATGCAATTTGATCACTTGTTGTACCCTAGTCTTGACCAGGTATAAGCAAGGTGCATGCCAAAATAGTAGGAAGGTGGGTAATCAGCGCCATATAAGGATTTTTTTTCACAATGTTGATTGGTTAACCAACTAATAATGCCCATTTTGTGTAAAACTGCTTGTATTTGGGCAATAGAATGATTAAATGTGGGCAGAGGTGAGTTATGCCCTACGAGATTTCCGCAGATGGTTTGAGTAATCCTTCCCAGACAGTAGGCCAGGTTGTGCATCATCTGGCCCGGCTGGTTGTGGGAAAAATGGACCGTAATGCTTTTTTTCGCATGCTATCAAAACAGCTGCGCGTTTTGTTTCACTATGACCGTTTCTGTATCAACCTTTATGATGCCGAAAGGGAATTTCTCAATCTTTTTACGGCAGCCGACGGCACCGTGGTGGAATCGCTCTCCAACACACGCATTGCCCAGAACACAGTGGCCGGGCTTGCCATTGCCTCGCGCAAGCCCGTGGTCATCAATGACCTGGCAAATCACGACTTTGGCGACTCCCCCATGCCCCTTTCTACGGTAGGGCTCAATTCCACCATTGCCCTGCCCCTGATTATCAGTGGCGAAGTTATAGGCACGCTGCACGTCTCTTTTGTGAAGCCGCCGGAAAACATCGTGCAGATTCTCAATGTTCTTCTGGAGTTGAGCCCGGTGTTGTCCAGTTTTCTTTTTGCCGTGCTGTCTGAAGAACGCCTTGAAAAGGCCCGTGCCGCGCACGCTACCCTGCCGCAAGCGCCCGACGTCGACACCACGGGCAGTATCCTGCTGTCGTCCAATCTGCTTGAAACTCCTGACATGCACAGGCTTATGGCCCTGGCCCGCAAGGTGGCCAAACTGCATATATCGGTAATGATTGTGGGCGAAACGGGCACAGGCAAAAGTATGATGGCCCGCTGGCTGCATCGTCACAGCCCTCGCCGGGGAAGCAATTTTGTGAAGGTCAACTGCCCTTCCCTGCCCCCTACCCTGTTTGAAAGCGAAATGTTCGGCTATGCCAAGGGTGCTTTTACCGGGGCCACCAGCAAACGCATGGGCCGTGTGGAGCTGGCGCAGGGCGGGACGCTTTTTCTGGACGAGATAGGCGAACTTGCGCCCGAAATGCAGAGCAAGCTTTTGCAGGTGCTTGAAGAAAACTCTTTTGAGCGTGTGGGCGAAGCTTCGCCCATTGGCGTTGATATCCGCGTCATGTCTGCCACCAATATAGATCTTGGGGCAGCTATGGACGAAGGCCGCCTGCGCCGTGACCTGTATTATCGCCTGGGATCAGTCGTGCTGCGCATGCCGCCACTTCGTGAAAGAAAGAACGATATACCCCTGTTTGTTGAGCATTTTGTGCAGCAATTTGCCAAAGAATACGAAATAACGCCGCCGAAGCTCTCCCGTTCAGTTATGGAATCCCTGTATGAGCACCGCTGGCCCGGCAACACGCGTGAACTGCGCAACGTGGTAAGCCGTCTGCTGCTGCAAACTCTGGACGGCCCCATTACCGACAGTTTTGTGGCAGAAGCACTGCATCTTTGGAAAATTCCGGCAGAAGGCATTGTGCCAGGCCCAACGGTTCCGGCGGTCGCCACCCTTCCTGGCCCACCGTCCGGCGGCTGGCAGGTACCGATTATGCCCCAGCCAGCAACAGATAATATTGGTGGCTTGTCGGCTTTGCCCACGCTTGAAGAAAATGAAAAAGCGCATATTGAAAAGGCGTTGCGCCTTAGCGGGGGCAAGCTTTCCGGCCCTGGCGGCGCTGCCACGCTGCTTGATGTGCCGCGCTCGACCTTGCAGCACCGTATGCGCAAACTGGGCATACAATAAGGGAAACGCTGATTTATTCCGTTTGGCGGCGTTGCTTCCTTTTTTTGAAACAGTCGAGGACGGAAGAGTCCACTCTTGCTTCAAAAAAAGATCGGGCCTTGCCAAACGAAATAACTGCGCGTTTACAGGAGGCTCTTTAATCAGTGCTTCCTAAGACGAGCAGAAGCCTTTTCCGGCGATTGCTCAGTCTTTCTTGAGTTTCCACCAGATTGCGCATATGATGCCGCTCTACGTCAAAAGCAATTATGCATTCCGGAGTCCGCATGCTTGAGTATATCCGCGATAAATCACAGTCCTTGGGCGTCAAACTGGCCTTTGTGCTCATTATCCTCGTCTTTGTTTTCTGGGGCGTGGGCAATTTTAACGACCGCAGCGCGGGCACCCTTGTGGCCGTGGTCAATGGCGATGCCATTACCATGCGTGAATTTGAATCTGCCTACCGCAATGCCGAAGAAAATCTGCTGCGCAACGACCCCTCGCTTACCCGCGAGCAGCTGAAGGAACAGCAGCTGGGCCGTCAGGTGCTGCGTGACCTTGTCACGCAGGTGTTGCTTTCGCAGGAAGCGGTTCGCACGGGCGTAACAATTACGCCTCTGGAACTGCGCATGGCCATTGGCGGCATCAAGAGCTTCCAGAACGAAAACGGGCAGTTTGATCCCAACGTCTATACCCGCGTGCTGGCGACACAGCGTATTGCCCCTGCACAGTTTGAGCACGATACCTCGCGCGACATGCTGCGGCAGAAGATTTACGCTATGGTGACGGCTCCTGCTTGGGCTGACCCCGCCGAAGCGCAGAAGCGTTTTGAATTTTTGCGCGAAAAGCGTGACGTGGACTACATTTTTATAGATTCCGCAGAGTTTGCCCCTTCCATCAAGCCTACTGAAGAGGAAGTGGCCGACTTCTACGAAAGCAATAAGGCGCAATTCGCCGTGCCCGCCAAGGCAGATATCTCCTATGTTCTGGTCAATCCTCAGGATTTGGTAAAAGCCAGCAGCATCAGCTCTGCCGACGCGCAAAAATGGTATGAAGGCAACGCTGCCCGTTTTGAGCAGAAAGAAGAAGTTAAGGTCGCCCATATTCTTGTGCCGCTGGCTGAAGACGCGTCTGCAGCCGAAGTGAAAAAGGCCGAGGATCAGGTTGCCAAGATTGAAGCTGAAATCAAATCCGGCAAAAGCTTTGCCGCAGTGGCCGATGAGCACAATGGCCCCAACGCTGCCGGCCCTGGTGGCGAGCTTGGCTGGGTCAAACGCAGCATGACGGTCAAGCCCTTTGAAGACGCCGCTTTTGCGCTTGACGCGGGCAAGGTTTCTGCCCCGGTGCGTACCCAGTTTGGCCTGCACATCATCAAGGTTGAAGAAAAGAAGGCTGGCGGGCTGCCGCCCTTCAAGCAGGTTGAAGCCCAAGTGCTGGCGGCCATGACTCAGGAACAGGGCGTGGACAAGCTGCACGACGTGGTCGACAGCCTTGTTGAAGACAATATTCTTGGCCGTCCTCTGAAGCAGGGCGCGGAAAAGTACGGCCTCAAATGGGGTGATACCGGCCTGCTTTCAGCCGCTGAACTTGAAAAAACGCTGGGCGTTACCGCCGCTGGCGCGGCCATTCTTGTGGGCACCCCGGCTGGCAACCCTGTAGATACGGCCCTTGAGGCCGGAAAGTCCTATGTGGTCGCCCGCGTGCTCAAATCAGAACCCGCAACAACAGCTCCCCTTGAATCTGTGAAGGGCCAGATCGTTAAGGCCCTTGTTGCGCAGAAGGCGCTTGTGGCAGCTATGGACGCGGCCGCGCAGCTGCGCAAGGAACTGGATGCCGCTCCTCTTGGCGCGGCGGGCCTCAAGGGCCGCGAAATCAAAAACATCAAGGGTGTGGAGCGCAACGGCGGCCTGGCCAGCTTTGCTCCCGATCCGGAAATGACCGCAGCCCTGTTTGAAGCCAAGGCCGGGCAATGGCTGCCCGTGGCCTACGCTGTTGAGGGCGATAACGGCGCTGGCGCTGTTCTGGTGCGTGTTAAAGGCGTGCAGGCTCCCGACGCTGGCGAATGGGACATGGTCAAGGACATCATGGGCAACGCCGTTACCCGTGACCGTGCTGACGGCCTGTTTGAAATGTTTATGCAGCGCCTTGTTTCCGGTGCCAAGATCGAAGTGTATAACGAAGATTTTGTTGACCGGAAGAACATGTAATAAAGTTTCGACTGTCTGACAGAGGATATTTGCGTGCGGATAAAATACCGTAGTATCCCTGACAGGCTTGAAAAAAAAGGCTTTCGCGCCTGATCCTGGAATATTCTGGCCGGAGCCGCTTGACGGCTCCGGCCTTGTTTGTCAGAGCAAGGCATGTTGTCATGATTGGCCGGGCCAAACAGGCCCTGACAAAGAACGGCAATGACGTTTGAGCGCCGCGGATTTTCGCGGTGCCGGAGGCACGGTCTTCCGGCGGTATATAAGGAGGCACGTTATGTGCGGCATTATCGGTTACGCAGGACACAGACCAGCTGTTCCCGTTGTTGTGGAAGGGCTGCGCAGGCTTGAATATCGCGGCTATGACTCCGCTGGCGTGGCCTTTGTGCGCCAGGACAACATCCATGTGGTGCGTGCTATGGGCAAACTGGCGGCGCTGGAAGAAAAGCTCGCCCACGAGTCCGTTACCACGCCCACCTGCGCCATGGGGCATACCCGCTGGGCCACGCACGGCGTGCCCGCCGAGCGCAACGCGCACCCCCATTGCAGCAACGACGGCTCCCTGGCCATTGTCCACAACGGCATCATCGAAAATTATCAGGCGATCAAGGCGGAATTGACGGGCAAGGGCTACACCTTCACTTCAGAAACAGACACAGAAGTGCTGGTCAACCTTATTGCCGAGCGCCGCAAAACTTCGCCCGACCTGTTGCACGCCTTTGCCACTGCCCTGCGGGAGGCCCACGGCGCTTACGCTGTGTGTCTTATGGACAAGGACGAACCCGGCGTCATCTACGCCGCGCGCATGTCTGCCCCGCTGATCTTCGGTCAGGGAACAGGCGAAAATTTTGTTGCTTCGGATATTCCCGCCTTCCTGCCCTACACGCGGAAGGTGGTTTTTCTTCAGGACGGCGATCTGGTGCGCGCCACGGCCAGCAGCTACGAAATCTTGCGTCTTGAAGATCTGAGCCCTGTAAGCCACGAAACCCAGACCATCCAGTGGGACATGCAGGCTGCCCAAAAGGGCGGCTACCGCCACTTTATGCTCAAAGAGATCTTTGAGCAGCCGCGCGTCATTTCTGACGGCCTTACGGGCCGTATGAACGATGATAAGAGCATGGTGCGCCTTGCAGAGCTGGATGACCTGCCCGTGCCCAAACGCCTGCACATCGTGGCCTGCGGCACGTCCTACCATTCTGGCCTGTGGGGACGCCTCTTGCTGGAGCATTGGGCGCGCGTGCCCGTGCAGGTGGAAATAGCCTCGGAGTTTCGCTATCGCGACACTCTGCTGCTGGACAAGGACGACATGGTGCTTGTCATCAGCCAGAGCGGCGAAACCGCCGACACTCTGGCGGCCCTGCGTATTGCAAAGCAGAACGGCGTGACCGTGCTTGGCCTGTGCAACGTGGTGGGCTCGTCCATTGCGCGCGAAGCTTCAGCCGTGCTCTACACGCAGGCCGGGCCGGAAATCAGCGTGGCCTCCACCAAGGCCATGTGCAGCCAGATGCTCATGCTGACCCTTATGGCTCTGTACTGGGGCACGCGTAAGGGCTGCCTGTCTGTGGAAGAAAGCCGCAACAATCTGCAAATGCTGGAAAACCTGCCCGCCCTGCTGGACGGCAGTTTGCCCGCAATGCATGAACGTGCCAAAGAAATCTCGCGCAAATACGCCCAGGTACACAACTTCTTCTATCTGGGCCGTGGGCATTGCTATCCTTTGGCTCTGGAAGGCGCGCTCAAGCTTAAAGAGCTTTCCTACATTCATGCCGAAGGATATGCGGCAGGCGAAATGAAGCACGGCCCCATCGCGCTTATTGACCCGAGCTTCCCCACGTTTGCCCTGGCGCTGGACGATGCCCTGCTGCCCAAGGTGAAATCCAATATGGTCGAGGTTCAGGCCCGGCAAGGACAGGTCATAGCCCTGACCAACAAGGGTGTGGAACTGGACGCCGAGGACCGCTGGGATATTCCTGCGCTGCCTGGCCCGCTTTCGGCTTTTCTGGCGCTTCCTGCGCTGCAGCTGTTCAGCTACGAAACTGCGGACTATCTTGGCAAGGACGTGGACCAGCCGCGCAACCTGGCCAAGAGCGTGACCGTCGAGTAATTTGCAGTTACCATTGACGCATTGTGAGGCCCCTGTTTCAGGGGCTTCTTTTTTATGGAGAAATGCAAAAATTATGAAAAACAGGAAATACGAAGGAGTTCTTTTAAATAAAAAAGTCTTTTGCTAGGATGCCATAAAGCTTTTCTGCACTTGTTGCGAAAAGTTATAGAGAGGATGTAAAGGCGCTGCCGTCAGCAAGGTTACAGAATGGAAAAGCTGGCCAAAAGAAAAATTCGCATATTCTATTACGTAACGGGGTTTCTGGCGCTGTTGGCCCTTTCTGTGGCGCTGTCGGTGCCCTACTTCATTTCGGTGCGAAAGCAGTTTGATATGATGGTCGGCGAATCCAGGGCGCGTATATTCAAGGAAAAAAAAGACACCCTCGCAGAAAGGGTCGAAAGGGTTGTGGCCGAAATAGAAGCCATACGCCTGACTGTGTACAAGGAATACCAGACCCTGGCCGAAGCCCAGTGCGCCATGCTGTCTACCCTTAAAATGAGCACACAGGACATTATAAACGGCTTTGATCCCAGAGTGACAAAACGTACCGCCCGGTTCGTTTTGCACAACACGGGCATTGGTCTGGCCGTTTATGACCGTGAAAGCCAGGAAATTCTGTGGACAGACGAAGATGCCCTTGTGCCCCAGCTGCTTGTTGAGTTCAAGCGCTCGCAGCAGGGGCCGTCGGAGGATTTTCCTGTATGGTCTTCCTGTAATCTTGGCGATAACCGTATGGTTGCCATTTTTGCTGTCAGGGAGGCCATAGACAATATCGCCAAAAGCCGCAGCATCGCCATTGTGCGCAGCCTGCGGTTTTCACTTAATCAGTACATTTGGATTAACGGAGTTCGTAACTACAACGGCGGGCCAGACTATGCCGTTCGCGTCGTGCACCCGTCGCTGGTCGGTGATGAAGAGGTGCTGCTGTCCACTGAAACCGCCGACCCCGCGGGCAATCTGCCCTACAAGGAAGAGCTGGAGGGCGTGCTCAAGCACGGGAGCGTCTATTTTACCTACCAGTTCAATAAAATCCATTCGGACGAAGTGACTGAAAAACTCGCCTACGCCCAGCTGTACAAGCCCTTTGACTGGATTATATGCACGGGCATCCACACTGACGATATGGTGTCTCTGGTGGCAAAGCGCGAGGCTGATTTCAATAGGGCTTTCAAGAATCAAATATCTTCCTACGCCAAAATAATTTCCATCATCAGCCTGCTGTACATAGGCATGATGGTTCTTTTCGAGCGCAGGCTCACCAGCATGGTCAATATTTTCATCGTCAAACTCAAGGAAGACGAGGCCGAGCTGAGGAAGGAAAAAAACAAGCTGGATGAAGCCTATCGTGAATTGCAGCGTGTAGCCTACAGTGATTTTCTCACCGGCCTGCTCAACCGCCGGGCCATGTACGAAAGGCTGGAAGAGGAGTTTTCGCGTGCTCAGCGGGACGGGCTTCAGTTCTGCCTCGTACTGGCAGACATTGACCACTTCAAGTCCGTCAATGACACCTACGGCCATAATACGGGCGACGTGGTGCTGAAGGCCATTGCCGAGATTTTTCGCCAGAATATTCACCCCGAAGACAGCGCCTCGCGCTGGGGCGGCGAAGAGTTTCTTATTCTTGCCCTTTCAAGCTCCCTGAAAGAAGGCCTTGTTCTGGCGGAAACCCTGCGTCAAACAGTGGAAAGCACGACGATTCACGATGGCGATATCGCCATTAACGCGACCATCACTTTGGGAGTGGTGGAGTATGCTCCGGGTAAATCTTTCGACGCTCTCATCAAGGAAGCGGATTTTTACCTTTATGCGGGTAAAAAGCGGCAAAGAAACTGCGTCATGTCCAGTGAAAGTTCAGGCGAAGCTCCACTAAAAATATGATAGTTATGCATAGGTAAACGCGACATTTCAAAAGAAGCGCAGAGCCAGACAAAACAGCCCGGAAACTTCCGGGCTGTTTTGTCTGGCATAAAATGCGTTGTGTAAAAGCGGGCAGGGTTCCTACAAGGGCGGTTCCTACAAGTATGGTGAAAAAATCCAGCAGGCGGCGTTGCGCAGTCTGACGGGCAGCGACAGTTTTTTCAGGTCTGCAGCAGTAATTTCTGTGCTCTGGGCGATGGTCGCGTCGATATGTGACGCGACCTGCTTGCAAAACTGCGGATCAAACACTTCCATATTCAGTTCAAAATTGAGGCGCAAACTGCGAGTGTCCAGGTTGGCCGAACCCACCTGGCTGTAATAATAGTCCACGGTGAGCAGCTTGGTGTGGGCAAAGGGCGGCGGCTGATACCACACGCGCACGCCAGCTTCGATCAGCGTGGGCAGCAGGCGAAATTGCGCCCAGTGCACATAAAACAGGTTGTTTTTGGCTGGCAGCACCACGCTTACGTCCACACCTCGCTGCGCCGCGCTGCGCAGGGCCGACACAAGGCCGTGCGAGGGCAGAAAATAGGGCGTCATGATGCGGACAGACTGGCGGGCGGCATTGACCACACCGCAGTAAATGTCGTTGAGCACATCCGCTTCTGAGCCGGGGCCGTCCATAATGATGCGGCAATGGCTTTCGCCAGCGGGCAGGGTGCTGGCCGGGGGAAGCGGCGTGTACTTGCCCGTGCAGAAACCCCAGTTGAGCAGGAAGGCCCGGCGTAGCTGGTCCACAATGGGGCCCTGGCAATGAAAGTGCATGTCCTGAACGTACTTGGTCTTTCCGGCTGCGATATTGTCGTCGGAAATATTCATGCCGCCCGTAAAGGCAGTATTGTCGCAAACAAGCATTTTGCGGTGGTTACGCAGGTTGATGCTGAAATTGGGCGGAAAGAGGCGCGGCGGCAGAAACATTGCCACCTGAACACCGTGTTCTGCCAGATTTTTCCAGGGTTTGCGCCAGGAATACAGCATGCCGATGCCGTCTACCAGCAAACGCACATCAACGCCGCGCTGCGCCGCTTCGGTCAGGGCCTCGCCAAACTCCGTGGCGACCTTGCCCGCGTTGAAAATATAGGTGCAGAGAAAAACCTGCTTTTTGGCTTCACGGATGGCCTTGAGCATAAGCGGGTACGCTTCGTCGCCGTTGTGCAGGGGCGTGAGGCTGTTGCCGACGGACAGATGCTGCTCCGTCAGGTGGCGGCCAATTTTTTCCATACTGATGATGTAATCGGGCAGCCCTTCCGGCGGTGTCTTGGGAAAAGGCGGATGGGCATAGTCTGGTTCAAGCGGTTCCTGACGCCGCATTATGCGGCTGGCGTGGCTCTCTGCCCGGCTGATGCCAAAGGTCGCGTACAAAAGGGGACCCACCAGCGGCAGAAGCAGGGCCGTCACGGTCCATCCCAGAGCCGCACGGGGATCGTGCTTGGTCAGCAACGCGTGGCAGACGGCAATCCATGACAAGATGTGTACGGCCAGCAAAGCCAGTGTTTCCAACACTCCTATGATCATGCCATATCCTTTGCGAGGGGTGGTTCTAGTACTGCAATTCGCCGGGCGCACGCCAAAAGGGGGCAGAACGGCCAGGTGCCGTGTTGAAAAGGGATTTTCTGTCCCGGTTTTAGGCAATTGCAGGTTGGAAAATGTACGCCAGAATCGGGCCGCCCGCGGTATCCGGCTGACGGCCCGATTCTGGATAAATTCATGCTATCGGCCCTGATGGCGCGGGTTGAGCGCAATGCGGTTGCGTTCAACAGCTACGGACAGTTCGGGCAAGAGATCGCGCAGGGCGTTCATGTCGTTGGCCTTGGCAGCTCGTTCCACGCAGCGGGCCATGCGCGCCAGCACACGGAAACCGAATGCGTCGGAATCGTTGGCAATGCGTCCGGCAGCTTCGCCAACGCCGTGGCAACTGCGCCCTTTGTATGCCCGTTGGGCGTCTTCCATTGCCTCATCCAGACGGTGTACCAGCTGTATGAGGGTTTTATCCTCCTGAACTGGCGGCGTCGCCATAACTGGTGCTGTTGCCTGCGGCACGGGCTGTGCCTGCGCCTCTTCCTGCCGTCTCATTGAGGGCTGTTGCTCAGGAGCCTGGGGTGCTGCGCCTTGCCCTGCGGGCGGCGGAGTTGCACCTGCGATAAAGTCCACAAACGAAGGTTCGCTGTCGGTTCCCTGCCTTGTGGCGGCAGTGCGCGAGGCACCGGACGGCTTTTCAAGGCCTGCCGGGGCAGAGGCAGAGGACGGAGCAACGGGTTCGGGTGCTGATTCGGAAGCAGCCACGTTGCCCAGAAGCTTCAGTATGAGCCTGCCTGTGGCCGTGCGAGGCAACTCCCGGGGCTTCTGGGCTGCTGCCACGGGTTCCTGAGCGGGCACAGCCGTTGAAGTCGCCGCTCCCTTGCCTTCTGTTTCAGAAAGATTCGGACCGGGCCAGGGAATGGCGCGCAAAGGCTTGGCAGGCGCATCTGACGTCGCAGCGTCTGTGCCGGGCAGGCTGGCATTCTGCGCCGTTGGCGTTGCCAGCGATCTTGCCTGCGCGGGGCGCTCTGCGCTTTCAGCAGAGGCGCTTTTGGTCATGGGCATGGGTTCGCCCACCCATTCGCCGGAACCAGACATGCTGGGGCTCACATAGGAGCGGGATTCCGTCCTGTCTTTTGAGGTTTGGGAGGCTGTGGATGTTGCAGGAGCGTTAACGCTTGCGGTACGCACGCTTGTGGAAGGCGGCGTGCCGATGGGCATGGGTTCGCCCACCCACTCATCGCCCTGCAGGCTGTCGTGCTGCGCTGCGTCAGATCCGGGAAAATTGCGGTCCAGGTATTCCTCAGGGCTTGTAGCCTGGGCTGTCTCTGCCGTGCCCGCGACGCGAACTTCCGGCTGGGCCTGAGGCTGTTCTGCCTTTACATCTTCCCCGGTGTGCGAGGTGTTCGACTGCGGGGCGCTGGGCGCAAAAGACGTAGCAGGCGCGTTGACTGGCCGCAGTACGGCTTCACCAATTTTACCCTGAATCGTAATGACGGGCTGGCCCGCATGCGCGGTGGAGTTGCTTATGGCTGCGGCCAGACTGGCCGCAGGAGAACCTGTTTCGTCCGCACGGGATTCCGGCGCGGCGTCCACACCAGAAGTGGGGTCTGTAAAAGCGGTATGTTCAGAAGTACCGTCATTGGCCGGCTGACTGCTGGTGGGGTCTGCCTCTGTTGTTGAAAGCTCTTCAGGCCGCACTTCTGCTGGCATTTCTGCCGCATCAGAACTTTCGGTCAGGTATTCTCCCTCAACGGCCACAACATCTTCTGTGGCGGCTTCTTCGTCAATGTCTTCGCTGTGCTGTTGGGCAGGTTCCTTCTGGCTTTGCTCTGGCCGGGTTGTCTCAGACTGGGCTGGCCCTGCTTGTACAGGCACGGGCTGACCCAGAGAATCCTGATCTTCCATAGGGGTGGATGCATCAGGCTGGTCCTCAGAAAAATGAGAAGGCTGCTGCGTTGCATCCTCATGCGGCATGGCTTGTTCTGGGCCGGAAAGGGAGTTTTCAGGCGCAGTGGCATCAGCAGGGGACTCGGGTGCCGAAATGCTTTCAGTGTCCCACTGAGGGCCTTCCAGCCCCGCAGCGGCAATGAAGTCGGCAGCGTCTAAAGATGCATCAAGACCGTCGTGTTCAGAAGCGTCGTGCGCTGTGTCAGCATCCAGAGCGTCGTCAGGCGTCACAAAGGATTCAGCTTCGGGCAGAACGCTGCTGAATTCGCCCTGCGCGTTCTCCTGTTTCGGTTGTTCGGGCATGCCCTCGGCGGCCAACTCTTCCACAGGCTTTGCATGGGCTTGCGGCGTCGCGTCAGTCGTGTCGTCTTCAATCAGGTTCTGACCGTCGCCATCTTCAAGGCCAGCGGAAGCGGCGGCCTCACTGGAAGCATCAGAGTCAATGGAGTTATCCGTGGACCCTGAGGAGTCCGGGAAATCCGTGGAGCCGAGGGTATCCGTCGCGTCGGCACCATCAAGCATGTCTGCGGCATCGCTTGCGTCAGCGTCGGTGGTGGCTTCTGAAGCGGCAAGAGATTCAAAGCTCAGATCAGCGGAGAGTTCTTCATTGCTTTCGGCGACGTCATTCACGGCGCTGTTTTCGGGCATGCCCGGCAAAGGCAGTTGCAGGGATTCCAGATTGGAAAGATCCGGCATATCGGGGTCATTGGGATCTTCCGGCTGTTCCGGCAGGGGAGCCATGTGGGGCAAAAGCACCCCGGCATCCGCAACCATAGTCGCCTCTGTGGCGTCAAGATGGGCGTCCGCGTCTTCATGCGGCTCCATTGCGGCATCAGGGCCAGAAGTGGCGGAATCAGAAGCCTCGGGCCACGGCAGCGTTGTTTCGCGCATCTGATCGGTCATGCCGAGAATTTGCGGCAGGGCTGTAAGGTCGGGCAGACGCATGCTGCTTGCATCGTGGGGTGTCCAGGGAGAACTTGCGCCAAAAAGGTCGGGCAGCTCTGAAAGAGAACCCTCTGCCGTGCCGGGCGCACTGCCTTGGGCTTCTTCTGTATGACTTTGCCCATCAACAGTTTCAGCAGCCGTTGCGGCAGTTTCAGCATCAACCTGGGCATCTCCGGTCTCGGGCGCTTGCTGCACGTCTTGCGCATTGAGGGAAGGCAAGGAAAATCCTGCCTCTTCAAATACTTCGCGCAAGGTCACGGCAAAAGCGGCCCGGTCTACCGGCTCCAGCAGGGCGTGGGTATAGCCAGACTCCGCCAGGGCGTCCCAGCGGCTGTCGTCGGCAGTGATGGCCAATGCCTTGAAAAAGGGCAGACCTGCGTCAAGCGCCTGATTTCTGAAGCGGTCCAGCGCGTCGGTTTCAGCGGGGCCGTCCATAGGCGAATGCACCACCAGCAGAAGGGCCGGAGCTTCCTTGTTGAGCTCCAGAGCTTCGCGCATGGTGCGGGCTTCTGTGCTTTGCAGGCCTTGGGCGGCGGTCAGGTGCGCCAGATCCTGACGCTCCACGGCTCTGTCGGCCACAATGGTCACATGGGCTTCACGCGGTTCTGGCGCGGCGGCTTCATGTTCCAGCGGTTTGAGGCGCAGTGTGAAAGAAATGGTTGTGCCGTGGGGGCCGCATTCCACATTGAGATAACAGTTGTTGGTTCCGGCGAGTTCCCAGGCCCGTGTGAGGGCAAGGGTAGAGCGGCTGCGCGGGGGAATGCCAGCGCCCGTATCCGTTACCGTAAAGAGCAGGTGGCCAGGGTCGGCGCTTTCCGGCACTCGCCGGACAGAAAGGTGTACGGCCCCGCGCGTGGTGGCGCGTACCGCGCTTTCCAGCAGCAGGCAAAGAGTTTCGCGCAGGGTTTGGGCCTGCCCTTCATACATGTGTCCAAGCAGGGGCGGCATGTACCAGGCCAGCCCTATGCCTGCGTTTTCGGCAGTGGTGCTGACGGCGTCGTGAGCCTCGCGCACCATGTGCTGCAGGTTGAAAGCGCTGCGGGGCTCGCCGATGGCGCTGTGGTCCAGGCTTTTACCGGGATTGTCGACGGCATGCGCCAGATCGGTGGCAGCCTCAAGCATGTTTTCAGCGTACTGCCGCACAGCCGGAGGCAGCGAGCAGTTGTTCAGGGCCGCACCTTCACGCATAAGACGGTCAAGAGGCGCGCGCAGGGCGTTTTCCCACAGGCAGGGATCAGCACCCGCAAACGCTGACGGGGTAGCCCGGTTCGCGGCACTTGTTTGCGCAGGCGCACCTTCGGGGCTGTTGTCGCCGCCCCAGGAAAGTGTGGACTGCAAAGGCGTGCCCAGCGGCGCCTCTGCACCGCGCTTCCAGGCATTGCCGCTGCTGGCGGTGGGTGATGGCGGCAAAAGGCGCAGATTGGGGTCGTCCAGCGGTTGATCCAGATTAATGGCCCCGTCTTCCATCATAAGGGCTGCATCGGCATCACCGATGCCTCTGCCCGCCATATCGGACATGCCGGGCCCGCCAAGGCCTTCCAGACCGGGCAATGATTTGCCTTTTTTCTTGCCTTTTTGTTTTTTGTCGTCAGCGCTGTTCTGGGCCATGTCGCGCGGGGCTCCGGTGCCCGCAATGATAAGCGCGCTCAGGGCCGTGCCCCACAGAGGGGCGGACGCCATAAGATTGGCGGCATAGCCGCTGTCGACACCAAGAACTCCGGCAACCACAAAGGCAGGCGGCAGCAGGCAGCCCAGCAAAAAGCGCCTTGCCCCGCCAAGGCCCATAACGGCTCCGCCGATGGCGCTTGGTACAAAAATAAGAGTGCATATGGGCCACAGGGCCAGATAGCGAATAATCCAGCTGAAGCCCGGCATGAGGGGCAGCAGCGCCAAGGCTGCGCCCGGCAGGGAAAGCAGCACGAACTGCGCGTCCAGCAGGCGGGAGCGTTGTTTGGTGCGCAAAAGGTGACGGCCCACATGCGGCAGCAGCATAAGCGCCACGCCGGGGCTTATCACGGCGGCAGCCTCCAGCATTGTGATATGCCCGGAACCGTAGCCGGGCATACCCATAACGGCCTGCGCCAAGGCGGCGGCCACATACAGGGCTGTCCAGACGCGCCACTGGCCTTTTTCAGAAAGGCCGCGCAAAAGGCAGAGCAGCATGACCACGCCCATAGCCAGAATTGCCGCTGTTCCCGCAAGGCTGCCCCAGTTGTTGGCAGCGTCCTGCGGGGTGCGCAGCATGGGTTCAAACCACAGGCCGGGCACGCCGTCGAGGCGAATATAGCAGGTCAGCGGTTCGCTGGTAGCCTCGGGCAGCAGAAGCACGTCACGCTGGGTTGGAACAATCTCTCTCCATTCCACACTATCAGTGAGAGGATTGACGTGCGGTTCGTAAAGAACAGGGCCGTCGGGCACGCTGGCCCCCATATCAAGCAGCATGGTTCCCGCTTTTGCGCCCTGGGGCAGCGGGGCAAGCGTAAAGCGCAGCCACATGATGCCCACGGCGCGCGGCAGGGTTTTCATGTTCAGCGGCTGAAAGGCACTGGCATTGGCCGGGGTTGCCACTTCCTCCACGTCCATAGTGCCTGTCTGGTCAATGAAATACTGAAGCCGGGGCAGCAAGGGGGCGCTTGAAGCGGACAGGGCGGGAGGCACCATGCTTTTCTGAATGCTGACGGGAGGCGGCGAAAGTAGCGCCTCTGTGGGCGCAGCCCTGAGCGCGCCCGGAAGTGCGGCCAGAAAAATCAGGCACAGCAGCGTGGCGCTCAAGCGCGCAGCCGCGTTGCAACCACGCCGGAGCTGACGAGCCTCGGTGTGATTTTTGCCGGAATGGGGGCCGGTATGGATATATGTCATGATAATTCCGCCTGTATCCTCTGGCTGTATGCGGCAAAGCCCCGGTAAAGGGCGTATTTTGAAGCCGGAGGCGCGGCAGCAAGCCGCGCCTTCAGTTTTAATGCAGGTGCTCCATCAGTTCGGAAACGGGCTTGCCGTCCGGGGCGCGCGCGGCGGGATTCACCTGTAAAAGGCGCTTCCAGGCGGCCTCGGCTTCGTCCTTGCGCTTGAGGTCGTAGTACAACACGACGCCTTCATTGAACATGGCGTTTTCAAGGTCGGGCTGTAGTGACGAAGCCTTGCGGAAGCTGGCTACGGCCTTGTCGAACTGGCCAAGCTCGCGCTGCATGATGCCAAGGTCGGTGAGCACGTGCGCGTTGCCGGGTTCGATGGACAAGGAGCGCTCGTAGGCGGATATGGCCTTTTGGGGCTGCCCGGTGTCAAAATAGAGATTGCCCAGGCTGGCCCAGCGTGAAGCGTCGCGGGGATTATCCAGCACGGCCTTTTCCAGCTCACCTATGCGCGCCGACAGTTCGGGCGTAACTTGCGGCATTCCGGCTTGCGGGGCGGGGCGCGCATTTTCAGGAGCCTGCGCCGATGAAGCCGGAGCAGCCGCCTGCTGCTGGGGCATGGACTGAGAAGGGGAATCGTGCAGCATGGATGGAATCAGGCTGCCCACATACAGGCCGAGAACCAGGGCCACGGCCACACTCATGATATATGTGCCTTTGCGCACGGTGCCAGCCGGGGCTGCCTCAGGCTGATCGTGCCTGACGGAAGCCTTGGAAGCTGGCTGCGACACGGGCTGAGTGCCGGGGGCCACACTGCTGGGCGTGGTGGGAGAAGGCTTTTGCCCTTGTTCCGAGCCGGGGGAATTTTTGCTTTTACGACGGGCCATGAAGTCCTCTTGGAGTATTTTCGCGCCGGGGCTGTAAGTTCCCGCAGCGTTGCATACGCCGATGCGGCGTTTTAAAGCGTTTCACATTTGTAATGCCCGCAAGAATATGGGCACAAATTTTTGCCGCGAAGCACATTGCGGGCCTTGCTTGCTGTTGAGCGCCTGCTGCACGCGGGCGCTGCGTTGGAGCAGATTACATTGAGAATGTGTATTCTCAAAATTTGCGGTACGCCTGTTATGGCGTTTGCCCGCGCAAATACCTGACCGGACAACGGCTGCTGCTGCGTGTATGCCATATGGCTGGCGCTGTTTACACCGCCGTTTGTGTATTCTCACCTGAGTGCACTACACGGATAAAAGCGCGCGTTTGCCGATGCGCCTTCAATGCTGGCGGTATTTTGCCCGCTGGCTATGGTTGTTGAGGTCTCGGGGCCGCAATCTTTGCGGTAAAAGGTACAACCAGTAAAAAAAAGAGGCAAGCCCGCAGCTTGTGTAAGCGCTGCGGGCTTGCCCGTATTTCTGGCCTGCATCCTGCCCTCATATCGGGCATGGCCGGGAAACTGCTCATTCTGGTTCAACGCCCGGGTGTTCCGTCCGGGCCAACCCGGATGGAGCAGGCAGCCGCCAACTTATTTTGCATTTCCGGCGGGAGCCTTGGCTTTTGCGGCCTTGTCAGCGCTTTTGTTTTCAGGCCTGGCGCTCTGTTCTGCCCCAGATTTGGCGTCCTGCTGTGGCTGCTGCGCCTTTTCCAGTTCCTGCACCATGGCCTTTTTAAGCTCTTCAGCGGCCTTGGGGTCATTAAGGCCAGCGCTCAGATGTTCCACGCCCTTGGCCGGATTTTCAAGAAAATAGATGTACAGCACGCCAAGGCTGTAACGAACGGAAGCTTCGTCCTTGATAGCGAGCACTTTTTCAAGCGCTTCGGCGGCTTCCTTGTTGCGTCCCTGATTGTGCATGATGACGCCAAGCAGGTAGAGAGGCTTGGAGTTGCCCGTGTCCAGCGTTACGGCGCGCTGGGCAAAGGTTTCGGCTGCATCCCAGTTCTGGGCGCTCACAAGGTGCTCGACCAGATGGATCATGGCGGTGCTGTCGTTGGGATTTTCCGCCACCTGACGCATGAGCTTGCCTATTTGCTGGGCATCGTCGTCCTGCCCGCCAGCCTGAGCCGCCGAGCCGGGCCGCCGCTGTTCGGTAAGCGAAGGCTTTTCAAAACGTTCCTTGAGCGAAGCGGCCAGCATGATTACAAGGCCCAGAGCCAGTACAATGATAAGCGCGCGCGAAGAAGTTGTGCGCTTGGGGCTGTCAGTCATGATTAATAATCTCCCATTGGGCAAGGCGTGCGGCAAGAGCGCGCTGGCGCGCCCCCATAAAGGCCAGGTAAGCGCCAAGGCCAATCCATACGGCGGCGTTGGCCATGATGATCCAGGTCAGGGTGTCCATATGTCCTCCGTAGCAAGCCCGCCTCGCGTCCGTTCGCTCCGGTGGGGAGCGCGCGAGGTTTTGGGCCGTGCGATGCGGTTACAGTCCTTCTTGCATCAGCCTGTTCTGTTGCAGCGTATCAAGGCGGGCAGCCAGATCAAGCTGGCGTTTGCGCATCCAGACCAGCCCGGCCCACAAAAAACCGAAGGATATTACGCAGGCTATTACCGTGAGGCGCATTTCCGGCTCCAGCCCGCCGCCCTTGCTGCCAAAGACAGCCGGATGGATAGAGCGCCATATGCGTGCCGACAAAAAGACCAGCGGCACGTCAAGAAAGGCCACAATGCCAACCACGGCGCATACTACGTTGCGGCGCAGCGGCGGCAGGTCAAGCCCGCGCAGTACCAGATAGCCCGCATAGATAAACCACATGATAAGTGTGGTGGTCAGGCGCGGATCCCACGTCCACCAGACGCCCCACGAGCGCCGCGCCCACAGCATACCCGTGACGAGCGCCAGAGCGCTCAAAAGCACGCCCACTTCGGCGGCTGCGGCACACAGGCGGTCGGCACCGGGATTGCGCCGCCACAAATAGGCCACGGAGCCAAGAAAAACCACAAAGAAGCTCATGAGTGCCCACCAGGCCAGGGGCAGGTGGATGTAGAAAATTTTCTGCGGCAGGCCCAAAGTTTGCTCAATTGGAGCATAAGCATAAATGAGCCACTGGCAGGCGGCAAAGGCCAGGCCGCCCGTGAGGGCCAGCAACTGCGGCAGCGGCGAAAGCTTTGGCATTATTCGTCTCCTGCGTAGATATGGCCGAACAGCAGAAGCCCGGCTCCAAGAAATACAGCGTCAAAAGCTGCGGCCACGCCAAGCCACACACCGGGGCCATCGGCACTGGGCGCGCCAAGGGCTTGCGCCCCAACGCTTATGCCCGCCAGCAAAAGAGGGGTCAGCAGAGGAAACAGCACAATACTCAGCAGCGACTCGCGCGCGGCCTGCCCCTGGGCCAGAGCGCCCAGCAGCGAGCCCATAGCGCACATGCCCACATCAGTAAGCGCCAGCGCAGCCAGCGCCTGCGGCAGCGGGCCGCTCAACTCCTGACCAAGAAAAACCACACCTGCGGGAAGAAATATGACTTGCGCCAGCAGCAGCAAAACCAGTCCCGCGCAGCCCTTGCCAAGCCAGACGGCCTGAATGGGCGCAGGGCAGAGCAGCAGCCCCAGGCGGGCGTTATTGGCTTCTTCAAGCGCATAAAGCTGATTGAAAATCAGCACCTGACAGAAGGCGGAACTGAGCCAGAACACAGCCGCCGCGCTTTGCGGCGTCATGCGCTCGCCCACACCCTGAGACAGGCTGAAAACAAAGAGCAACAGCAGGCCAAGCAGCAATGCCTGTACCAGACCGCTGCCGCGCGCCAGCGTCAGGGAAAGATCCTTACGGGCCATAGCCAGGGTCAGGCGCAGCACTGTGGGCCTCCCTGCGAGCCTTCACCGTTTTGTCCAGAAGTCTGTTTGCAGCCGCCATTGTCTTCAGGGCCTTTAGGGGCATCTGACGTACTGTCTGCAATTGCATCACTGGTTTCAGCCGTGGCGTTGCTTGCAGCCGTGGCATTGGACGCAGCTGCCGCTCCGGGCAGGTATCTTGACGGAGCGCCGTCGTAGGCCAGTTTGCGGCCTTCCAGAGCCAGCAGGCGGTCGGCCAGGGGCGCGTCGCCTGCCAGATCATGACTGATAAGTATGACGCAGGCGTCACGAGCGCGGGCATCGAGCACTTCACGGCGCAGAAGGGCCAAAGAGCTGGCGTCAAGCCCTGTGCCCGGTTCGTCCAGCAACAACAAATTGGGTGCCTGCATGAGCACGCGGGCCAGGTTCAGGCGCTGCGCCATACCGCGCGAGAATACCCCGGCCCGTTCATGCGCGTGGGCTTCAAGCCCCACGCGCTCAAGAGCGGCCATGAGATCCTGGCTGGAATGCGCAAGCCCGCAGGCAGAGCGCCAGAAGCTGAGGTTTTCCAGCGCCGTAAGGCCGGGATACAGAAACGTGGCATGACCGAGGTAGCCCACGCGGGCGTTTTCGGCCAATCGTGATTCGCCAGCGCTGGGGCGTGAAAGCCCCGCCATAATACGCATGAGCGTGCTTTTGCCCGCGCCGTTGCCCCCAACCAGCATGGTCACGCTGGCGGGCGCAAAGGCGCAGCTCACATCCTTGAAGATGACCTTGACCCCGTAGGTCTTGGCAACACGCACAAGTTCCAGCACTGGCGGCTCTCCGGCGGGCTAGGCCGCTCCGTTCCTGCGGTTGGCTCCGGCTTCTTCGCTGTCATCGTCGTCGGCCAGTTCTGCGGCCTCGGCGGCGCTGGCCTGCTTGCGGCGGCGCAGTCCGATCAGGGGCACGATGCTCATGATGGTGCCGCCAATCCACAGCCAGTTGACCATCGGTTCCACACTGAGCTTGACCACAACGTGCGAATCTTCGTCCAGACCAAGCAGCGAGGCGTATATTTCGTTACCAAAGCTGGGTATTACGTCCACTTCAGAGAACTGCATGCTGCCGAATTTTTCGTACAAACGGCGCTCGGGAGCCACAATGCCAAGGTCTTTGCCGTCTTTGTCGGTAATACGAACGCGCGCGGCAATATAATCGTAACCGGGGCGGGTGCCTTCATTCAGCTCCAGCAGCGTTGCGGTGTAGCCAGCCAGCTTCTGGGATTGACCTACGGTAAAGTGCAGGTCGCTTTCCTGCTTGTAGGGGCCGGAAAAGGCGATGCCCAGGGCCATGAGGGCCATGCCGAGGTGCGCGCCAAGAGCGCCAAGGCTGTTGGGCTGCCTGCGCACGGACTTGTCGGCCAGCTGAAAGAGTATACCCGTGAGGATGGCGATGGCAGAGGCCGCGCCCAGCAGAGCGGTGGGCTGGCGGAAGCCCATAAACCAGATGGCCGCGCCGCTGGCCACAAAGACGGCCACCACGGCAAAGAAGGCGTTTTTGTTACGCAAACCGCCGCCCCAGCCGAGCCAGGGGCAGGCCGCCATCATGAGCATGAGCAGCGCGCCCAGGGGCAGGCAGACGCGGTTGTAAAAGTTGGCATCAAGCCCGCGCGGGGCAGAAGCCCAAAGTTTGCTGATAACGGGCCACATTGTGGCCACAAGAATGATGGCCGCCAGAGCCAGCAGCACCCAGGCCACCAGAGTCAGGAAGCCTTCGCGGCTGTCCAGACCAGCCAGGGGGCGGCCCTGCTTGGGAGCCATAAGGGGCACCCAGAGGGAGATCACAAGGCCAGCGATGATGAACCATGTGAGGGGCGTACCCACGCCGCCGTCGCCAAAGGCGTGCACAGAGTCAATAACGCCGCTGCGCACAAGGTAGGTGGCAAAAAAGGCAGAAACCGTGGTCAGGGCCATCATGGCCACGTTGACGCGGCCAAGCTTGTTGCGGCGGTCTTCAATAATCAGGGTGTGCAGTGCCGCGGAACCGATGAGCCAGGGGATGAGAGAGGCGTTTTCCACCGGGTCCCATGCCCAGTAACCGCCCCAGCCAAGTTCCATATAGGCCCACCACGCGCCAAGCACGATGCCCGAGGTCAGGAACAGCCATGCGAGAATGATGACCGGGCGCGAAATGCGGTACCACGCGCCTTCAGTGGACGCCTGACCCGAAAGGGCCTGGGCCAGCGCCAGACATGCGGGAATGGTAAAGCCGCCGTAGCCCAGAAAGAGCAGGGGCGGATGAAAAATCATGCCGGGGTTCTGCAGCAGGGGGTTCAGACCGTTGCCGTCCGCCGGGGCGGGGCTTTGCAGAATAAAGGGATTGCTCCAGCTGGTAAGAATAAGGGCAAAGAAGCCCATGATGGAGTAGAAAAATGTCCAGTACCACAGGCGTGTGGAACCGCTCAGGTTTTTATAGGCGCGCGTACATGCGAAAAGGGAACCGCTAACGCCCACGGCCAGCGCCCAGAACAGCATGGAGCCGGGCTGCCCGGCCCAGAATGCGGTCAGGCGGTAGAAGACCGGAAGAATGCGGTCGGTATAGCTGGCCACATACTGCACCTGAAAATCGTACCAGAACAGGGCGTGCAGCAAGATGGCGGAAGAAAGCAGCAGTGCGCCGCTGATGACTACATGGGCTTTTTCGACAATTCGCAGGGAGTCTTCGCGTCCTTGCCACAATTGCAGCAGGGCCAGGCCGCCGCCGCCCAGAGATGCGAGCAGGGCCAACAGAAGGAGAGCAAAGGCAAAAACGTACATGGGACTCCTTTTACAAGGCCTTGAGGCCGTGGTGCGGGGCCGCGCGCCGCCTTATGCGGAAGGGCTGCCCCCATGCGCAAGATGTCCGGCGATGCGCCGGGCCAGGGAACTGTCAAACCAATTGCACAGCGATGCCGTCTCCATCAAGGCCATTGCATCACCTGGGGCATTTTTACTTTGAAATATTTGTCTCACGGCCAAGTATCGTTGCTCTGGCCGTAGCAGTTGCCCGCCATTGTGGCGCAAGTGCAGTTTCAGTTGTCTCACACAGGCTCTGCGTGAAGACAGCGCTGCCATTTCTTTACGCTGTTAAGCGCTGGAGTGAGCGTAGTAAATCTGTTTTGCAAGCTGGCGTCAGCTTTGCCGATTTTCTTTCTCGTACTTGGACGGACACTTGGTCATGAGCGTTTTGGCCACAAAACTGCCCTGAGCGTCCATGCCGCCTTCAACAATAACTTCCGCGCCTGCCTTAAAGGTGTCGGGCACGGTGCCGCTGTAGCGCACGGCTATGGTCTGGCTGGCATTGTCCTTGTCTTCAAGCAGAAAATTTACGCCCGATCCGGCCGAAGCTTTTTCAATGCCATCAGACGCAACGGTTCCGAAAAGCCGGGCAGAGGTCAATTTTTCAGGGGTAGCGGCTCTGGCTTCAGAAACGTTCAAGAAGTAAACGCTGTTTTCCGAAAAGCCCGAATAGGTCAGATAGCCGACGCCGCCAAGAAAAAGCAGCAGGGCTACTATATAGACACCAGTGTTTTTTTTGCGGGCCATGAGTACCTCATTTCTTCGGTATGCGCGGTTTGTCGCCAATCGGAAACCACGCCGTGGCAGGCGTGCCCCGCAGGTGAACCATAGCCCGTAACGTGGTGGGCCCATATGCGCGTCTGTACGGGAAACAACCTAGACCATTTCCACCTCTCTGACAAGGTGAGAATAATTATTGTTAGAAGGGCCAGGCGGGCAGCAGCGCGGATTTTGTGATTCAGACACACAGGGCAACCGCACGCCATTTCCCATCACAAAACTAGGCAAGTGATTAATTACTTAAATAAATTCCACAGCGGCACGAGAATCTATACTCACAAAAAATGGGCGCGTCAGTCGCCTGCATGACAGTTTCAGGGGATTATGGCAGGCAAAAACTTTTTTTGCGTAGCCGGGTGCTGGCGTCATTTTTGTCACTTGGCGGGCTGTTTTGTTCGCGGGCAGGAAAAGGGCGGGCGTTCTATGCAGAAAAATGAAGTCTTGCTGTCGGTGCTGCCAGGTTATGGCCAACGGGGCAGCCCGGTTTGAAAGGCTGCCCCGCGTTGCTGGCTTACATGTTTTTGATAAAGGTCACATAGTCTTTGGCGTTCTGGGCTACGCGGGGCAGGTATTCCGTGCCCTCGTCCTCAGCCCGCTCTGTGCCGTAAAAGGCGAAAAATGAGCGATAGTCGGCATGGCAGTAGGAAAAGCTCAGTTCAAAGGGCCGTAGAATTTCGGTCAGGGTATAGTGGTATCTGCCAGTGGGTGAGTAGTCATTGGCGTCAACGCCAGCGCTTACGGCCAGGGCGACCTTGCGGTTTTGCAGCTTTTTGCCCTGGGAACCATAGGCCCATCCGTAGGTAAGAACCTCATCAAGCCATTTTTTCATCATGGGCGGGCAATTGAACCAGTACAGGGGAAATTGCAGCACCAGTTTGCCGTGCTGCTCCACGAGGGCCTGCTCGGCAGCGGCAGCAATGACGCTGTTGGGGTAGATTGTTTCAAGGTGGCGCACTGTGAACTGATCAGGGTGGTTTTTCAGTTCCTGAGCCCAGCTTTTGTTGATTACCGATTTTTCCAAGCTCGGGTGCGAAAGTATAACAAGGGTTTTCATGAGGCATTCTCCCAGCGCTGCTTATAAGAGCGCATGTGTTTCAATTTCGGAATGGCCGCTTGCCCGGGCGGGTGCTTCCATAAAGAGCAGCCACACCATAGAGAGTTGTATGCCTGTAGGTATTTTTGTAAAGTATGCACATTTATAACACATACTAACCTTTAGGAGAGTGTGTATGGAAGAAGATACGCAGCTTTGTTGCCTCACGGGCGTCAACATAAAGGATACGGGCTTCGACTATACGCTTTCCCTCATTGGGGGAAAGTACAAGATGACGATTCTCTACTGGCTGGCCGGGAAAAAGGTGCTGCGGCACAATGAACTTAAGCGGGCCATTGGCGGCATTTCGTTCAAGACATTGAGCGTCATGCTCAAGGAACTTGAAGGGGACGGCCTTGTGCTGCGCCGCGAGTATCCCCAGGTGCCGCCCAAGGTGGAATACTCCCTGACGGAACGCGGGCTTTCGCTTATCCCTGTGCTGGATGCCATGTGCTACTGGGGTGAAAAAAACAGGCCGGATCAGCCCGTAAAGGCATGATCCGACCCGTATTATTGTGATGTTGCCGTGCACCGTTGGCGGTTTTATTCGAGGTCAGGGGTTGCTTCTAGAGCAGATTAACTTTGAAAATACGTATTTTCAAAGTTTAATACACGCTCATTACGGCGTTTAATCGCGCAAATAAATAGCGGTGCTGTCTTCATCCGTAGCTTCCTACGTCGCAACCGCTGAAGCTGCGCTTACGCCTCCATGGCGGGCGTCTGCTCACGCAGTCACCTTGGCATTTCAAAGTTGAAATGCTCTAAACGGAGAGCACTTGCCCCAAGGGTAAGAGAAGGCCCTTTGACGCAGCCAATTGAGCCCCTAAGGAATATCCCGAAAAGAAGGGGCCGGGGGCCGTCGGGATTGATCTGCCCCGCCGTGAAAGCACATGTGCCTGATGATGCCGTCCACCAGGCCCACCTTGGGAATAACGAATCTGCCCGCGCCGGATCTGGCCGCCACGCTAAGGAATATCTCCAGAGCTGGCACAATGACGTCTGCCCTGTATTCGTTGAGGCGATAGCGGGCCATGCGTTCGGCATAGGGCAGGGTGCGCAGATCTTCATACAGGGCCTGCAACTCGGCGCGGCTGGTGGCTTTGCCTTCTTTTTTATCCAGAAGCTTTGCGGCCTTGTTGATGTTGCCGCCCGAGGCAATGATCTGGCGCGGCCTGTAGATTTCGGCCATGCGCGCCAGATGGGCATCCAGACGCAGCCGTTCTTCCTGCGCCACAACCTTGGCCAGCATGCGCAGCGTACCCACCTGAAAGGACTGAGCCTCCAGCAGGGCGTTGTTTCTTACGGCGATGATCTCGGTACTGCCGCCGCCCACATCCACATAAAGCGCTGTTTCGTCCGAATCAACCCAGCCGGAAAAGACATTGGCCTCAAAAAGAATTTCTGCTTCTTCAACACCGGAGATGATGGAAATTTCCAGCCCGGTGGCCCGCCCCGCGCTGTTGATAAGTTCCGGCCCGTTGACGGCGTCGCGCATGGCGCTGGTGGCGCAGATGCGGTAGTGGTCCACGTCATAGGCCCGCATAAGGTGCACAAAGGCCGTCATGGCTTCCATAAATTGATGCTGCCTGGTATCCGAAATGCGGCCACTGGTGAAAACATCGGCCCCAAGCCGTACAGGAATACGCAGATAGGCGTTTTTTTTGACGGATTTATCCGGGCTCAGGCCTGTGACGTCACTGATAAGACAGCGGATGGCATTGGAACCCACATCCATAGCGGCAACGGTTTGCAGTTTCATACTACTCTCCGCACGAAGCCGGGGCGGTGGCTCTGGTTGCCTGGGCCGCGGCAACGGTAGCGGCAGAGGATGCCGGGCGCGCTTTCAGAGAAGACGCCGCAGCCTGCGGCGCGGGTTTGCCGCCGCTGTGCAAATGGGCCTTGTGCCGATAGTAGTCGTGCAACATGATCTGCGAACGGCAGGGAATGGACGCAAGCCCCGTATGGTAGCTGTTGGCGCAGGTGTCGGTAAGCACGCGGGCCTTAATGTTGTCTGACCACTGGATGGCAAAAATATCCCTGAGGGTCTGGGCCAGTTGCGGACAGTATACGGGGGCGGCCACCTCAAGCCGTCTATCGAGATTTCTGGGCATCCAGTCTGCACTGGAAATAAAGACTTTTTCCGCGTCATTGTTGCAGAAGATCATGATTCGCGCGTGTTCCAGAAACTTGTCCACAATGCTGATGGCCCAGATGTTGTCGCTCAGGCCCGGCTGCTGTGGTTTGAGACAGCAAGCGCCGCGCACAATAAGACGCACCTCCACCCCGGCCTTGCCTGCCCTGTAGAGCAGATTAATCATGCTTTCGTCGGTCAGGCTGTTGAGCTTGGCATAAATGTAGGCAGGCTTGCCAGCCCGGGCGTTCTTTATTTCCGCCTCGATATGCCGTGAAAAAACGCTGCGCATGTTGTGCGGAGCCACCACCAATTCCTTGCTGGTCATAGGTTTGTGCGATGCCCCAAGAAAGCTGAAGATGTTGCGCGCGTCTTCGGCAAAGTTCTGGTTAGCGCTCAGCAGGCCCACATCACTGTAAAGGCGGGCCGTGTCTTCATTAAAATTGCCTGTGCCTATGTAGACATAGCCCGTTTTTTTGTGTCCTTCTGTGCGTTCCACCAGCACCAGTTTGCAGTGCACCTTGAGATCCCTGAGTCCGTGGATGATGCGCACCCCCGCCTGGTGCAGGACGTCTATGGTCTTGACGTTGCGCTCCTCGTCAAAGCGGGCCATCAGTTCGACAAAGACTGTGACCTTCTTGCCGTTCTGGGCCGCGTTGACCAGCGCGTTGATAACGCGCGAATGGTCTGCCGTGCGGTAGAGGCTTATGGAAATGTCTGTAACCTTGGGATCAATGGCGGCCTCGCCAAGAAAATCCACCACATGATTGAAGGTGTGGTAGGGAAAGTGCAGCAAGATATCCTTTTTTTTCACTACCTTGATGATGCTCGAAAAAGGTTTGATGTCAGGGTGTTCCAGTGGCGGCATGACGCGGTTTTCAAGGTCGGGCCGCACGCGGGGAAAGTTCATGAGGCTGCGCATCATATGGTAGCGCGCGCCGGGATCAAGTTCGCCGCTCTTGAGACTGAGTTTGGAGGCCAGCAGGTTCAGCAAATCCTGCGGCATGGCCTGATCGTAGATGAGGCGCACGGGGCGGCCACGTAACCTATGCTCCAGGCCTTCTTCCATCTTTTCAATGAGGCTTTTGGACACGTCGTCGTCAAGCGTCAGTTCGGCGTCGCGCATGACCTTGAAGGTGTATGCCGAAATGGCAGCGTAGTTGAACATGAAGAAAATATCGTTGAGGCAAAGGCGGATGATGTCGTCAACAAAGATGATGTCGCTGCACCCTGCGGGCGAGGGCATTTCCACAAAGCGCGGGCATTCGGCGCTGACTGGAATGCGTATGATGGCATAGCGGTTTTTTGTGCCGCTGGCTGGCTGCATTTTAACGGCGTGGTAAATGTGGCTGTCTTGCAGAAAGGGCAGGTTGGCGCTTTTGTTGAGCATGAGGGGAACCAGCTGCGGGTTGATTACCTGGGCGAAATAGTCGCGGCAGAATTTTTCCTGCCCGGGCGTGAGCTGGGTTTCATTGCGCACGCGAATGCCCTGTTCCTGCATGGCGGCAAGGATGCTCTCGTACGTTTCGCGAAAGGCGGTCTGCGCCTTACCCACCTTGCTGTTGACGCGTTGCAGGGCCTCCTGTGGGCTGAGGCCGCCCATAAGCACGATTTTTTTGGGGTCACGGCTGCGTGAAAGGCGCGCCAGCGATGCAACACGCACCTTGATGAATTCGTCCTGATTGCTGGAGAAAATTCCAAGAAAACGCAGCCGCTGTACGAGGGGATTGGAGGCATCGCGAGCCTCTTGAAGTATGCGCTCGTTAAAGCACAACCAGCTCAATTCCCTGTTGTTCATCTTGGCACTGTCTTTCATGGTCAAAGCTCCAGGCTCCGCGATATGTTGTGGTTGCCTGTGCATGTACTATTTCTATGTGAAGATCATGTGACAAAGAGAACGAAACGTTATTTTTGAACTTCTGCGCGATGGAATGTCTGTGGCGGCAGTGAAGGCCGCGAACAGCAAAAAGCCGCATACGCACTTGCAGCTTTTGCGCAAAAGACCTGTGAAATGCAGGTGGTGAGGCAATTATGTGGGGTGGGGGAATGAGTCGCCACGGGATTAGGGCACATTAGTTTTTCAAAGTTACCTTGCGCTAATCGTACCCTTCTTGAGCTCAAGCCAAAACAAGAAAGCCCGCAAACGCGGGCTTTCTGTTCTGTGTGGTAAACCTTTTTCAAAGTAAAAATGCTCTAGCCGCGGCTGCCGCCTTTGCCCAAGCCTTCGCCGGGTTTGATGATCTTGCTCATAGCTGCAACCATGCCTGCCGCATCGGCGATATCCGCAGGAATAATAAGGCTGTTGCCCTGTTTGGCGATGTGCCCGAATTGGGTGATGTACGATTCGGCCAGGCGCAGTTGCGCAGCAGCCACGGCGTCGTTGCCAAGCTGTTCGCCAACAATGCGCAATCCCTCAGCCGTGGCCATTGCGACCGTGCGGATCTGGGCGGCTTCGCCGTCAGCATTGTTTATTACAGCCTGCTTGTCGCCTTCGGACTGAGCAATGGCCGCAGCTTTTGCGCCTTCGGCCAGATTGATGCGCGACTGCATTTCACCTTCGGACTGGGCAATAACGGCGCGCTTTTCGCGTTCGGCGCGCATCTGCTTTTCCATTGCTTCCATCACCGTGATGGGGGGCGTGATGTCGCGAATTTCATAGCGCAACACCTTGACGCCCCAGGGGGAGGTGGCGGCGTCCAGAGCTTCCACAACTTCCTGGTTGATGCGTGTGCGTTCTTCAAAAGTGCGGTCAAGCTCAAGCGTGCCTATGACGGAACGCAGCGAAGTCTGGGCAAGCTGAATAGCGCCCCATTCGTAGTCTGAAATGCCATAGGCGGATTTGTCGGGAGTGATAATTTGCAGGTAAAGCACGCCGTCAATGTCCACACTCACGTTATCGCGGGTGATGCAGGTCTGCTTGGGCACATCCAGCACTTGTTCCTTGAGGCTGCGCTTGTAGGCGATCACGTCCACAAAGGGCACCAGAATGTGAAAGCCCGCGTACAGAACCTTGCTGAATTTGCCGAGTCTTTCCACAACGTAGGCAGACTGGTTGGGCACAACAACGGCGGTTTTGATAAGAACGATGATAACCAATACGGCCAACAGAAAAAGCCATCCGAAGCTATTCATAAATTCCATAGTTACCTCATGCATGATTATAAGCGTGGCGGCACGGCCTGACGGCGGCCCGTGCCCTGATGAAATACCGTTGTGCCGGGCAGATGCCCGGCAGCCGGATTTTGCGTGCCCGGTTTAGCGCGGCTGTTATGTGGCGTTGCCGCACGGGCTGTTATTGAAGCCGACCCCGGTTTTCACCGGGAAGAAGCCGGGCCTGTTGCACCCGCAGTGAGGGTGCCGTGCTCTTGTGCCCAGGCTGCTGGCGCATTGTAGCTTTGAAATTGTCGCCTGACAGCGGGTCAGGTCCGCCAGTGTCGATTTTACCGCAAGGGCTTAACAGTGACCCCTTGCAGGCAGATGCACTTTTTCAAAAGCAATCTGCCTTATAGCGCAGATATCAGGATTTGACCACAGGTTGCACCCGCAACACAAGGGCGTCGTCAGGTTCGGCCCCCAGAATGCGCACCGGGCTGCCTTCTGCAATTTCTTCGTGGGCAACGGCGCGCCAAAAGCTGCCGTCTATGCTGACTTCACCCACTTCGCCGGGGCGAAGAGGCTTGCTGAGGATTCCCTGCCTGCCTGTAAGCGGGTGGGGGGCGCAATGCTCTTCATCGTGCCCGTTACAGCTTTCAGAAGCCACATTACGGGCGCGGCCGCCGAAAACCGCCCGCAAGCGGCGGCGCAGAAAAAGCAGTGTAAGAAGGGAAATGCAGATGAAGGTGATGATCTGCCATGCGAGGTCCATGCCCAGCAGCGCGGCCAGAGCTGAAGCCCAGGCTCCCACGCCGAAAAAGAGCAGCACCATTGCCGGGGTCATAAGCTCGGCCAGAAAAAAGGCCACACCCACAATAAACCAGAGAAGAGGCGCGTTCATGATTGCATCCGTGCGGTCTGCCGTGTGCGCCGGGCCGGACTGCCGCTATTTGGGCGGCGCGGAGGTTTGCCCCTCCGCGCGCACCCTGTGAAAGCATCGGGCCGCTATTGCTGCGGGCCCTCATCAATGTCGATAATACGGCCCTGAAGCCAGATGTAGGCATCAATAGCCTGTCCCACTTCTGGTTCCAGATCGCCCAGGACCATCTTTGACGCATAGATGACCAGACGCAAAGGCTCGCGGTTTTCAAACGGAAAAGTGACGAACAAAGCCTTAACAGGCATTTTGTCCAGCTGGCAGTCCTGTACCTCTTCAATGACGGCACGCATCTGATATTCACAGAAGTTGCGGCCAGGCATAATCATGTGGCGGTCGCTCACATCCACCTGCAGAGGGGGCACATCCAGGCGGCTCTTGCCGGGGTTGGCTTCAAGCCATTGTTCGGCATAGGCCTCGTACTGCGGTCCCTGCGTGATGGTCATCTGGTCCAGCAGGGCCTTGCGGATGGCAAAGGCCAGACCAGCAACCAAAAAGGTGTGGGTGACGCCAGGGGTAAGGTCTGTTCTGTCGCGGCCATAAAGCGGGTCAAAGAACCACATGGGGTTCTTGCCCTCGATCATGCTGACGGCCACGTTAGCGCCCATGCCGTTTTCCCACAGATGCACGCCTTCGACCATAAGGTCATTGGGCAGGCCGTCCAGCAGGGGCACAGCGGTAACAGGGGTCAGCTTTTCGCCTTCTTCGCCCATTACCAGCACTGCGGCGCGCAGGGGTTGATCCTGAGGCCATGCCATCATGATATGGTCTGTGCTGCCGCGCTTCCACTGCCACGAAGGACGCGTGCCGCCTTCATGCAAAACGGTGCTCACAACCTGGTCCATAATTGCGGCCGGGTTCTGGCCCGTCAGCACAGCCCAGGCATCGCCCAGAGCTTCAGTGTGCACGCGGTTCTTGCCTTCGGCAGCGGCCTGCGCTTCTTTGTGCGCCTGGGCTTCGGCAGAATCGTTATTTTCAGCGGTTTCAGGTTCGGTATTTTTGCTTTTTTTGGACATGGGAACTTCCTTTACTGCTCTTTCAGCGGCCCGGTCAGGCGTGTAGTGCGCCTGACCGGGAATGCTTCAACTCAGGCCTCAGCAACGCTGCGCGTTGAGGACGTCCGTCAGGCGTTTAGCGCCTGTCGCCACGGCCACCACGGTCACGGCCACCACGGTCGCGGTCGCCACGTCCCCTGTCGCCACGGTCACCCCTGTCGCCACGGTCAGTGCGCGGGGGGCGGGCAGTGTCTTCGGGATTCCAGGGATGGCCCTGTTCTTCCAGCAACACGGCCTTGCGGCTGGCGCGGATGCGGTCGCCATTGATTTCAATGACTTTGACCACCATATCTTCGCCAAGGCGAGCTACGTCGCCGGGCTGTTCCACGCGGTTCACGTCAAGCTGAGAAACATGCACAAGGGCTTCCACGTTGGGCAGAACTTCAACAATGGCGCCGATTTCCATGATTTTACGCACCTTGGCAGTGTAGTTCTTGCCAATGTCGGGGCGCTGGTCGTAGTAGGAAACCATTTCACGGGCCTTTTCAAGGGCTTCAGCCGTGGGGGCGAAGATGGACACGCGGCCCGAATCTTCGATGTCCACAGAAGCGCCAGTGGCCGCAGTGATGGCTTTGATGTTCTTGCCGCCGGGGCCGATGATGAGGCGGATGATGTCGGGGTTCACAAAAACTTCGGCATGCTGCGGGGCGTAGCGCGAAAGTTCCTTGCGCGGAGAAGCGATGGCCTTGGCCATTTCTTCCAGAATGTGCATACGGCCCTGGCGGGCTTGCTGCATGGCTGTGCGCATGACTTCAGTGGTAAGGCCCGTAATCTTGATGTCCATCTGCACGCCGGTGATGCCTTCAGCGGTACCGGCGATCTTGAAGTCCATATCGCCCAGGGCGTCTTCGTCACCAAGAATGTCGGTGAGCACGATGAACTTGTCGCCTTCCTTGATGAGGCCCATGGCCACACCGGCCACAGGGGAGCTCACAGGCACGCCCGCGTCCATGAGGGAGAGCGAACCGCCGCACACGGCAGCCATAGACGAGGAACCGTTGGATTCCATCGTTTCGGACACAACGCGCAGGGTGAAGGGGAATTCCGCGCCGGTGGGCAGCACGGGGCGCAGGGATCTTTCAGCCAGAGCGCCGTGGCCGATTTCGCGGCGGGATACACGCACGGGCTTCACTTCACCCACAGAGAAGGGCGGGAAGTTGTAGTGCAGCATAAAGCGCTTGGTCACGTCGCCCGTGAGGGAGTCCATGCGCTGTTCGTCGGTGGAAGAACCAAGGGTGGCAACAACCAGCGACTTGGTTTCGCCACGGCGGAACAGGGCGGAACCGTGAGCGCGGGGCAGCAGGCCGGTCTGGATCTGGATGGGGCGCACCGTGGTGGTGTCGCGTCCGTCAATGCGCGTGCCTTCGTTAAGAATGCGGGCGCGCACCAGCTTCTTTTCAAGACCGGACAGGATGTCGCCCACAGCCTTGAGAGCAGCTTCGTTTTCAGCCCAGGCGGCGTCGGCCTTGAGGGCTTCCATAACCTTGACTTTCACAGCCTTGCGGGCGTCTTTGCGGGCCATTTTTTCAGGCACGCGCAGGGCTTCTTCAATGCCATTGGCAAGGGCCAGCTCATGCACGCGGGCCACAAGGGCCGCGTCGTCTTCGTGCGGGGTGAAGGCCATTTTGGCCTTGCCGCAAAGCTCGCGCAGCTTGTGCTGGGCTTCCACCAGCGGAAGAATCTGCTGGCGGCCCCATTCAAGGGCTTCAATGATAACTTCTTCGGGCACGAACAGGGCTTCGCCTTCCACCATCGTGAGGGCGTCGCCGGAAGCGGCGAAAACGATGTTGAAATCGCTCAGCGCCTGCTGTTCGAAGGTGGGGTTGAGCACGAACTGACCGTTGACGCGGCCAATGCGGCCACCGGCCACAGGGCCTTCAAAGGGCAGGGGCGACAGCATGATGGCTGCCGAAGCGCCCGTGAGGGCCAGCACGTCGGATTCGTTTTCCTGATCAGCGGAGATAACGCTGGCAAGTACCTGAACGTCTTCGTTCAGGCCCTTGGGGAAAAGCGGACGGATGGGGCGGTCGATCAGGCGTGAAACCAGGGTTTCACGTTCGGAAGGACGGCCAATTTCACGGCGGAAAAAGCTGCCGGGAATGCGCCCTGCGGCGTACATTTTTTCGGAGTATTCAACGGTGAGGGGAAAGAAGCCCTTGTCGAATTCCAGGGGCTGGGAGCAGACGGTGACGAGCACCACGGTGCCGCCGCACTGGATCCAGACTTCGCCGTGAGCCTGATTGGCCATGCGGCCTGTTTCCAGAATAACTTCCTTGCCGCCCACCTGGCAGGTGACGCGGGTGGGATTGAAAATATCTTGTAACATGCAGATTTCCTTTGCATAGGCGAAGGGGATTCCGGCAAAAGCGGGCAGAGCCGCGTGTCCCTGCCTGATTTTCCCGGACCCCCCTTCTCGCGTTGCGCCCCATCGGGGGCTTTGAGTTTATAAGTGGCAAGGGGGAAGCCTCAGGCCCCCCCCTTGCAGCCAAAAGCCTTACTTGCGCAGGCCGAGCTTTTCGATCAATGCGCGATAGCGCTGAACGTCCGTCTTCTTCAGGTAGTTCAGAATGTTGCGGCGACGGCCAACAAGCTTCAGCAGACCCGTGCGGGAGTGAAAGTCCTTCTTGTGCTCTTTGAAGTGACCGGTGAGGTCTTCAATACGGGCAGTAAGCAGGGCAACCTGCACTTCGGGGGATCCGGTGTCGCCTTCGTGTTTGGCGTGGGCGTCAATAACCGCTTTCTTCTGATTTACATCCATTACCACAGCAATTCTCCTTGAGTAAGGCTGTTACGGGCGTTGAACGCCCTTAGTTCCAAAGTCCCCGCAATACGGCCCAACAAGGCCCGGCAGCTGTGGCTTCGCGTTGTGCAAGAGCCAGGGCATGGCCCTGTTCCATCAAAAACGCGAGGTCTTCACCGTTGCCGGTATCAGCCTGTGACGCACGGCAAGGCACTGCCATGCCGTTACGCACGCGAGCGGCTTCTTCCGGCGTAAGATCCACCCTGGGCCAGTGGGGCAGCGCATCCGCAACCGGAATAACGCAGCCTGGCAACAGGGAGGGATCAGCCGTGAAGTCCGCTGGCTCGCGGGCCACATCAAGGCCGAAGGGGTGACTGTACTCTCGAGTCAGTTCCGTGAGCACGGCTCCGCAACCAAGGCGACTCCCCAAGCTGTGGGCCAGGGAGCGTATATAGGTGCCGGAACTGCATGCGACCCGAAAGCGCACAAGCGGCAAGCTTATTTCAAGCACGTCCGCCTGTGAAATTTCCATACGTTTGATCTTTTGCGGGGCATCAAGCCCCTTGCGGGCCAGTTTGTACAAAGGCTGGCCCTCATGTTTTGCGGCGGAATAGGACGGAACAGGCTGTTCCGTCAGGTCAAGCCATGCCGAAACTTCACGCCTCACGTCTTCTTCGCTGATATGCTGCCAGGGAGCCTCATCAAGCACCCGGCCCTCGATGTCCCAGGTGTCGGTGGTTTGTCCAAGGCGCAATTCACCGCTGTAAACCTTGCCGCCTCCGGCCAGAAGGTGCCCGGAAAGCTTGGTGGCCTGCCCCAGCAATACCAACAGCACGCCGGAAGCCAGTGGGTCCAGCGTGCCGGCATGGCCGATCTTTTTCTGCCCGAGCCGTTTAATGGCTGTGAGGCAGCGGGCCGAGGTGGGCCCGGAAGGCTTGTTAAGCACGAGCACGCCGTGCTGCTGCGGCAGTGCGGCGTAAACTTTGCCATTGGGCTCCGGCATGGAGTTGCCGGGCCCTGAACCCAGGGCGCTTTCCGGTGTGTCGGAAGGCGAATCCTGAAGATCCTGAGGGGGGCAGAGTTGTACTAATGTATCTTTTTTAACCATACGCAAGGAGGAACCATATCCTCAGCTGTGCTATAAGTCAAAAGTTATGGCTCGCAATACCGGGTTATTTTGGTTTGGCGCGGCTTTTTGTCTGTTTTTTTTCCTGTGGAGCAGGCTTTGTGCTTTGCGCCTTTTTTCCGGCATCCGCTTTCTGGCTGTTCAGGTAGAGGCTGATGTGACGCAGCAGTTCCTGTCCCGCTTTTTCAAGGGGCATGCGCAGGGTGCCTCCCGCAGCGTTAAAGTGTCCGCCGCCGCTCATTGCCGCGGCAATGGAGCGAACGTCTATGTCGCCGTAAGAGCGCAGGCTGAACTTGCACAGCTGGGGGCTGTCTTCACGCAGCATTGCCGCAACCTTGACGTCACGCAGACGGCGCAGCTGTTCCACAAAGCCTTCCAGGTCTTCCTTGAGGGCCTGACAGCTGCGAATATCTTCCAGGCTCACCTGGCAGAAGCCCACCTGCCCTTCCTGCTCAACGCGGGATTTCTCCATAAGCAGACCCCATAGACGCCAACGGCCAAGGCTCCAGCTATTGTCCAGCTGTTCGCGCAGCCATGAGAGCTTGCAACCGTTTTCTACCAGGTGCGAGGCCAAAGCCAGAACCGCCGCGCTGGTATTGCCGTGGCAGAAGCCGCCTGTGTCTGTTATCAGGCCCAGGGCCACAGCCAGCGCCAGGTCGCCAGTGAGGGGCAGGTCTGCCGCCATTGACAGGTAGGCGACAAGCTGGGCCGTAGCCGCTGCCTCAGTGGCTACCCAGTTGGCTCTGTTGCCCATACCGTCGCCGCCAAGGTGATGGTCAATGTTCACGCTATCAAGATACGGCAGCAGTTCTGCCAGTTCGGAACCAAGGCGGTCAGGCTCGCCGCAGTCCAGCAAGACGGCGCATTTGGGGGTAAAGGGCGGGTGAGCCAGCGTTGTGTGCACCACCGCGGGCATCGGGAAAAACTCCAGATATCTGGGCAGACCAGGAGCAGCGTATAGCATGAATTCCTTGCCCATTGCACGCAAAATGTGGCCTATTGCGGCCACTGATCCGGCGGCGTCGCCGTCGGGATGGATATGCCCCGCCACTATAATCTGGTCCATCTGCTTCAGGGCTTCGACCATTTGAAGGGCTTTTGCAGCGTAAGGGGCGGGTATTGAATCAGTCTGTTGCATATATTTCCACCTGACTTTCCACCATTTCTTCAGGGCAGACGGCTTCCATCATGAGCGCGCACTTGTCCATGCGGCTGCGTAGGTGCCCTTCGCTGTTGGAAATGGAGACAACGGCCAAGCGCAGGCTGCACAGGCTGTTTTCTGTGCCTGCCTCCGCTATGGCCACGTTAAATCTATTGCGCGTTTTCTGTTTCAGACTATTGGCGACACGGCGTTTTGCCTTGAGATTGTCGTTGCCGTGCAGGCTGAATTCTACAGTGAGCACTGCCGTAAACATGGTCATACGTTTATTTGCGGCCCGCATTGGCCGGCTGGTTTTGGCTGTTCGGGCTTATTGCCGTTCAAGCCAGAGCTTTTTGTGCACAAAACAGAAACTGGGGGCAAGCCCCTGTTCTCAGATACCAGGTTCTGTTCTCGCTGTTGGGGGAAAGGTTGAGAGTGAAGAAAAAAATGAATTCAGGACAAACCGTATCCGTTGGTGAGAGATAACGCCAGTACTTTATTGAGGAGTCTGCCTCGTAAGGCCTTTGGACGAAAATGGAAAACAGACCCGCCACGAAAACCGGGGGAAGGAGCACCGGATTTATCTGGCGCTCTTTCCCCCGAAAGTGTTCAAACTTCAATTGTGACAAGCGGTCTGTCAGCACATGCAAGATGTGTCTGCCGCGTATCTGTATATTCTACAGCCGCGCTGGCTAGAGGTGGCGATAGCAGATGCGTGATGCAACTGCTGCGCCCCAACTCTTTACAGCGTTGCTGCTTCTTCGACAGTTTCGAAAGCTTCGATGCGGCAGCCCTTGCGACGAAGAAAGCTAGGGATGGCGACAGCAGATGCGTGATGCAACTGCTGCGCCCCAACTCTTTACAGCGTTGCTGCTTCTTCGACAGTTTCGAAAGCTTCGATGATGTCGCCAATTTTGACGTCATTGAAGTTTTCAAGGCCTACGCCGCACTCATTGCCCTTGACCACTTCTTTGGAGTCGTCCTTGAAGCGCTTGAGGGATGAGATCTTGCCGGTGTAGACAACCACACCGTCGCGCAGCAGGCGTACACCCGCGTTTCGGGCAATTTTGCCGTCGGCCACATAGGAGCCGGCGATAACGCCCACCTTGGGCACGCTGAAGGTGTCGCGCACCTCGGCCTGGCCCAGGTACACTTCGCGCTGCACGGGGGCAAGCATGCCCGTCATGGCGCTCTTGATGTCGTCCACCAGCTTGTAGATGATTTCGTAGAAGCGGACATCCACGTTTTCGTGTTCGGCCACGTCCTTGATCTTGGCTGTGGGACGCACGTTGAAGCCGATGATGATGGCCTGCGAGGCAGAAGCCAGCAGAATATCGGATTCCGTGATGGCGCCAGTGCCGCCATGCACAACGTTGATGCGTACCTTTTCGGTGCTCTGCTTGAGCAGGGCCTCGGTAATGGCTTCCAGACTGCCCTGAACGTCGGCTTTGAGCACGAGGTTGAGGGTCAGGGTTTCCTGATCGGACTTGCGCTGCGACAGGAAGGTTTCCAGAGTCACGCGGGATTCCGAAGCAAGGTCACGTTCGCGCTGTTTGATGGCGCGGGAGTCGGCGATACGGCGGGCCAGCTTTTCGTCGCTGACCACAAAGAACTCTTCACCGGCTTCCGGCACACCCTCGAAGCCCTGTACTTCAACAGGCAGAGAGGGGCCAGCGTCCTTGACCTTTTTGCCCTGGTCGCTCATGAGGGCGCGCACACGGCCAGAGAAGGGACCGCACACGAAGTTGTCGCCCTGGCGCAGGGTGCCTTCCTGAATGAGCACGGTAGCCACAGGGCCACGGCCCTTGTCCAGCTTGGCTTCCACAATGTGGCCGCGGGCAAGCTTGTCGGGGTTGGCCTTGAGCTCCATAATTTCAGACTGCAGGGCCACCATTTCCAACAGTTCGTCCAGACCCATGCGGGTCTTGGCGGCAACCTTGGCAACAATGGTGTCTCCGCCCCATTCTTCGGCCTGGAGGCCAAGTTCGGCCAGTTCGCGCAAAACGCGGTCCGGGTCGGCGCTGGGCTTGTCCATCTTGTTGACGGCAACCATGATGGGCACGCCAGCGGCGCGCGAATGGTTGATTGCTTCGCGGGTCTGTTCCATCACGCCGTCGTCAGCGGCCACCACCAGGATGACAAGGTCCGTCACCTGGGCGCCACGGGCACGCATGGCCGTAAAGGCTTCATGGCCGGGCGTGTCAAGGAATACGATTTCGCCGCGCTTGGTCTTGACGTGGTACGCGCCGATATGCTGCGTGATGCCCCCGGCTTCGCCGCCGGTGACGTTGGTCTTGCGGATTGCGTCAAGCAGCGAGGTTTTGCCGTGGTCGACGTGCCCCATAATGGTGACCACAGGAGGACGCGGCTTGAGGGTTTCGGGAGCGTCCACTTCCTTGGGGGTCAGGTAGTCATCTTCAGAGAAGCCTGCCTTTTCCACTTCATAACCAAATTCGGAAGCTACCAGGGTGGCAGTTTCGAAATCCAGTGCCTGGTTGATGGTGGCCATAACGCCCAGGCCAAAGAGAACCTTGATGATTTCATTGGCCTTAAGACCCATCTGGTGAGCCATGTCGGCTACGCGAATGGCTTCAGTCACGCGGATTTTGCGCTTGGCAGCCTTCAGCGGCTGTGTGGTCTGCGCTGCGGGAGCGGCTTTGCCGCCCTTGCGCCGACCCTTGCCGCGGCTCTGGCGTGCGCTGTCGTCATCATCCCTGCGGACGGAATCGCCCTGCTGGAAATCAACGGTGCGGCGACCCTTGAGACGCTTTTTCTTGCTCTGGCCGTCACGGCTGTCCGTGGGGGACGCGGGCGCGGGCTGCTGACCGAAGCCACCTCCGCCAGGACGGGGACCGCCAGGGCCGGAAGGACGCGGGCCGCCAGGACCGGAAGGACGGGGACCACCAGGACCAGCCGGGCGAGGGCCGCCGGGACGGGGAGGTCTGCCTGCATTGTCCCCACGGGGACCACCGGGGCCGGAACCACCGGGACCACCGTAGCCGGGACGAGCGCCAGCGGGACGCGCGGGGCGCTGTTCCTGCTGGGTGCCGGGGGCGGGCCTGGATATAATACGAACCTGAGGTGCGGCGGGCGCCTGACCAGCCTCGGCCCTGGGGGCACGGCGAGGAGCGCCATCGGCGTCGTCAGCGTTGTCGGAGTCTTTCCAGGCTTCGGCACGGGCTTCGGGCGCACGCTGGGGCAGGGTGGGCGCGGACGAACCTTCGGGCATGGCGGAAGCGTCGGGGCGGGCCAGACGTGCAGCCTTGGCAGCCTTTTCGGCTTCGCTCTTGTCCTGAGCCTTGTCAGAAGATTTTTCTCCCGCTTCACGCGCGGCAAGCGCAGCAGCCACGGGGGAAATTTCAGGAACCTCGGGCTTCTTTTCCACTACTGCCACAGGTTCGGGCTTTTTCTCTTCTTCGCCGGGGCGGCTGATAACGCGGGCAGCAGAAACAACCTTGGCCTTGGTGGCCTTGGGAGCTTCTTCAACCGGGGCTTTTTCAGCTTCTGGCTCGATGATTTTTGCAGCTTTGCGGGGGCTGGGCGCGGGGGCTTCAACCTCAGGCGCAGAAACGGCTTCCACCACAGGGCTTGCGGCTTCAGCGGGCTTTTCCACAACCTCGGGCGCACGCTCTTCCTGTGCTACGGAAGCTGTTTCCGTAACTTCAGGAGCGTCAGCATCCTTGCGGCGGCGACGTACGATGACGTTGGGGTGGGAACCGGAACGCTCGGCATCCGCCTGTTTTTGTTCGGCAAAGTGTTCGCGCACGCGTGCCGCCTCCTCAGTGCTCAGGGAACCAGCCATGCTTTTGGCAGATGTGCCCAGCTCACGCATTACGCGCAGCATGTCCTTTTGGAGCACTGCCGGGAATTCTTTGGCAAATTCCGATACTTTAATTTTTTCTTCAGACATGTTTACCCCCCTTGCGCCGTGTTCCGGGCCTGAACTTGGCGAACCTCGCCGCGCATACGGCATCGGAACATATGTACCAGCCCCTGCCAGGTCTGGTCTTTTCAGCGTCAATAGTCAAAATTCCTTGGGCCGTCAGTACATGGCGGGTCAATTGGGCTTTAGCAAAGCGGCGGCGGCATATGATGCACATGCGTACCGGCCCTTGCACGGTTTCTGCCGTGTTTTGCCCTTCCACCATAACAGCGCCCCTAAGCTTGCGCATCCTCTTCGGCGCCACCTTCAGCATCCTGGCTGGAATCTTCTTCGGAAGCGTGCACTTTGCCCAATTCAACCGCAGACGATTCGGGCGTACTTTCCACAACCGGAGCCAGGAAGTTGATGGCTGAACGCAGGTCTGCGATGCGGGACGCGCTGATGGTCAGCTTGTCAGAAAGCTCCTGGTCCGTGGCCTGGCGCAACTTGTCGAGGGAACTGAATCCCGCGCCAAGCAGAGCCTCTATGGATACTTCGGCCACACTGGCCACCTGTTCGAGACCGTGACCAATAGCATTTGCTTCGTTGTAGCGGGTCTCGGTAAATATATCGACTTTCCAGCCCAGAAGTCTGGCTGCCAGTTTGACGTTCTGCCCTTTGCGCCCAATGGCGTTGGTGAGCTGATCGTCAGGCACGATGACTTCAAGCAGGTTTTCTTCTTCATCCACCACAATGCGCGACACCAGGGCCGGGGCCAGGGAATTGCGGGCGTAGGTGGCAATGTCTGCGCTCCAGACGACGATATCAATACGTTCGCCGTGCAGTTCCTGCACAATATTCTGGATGCGGGATCCGCGCACGCCCACGCAGGCGCCCACGGGATCAACGTCACGCTCACGGGAGAGCACGGCAACCTTGGCTCGTGAGCCGGGGTCGCGGGCCACGCCCATAATCTGCACGACGCCGTCGTCCACTTCCGGCACTTCGCGGCGGAAGAGGGCGGCCATGTAGTCGCGGTGCGCGCGGGAAATGACGACCTGCGGGCCGCGGCCTTCCTGACGAACCTCGATAATAAGGGCCTGCACGCGGTCGCCGCGCTTGTAATGTTCGCGGGGGATCTGTTCTTCGCGCGGCAGAATGGCTTCGGTGCGGCCAAGGTTGACCACCCAGCCGCCCTTGTCACGGCGTTGCACGATGCCCGAAACGATTTCGCCCAGGCGATCCTTGTATTCGCTGTAAATAATTTCCTGCTCAGCGTCGCGCATGCGCTGGATGATGACCTGCTTGGCAGACTGGGCGGCAATGCGGCCCAGGTCTTCCACCTTCACGCGGAAGCCCATTTCGTCGTCCACCTGAACAGAGGGATCGTGAGCAAGGGCATCAGTGAGTTCAATCTGCGTGTCGGGATTGGCCATATCGCCATCGGCCATCACGATTTTGAACTGGTAGACCTCAATGTCGCCCGTGTCGTCGTTATAGGACACTTCCACGTCCATATCTTCACTGAAACGGCGCAGCACAGAAGTGCGCACGGCATCTTCAAGCGTGTCAATGAGCATGTTACGGTCAAGGCCCTTGTCTTTACTGATCTGATCAATGGCCTTTTTAAGTTCAAGATTCATGTGTGCCTCCGGCTGCCGCCCAGGGCGGCGTAAAATCGCTTGTTCCGGCTGCGGCGCATCGGGCCGCCCGCCATTACCCGCATGGGACGGGTGTCGGGCTTGCCTCAGTTGGCCGTATGGTCGTTATCGGCAATGGCTTTGCCTGTTTTTTTGCCTGATTTGGCCTTTTTAGTGGCCTTTTGCCCGCCGCTGGCCTTGGAACCGTCTTTTCCCCGGGCCTTGCCGCCAGGCTTCTTGCCCGGCTTTTGCGGCTGCTTGAAAATATACATGCGGGTGGCCCGGCGCACAGCACTCCAGGGCAGAAGCACGGAAGGATGGTTTTCTTCCTCAACTTCGCCATCGGGGCTGATGGTCACGGGCGCGAGCACAAAGCCTTCTTCTTCCACCGCAGTGAGGATGCCCCGCCATACGCGGCGCGGTCCGCCGTGGGCGGCGGGATCTGTGGATGCCACCGGCGTAAGCAGCCTTGCTTCCACAACATCACCTACATAGGGGACCATTTGTTCAAGGCTGAATAACAGACGGCTCAGGCCCGGTGTGGAAACTTCCAGCACATAGGCTTCGGCAATACTGTCTTCCACCTCCAGCGCAAGCGCCAGATGGCGCGAAATTTCTTCGCACTGTTCAATGGTGGCCGATGTGGGAGCAACGGGAGTGGAAGTGGCGGAAGGCTCACCCTGGGGGTGATCAGATTCTGCGGAACCGCTGTCAGTTTCAGTAATGGCCGAAAAGATTGCGCCTTCAGGGGCGTCCCCGGATTCTTCGGTCTGGGGCGCGGTAGGCACATCCACAAAGAGCCGCACAAGGGTGCGCCCGGCGCGGGCTATCTCTACTCCCCAGACAATAAGCCCGAGGGAATGGATAACGGGTTGGGCCAGACGTATGACGGTTTCTCTCAGGGCTTGATCAGTCATTCTTTCCTTTTGTGCGGGGTGTGAACCGTCGCAGGGACAAAAAAAAGGGGGCCTATTCAGGCCACCCCGCTGGAACTGTGTTCCGCATCAGGATGTAGTGGTGACAGGTACTGTCATCCACTTTGAATGCATCCAACTAGCCCACCATATGGGGCTTGTCAAGGCTTTCGGCAAAAAAAGAAAAACTTGTTTTTTGTTTGAAAATAAAGAAAATTGAAAAATAGCCGTAACAACAGAAAGATAGGAAGCTTTCGCAGGTAAAATGCACACAAATGCTGATTTGTGCGGCATTATAGCGCGTTATGCAAAATGGATAATTCTTTTGTGTGCGGATTTATACAGTGACAGGTTTGAAAAAATCGTACTTCAGTCCACAAATAGTGGCATAAATTTCTGTATCGGTGTAATTGGTCAATTATTTTTTTATGAATTTATTTTTTTAGAGTAAGGCTATCGTGCCTGCGTTTTTTATTCAGGAGGTCTCATGTCGCTGCAACAAAAAGTCTGGGGTCTGGGCTTGCTGGCCTTGGCTGTATCCTTGGGGATTGTTTGGGTTGTGGGCCTTTTGAGCGGAGCGTCGATGGCTGCCCTTTGGGGTGCCGCTGCGGGCGGTTTTATAGTATTGCTTGTTATGGGCCTGAGCCTGCGGGTGATTTATGGCGCCGCCTTTCAATCTCTTGCCCTTTGCCTGCGTGGCGGCTGCGAGCCGCGCACGGCTGGTCAGGCCTCCTGCTGTTCGCCGCAGGCAGCCCCTGCTGACCTGAAGGATCTGTATGCCGCTGCTGCAGAGCTTTCAGCCCAAGCCTGTCACTCAAGCGGGGTGCTGCACGGCATACTTGCCGGTATGCCCTTGGCCTATCTGCTGGTGGATGTGAACGAGCAGGCAACGCATACCAACCAGGAATGCCTGGACATGCTTGAAATCGACGGCCCGGTGGAGAACTGTATCGGCAAGACCCTGGCCGAGCTTTTTTATAATGATCCCGGCCGTGAAACCGCAGTGGGCAAGAGTATCCGGCTTGGCCAGAACTTTCGTAATCTTTCCGTAACCATAGCCGGGCATAAAGGCAGACGAATTGATGTGCTGGCCAATGTTTTTCCCGTGTACGACGAGCACAAAACCTGCCTTGGCGGTCTGTGCCTGTACGTTGATATGACCGCTCTCAAGGAAGCCGAGCAGGTCATTACAGACAAAAATCGCCGCATGGAAGCCGTTGCGCTGGAGCTCGACAATACTGTGCAGGAGCTTGCCGCCATTGCCGGAGAGCTTGTGTCTGGCATAGGCCGTTCAAACAATGACGCGACCCGGGCCTCCCGCCTGTTGGGTGAGGCCGCCATAGCCATGAACCAGATGACGGCCACCGTGCGTGAGGTGGCCCATAACGCTGCCAATGCTTCAACCGCTTCAAATCAGACGCGGGATAAAGCGCACGAAGGCGCGCTGGTGGTGCGCAATGCCACGCAAAGCATCGAAGAGGTGCACGAAGTATCAATGGCGCTCAAGAGTGATATGGCGCTGTTGAATAATCATGCCCGCGCTATTACGGAAATCATGAATGTTATTTCAGACATAGCCGATCAAACCAACCTGCTGGCCCTTAATGCCGCCATTGAGGCCGCCCGGGCTGGCGATGCCGGGCGCGGGTTTGCCGTAGTGGCAGACGAGGTACGCAAACTGGCTGAAAAAACAATGACTTCTACCAGTGACGTTGGCAATGCCATCAGCGCCATCCAGCAGAGCACCAGCAAGAGCATGGCCTCTATGGACAGTGCCGTGGATCAGGTGGAGCAGGCCACAACCTATGCCGGAGCATCTGGTCAGGCGCTTGACGCCATTGTGGGCACGGTTGAGGACACCGTGGGGCAGATCAGCGCCATTGCCGCTGCCAGCGAAGAGCAGTCTGTGGCCAGCGAGCAGATCAACCGTTCCATTGATGAGGTCAACGGCGTTATGGCTGGCACCGCCAAATCAATGGCGGAAGCCCGGCAGGAAACGGACAAGCTGGTGACCCTCGCCGAAAAGTTGGCGGATTTGACGGAGAGACTGAAGGATTAGCCCTTTTGAAGGGTAAAATTTGTAGGAAGCCATAGAAATATCATGAAGGCCGGGAGTTTTTCCGGCCTTCATGATATTTCTATGGCTTTGGTGTGATGTTTGGTGCGGTTTTCTTTTCAGGTGTAGTTTTTTAATGGGTTGTTTTGATCGCTGTCGTTTTGACCGCCTCGGCGGTGTCGCCACGAGATGAATTTTCTTGTTATTTCAAGGAGAACGAGACTTTTATGTAGGGAGCGTACTCTGATAGTACTCGACTGGAATAAAAGGCGAAGTTCGACGCAGAAATAATGGGAAAGGCGCTCGTGACGGCACTGCCTGCGCGGCAGGCGGCAGAAGGGGCCTGTTAGGGGCTGCCGCCCCTCCGAGGCCCCCTCTGCACTCCCCCCGGACGACCCCGCTGGGTTTTCGTATATCTCCACTCCCACGGGATAGCCTTCACGGGCTTTCCATATTCCATCACTTTACGAGGGCTGCGCGGCTTTTGCTTCGGGAGCTTCCTCGCTTTGCTCGGGGATCTCCCTGCGCGCCGCGCAATGCCACCGTGCGCGTTTGCGTTGGATGAGGGTTCTGGGGGCGTCTGGCGCGTGGGGGATGGGTTGCCTCGAAAATTTGGGAGAATCTTTGAATGGGGTGTATTGTTCCCTGTGTGCAGTGTCTACCCGGCAACCGTTGGAAATAACGAGGTTGTTGGTGAGATAGGTTGTGCCCTGCGGGCACGGAGGATTTTCAGCTTTATTGGTTTGGTAGATAGTGGATAATCCAGCTCCTATCAGTAATTTTAGAATGTTTGCTGGGTAAAGAGTGGTCTCGGTTTTAGCCGCTTCTCAGGCAGAGTGCAGGCCCTTGCCGGGGGCGGCGTTATAAAGAACCGAAGCCGACACGTCGGCGAGGTTCGTGCGTAGCCGCCCCCGAAAAAGATATTTGGTGGTCGGGGTAGACTGGGGGTGCTTCGGGGGGATGCAAGGGGGGCCGAGAAGGGGGCGAAGCCCCATAACCGGCCCCGCCTTGCCGCGCGCCGCGCAGGCGGCAGAACTAAGGATAAGAAAAGCCGCCGTACCCGCAGGGTACAAATGGTTTCATAAAAGCGACGCCATTCTTCTACTGCGCCCGCAGGCCACAACTACTAATGCCCGTTTTGCGTCAGGTGCTGCAGCACAGCCATCTGGTCGGCCTCGCTTTCCATCAAATCCGTACCCGGAGAAGGCGCGCCAGCATCCTGCGTTTGTGGACTTTCCGTTCCGCTTTGGCCCTGCCCAGGCTGTTCAAGGGATATTATGTCGCCCGTATTCACCAGATTTTCCGGCTCCATCGGGAACAGGCTGTCGTTCTGTTGTCCCAACATATGCAAGTTGTCCGCATCGCCTTCTCCTTGCGTTTGCGGCAGAAAAACGTCTTCAATATCCATAGTCAGCGGGCCGATATGGTCGTTCATGAAGCTGTTGGCCAGTTCCTCATCAAGGAGGTCATCAAGCATTTCAAAAGAATGATTGCCGGTATCCGCCGCGAATGTGTCGCTCATGTCCTGATGGTCGTCTATGCCCGCAAGCGGCGGGTCCGTATGATCTGCATCTGCGTGATCTGCACCCGTATGGAGTGATTCCTGGGGGGCGTCTGCGGTATGTGTGTCCGCGTCAGACGTGTCTGTTGCAGATGTGTCTGGCGCAGATATATCTGGCTCCGATGCATCTGCGGTTGGTTCTGTTGGGGCTGTGTCGCTGTGCGACGGGTCTTGAGCCGCCTCTTGCCCGGATTGCGCCTCGTGATCTCCGCTGACCGCGTTTTCCGCCGTGTCTGCATGGCCTGTGCCAGCGTGGGCAGAGTCTTCGGGATTGGTTGCCTCAGGTTGGGCCTCGGAGTCTTCGGCAGGCATGTTGGCGGTGGCATCCGTTGATTCCGTGTCTGTTTGCGGCGCTTCCTGAGCAGCGCTCTGGCCAGCTTGCGCAGCCTCATCCCCGGCAGATGCGCCTTCTGGCGTGCCCGCATGCGGGGTGTCCTGAGCTGTGGCATTGCCATTTTCTTCTGCAGCGGCATCAGCAGGATTTTGCTCTGCACCGTCAAGATCGTCCAGGTCGTCAGGAATAAAGGCAAAACGCATGGCCCCCATGCCCTGCATTTGAGGGGCTCCTCCCGATCCATTGATGGTCACGGTTACTGTGGTCTGGGCGGAGCCGCCGTGGCCGTCAACCACGGTAACGTTAAAAACGTCATTAAGCGTGTCGCCGTCATTGAGGGCAATTACGGCGGCGGAATCCTTGTTCAGTACATAGGTGTATGACCCGTTGGTGTTGAGATAAAAGGTGCCATACAGGCCCGCAGTCGTTTGCGGAACCGCCTTGGGCGTGTCCGTGCGGTCTGGATCAGCAATGACGAGCTGCCCGTACATGGCGGAAACGTCGTCTTCCGACACCGAAAGATACGCCTGCTGTACCGTGGGAGCATCATTGGACCCGGTTATGGTGAACGTCACCGGCGTGATGACGGACTTGCCGCTGGCAGTGGCCCGCACCAGAAACACGTCCGAAGCTGTTTCCCCTTCGCCAAGCTTATGGCTTTCGCTTATGCCATAGGCCGTGAGATTATAGGTGTATGAGCCGTTGCTATTGAGTGTGAGCGTGCCGTATTGGCCTTCCGCGCTGCTTTGCAGCGTAAATACGGGATTGGAGTAACCGGGCACCAGAAGGTTGCCCAGCAGGCTTGTAGCCCCGCCGCCCACTGTGGTGAGGCTGATGCTGCCCAGCAGACCACCCGTAATATTCATGGTCATTGTATTGGTTGCGGTGGCTCCGTGCTCGTCAGTGACCGTGTAGGTGAAGGTGTCCTTGAGCGTGGCACCCAGGGTAAGAAGCAGGACGGCCAGCAGACCGGTGTTGAGCGTATACGTGTATGTGCCGTCGGCATTCAGGCTGAACCAGCCATAGTTGCCGCTCTCGCTGGTTTTGGTAATGAAGCGGAGGGTGTCGCTGGCGATGTTGTCCAGACTGTTGTCAGGGTCTGTGGGGGTGGGCAGCTTGCCTGTGTACTGGCTTACATTATTGCCCATAGCCGCAGTGGCGGGGCCAACGGAAGGCGCGTCGTTGGTGCCGTTGATTGTGAAGGAAATTGTACGTGCAGCTATGCCGCCGTGTCCGTCATTGGCTGCCACGGTAAATGTTTCCACCAGCTGTTCGCCTTGACCCAAGCCCTGTACGGAAGGCAGCCCGTTGTTGAGCGTATAGACGTAACTTCCGTTGCTGTTGAGCACAAAGCTTCCATACAGGCCCGTAATGGTCTGCGCCTGAAATGTAGGCGAGTCGCCCAGATCTGTATCCGTAACCATAATCGTGCCGGAGGACGTAAGGATGCTGTCTTCCTTGAGCGCTGTTGTAACAATCGGGGCTATGACAGGGTTGTCGTTGGTGCCGTTGATTGTGACAGTCATTGTGCTGGAAGACGTAGCCCCGTGCTGGTCTCTGACCGTATAGGTAAATGTTTCGGTAAGGTGCTGACCAACGCCGAGCTGCTGCACGACAGGCAGGGCATTGTTGAGAGTATATGTATAGCTGCCATTGGCTTGAAGGGTGAATGATCCGTACAGGCCCGCCGCAGCGGTCTGGGGCAAAAAGTTGACCGTATCCCCCACGTCTATGTCTGTAGGTGCGGGGAGCGAACCGCTTATGCTGGCCTGATCCTCATTGATGGCTGCAGTGGCTGCGGTGACCTGCGGGGCGTCGTTGGTGCCACGGATGGTGATGGTGAGGGTATTTGTGGCAGTGCCACCGTGCCCGTCTGACACCGTATAAGTGATTATTTCCTTGAGCTGCGCGCCTACGCCCAGTTGTTGCACCGCTGCCAGGGCATTGTTGAGGGCATAGGTATAGCTGCCGTTGGCCAGCAGTGTGAACGAACCGTAGAGTCCTGCTGCGCTGCTCTGGGGCACGTATGTTACTATGTCGCCAATGTCGATGTCCGTGGGGACAGGCAATATACCGCTGACGCTGGCCTGATCTTCATTGATGGATGCTATGGCAGAGGTAACCTGCGGGGCGTCGTTGGTGCCGTTGATGGTTATGGTAAGGGTATTTGTGGCTGTGCCGCCGTGGCCGTCTGACACCGTGTAGGTGAATGTTTCCGTAAGTTGCGCGCCCACGCCTAGTTGCTGTACCGCCGTCAGGGCATTGTTGAGGGCGTATGAATAGCTGCCGTTGGCTTGCAGGGTGAATGAACCGTAGAGCCCCGGCGTGCTGCTTTGGGGCAGATATGCGGGGACATCGCCAAGGTCGGTGTCCGTGGGTACAGGCAGATTGCCGCTTATGCTTGCCTGGTCCTCATTGATGGACGTCACCGCCGCGCTGACCTGAGGGGCGTCGTTGGTGCCGTTGATGGTGATGGTGACGGTGTTTGAAGACGTTGCCCCATGCTGGTCTGTGGCGGTATAGGTGAAAGTTTCCGTAAGTTGCGCGCCCACGCCCAGCTGTTGCACCGCTGCCAGAGCATTGTTGAGCGTATAGGTATAGTTGCCGTTGGCTTGCAGGGTAAAGGAGCCGTAGAGCCCCGGCGTACTGGCTTGGGGCACATACTGGGTAATGTCGCCCACATCCACATCGGATGCTGCGGGTAAAACGCCACTGACGCTGGCTGCATCCTCGTAAATGGACGTGCTGGCGGCGCTGACCTGGGGCGCGTCGTTGGTGCCGTTAATGGTGATAGTCAGTACGTTGGACGCAGTCAGCCCGTTTTGGTCCACCACCGTGAAGGAAAAAGTTTCACTCAGCTGGTGGCCGACCCCCAACTGCTGTATGGCGGACAGGGCATTGTTGAGCGTGTAGGTGTAACTGCCGTCATTTTGCAGGGTAAATGTGCCGTACTGGCCTGAAATATTGGTCTGCGTCACATATTCGGCAGTGTTGCCGGGGTCCATATCTGTGGGCGCGGGCAAGATGCCGCTGACGCTGGCATCGTCTTCATTAATGGAAGCCGTGGCCGCGCTGACCTGTGGCGAGCCATTGGTGCCGCGAACAGTGATGGTAATGATATTGGATGCAGAAGCGCCGTGCTGGTCTGTGACGGTATAGGTGAAAGTTTCTGTAACCTGCTGTCCTGCGGTTAATGACTGCACCACGGGCAGGGCATTGTTAAGGGTATAGGAATAGCTGCCGTCCGTTTGCAGGGTAAATGTGCCGTACAGGCCGGAATTTGTCTGCGCCACATAGAGTACGGTATCGCCGCTATCAATGTCTGTGGGAACAGGCAGGTTGCCGAGGATATCTGCTTCATCTTTTTGAATAAAAGCAAAGCTTGCGCTGACCTGCGGCGCGTCATTGGTGCCGTGTATGGTTACAGTGAGGGTGTTTGTGGCTGTGCCGCCGTGCCCGTCTGAAACCGTGTAGGTGAACGTTTCTGTAAGCTGCGCGCCTTCGCCAAGTTGCTGCACCACGGGCAGGGCATTATTGAGGCTATAGGCGTAACTGCCGTCTGCTTGCAGGGTAAACGTGCCGTACAGGCCGGGATTGGTCTGGGGCACATACTGCGGAACATCGCCGCTATCAATGTCTGTGGGAACAGGCAGGTTGCCGCTGATGCTGGCCTGATCTTCATTGATGGACGCCGTGGCAGAGGCGACCTGTGGCGCATCGTTGGTGCCGTTGATGGTGATGGTAATGGTGTTGGACGCGGTTGCGCCGTGCTGGTCCGTGACGGTGTAGGTGAACGTTTCCGTAAGCTGCGCTCCGGCCCCCAACTGCTGGACCACGGGCAGGGCATTGTTGAGGCTGTAGGCATAGCTGCCGTCAGCTTGCAGGGTAAAGGTGCCGTAGAGACCCGAGGTATTGGCTTGTGCCGTAAACAGAACGCTGTCGCCCGCGTCCACATCCGTGGGTACAGGCAGGTTGCCGCTGATGCTTGGCTGGTCTTCATTTATGAACGCCACTGCCGCGCTGACCTGCGGCGCGTCGTTGGTGCCGTTGATGGTAATGGTGATGGTGTTGGATGCGGCTGCGCCGTGCTGGTCCGTGACCGTGTAGGTGAACGTTTCTGTAAGCTGCGCGCCCACGCCCAGCTGCTGTACTGCTGCCAGGGCATTGTTGAGGCTGTAGGCATAGCTGCCGTCAGTTTGCAGGCTAAAGGTGCCGTACATGCCGGGGGTGCTGCTCTGCGGCGCATACTGCACAACATCGCCCACATCTATGTCTGTGGGGGGTGGCAGGGTGCCGCTGACGCTGGACTGATCTTCATTGATGGACGCCACCGCCGAGCCAACCTGCGGGGCATCGTTGGTGCCGTTGATGGTGATGGTATTGGATGCTGTAGCGCCCTGCTGGTCCGTGACGGTGTAGGTAAATGTTTCCGTAAGCTGCGCGCCCACGCCGAGCTGTTGCACTGCTGCCAAGGCATTGTTGAGGCTGTAGGCGTAGCTGCCGTCAGCTTGCAGGGTAAAGGTGCCGTAGAGGCCTGCGGCATTGGTCTGCGGCACAAACTGGGCACTGTCGCCCGTGTCCACATCTGTGGGGGCGGGC
>JAEWKM010000017.1:0-134396 GCA_023386035.1 Pseudomonadota bacterium
CAACAGCCTCAACAAACCAGGGCTCGGTCAGCCCAAGAATCCGGGAATACAGGTCCGTGTCCTTCATTGGTGTCCTCCCCGAAGGACATTAGCAGATCAGCTACCCACGGGAAACCCGGAAGAACCAACTTTTTTAAAGGTAAGATGCTCTAACAGGTTGCGCGCCAGCTTCCACAGCAAGAACTCCCGGCTATGTGGGCAGTACAGTTATGCCTTTCGCAGGTTAGCCATAAAAGCCCGCCAAGCAATAAGCCGCATGTGCTGTGAAGAGATGACGGCGGCAATTGAATCAAACTGAGAACTGCCGTTGGACCGCGAGGCTCAACGGCAGCCCTGCGCAAAAGTGCATTCAGGTTGCCGAAAATCTATTTTTATCAATTATTCCGGTGCAGAGTGGCGTTTCTTTGCACTGTAGCCTGCAGTGCAGTTTACACCGACGGGCGGTTTTTTTTAGCTGTGCAAATCTTCAATGCGCTTGGTTTTCCGGCAAGCCACAGGCAGCACTGCACCAGAAGAATGGGGACAAGCAGCAGGCCGCTGAAAAGGTGACAGAGCTTTACGGTCGTGTATGCGCGTCCAAAAACAGCCACATCTGGCAGATTATGCAACATGAGTATCAGCCCGGTAACAGACAGTGCGGCAAGCAGCGTCGTGCGGATAACCCCACAGCGTGTAAAGGAAAACATTCCTCTGCCCTGGGCCCACCAGATAATGACGGCATACGTTTCAAGCATGAGCAGTAAGGCTACTGCATAGTAGTGCCATACGGTCGCCTGGTTATCTATGTTAATCAGGCTGTAACGAACGGCCACGGGCAGGTGGGCCAAGCCGGACAGCGTCGCAGTCAGAAGGGTGATTGTCCAAAGCGCACAGAACGTGCCCGAAAAAAGCCGGGTGGGGGTGCGTTGAGAGCGCATCATGATTTACGAGCCTTTATCCAGTTGCGGCAAAGACGCAAAGAAGCCAAGGCCACCCCGGCCAATGGCGCAGCCAGCACAATGTCGACCAGGCTGTTTTCTTTTTTCATGCTGGCTCCTGCCGGGCGTAAGCTCGGCTTGCCAAAGCCCACCTGTTCCTGTTGCAGCATGGCAGCCTCAATATCGCGGAAGGGAATTGACGAAACGTAAAGCGTATTGGTGCCCCCATTTTCCTTGAGTCCAAAAATTTCACCGTTTCTTTGGTGCGCCATCTCCTGCGCCTGGGCAATCATCTCGTCTCTGATGCCGAAATGTTGCGCTTTGGCAGGGCAGGCGGCAACACAGGCGGGGGGCTGTCCCTGTGTCAGCAGTTCGTGGCAATAATCGCACTTGAAAACCAGGCCATACCCAATATAACGGGGGGCAAATTTCAGGTACGGCCCAACACCTGACTGGCGTTGGGGTATCAGCCAGGGGCAGGCCCTCTGGCAGGGGCCGTCGCCAAAACAGATGTTTTCATCAATATATGCTGCGCCCTGCGGGCTTTGGCGGGCTGCCCCTGAAGGGCACAGGCTTACACATTGCGGGTTGAGGCAGTGCAGGCAACGGCGTGGCATGAAGACCCGCCGTGACCCGTCCGAGGCAGGCAGTGTACAGCTCTGGATGTAAATCCAGTTGTATGGCGTCAGGCGGTTCGTTATCTGCCGGCGATCTGACCAGTCGCTGATGGGAATCCATGCTGGCGTTGGGGCTGGAATAGGCTTTTTTGAGGTAAGGGCAGGCGCGAAAGGTTGCGGGAGCGGCACGCGGAGACGCACGCGCCACAGCCTGTGCAGCGGTCGACATCAATGATTGTGCAGCAGTCAGTGCCTCCGGTGGACAAGCGCAAAGACATGGCCTGGGCAGGGCTCAGGCCAGCCAAACCCATGCTGGCAGCCGTTCCCGCAGAAGTCAGACCTTTGAGAAAGCGTCTACGTTGTAGGAAAAGGTCTTTAGCCATGAAAATCCTTATGCGCAATTTTAGCCTATACGCGGCATGCTGATTTTGCATGCTACGCGTAGCCAATTATTCTCGTCAATGCCAAGGCTGAAAGCCAGCTGGAGGGTAAACGGAGTATCGCTTTAAAATGCTGGCGAACCAGTGGGGATTTCTATTGTCTCTGATGGGGGCTTCGCGGTCACGTGTTACGAGTTCGCGAACTGTACGGATGCGGCAGGGGGCGTGCGACAAGTTGTGTCTATGCCATGCATGGTTGAGCGTAGTTCTTCGGGTTACTAGACGACGCTACGCATGTGCTGCTGCGGCTGATGCAAGCGGAGCTTGCTGCGTCGCAGCGCTTTAAGCCCTCGTCGCAACGGGCGAAGCATCTCTGCGGCGCAGTAAGCTCCTAGTATTTATGCTGGAAAATGGTGATCTCTCAGCCGCAGCACTCCAAAAGTATTGGGTAGCAGGGGGAGGGTCAACTCAGAAGAGTTGCGGCTTCGTTTTCGCTATTCGGCTTGCGGTGATTTTTTTTCAAATGGCGGGGGAGGCCGCCACCACCAGAACAAGGCCAGCAGTGGAAGAAGTCCCACACCTTCAGCGATTTCACGAGGGGCAACTTTACCCGTGCCCCACCACAAAGCGATGCTCACTCCTGCGGTCGTCAACATGAGCAGCCATTGCGCCGCACTCATCGGGCGGGTTGTCCACTGAAAAAAGCCTACAGTAAGAATGGCAACCCAAACCTTGGTGATGGTAAGAGACAGCGCCGCTCCTTCCAGAGGCATGGCCGGAATAAGCGTCAGGCAGCAGATAATATTAAGAATAAGACCGCTGACATAGAAAAGCAGCAGAAGGCGATGGCGGCGCATGCCTATCATGGCATAGGCGGCAAGGTTGTGCAGAAAGGCAGTGGCCAGGCAAGGCGTCAGCAATTGCTGTGCACGAACGGCGCTTTCATAGCTTGGACCGTAAATAAACGGCAGAAATCGGTCACTCTCCACGCAAATAAGAAAGATGATGGGCAAGGATGCCGCCCACAAGGACCGGGCCGTCTGGCCAGCAAGCTGACGAAAGGCATTTTTATCCTGCTGCCAGAATTTTGCCAGCAGCGGAAAAATAACCTTGCCCAGAAGTGCGCTTGATACCAGAACAGAGAGACCTTCCACCGTCTCCCAGGCCACTCCATATCCGCCCACATCGGCGTTACCGCCGTATTGCTTGAGAAAAATGACGTTGATTTTGTTGTAGAACATGGCGCAGGCGGCCATGCAGGTAAAGATAAGGCCATGCTTCATTTGCCGCGCCAGATCGAGCATGCCGGAGCGGCCCACACCCGCGAGAGGATTGCGGCCAAGCGCTGTGAGGGCAAAAATGATGCACAGTATGGATTCAATGGGCTTGTAAAGCGCGATGATAATGGGCGGAGCGCCCATGACTACGCAGGCGATGCCGAAACCTATGCCGATGAGGGCTGAGGGCACCCGGATGCGCATTTCCACATCCTGACGGCCACGAGCCTGGCATAGTGCGAAAAAAGAGTCGCTCACGCCGTCAAGACCAAGCCCTGCGGCAATACACAGCACGATAAGGCGGAGTTCAGGACTGTAGTTCTGCCATCCGGTTACCAGCCATGTAACAGCCAGGGCCAACACCAAAACGGTAAGCTTGAGCCACGTTACCTCGCCCAGCAAAGCCCTAGGGCGGCCCTCCCGCCTGGCAAAGGTCGACAGCAGAAAATCATTAAGACCCACATCAGCAATGGTTTTAACCAGATAGCCGAAAGTGAGAGCCAACACCACCTGCCCCATTATATCGGGGCTGCGGCGGGCAAGCAGAATGGTAAAGGCTGTCCAGGCCAGGTCGCGCGTCCATTGCGCGCCCAGAATGTAACCGAGCCTGCGGGGAATGCTCTTGAGCTTCATGCGGGGGCTTTACCTGCCGCCCCCGAAACGCACAACAGCCTTGAAGCCGGGCTTAAGCTCCAGATCCGGGTTGGGCACGGTGATTTCCACAGTGTAATACGAAGGGTTGGAGACGCTCATATCGTTGGAAACCCAAGATATTTCTGTGACCTTGCCCGTAAAGACCTTGTTATTGAGAGAGGGAATTTCCACCGAAACCTTGTCGCCTTCGCTGATGCCGCTGACTTCCGCTTCGTAGACGGGCACCTGAATAAGCACAGGGTCAAGCTGTCCCACCCTGATGGGAATGCTGCCCGCCGGAAGCAGGGTGTCGGGGTTGAGCGTGGTATCCAGAGACAGCACATAGCCCTTGAGGGGCGAGGTCAAAGTCAGGGTTTCTGGCAGAATTTCCCCTTCCTTGATTTCCTGTCCAAAGTAGCTGCTCAGTTCCTTGAGGCGAATGGCAAAGCTGTTTTCAGCTTTCTTTATGGTGGTGCGGGTGAGCTCAATGCGTCGCTGCAGGGAGCTTACGTCTTCTTCAAGACGCCCCGAAGCCTGGCGTGAGCCAAGGCCCGAAGCTGCAAGCTGGCGTGCCTTGTTGCGTTGGGCAATGGTTTCAGCAAGCTTGCGCTCAAGGTCCAGCACCTGGCTATTGAGACTTTCCGTGCTGGGGCCTTGCATGACTTCGCGTTGCAGGGTGCGTTCCGCATCTTCATACAGATGGTAGCGCATAAGAGGCGCGCCTTCTTCAACCGCTTCGCCGGGCTTGACCAAGACGGAGTCCACCACGCCGCTAAAGGGCATGGGGATGGCCCGGGTGACTGTTGTTACGACTTTGCCCGTAAGAATGGTCACGCCAGTCTTTCCGCCGTCAGCCGCAAAGGCTGCGGTGGCGAGAATCAGGCTGGCCAGAAATGCCATAGCAATGCCCAGCGCACCCTTGCGGGCCGAAGAGGCCATGCGTGTATAGCGCGCCATTACAGCACCTCCTTGGCAGGCATGCCGAGGAAACGTTCTTGAAGCGAGGTGGAAATGTACATCCATTCAAGCTGGGCCAGTTCACAGGTCAGTTCTGCACGAATAAGCGCGATCTGGGCCTGCACCATGGCTTCTTGTCTGTCGGCCACATTGGGCAGATCCGCAATGCCTTCGTTGAAGGAAATATGAGCTTCCTTGTACTGCATGGCCGCGGTGTCAAAACGGGTTTTCGCGATCTTGAGCTCGGTTTCGGCCAGGGCCACGTTCTGTTCCGCCTGCAGCCACTTGTTGGAATAATCTGTGCGCTTGCGGGCCATTTCGTGGAAGGCCTGGGCCTTCATCATGCGGGCAGTCTGCACGCCACGGTAGCGGCGGCCCCAGTCCAGCAGGGGAAAGTCGAAGTTCAGGTGCAGGAAGGTGTCTTCACTGCCGCTGGCAGGCTGATACTGGCCCGCTGGCGGGCTGTTGTTGACGGAGATGCTCATGTTGGGAAGATACTGAGCCCAGGCGACCATGATATTGTAGTCGCCCAGTTTGATCTGGCCGCGCAAAAGCAGGTCGTCTTCAGTGGTATTCCAACGGTCGTCCCACTTGAGGCTGCGGCCGTTAAAGCCCTTCAGAATCTCGTCAGCGCTTGACGTGTCCACGTCCAGCTTGTGCTGCGGGTCCACGCCAGCGAGTATTTTCAGTTGGGTGAGCTGCATGACTTCCTTCATCTTGGTCTGTTCCACCATCAGCTCAAGTTCACGCTGGTGCTGCATGGCCAAGTTGAGGGAAACCCCCTGGCGGCCGTCCACTGACTCCACCTGCTGCCAGTAAGATATGAGCTCCTTGCCGATGGGCAGCAGCTCTTTTTGAACCTTGACGATTTTCTTCTGCGCCTGCAGCTGCAAATAGGCTTGGGCGATCTTGTAGATGGCTTCGCCCACGGCCTTGCGGTGCGTGGAGATGGCCAGATTGACCATTGCCTTTTGCACCTGATGCTCAAAATAGGTAGCCACAGGATTGGGGAAGGCCGCATAGAAACCCACGGTGAACTTGGTACGCCCGTAGTCGCCAGGGGTGTCCTTGTGGTCCATGTTGTTGCGCGTGAGGTTGTTGGTAACCTGCATGGTCATGCGTGGCTCGGGCAGGTATTTCCACACGGCATCGGTAAGGGCCACGCGCTTGATTTCCAGATCCACCGCGCTGTTGACCAGAAGGGGCGACTGCTGGATGGTCAGAAAGACGCAGTCTTCGTAGGAGAAAACCTTGCTGGGGTCATACAGGTTGGGCACTGCCGCCTCAAGCTTGGCCTTGTTTTCTACCGGTACGCCGGGAGCCTCTTCCAGCCAGTGTTTGGCCGGAAGCTCCGGAGATTTCAGCCCCGCCTTGTTTGAGGCGCATGCGGAGAAAAACAGGGTCATAACGAGCAGCAGCGGCAAATAAGACCGCGCTGAAAAGAGAGGACGTGTGTTATGCGGCATCAGGCACCCTTTACAATGTCGCGCACTTTGCGCGTTGGTATAGTCACTGTCACTGCGGTGGAGACGCGCTAAAGCGCAGCGGCTCCGGTGTCCCGCCGATTAAACTCAAGATGGTGAAGAGTAAGAAAGACGCGTCCGCGCTCGTCAACGGCCTGGCCGTCAAAGCGCAACAGATTTGGGGCAGACCAGGAACGACGCATCCTTATGAGCCACGGTCCTTTGCCTCTTTCGCCCCCAAAACGTATGAATCCCGCAGCCTGCAGATGCCAGTTCCGTATGACAGCGGCAATCGCCTCTGCCTCCCCGGCATCTTGGGCTATTGCCATCCACGCGGCCTGCACCATTCCCTCCACCACATGCAGTACATCCGTATAGCCTTTATTACCCTCGGGGGCAATGCTTGCATACGAATGGTCCAACAGTGCGGCATATCTGTGATTAGGCAGAATGCTGAACTCGCGCAGCATGCGCCAGGGCGCGCCAAAACCAACAGAATTATAAAAAAGATCAGTATCCAGGGCCTGTTGAATTTGCTCCGCGCGCGGGGGCTCATTTTCATCAGGCCACAGGGGCGGCACCAGCCCGTTGGCAGCGGCCAGAATGGTCATGCCTTCGGCTACGGGCGCATAGCGGTCAAGATGTCTGCCATTGGCTGAAAGCCCGCGCACGTCCAGAGTGCTGCGGCACAGGCGCGTCATGACGCCGTCCTGCATGAGCCAGGGCTCCGCCTCCACAGCGGCCCTGCATTCGCGGGTGATGCCGGGCGGCAGCTGGGGAAGATCATAAAACCGGAGGTCCGAAAAACCAGTGGCTGTCAGCCAGGGAAGCCACAGGCTTGAGGCTTCGAGCAAGGCAGCCAGGGCACGGCTTGGCGGCAGCCAGGGCGCGCCGTCAAGGGCATTGCCGGGTTGGCCGCCGTGAAGGGCCAGATCGGTATCGGCAAAACGCGAGTAATGGCAGCAGCCCTGAAAAAGTGTGGAAGTGGCCCGGTAAGGCGGATGCGGATCGGGAAAAACAAGGGGGTAGCAGCGCGGTTTTTCCGTAATGATGAGCCCTTGCCCCTTCTTTTCCTGCGCAGCGGGCGCGGCAAAAGCGGGCAGGGCCGTGGGCCGCACCCACAGCACCTGGCGGGCAGTGCCGCGCAAAAGTTCGCGGGCCAGCATGTCGCCCCAGTCGTTAAGTCCGGCGCGAAGAGTTTTTTCCAGAAGACGGATGGCACGTGTGGCGACGCCAGCTTCCTGTCCCAGTTCTTCAAGGCGCTTTTCCAGTGGGCCGTCGCCGCGCAGATTTTCAGTTGTGGGCTGTAGCAAGCTGCACAGGCAGGCATAGCGCAGCCCGTTCGGCACGGTGACGCGCATGGCCGCGCTCAGCAAGTCGGGCATGTCTGCGGCGGCAAAGGCGTTGGCTGAAAGCGTCGGACCGGTTTCCTTTTCTCCGCTTTCGGACCGTGCGGCTGGCACAAAGAGCAGGCCGTCAACCTTGCCTTCTTTTTTTGCCAGATCGTTCAGGGCAGCGCTGGTATCTTCGGCCAGCGAGCGTGCCTCTGCGGTATTCCGGGGGACGCGCAGGTCAATATCCAGGGGTACAATGCGGCTGCCCGCCTTGGCCAGAGATACGCATGCTTCAACCTGGGCGCGAGGCACGGCCAGCACGCAGCCAAGCGGCGCCAGACCGCTCATGAGAGCGGGCAGCAGGTCAGGCTCGAAAAACAGAAGGGCCAGGATATCTCCCCGGCGGATGGGCAAGCCTTGACCGCAGGGATCCAGAGGCAGCGGCAGCAGGGCATGCGCTTGTTCCGCACTGCTGGCCGTTGCCGTGGAATCGCTTTGCGTATTCACCCGCACGGGGCTGAAGCGGCACAGCGGCGCGCAGGCATGAACCAGAGCCGTCTGGCGGGCCGCCACCTGACTTGCCGCCTCGGATTTATCGGAATCGGCCGTTTCGTCAAGATTGGCTGCGCCCAGAACGCGGGCAAGGTCGCCCACAGTGGAAACCTGCAGCAGATCTTCAAAATTGACAGTGATGTCCAGCGCTTTTTCCACTTCCTGAATAATAAGGGGAAAACGGCTGGAGCGCAGGGCAAGGTCGTAGCGCAGGTCCAGATCTGGCCGCAGCTCTTCCACTGGGCGGCCGCAGGCGCGGGCCAGCACATCCAGCACCACACGAAAGGCGGCTGCGGATGATACGGAAGGCGCGGTTCTTACCGGGGCGGGCACAGCGGCCTCGCCGGAAACAGGGGTTGAAACCGCCACGTCTGTTTTTATGGGCGAGGTTTCTGACGCGGTTATGCCGCAAGAGGAAGCGGAACCCGTCCCGCAGCCTGGGCCGCAGTCGGGGGAATCCGCAGGCACAAGCCCACAATGCGGAAGCGGCATGCGCGCGGCCTCGGCAGCATCTTTGCCGCCGCGTACATCGGCGATGCGTGTCCGGATGGAACTTTTGCGCAAGTGTCCCAGAGCGAAGAGGCGGGCGCATGTCTGGCGCATGGCTTCTACTTCCTTGCCCTTGCGTCCGGCTGGCAGGCAGAGGGCCCGGGATTCAGTGTCGCTGACAAGACTGCACAGCGTATCTTGCGGTCCCAGTTCCAGAAAGTGACGTATGCCGTCTCTGTTCCATGCCGTGTGCACGCACTCGGTCCAGCGCACGGAGTTTTCATCCAGGTCGGTGATTTGCTGGCAGATGGAGGGCTGGTCGTCAGGATAAAAACCCGTGGTGGTGCCGCTCAGCATGGGCTGGCGGGGGGCGTGCATCTCAAGCGCATTGAGGCGGCGCAGCGAAAGATCGCGCAACACGCGCATGCTTGGATGATGGAAAGCCAGATTCAGGTTGAGCACAATGGCAGGTATGCGCCGCTTGCGCAGGCTTTTGCGGGCTTCCATCAGCACTTCGCGTGGCCCGCTCAGAATAAACTGTTGCGGCGTATTGTAGTTGGAAACGTAGAGGGTGGGCCACGTAGCGCACGCTTCATCAATGATTTCAGCGTTGGCGTGTACGGCCATCATGCCCATTTCGCGGGTGGCGGCAGCTTCCAGTTCGGCCATGTGAATGGCGCGGGTATCAAGAATATGCCAAGCCACTTCTGGCGTATAAATGCCGCTGAAACACAGGGCTATGAGTTCGCCAAGGCTGTGCCCGCAGAAGAGCGAGGGCTGCAAACCCAGCGAGGAAAGTACGCTCCACTGCGCGTATTCAAGCATGAACGTGTAAGGAGACTGCCAGCGTGTGGGGCTGACCCTTTCCACGTCCTTTTCGTCCATAAGACCGAGCACGTCCCAATCGGCAACAGCGGCGATGCGGTCCATAGCGGCGCGCGCCACAGGGAAATTATCATAAAGTTCGCGGCCCATGCCCGGCCAGACCGAGCCCATGCCGCAGCACATGACTGCCAGGGGCGGCGCGTCAGTCTTGGGGGCCAGCCAGATGCCGCGCCCTTCAAGGCTTGCCAGAGCTGCTGCGTCCGGATTGTGCGGCAGCGAGAGCAGGTCTTGCCGCCACAGGGGATTGGTGGTTCCCATACGCCACATAATGCCGTCCTGGGGCAGGTCAGCATAGCGTACGCCATCCAGAATAAGCTCTTCGGGCATATTTTGATAATCGGGCATTTTTGTGGTGTCTGTAGCTGTGGCTTGTATATGATTTGCTTCGGCTGCAAGGCTGCAGGGCTGCCAGAGGGCTGGCGCGGTTTCGGGCCGGGGTTCCTCTGCCGCCTGCTGTGGGTTCTTGCGGCATTTGAGCATATCGCAGCACGGAGGCGTAGGAGCAGGCAGGCGCAGCAAAAGAGGCTGGCACTGCAGATTCGGCGTCTTATCCGCCAAAAAATCCAGTAAAAGAATGGTGGGCACGCGTCCGGCCTGCGGGCACATGGGTTCTTCGTCCCCCAGCGCTCTATTCACGTCGGAGTTATAATAGTTGGGGAACTGCGGCATGCTCACGCCCATAGTGTCGGGCCGGGCCGCCTCGCTGGTCATGCAGGGGTAAATATTTTTTGCCGCATCCGCGCTCTGCTCAAGGGCCGCGCGCAGAACCTTTTCGCCCTCGTGAAGCTGGCTGGGGCGGAAAGATTCAAATTGCAGACGTACCGGGCCGATGCGCCAGAGGTTTTGCAAACCTTCTGCGGCAAGGCTCAGGGATTGGGCCTGATGAGCCGGAGTGCTGGACTCGTTCCAGCAGAGCCAGAGCATGACGGGACCAGCATTTTCTGCAAACTTGAGCCAGTCAAGGCACTGGCGAACCAGGGCTTGGGCGCATATTTCGCCTGAAGAGGCGCGGGATTCGGCAGAGGCCGGATTTTCAGGAGCAGGGCAGGAAAGGGTGGCGCGCGGAGGCGACACGACAAGCAGTCCGTCCTGAAGGAAGGCGTTGTCCGTTGCGCGGGGCTTGCCGTGCGAAGTGTCGTATGCTGGGGCAGGGTCTTGCTGCATAAAACTCGGGCCTGTGGCGCGCGGTTGATCGATTGGGCCGAAGCGGCATATATCGGCTAAGGGCGGTATTCTAAGGTATATCGATTCTCTTGTCCAGAAGCCGGGCGAAAAATAGGCCACGGCAGCGGAATGCCACCGTGCAAATTTATGCTGGACGATGCCCCCAAAAGGCCCGAAATGCGCAGTGGTTGCCGCTATGGCGGGCTGGTGAGTATTTGATATTACGCACTTGCCATAGCTCGATGGTTTGGCTATACTGAATCCTTACAAAGTTGCGCCCTCTGCCCGGCTGCTTGTTGCAGGGCTGCGGGCCGGTGCATTTTTTGGACAAATTTAAGAGGATAAGGCATGAAGAACGACCATTCCTGTCAGGCTGGACAAGAGGCGGCATCAACACCTGCCGCCACAGAAAGCTCCGCAGGCGGTTTCAGCCGCATGCGTTCCAAGCTCGCCTTTGACCGGCTTGTGGAGATGGGAGCCAAGATGGGGATGGAAAATCCTCTTTTTCTTTGCCACGAGCGTGCGGCCAAGGCTACCACACTCATTGACGGCAAGGAATATCTGAACTTTTCCACCTACGACTATCTGGACATTAACGCCCATCCGGAAATAACCGAGGCCGTCACCAGCGCCGCCACCGTTTACGGCACGTCCGCCGGAGCCAGCCGCCTTGTGGGCGGCGAGCGCCCGCCGCACCGTGAGCTTGAGCGTGCTTTTGCCGACCTTTATGGCGTGGAAGACTGCATTGTCTATGTGAGCGGGCACGCCACCAACGTGTCTACCCTGGGCTTTCTGCTTGGCCACCGCGACGCCATCTTTCATGACGGTCTTGCCCATAACTCCCTTGTGCAGGGCGCACGCCTGTCGCACGCCGCGCGCTACTCGTACAATCATAACGACTGCGATGCCCTTGAGGAAATGCTCAAGGCCAAGCGCGCCGAGCACAAGCGGGCCATTATCGTTACTGAAGGCCTGTTCAGCATGGACGGCAACATCCCTGATCTGCCCCGCATCATCCAGCTGAAAAAGCAGTACGACTGCATGCTGCTGGTTGACGAAGCCCACTCGCTGGGCGTGCTTGGCAAGACCGGGCGTGGCGCGCACGAATATTTCGGCATTGACGCCAATGAAGTGGACATGTGGATGAGCACGCTCTCCAAGTCCATGTGCGGTTGCGGCGGCTTTATCGCCGGCAAGCACGAACTGGTGGAATTTCTGAAGTACGGTTCGCCGGGTTTTGTTTTCAGTGTGGGTATGCCCCCTGTGATCGCCGTGGCCTGCCACAAGGCGCTGGACATTATGCTGCGCGAACCGGAACGTGTGCACAAGTTGCAGGGCATTTCACGATTCTTTGTGGATTATGCCGCCAGCATCGGCCTGGACACTGGCGCGGCCCAAGGCTACGCCATCGTGCCTGTTATGGTGGGCGATCCTATGGTTGCGGGCTTCTTGTCCAACGCGCTCTTCAAGCGTGGCATCTATGTTATGCCCATTACCTTCCCGGCAGTGAAAGAAGGCACCGACAGGCTGCGCTTCTTCCTTTCTGCCGCCCATACGGAAGAGCACATCCGCAAGGCCCTGGACGCCGTGAAGGAAGAAATTCCCAAGGCACAGGCCATTGTGGAAAAATACAAGAGCGAACACGCCGAAGAATACCTGAGCGAATAAGAACTGCATTGAGGGCCGGGCCAAAAGGCCCGGCTCTCGTTTGCTGCGGAGACCGATATGTCTTTAACCAGTGGCGCTGCCACGGAAGCGGGGAAGGAAAGCGGTCGGCAGAGTGTTCCGCCGGTCATCGCCTATGTGCTTCTTTGGTTTCCATTGTCTTCTGAGACATTTATTTTTCGTGAGGTCGTGCAACTCAGACAGCGCGGTCTGCCTGTGTACGCGTACAGCATGTATGGCGAAAATCTCAAGGGGTGCAGCGAAGAAATGCACGCCTTTGACGGCCCTGTTCGCCGCATGGGCATCAAGGCCGTCGGCCGCATTCTGGCCGCCTTCGGGCGTGCCTTGTGGCAAAAGCCAAAGGCAGTGTGGCGGCTCATGCGTGAAGGGCTTTTTCGCCGCATGCGCAATATTGAAGCCATTGCTGAAAATACCTGGTGCTTTTTGGCGGGATTTCTGCTGGCCGAACAGTGCCGACAGGACGGCGTGCAGCTTATCCATGCGGGTTGGGCCAATGGTCCGGCAACGGCAGCCTGGGTAGCCTCGCGCATGACGGGCATTCCCTTTGCCTTCACTGGCCGTGCCGGAGATATTTATCCTGAAGACGGCCTGTTGCGCGAAAAGTCGCGCGATGCGCTTTTCGTCCGCACCAACAACCGCACCAATGTTCAGTGGCTGTGCAAATTCTGCCCTCCTGACGCCACGGACAAAGTGCACGCTATCTACAATAGCCTTACTTTCCGCCCGCGCGGCCAGTGCGCCATGCCCATGCAGGCTCCCTACAGGCTGCTTGCGGTCGGACGCTTTGCGCGTACCAAGGGCTTTTCCGAACTGCTTACGGCAATGACGCGGCTGCGGCGTGAAAACGTGCCTGTGACCCTGACTCTGGTGGGCGACGGCAGCTGGAATCACAAGCTCGTCAAAATGCGCGACGACCTGGGGCTTGCACAGGTTGTCGATATGCCGGGGTTTATTCCTCACGACAAGATCTGCGGGTTCATGCTGGACCACGACATGCTCATCATGCCCAGCGTGGTGCACACCAACGGCGACCGGGATGGCATCCCCAATGTGATAATGGAAGCGCTTTCGCACCGGATGCCAGTCATTGCCACCGATGTGTGCGGCATAGCCGAGGTGGTTATTGACGGTGAAACCGGACTGCTTGTGCCGCAGCGTGATCCGCGCGCTCTGGCAGACGCCGTGCGCCGTATGGTGTCTGACCGTGACGCAGCCCTGAAAATGGCCGAAGCGGGACGCGCCCACGTTGAAAAACTTTTTGATCCCGCACGAAACATCGCGGCGGTTTATGATCTGTATGTGGACCAATGCGCCCGGGCTGCCAAACTGCAGCAAGGCCAATCATCCCATTTGGATCAGGTGTTCACGGAAAAAGAGGAAGCATGAGTCGTCCTGTGCTCTATCTTGCCGTCAGCCTGGATGTGGAAGAAGAAGGGCTGTTTGGTGGCCAGTATGCCCGCCGGGGATACTCGACGGCCAATACTGGCAGCCTGGGGCGGCTTGATCCCCTGTGTGAGCGCGGTGCGCGCCCCACGCTTTTCTGCGCGCACAGCGTGCTGGCCGATGCGCCTTCGCGGCGTGTGCTGGCTGACCTGCGCGACAGGCACGGCGCTGAAATAGGCGCGCATTTGCACCACTGGAACACGCCTCCTCTGACTCTTGACGGGCCGGGTGCGGACGCCGCCCTTGCCGACAATGCGTCCAGCGTGCCCGCCGCAGCCGTGCCCGATCCTCTTATGGCCGCCAAGTTTGAACGTCTCATGGCTGCGGGACAGGAATTCCAGTCTGCGCCCCTGACTTCTTTTCGTATGGGGCGGTGGGATCTGCACAGAAACCACTGGCCTTTGTTGGCCCAGGCCGGAATCAAGGTCGACGCCTCGGTACGCCCACTGCATTGTGGGGCCACGCCTCAGGCAGGACCAGACCACTTTGACGCTCCGTGCAATCCTTATTGGGTAACTGTCGGGCAAAAACGTATTTTTGAGGTTCCCCTGAGTGTAGCGCCCCTTTTGCAACCCCTGCCTGGCCTGCTGCGCAAAACGGCTCCGGGCTTGCGGCCGGGCTTCAAGAACTGGGGGGCGTTGAGCTTGTTGCCCGTCTATCATCCCCTGTGGGCCATGCAGGCTGTGACCAGACTTTTTGTGGCGCGCGGAGGGCGGGTGCTGTCTCTCACCTGGCATTCCTCAGAAATGATGCCGGGCGGTGCGCCCCATTTGCCTGACGCCAGTGCTGTGGACAGGCTTATGGAAAAAATACTGGCCTGGACAGACTGGCTCACATCCCGCTGGGATGTGCGCAGCCTGACTATGGACCAGTTGAGGGAAACCTTGGGCCCCCAAGCTCCTGACAGCGCTCTACGGCTGCGGCAGCGCAGCGGCGCGCGATGCGGGGATTGGGCGTATCCGCCACAAGAAGCTCCCTAGTTTGCGCCATGCGCAATTCGGTATGGTCGACTCCGAGTATATATAACCTGTGAGTTTGCGCTCTAGCAGACGCTCAGGAGTGAGTTATGACAGAAAGCAAGACAAGCGAGTCCGTTTCCTCGCAGGCATTCGCCCCCGGGCTGCCTCATGTGGCCTGCGTGTTGCTGTGGTACCCTCTGTTCACACAGCCCTTTATTTTCCGTGAAGTGCAAGGACTCAGAAAGCGCCTTCCGGTCTCGGTGTTCAGTCTTTACGGTGCCAGCCTGCGCCATTGCTCCACTGAAATGCGCACGGCGGCCCAGCAGACCCACACCTTGGGCACAAAGGCAGTTTTTGCCATTCTGGCGGAAGTTCTGCGCCAGTTCTGCACGCATCCGCTGCTTATGGGAAGGCTCTTCCGACGCACCATGTTCCGCCGTTGGAGCTGCCTTGAGACAATGGGAGAAAACCTCTGGGCTTTTTGCGCAGGGGTGTATCTGGCCCGGCGCTTCAAGGAAGCGGGCATCGACATGATCTACGCGCCCTGGCCGCGCGGCACGGCGACCGCCGCCTGGGTTGCAGGCAGCATCACCGGGCTTCCCTTTGCCACTTGCGCCAGAGGCGACAACCTTGAACCAGCGGACCCGGACCTCGGCGCAAAGCTCGACGCGGCTTTTCTGGTGCGCGCCAACAACGGCGCAGACAAGGTGCGAATAGAGGATTTTGACCGTGGGCAGGCCAAGGGCAAGGTTGAGCTGGTGTACAACGGGCTGACCCTGCCGCCATTGGCTGACGAAGCGGTTACGCCCGAAGCAGCCTCTGCCCAGGCAGACACGCCCGGCGCGCCTGCCTCCCACTGCTTCAGTGAGTCTGATCCTTCTTTTATGCGTCTGGATGAAGTGCCTGCTTCGGCCTCTCCTGTTCCCATGAAGCGTCCTGTGCGCCTGCTGGCTCTTGGGCGGTTTGACGTAACCAAGGGCTTTGACGTATTGCTCCGCGCCTGCGGCTTGTTGCAAGACCGGGGCCTGAATTTTACCCTCACTCTGGCGGGCGGCGGCGGGGCCGTGATGGGCCTTGGCTACATGCAGACCGAACTGGTCCGGTTGCGCAAGCAACTGGGACTGGAAGCCCGCGTGAGCATGCCCGGTCTTATTTCGCACAATGAACTGCCCAAGCTCCTTAAAGAGCATGATATTTTTGCCGCGCCCTGCGTGGTGCATGCGTCGGGCCGACGCGACGGCATTCCCAATACCGTTATCGAGGCATTGGCCTATGGCCTGCCCGTAGTCAGCACCACGGTCAATGCTTTGCCCGAGGTGGTTCGGCACGGCAAAACCGGGTTGGCGGTGCCGCAGCACGACGCCGAAGCATTGGCGAATGCTATCGCCCTGCTGGCCAACGATTCAGCCCTGGCCGCCAAACTTGCACATAACGGCAGGCTGCTTGCGGCCCACATGTTTGATCCCGAAGCCAACAATGACCGGTTGGCGCGCCTTTTCATCAATAATTACAGGTGTTGGAAAGAATCATGTGTGGAATAGCCGGTATTTGCCAACTGGAATCTTCGCCGCTTGACCCTCAGGCCCTGCACTGGGTGAAGGCCATGACCGACCGCATTGCCCACCGGGGGCCGGACGGCGAAGGCCAATGGTTGAACGGGCCTGTATGCCTGGGGCACAGGCGTCTTTCCATCATCGACCTGGGCACGGGCGGGCAGCCCATGCACAGCGCCGACGAGCGCTATACGGTCATCTTCAATGGCGAAATTTACAATTTTGCGGAACTGAAAGAAGAACTTGCCGCCAACGGAGCGCGTTTTCGCACCAGCTCGGATACGGAAGTCATTCTTGAAGGATACCGCCAGTGGGGCGTGGATTGCCTTACCCGCTTCAACGGCATGTTTGCCTTTGCCCTGTGGGATTCTGCCGAACAGCGGCTTTTCTGCGCGCGCGACCCTTTCGGCAAAAAGCCCTTTTTCTACACAGTGCAGCAGGGCAGGCTGCATTTCGCCTCGGAAATGACGGCCCTTGAAAAAGTTCCCGGCCTGAATCTGACCATGCAGCCAGAAGCCATTATGCGCTATCTGGCCTATGAATACGTGCCCACGCCGCAGACCATCTATGCGGAAGTGGAAAGTCTGCCGCCAGCCCATTGGCTGTTGCTTGAGGGCGGCGCTCTGCGTACGGGTCGCTATTGGGACATGCCCACGCCTGATGAAAACGACAGGCGCGGCACCGAACAGCTTGGCGAAGAATTGCAACTTTTGCTGGCGCGGGCGGTGCGGCGGCGTATGGTCAGCGATGTGCCTCTGGGCGTCTTTCTTTCGGGTGGTATCGACTCGTCCATTGTGGCTGGCCTTATGGCGCGGCAATCTTCCACGCCCATAAAAACTTTTTCCATTGGGTTCAGTGAAGCCAGCTACGACGAGTCGCGCTATGCCCGCATTGTGGCCGAAGCCTTTGGCACAGACCACCATGAGCGGGTGCTTTCCGCCGAGGAGTGCGCCGACAATCTGCCGGGAATCGTGAGCAGAATGGACGTGCCAATGGCCGATGCCTCTGTGGCTCCCACCTGGCTGCTGTCGGGCGTGACGCGTGAAAAGGTCACCGTGGCCCTGGGCGGCGACGGCGCGGACGAACTGTGGGCAGGCTACGAGCATTACATAGGCTTCAAGGTGGCGGAATGGTATAATGCCCTGCCCGCGCTGGTGCGGAACAAGATTGTGGAACCCCTTGCCCGCCGTCTGCCATCGTCAGCCGGATATATCAATCCGCGTCTGGCTGTGGCCACGTTTTTGCGTGCGGCGCAGGCTCCTGCCTGGCAGCGGGTGCAAACCATGCTCACGGCCTTTACCCCCGACATGCAGGCGGAAATTCTGACTGGAAGCTTCAAGGCGCAAGCGCCGGGCTTTCTTTCGCCAGAACGGCTTTTTGCGCCAACGCGCCAGCAGTTTGAACACTGGGAACCGTATGGCGCGGCAGCACCTCTGGCGCGGGCCTTTCACGTTTACGCGCGCCAGTTCATGCTGGACGACATCCTTGTGAAAGTGGACCGCTGCTCCATGCTGCACAGCCTTGAAGTGCGTGCGCCCTTTCTGGACAAGGACGTGGCCGAATTCGCCGCGCGCCTGCCTGTGGACCGCAAGCTGCACGGGTTCAAGCGCAAGTGGCTGCTCAAAAAGGCTTTTGCGGGGCTGCTGCCCAAGGAAATCCTGTACCGCAACAAACGCGGGTTCCAGATTCCCGTGGCACAGTGGCTGCGCGGGCGTATGCGTCCCCTTATGGAAGACCTGCTCAGTGCAGACAGCCTCAAGGCCCAGGGGATTTTTGATCCCGTTGCCGTGCGCGCCCTTATGGATGAGCACATTTCCGGCAGGGCCGACCTGCGCAAGCCGCTCTGGACATTGCTGGTCTTTCAACTGTGGTGGCAGGCACGGCAGAAGCCCGGGCAGCAGTAATACCGACTTTGCCCCTGCCCGAGGCATTGCAAGTCTTGCGTACAGCCCCGGAAAAAGAACTGTTTTCACGCCGCCCGGTCCAAAAGGCCAAAGCGGTCAAAGCTGGCAGGGGGCAAGGTACACTGAAAAAGCTGGCCGGGGCCGTCCTTTTGGCAAACCCTTCTTGCCAGCGAGTGCCCGATGCTTATACTATATTGTGGCGTCTGAAAGTACGGCGCGCAATCTTTGCATATTGAGGAGTAAGCATGACCAGCCAGATCAAGACCGTTCTTCTTCTGGGTTTGCTTTCGGGCATCATCATAGTGCTTGGCGGCCTGCTTGGCGGGCGCACGGGCATTATCATAGCCTTCGGCATGGCCCTGCTCATGAATGTGGGCAGCTACTGGTACTCGGACAAAATTGTGCTTTCTATGTACCGGGCTCGCGAACTGGCCCCGGAAGAAGCTCCATATCTGCATAAAATTGTTGACGAGCTGGCCTACAATGCCGGCATTCCCAAACCCCGCGTCTGTGTGGTGCCCGAAGAAGCCCCCAATGCTTTTGCCACCGGGCGTAATCCTGAAAATGCCGTGGTAGCGGTGACTGAAGGCCTTATGCGCCTGTTGTCGCCCGAAGAACTGCGCGGTGTGGTGGCCCACGAAATAGGGCATATTGTAAACCGCGATATTCTTATTCAGACTATCGCCGGGGTTATGGCTTCGGCCATTGTGACCATGGCCAATATTTTTCAGTTCACGGCCATTTTCGGCGGCGGCAACCGTGACGGCGAGGGCGGCGGTGTGAACCCCATTGCGGCTCTGGCAATGGCTTTGCTGGCCCCTATGGCCGCAGGTCTTGTGCAGATGGCCATTTCGCGCTCGCGGGAGTATCTTGCTGACGATACTGGGGCAGAGCTTTGCGGCCAACCCCTTGCGCTGGCAGGCGCTCTTGCCAAGCTTGGGGCCGCCAGCGGGCGCATTCCCATGCGTGAAGGCAATCCCAGCACCGAGCAGATGTTCATCGTGTCGCCCATGTTTGCTCACAGCAGCATGGCCAATCTTTTCAGCACACATCCGCCTTTGGAAGAACGCATTCGCAGGCTTCAGGCCATGGCAGCTTCCCGGCGCTGATGCCGGAACCGCAGACAATGGGCGCAGGACCGCGCAGATAACGGGCCACACTGGCTCTGTCGGGTTCATCGAACCCACCATATTGAGGAAGACAATGCAAATACGTCTTTTGCTGGTAGCGTTATTGGCCCTGCCCCTGCTGGCCTGCGTCAAGACAGCGCCTGTGGCTGAAGCGGATCAGGCGCCGCCTGCTGAACCGTGCCCCTATGTCTATGTGTTCGCTCCCGGCAACTATATTGTGGATATAGCCAGCGGATCAGAAGTGGTTCTGGACCCTGCCGCGCAGGAGTTTGAACTTTTCTGCTCGCCAGGCGCTGCACGGGCAGCCGTGGGCTATGCCGTGGCGCGCGGTTCTCTTCCCGAAGGCGACTGGCGCATCTATCGGCTTGACGGCTCACTGGACGACCTTGCCCTTAAAAGCCCTCAACAGCGCTATACCCTCAAGCGGATGGCCGAAGTTGTGGACTGGGTGACGGAAGACATCTAGGGAAACGCTGATTTATTCCGTTTGGCTGCGTTGCTTCACTTTTTTTGGAACAGTCGAGGACGGAAGAGTCCACTCCTGCTTCAAAAACAGATCGTGCCTTGCCAAACGAAATAACTACGCGTTTCCGGGTGGCTCTTTAATCAGTACTTCCCTAGAACCGCTTCAAGGTGGGTTACTCTGAAGACCCGCGAGAGACGTCTGGACTGAAGGCCTGACGCGGCCTTAATAATTGCACATAGCGCCTACGGGTGCTCAAGCGTTGCGCCAAGGCTTACACATGCTTTGCTGCTGTGGCATAACGTCAGCGCGCGGTTGGCAATTTTAGCAGCGTTCCGGTCAGTTTCACGCAAGTGTTGCCGCCGTTCGCAAGGCTCGCTAACGGATTGCCGCAAAGACAGCTTGGGTGGCAGCAGCTTTTTTCTTATACCCGTTGACGCATCCAGCTGCGAATACAAAGGAATTTTGTGGACGGATCCACGCCCTAGAGACGTATACGCTCAAAGAGCATACGCCTTAGAATGTCTTTCTTGTGCTTTTTAGCCAGCGGGCCGGTCGTGAGATCGGCCCGCTGGCATTTTATATGGCGTTCGCTTGGTAAGCCCTTCAGTGCGTGTACTTTTAACAATCTGTAATAGCATTGATTATTACTCTTTCACGCTTTCAGCGTGTCTGTGTGGCACTGCACTCTCCAATGGTGTACAGTTAAGACATGCGAAAAAGAAAATTCGCGTTTACCAGCCAGGGTTTTACCCGGCATAAAGGATGTTCATATGCAAACAAGCGCGAGAAATGTTTTCAAGGGCAAAGTTGTGGCGGTGCATTCTGGTGCCGTCAATGATGAAGTGGAATTGGCCGTCGAAGGCGGGCTTACCATTGTGGCTTCCATCACGCAGGTCAGCACCAAAAAGTTGGGCCTCAAGCCCGGTGCGGAAGCCATTGCTTTGATCAAGGCCAGCTTCGTGCTGCTGATGAATGATGCCGAAGACTATCTGCTGTCTACCCGCAACCAGTTTGCGGGAACCATCAGCAAGGTTACCCCCGGGGCCGTCAATGCCGAGGTGCAGGTTGATCTGCCCGGCGGCAAGGGCATTACCTCCATTGTGACCATGGGCAGCGTCGACAAGCTTGCTCTGGCCACAGGCAAAAAAATAACAGCCATAGTGAAGGCTTCGCAGGTTATCCTGGCTGTGCCGAAGTAGTTTCTGTGCCTTTGGGCGCTCTAGAGCGCTCGATACGGCGAAGTACATTAACAAATGGAGCCCGGAGCTTTGCGCTTCGGGCTCTTCCGCATCTTACGGCTGTCGCTGACTTTGCCGCTGGTTGGTGTGCGCTGTTCAGTATTTAAAAAAATGGATTTTGCCGAGAGATGGTTCTGGCAGAACATGATTCGGGAAGGACACAGGCCGCATAAAATGCGCCGCCCGAATAGAGGATATGGCCGGATGGGCGCATGTGGAAAATATCTCAAGATCGGTCACGCTGCCGTAATAGTGCATGAATTGATTGGATTATGATATTATAGTTGAAGAATGCCCGTGCCCCCAGATAGTGTCGCCACAAGCGGCTCCCCTGTTGTATTTGTGTCTGGAGGAGATTGCCTGTTCTTGTTTTTTTCTTCTGATCCAGTGCGCAGGGGGCTTCACACTTGGGATGGGTATTTCGTTTGTTCTCGGGTGCTGGGTGAAGTAAAGGCAGTTCTTTGGCAAAAAACAGCATGGCTGAGGAGTTTTTTGCAAGCAAGAAGGCAGATGAGGAGGGCGCTAATCAATGAAGTCAGCAGTTTAGGTGTACTTTTATTTTGCCTAAAAATTCACAAACATTACAAATACTGTGAGTGGCTATTTTTATCAAGAATAAATATTTTGCTAAATTTATGTGAAAAATTGCGCAGGTCCTTGACCTAGGCCTGTATTCATTCTAATTTATTGCAGCGCAATAGTACGCGCAGCGTAAGCGCGGGAGGCCGCCGTGTGGGACAACTGTTATAACTATGACACGGTTCGTGAAATTCGCGTTAAGACAACGGCTTATGTCGGTGTTGGCGCAATAGACAGGATTGGCTACATCCTGGGAAATTTGAAAAATGAAGGCGTTTCGTCGGTGCTCTGCGTTTGCGGCGGACATGCCTACCGCGCTTCGGGCGCGTGGGACAAGGCCGAAGCCGCAGCGCAAAAACAGGGTATTGTGCTGGCCTTGTACAACAGGGTCACGCCCAATCCGACAACGGATATTGTTAATGATGCCGCCGCGCTCGGCAGGGCAGTTAATGCAGGCGCAGTGCTGGCCATAGGCGGCGGAAGCCCCCTGGACTGTGGAAAAGGAGCGGCCATCCTGTTGGCCAACCCAGGCAAAAGTGCCGAAGATCTTTTTTGCTTTCGCTTCACGCCCCAAAAGGCCCTTCCATTAGTTGCCGTCAACCTCACTCACGGCACGGGCAGTGAAGTCAACCGGTTTGCCGTGGTTACCGTAGCCGGGCGCAATCACAGGTCCATTGTTGGACATGACTGCAGCTACCCCCGCTATGCCATTGACGATCCGGCTCTCATGACCGGGCTTTCGGCAGAGCAAAGCCGCTATGTGTCCATTGACGCACTGTGCAGAGTTGTGGAGGCATCCACAACGACGATGGCTAACCCTCTGGTTGTAACCCTGGCGAGCGAGACTGTGCGTTTGGTGCACACATGGTTGCCCATAGTGCTTGCCGAACCGGAAAACCTCAAGGCCCGCTACGGATTATGCATGGCGGCGCTTCAGGCCGGGGTGGCTTTTGACAACAGTCTTTTGCATATGGCGCATGCGCTTGAGCAGCCACTGAGCCGCTTCAGGGATGTGCCGCACGGCCTGGCCTTGGCAATGTTGCTGCCCGCCGTCATTGGCGAATGTTATGCAGCCCGGCCCGATGTGCTGGCCCATGTGCTTGCGCCCCTGGCTCCCGGCCTGAAAGGCGAGCCGGATGAAGCCGCAGCAGCTGCAAAAGCCGTAGAAGACTGGCTTTTCAGCCTGGGCATAAATCAAAAACTCCTGGACTTGGGAGTCCAGGAGTCAGATGTGGAAGAGTTTTGCAACTTCGTCGAGCAGACGCCTTCGCTGGGTCTTCTGCTCTCGGTGGCGCCAGTCAGGAGTTCACGCCAACGTGTGGCGAGAATCTACACCAACTCGTTGCGCCCCATGCCGTGAAATTGCCCTTCTCCTCCAGGGTCGGACTGATCTGCCGCAGTCCGCTCCATACCCAGCCCCTCCGTTTGCCGACGGCGGGGCTTTTTTATTATCATGCTCCTAGGCGAACGCCAAGCTCAAGTTTTTGTCCTGTCAAATTTATTTCATAGCCTCCAAGGGCGGTGATGCGCTTTTTGAATTCTGCCTGTTGCAGCAGGTTTTGAACGCTCAACACACGCGGGTCGGCAAGAAAGGCTTCGGGGATAACAAGGTCCCACCGTTCGCCGCCCAGCGGCACGAAATCCAGTCCCATTGCCTTGGCTGCAGCCGCCACCCCCGGCCCACAGTCGGCCTTGCCCGTAAGCACTGCGGCCGCAACTGCCAGCTGGCTTTCCACTTCCACTTCGTAGCCTGAAATATCCTGCGGGGTCAGCCCGGCATGGCGTACCAGGGCATCAAACTGCAGGCGCGTGCTTGATCCTGCCTGACGATTAACGCAACGCAGTTTCTTGTCCTTGATGTCGGTGATGCTTTTGATCTTTTGCGGATTACCAGCCGGAACCACCAAGCCCACCTGACGGACCACCAGATTTACAAGAGCGACCTTAACTCTGGGCAAATGCTCTTGCACAAAGGCGAAATTGAACTCGCCCTTGTCGTCGTCGGCCATGTGCAGCACGGCCATATGGCAATGATTGTTCTTCAGGGCGGTCAAGGCGTCGGCGGCGTCTGCACCTGCTGTAACCAGCTGCACGGCATGGGGCAGGCGCAACAGCTCATCAGCCATGAGGTCCAGCACCATGTCGTTGCCCCCAGCGCAGAAAAGCGTGCTGTACAGGCTGTCTACCGGGCAGAGGGGGCGGGCGCGAACCGTACTGCCAAGGGGCGCGCCCTTGCCGTTGGCGGTAACGTGGGCAAGACCCAGAACGCGGACAGCAGTTTTATAGCCTTCTCCCAGGCGCAGGGGCAGGGCCACTGTTTTTTCCGCCACACGGCTCAGGGCCAAAGGCGAGAAAACATCAAGGCCCGGATGCGCAGGCAGGCTGGCAGCCAGTTCCACTGTCAGGTCGCCGAATTCATCCATTGAACCCGGCAAAATGCCGGAAAAATAATGTGCTGGACGGCGAGACATCAGCAATAGGGCGGGAACCACAAGAGCAGCAAAAGCCGTGAATGTGCCAGCGGGGCTGGCAGGGAGGCAGAACACGGGCCTGCCTTCATAAACGGCGATCATTGTAGGCGCGCCGGGCAGCATGCCCACATTGGGGGCCACAATTTGCCCCTCCGCTTCCAGCAGGGTACGCACAACGCCCAATGTGGCCGCATCGGTCACGCACAAAACAAGAGCGTGGGCGCCGCCTTTGATGGAGGTTTGAAAAAAATTGCGCACGGCTTGCGCATCTGCTTCCAGAGGGGCAGATGGGTGGGCAATGCAGCCCAGGCCCTGTGCCCTGGCGGTAAGAGCCGCTGTAATTCCGTCAATCAGGCGGTCTGATGTTGCCGTGGCAACGCTATTGGTCTGGTCCGGCGGGCTCATAAAGCTGCCGCCTGCCGTTGCCAGGAATATCTGCGGTTTGCCCCATACCTGCACACTGTCTACCCCGGCGGCCAGTAGTGCGCCGATGTCACCCGGCCGCAGAATGTGGTTGCGGCCGAAAAGTGTTTCGCCTTCCGCCATGTCTGCTCCGGCGCGCCGCACGTGCAGCCAGGGCAGCATGGGGGCCGTGATGCTGACGCCGCCTTTGCCGTCCACGGCAGCATGAACAGACAGGGCCACGGCGTCACAGGAGGGGGGCAGGGCGTCGCCGGAGGTGACGGCGAAGCAGGTTTTGCCTTCGTGCAGTAGGGCGGGGGCAGCGCTGGTTGCAGCGTATGTATCTGAGGCTTTCAGGGCGTAGCCGTTGGCGGCAGCCAAGGGAAAGGGGGGATAGGGGCGCGTGGCTGCTACAAATGCGCTCAGTACGCGGCCATCAGCTTCTGCCGTGGGGCAGGAAACTGGTTGGGGCAAATTGTCCTGACCGCTGGCCGCGCGCGCTGCATCCAGCGCCCTGAGCAGTTTGTCGAGCGCGTCGTCCAAGGGCACTATTTCCGTATATATTGTGGTTTTGGTTGCCATGTATCCTCCTGGGGGAAGGGCTTGAATGGTCGAAAGGCCTTAATCCACCTTGCAAACATACATCTTCATGGCATTCATGCAAATACCTGATCTGTGGGGGTACCTGCCCAGCGCCGTATTGCACGCTGTCGCCGCTGGGCGTATACTAAATTCTTGAGCATAAACCTCAACCCTGCGGCGGCATGCCGCTTGATATGACCGTACATGACATACGCGCGCTTTTGGCGGCGGATAAAGCCACGGTAGGCACATGGCTGCAATTGCCCTCCGCGGATGTGGCAGAACTTATGGCCCGTGCCGGCTATGACTGGGTTGCCGTGGATATGGAGCATGGCTCCTTTGGGCGTACCGGCCTGCCGGACATCTTCCGCGCCATCGAATGCGGTGGAGCCGCCCCCTTTGCCAGATTGCCCGAGGCTAGTAAAACCCAGATCAAATCAGCTCTGGAAGCTGGCGCTCAGGGGCTTATTTTCCCGATGATCGAGAGCCGCGAGCAGCTTGACCGCGCTATTGACTGGTCGGTGTACCCCGGTCAGGACACTTGGCGGGCCAAGGGCGAAACCGCGCAGGAATACAGGGGCGTGGGCTTTTGCCGCGCCAACGCGTTCGGCAAGGATTTCGACAACTACCGCACCCGGCGCGCGCCTGAAATATTTTTGGTAGCCCAGATAGAGCACATTCGTGCTGTAGAAAATCTGGACGCCATACTGACGCACCCGCGTCTGGACGCCATTATGGTGGGACCGTACGATCTTTCCGGTTCTATGGGGCTCACCGGGCAGTTTGACCACCCGGATTTCAAGGCTGCAATGGAGCGCATAAACGCGGCTTGCCAGCGGCACAAGGCCCGTATGGGCCTGCATATTGTACAGCCTGACCCCGCTGAGCTGACGCGGCAGATTGCGGCAGGCAGCCGCTTTATTGCCTATGGCATTGATTCTGTTTTTCTTTGGGGCGCTTCAGAACGTCCCAAATAGGGCTGCGCCTGTTCGTGTCACAGGCCCATCGCGGCGTCTGACGCGGTCAGTGCACCAGTGAGGCCGCACATAATTGTGGGCGTATCGGCGAATAGTTGATCAATAAAATTCTCCAGGGAGAATACTTGTGAAAATAACAGTTTTTGGCGGTTCCGGCTTTTTGGGCTCGCATATTTGCGACAAGCTTTCCGAGGCCGGGCACAACGTCACCATAGTGGATCTGCACCCCTCGCCCTGGCTGCGTCCTGACCAGACCATGCTCACTGGCAATATTCTGGAAGAAGAAACAGTACGCAAGGCCATTGATGGCGCGGATATGGTATTCAACTACGCGGGCATCGCCGATATTGGCGAGGCCAATAACCGCCCCGTTGACACCGCGCGCATCAACGTGCTCGGCAACGTCATGATTCTTGAAGCCTGCAGCAAGGCTGGCGTGAAGCGCTACGTTTTCGCCAGCTCCTTGTATGTGTACGGCAAGTCCGGCGGTTTTTACCGTTGCAGCAAGCAGGCTTGCGAGTTGTACATTGAAAACTACCAGGCCATGCACAACCTGCCGTACACCATCCTGCGCTATGGTTCGCTTTACGGCCCCCGGTCAGACAGGCGCAATGCCATCAACCGTTTCGTTTACGAAGCGCTTTCCACGGGCGGCATCACTTACTATGGCGCGCCCACGGCCCTGCGCGAATATGTGCATGTGGACGATGCCAGCGCCGCAACGCTGGCTGTGCTGGCCCCCGAGTTTGAAAACCAGAACATCATCATTTCCGGCAACCAGCCCATGCGGGTTAGCGACCTCTTCAAGATGATCGGCGAAATGCTGGGCAAGGAACTGGTTATCAACTATCAGAACGACCCCAACAGCGGTCACTATCAGGTAACCCCTTACGCCTTTATGCCAAAAGTGGGGCGCAAGCTTGTGCCGCCGCTGACCGTGGATCTGGGGCAGGGCATCCTGCGCGTTATGGAAGAAGAGCACAAGGAAATCCACCCGGAACTGGCGTCCGAGGGCGGGTACCTTGTGGCTACCGACGACTAGTTTCTTTGCGCGGGCTGACTGTGCCTGGGCATGACGCTCCGGCGCTGCCGTCTCCGCGTACAGTCTACACGCTGGCAGAGAACAGACATTGCCGGTAACCCGCAGCGGCGGCGCAAGACGCCAGCCAAAGCGTTGCATTACGGAAATTGTTCATAGATTTTAAAATTTATACGGACACAAGGAGCCGTTGCATGAACATTATTGCCATCATTCCCGCGCGTATGGGGTCCAGCCGTTATCCTGGCAAGCCTCTGGCCCTCATCCACAATGTGCCCATGGTCGGGCATGTGGCCTTTCGTACGGCCATGAGCAAAACCCTTTCCGCCACCTATGTGGCTACCTGCGATGAAATAATCGAAAATTACTGCACCAGCGCGGGGCTGAACAGCGTCATGACCGGCGACCACCATGTGCGTTGCTCTACGCGCACGGCGGAAGCCCTGCTCAAGATTGAGGCCGCCACAGGCAAAAAGGCCGATATCGTGGTGATGGTGCAGGGCGACGAACCTATGGTGCGCCCCGAAATGATCGACGCCGCCGTGGCCCCCATGCTGGCTGATCCCAGCATCAACGTCACCAACCTCATGGCCGACATGGACACCCTTGAGGAATTTGAAGACCCCAATGAAGTTAAAGTGGTGGTCGACCGCTTTAACGACGCCCTCTATTTCTCGCGTGAAGCCATTCCCTCGCGCAAAAAGGGATCGGACAAGGTGCCCATGCGCAAGCAGGTTTGCATCATTCCTTTCCGCCGCGACTACTTGCTCCGCTTCAATGAAATGGAAGAAAGCCCGCTGGAAATCTATGAATCCGTGGATATGATGCGTATTCTCGAATACGGTGAAAAAGTCCGTATGGTTCCCACCGACTGCCGCAGCTGGAGCGTGGACACCCCTGAAGATCTGGCCCGCGTGACGCGCCTTATGGAAGGCGACGACCTCATGAAGGAATACAGCAAGTAAATGGCCGAGTTCGGAAAACCGGGCATGGGCCAGGAAGGGGAAACGGCATCGGCCTCAGGGCCGGGTACGCCTCCTTCCTCCGCTTCTGTTGGCCAGACCGCTTCACGGCAGGGCGCAGGCCAGCCCTCGTCTGGCGTTGAAAAAGCTGCTGCACACGGCGCGCCGGGGTGGCGACGCCGTGTGGGCGCTGCGCTGGAAGAGTTGTGGATAGCGCTGCTGGGTTGGATTCCCACGCCTGTGGGGCTGGCCTTGCGTCTGGCTGGCTGGCGCTGGATGTTCGCCCGCTGCGGTTCGGCACGTTTTGGCACGGGCCTGAGCCTTGCGGGATGCAAGGGCATGACCATAGGCAATAATGTGCGACTGGGGCGCGGCTGTTTCATTACGGCCACAGACGGCAAGCTGGTGCTGCACGACAGTGTGGCTCTTTCGCCCTATGTGCATGTGGGGGCCGATGCCGGGCGTATTGAAATCGGCGCGCATACAGCAGTAGGGCCGGGTACGGTCATACGGGCGGCCAATCACTGCATCGCCCGTCAGGATGTGCCCATGATGCATCAGGGGCACGTGCCCGGTGAAATCATCATTGAAGAAGATGTGTGGATCGGGGCCAATTGCGTCATCACGCCCGACGTGCGCATAGGGCGCGGGGCTGTGGTTGGCGCTGGAGCCGTGGTCACCCGTAACGTGGCCCCCTTTGCCATTGTTGGCGGCGTACCCGCCAAGGTTATCGGCATGCGGGGCAGTGACGGCGCAACCGTTTGCGGATCGGCAACCCCGGCGAAAAAAGGATAATTATGGCATTGCAATGCATTGTTTTTGACTGCGACGGCGTCATTTTGGACAGCGTGCCCGTGAAAACACGGGCCTTTGCCCGTATTGCCGCGCCCTACGGCCAGGAAGCCCAGGACCGCTTTGTGATGTACCACAGCCTGCATGGCGGAGTAAGCCGTTACAAGAAGTTCCAGTGGTTCTACAATGAAGTGCTTGGGCGCGAAATTTCGGAAGAAGAATCTGAAAAGCTTGGCCGCCTGTTTTCGGAATACGCCCTGGACGAAGTGCGCCGCTGCCCGCTTATCCCTGGAGTTCAGGAAGTTCTGGACACCTGGAAGGGCAAGTTGCCTCTCTATGTCTGCTCCGGTGCGCCTCACGAAGAAGTGCTGGCGGTGTTGCAGGAACGCAAACTGGACCATTATTTCGTCTCCATTCACGGTTCGCCCCCGGCCAAAGCCAAGCTGCTGGGCCAGATAGTGGCCCCATTGCCCCTGACGCCGCAGGACGTGCTTATGGTGGGAGACGCACCCACTGATCATGATGCTGCGGAAGAAGTGGGAACGCTCTTTTACGGCGTTGGCCCAGACATAAAGCCCGCGTCGGAAGCAGCCTACCCCTGGGGTGCGGACCTGACCGGCCTGAACGATTGGATAAAAGCCCGCGTGGCGAGTTAGAGCTTTTTGATTTTGAAGTGTTTTTGGGGTGGGACTTTTTATAAAAAAGTCCTCCCCCACGCCCCCGTTCCCTGAACCGCTATTGTTTTTCAGTCTTTTGCGGGGGCATTCTGACCTGGTGCGGGTTTCAGAGGCTGTGTCTTCGGCATCATATTTCCGCAACGTTGCTCTGCTTTATCTCCCAAAACAATCACAACAAAATGAACGCCTGCGTATACGCGCGGGACGTTCACAGTAGAAAACATGAAAAAAATATTCATCCTGCTCGTGTGCCTTGGGGTTCTGAGTCTCGCCGCCTGCGAATCAGACAAAAAGGAAGAGGCTTCCGCCTCTTCAGCAAAAACGGAACAGGCCCAGCCTGCACCCGCAGAAACCGCCGCAGACACTGGCAATTTGCCAAAAGAGCAGGGGCCGCCGCCCACGCAAGAGCAACTTGCTGCAGCAGACGCTGTGGTTGCCTATTATAACGTGGTGGCAACAACCTTTGCCGATCCCTATTTTGCCCAGGCCGACGTAATGATGGGCAATGTGCGCTACTACCTTCATGAGTGGCTGTTGGCTCCGCGCCCGGCTGGCGGCGACGGCAAGGCCGTATCTGCACGTCTTGCCCCTCCGAGTGGAATGTTCACTGAAGATGAGTCGCGCGCTCTGGCCCAGTGGGTGGCCGATATGAACCAGAGTATCGACAGCATGCGGGCCGACTACCGCGCTCTTGAGCGCTACGTTAATGATCAGAGCATCCGTGACGACGGCGTCAAGGGCGAAGCCCTGACGAACAGTATCGCGAAAAGCCACGAACGTTTCATGGCCGCGCGTGACGGATATATGGGCACAATTGAAGCCCGGGCCTCTTCGGTTGAAGAGGTGCTGCTCTATGGGCATCCCCTCAAAAGGCAAATCCTGGAAGCCAGAAAGATTTTTGGTCTGTTTTCAAGAACAGCCGGGCTGCTTGTAGCGCAACAGCCGGACCGTGAAGGGCTGGAGCAGGTGGTGGCCAAACTTGACGCCAGCCTGAAAGACGCGGGGCGGCCTCCATTTCCCGCTTCTCCTGACGTTGAGCGCGTTTACCGTGAATTTCTCAAACAGGGCACGGCATTTAAAGACGCGCTTGCCCAGGGGCTGGCCGAAGGTTTTTACAACCCGGTGCGTGAAGATCTCAATAGCGCTGCAGAGGGCAGCCGCCAGGCCTATAACGACTTTGTGCGCGCAGCCAACCCCAACTGAGTTGGCTTTGGCGACGTGCCTGCCACAGGAGAGCAGCCATGAAGACCGTCAGCTATTGCCCTAACAGCCGCCGCGCCCGCGCAGGGCAGGCTGTGGATGTCAGCCTGTTCGGCCCTGAAGAGGCGCGCGTGGCCCGGGGCTTCCATCAGGGCTTTGCGCAGTATGTCGCAACGCCGCTGGTGCGGCTGAAGGCTCTGGCCGCCAATCTGGGCGTGGCAGAAATTCAGGTGAAGGACGAATCCCGGCGGTTCGGCCTCAACGCTTTCAAGGTTCTGGGCGGTTCCTATGCCGTGGCGCGCTATTTGGCGCAACGGCTGGAACTGCCCATGAACGAAGTGACGCCCGGTCTGCTGTGTTCAGCAGGAGTGCGTGAGAAGCTCGGCGACGTTACGCTTGTGACGGCAACGGACGGCAATCACGGGCGCGGTGTCGCCTGGACAGCCCAGCAACTGCACATGAAGGCCGTTGTTTTCATGCCCAAGGGCTCAGCGCCGGTTCGGGCGGAAAATATCCGCAAGACCGGGGCGCAGTGCACCATCACCGAACTGAACTACGACGATACCGTGCGTCTTGCCATGCAGCATGCCGCAACATCGGGCGGCGTGCTGATTCAGGACACCGCCTGGGACGGCTATGAAGAGGTACCGCTCTGGATAATGCAGGGCTATACCACCCTGGCGCTGGAGGCGGATGAGCAGTGGCGGAGCAGCGGAGCCAAACCCCCAACCCATATCTTTCTTCAGGCCGGGGTTGGTTCCTTTGCCGCAGCCGTGCTTGGCTACCTTGCCTCCGTACTTGGCGACGAAGCGCCGGAAGTCATAGTTGTGGAACCGCATGCGGCGGATTGCTTTTACCGCTCGTTCAAGGCGGCAGACGGCCATCCCCATCCAGTGACCGGGCATATGCAGACCATTATGGCTGGGCTTGCCTGCGGCGAACCCAGCAGCCTGTGTTGGCCCATTTTACGTGACAGGGCCGCAGGGGCCCTTTCCTGCGCAGATTCGGTTTCTGCCAACGGCATGCGCATTCTGGCTGCTCCTTTGCCGGGCGACACTCCCGTGTGCAGCGGCGAATCTGGGGCTGCTCCGTTGGGCGCTCTGGAATATGTGATGAAAAATCCAGACATGCTTGAAGTGCGGCAGGCTCTGGATTTGGACGCATCGTCGCGTGTGCTGCTCTTCAGCACTGAGGGCGATACTTCGCCGGACCTGTACCGTCAGATTGTCTGGCACGGGCGCTACGGCAGTGAGGCATGCGGCGTATAATGTATGCTGGCGGCACGCTTGTGCAGCGCGCCGCAACACGGCGTGGATTCTGACGAAAATCGCATTTTTCGGCAGAATGACAACTTTGAAATGTAATGCATTTCAAAGTTAATCTGCTCTAGTTTAGAGACGCATTGTGGGGCAGGGATTCTTTTAGAAGGGTTTCTTACCCACGTTCCCACGCCCTAAAATCTTTGTCCGTATTTCAGTATGCTACAAATAGACTTCTGACCCGGAGCGTATGGGGCAGGGGGAAAGTCTGGAGCGGATGCACTTCTACATGCTTTCCGCTTCACGTTGCTCCGCCCGAAGCAGCAGCGGCGCGTTCCATAAAAGCGCCACCAGGCGAATGCTAGCAACTATCAATTAATAAAGAAGGCCGTGCGATTGTCGCACGGCCTTCTTTATTAATAACTTCTGGATTTCAGTTCTGGGGACTGTGTCGCTCATACGCCCAAATAAGAAGTATGAAGGGACGGCAGTACGGGAGTATCCCGCTGCGTTTCCACCATTCTAGAGCAGATCAGCTTAGAAAAAATTAAATTCTCAGCTAGTTGGCGTGCATAACGCACAGGCCAAACCTTACAACTACCGCCCGCGAATCCAGTACGTTTCAAAGCCGTCCTGCAACCAGCCGTCCTTAACTTCAGCCAGCCCCGCCTGCTTGAATATCTGGCGGTATTCGTCGCGTGTGCGTCGCCAGCCCCAAAACTGCTGGCGTCTGATGCCCAGATAGTGCAATGCCCCGCGAATGAAGATTTTGATGGCGTTAACAAAGCTGCCAATAAAGGAGTCTTCTTCCAGCAAGGAGGCAGACAGCAGGATGATCTCGCCGCCGGGGGCAAGCTGGGCCCGCAATTCCTGCAACAGATGGGTGAACTCGCGCGTGGGAATGCCGTAGTCCACGGTGGACAGATAGATCATGTCATAGTGAACATCGGGTGGCAGACAGGCCGGAGGCAGACCGATATAGATACGCTCGCTGGGAATATGCTGGCGCAGCCATTTCATGCCGACAGTGCTGGGTTCGTTGACGTGCAGCTCCAGGTCGGGCAGCTCTTCCAGCAGAATTTTTTCCATATAGCCGACGCCGCTGCCAATGGAAAGCACACGCACGGGCTCGGTGCGCGGCGCGGTTTCTCTGGCAAGCTGGTCGCGCAACTCGCCAATAAGCCAGCGGGCGTCCTTGCGCTTGTTCTCGCGCCAGACAGAGGGCAGATCGTCCCAATTCTTATAGCGACGGAAGAGTTCTTCGTAAAAAACAGCGTAGAACTTTGGCTCCGCCAGATGAAAGAAGGAGATATGCGAAAAGGATGTAAATGGTATGCCTTGCCAGCTTTCCTGATAAAATCGTCGCACGTCAAGCCTCCGCTCATGGCTGCATAAATGCGTTATGGCAAACGCGCCGAAGCCACTTCAACTCCCCTAAGTATAGCGCAAGCCCGTACAAGGCGCAATGCGCTCGGCAACCGTTTGCACTAGAACGCTTAGCCTTGAAAAAGGTTAGCTGCTCTACCGCTGCACAAGAGTTATGGTGCGCCGCAACGTGGCGCGGATTCTGCCGAAAATTGCACTTCTGGGCAGAATGGCAACTTTGCGATGCTTCATACTGCAAAGTTACTCAGCGCTATACTTCTTTTGATACCACATATGAAGCTGATTTGCAGTCATCTCTTTTTAGCTGAAAAAACAGAGGATTATCGCCATACGAGTATCTTGTGCCGCAGCCGTCTTGATCGTCTTGCCAGATGGTCTTGGCAACGCGTCGTGACCAAATGTCTTATCCACGTGGTCTTGGCATATGTTTTTGGCCGGAGAATGCATCTGGCCAGATGCTGCGCGGTCAAAGGGAGCGTGAAGAGGCACGTAAAATTGCCCGTAAACAGGAGCATTGTCAAACAAACAGGGGGCGGCGCTCAACGGCGTCGCCCCCTGCGATTTCAGGCTGTCTCAGGCCCTGCGGCCTTTAATGCCCCTTGGAGTCGCCGTTACGACCCTTTTTGCGGGGAAACAGCACAAAGTTCCAGTATATCACATAGGCCGGCAGCACCACGAACATCATGGCGTAAGCCCAGTTCTTCGAATAGAGGAAATAGTCGTAAAAAGTATGGAATTCCATAATATTCTCCTTCTGCGGATTGGCTAGTGCTCATCCTTGAAGTCGGGGTGTTCGTACAACACTGGCATGTGGTAGATGATGAAGCGGTATGCCGTCACAATCATCGTTACCACAAAGATGGAAATGCAGAATTCCCAAATGCTGGGGAAGTAACGTTCAGCCGAGGGCAGATTGTAGTTGAAGGCAATCATGGACACGTTGAAGCGGTTCATGACGATGCCCAACACTGTGTTGGCCGAAGCGATACGACACAGCGTCAGGTTGCGGTCACGCGCGCCCTTGGCATAGAGCAGGGCGGGCAGCAGCACGAAGCCCAGCATTTCCACCAGCCACCACGCGCCGTAGCCGGAGAACACGTAGGGCAGGTTTGCCTGCACCAGCATGTCGATGAGCTTGAGCATGAAGTAGGCGAACAGGATGAAGGAAGCCGCGCGGGCAAAGCTGAAAACAACGCCGTCAGCTTCACGCAAGTGGGTTTCATCCATGTAGTGGTGCAGACCCTTGTGGGCAAACATGCCTTCAAAAATGACCATGGAAGACCCGGCAGCCATAGAGCTGACGAAGAAGAACATGGGCATGAAGGGCGAGTACCACAGGGGGTGCAGTTTTTCGGGCGCTATGAGGTACAGCGCGCCCAGCGAAGACTGGTGCAGGGTGGACAGCGTCACGCCGAAGATGGTGAGCACGATGGTGGCGTGCACCACGAGCTTGCGCCATTTGATAAGGAAGGGGTACTTCGACGACAGCCATTCCAGAGGCGCCACGGAGAACTCGATGAGGAGCACCGTAACGTAAGTGGCGACGCACAGGCCCACTTCAAACAGAACCGAAGTGGTGCCGGGGAAGAAGAACATGAAGGGCAGACGCAGCGGGTGGCCCAGGTCATACAGAAGGGCCACAACCACGAAACCGTAGCCAAGAAAGGCTGTGGTAATGGCCGGGCGTACTGCCGAGTGAAACTGTTTCATGCCCATGACGTAGCAGGCCACGGTGGTAAAGTAGCCACCAGCCGCCAGCGCGACGCCGCAAAGCAGGTCAAAGCCGATCCACAGGCCCCAGGGCTGGGTGTTGCTCAGGTTGGTGACCGAGCCGATACCCATTGTGAAACGGATAATAGTAATGATCAGGCCTACCGTCAGAATGACGGCGGTAAGAATATTGCCCGGCGTAGGTCTGAAGAACTCGCCAAGGTTGAACAGCTTGTCCTTAGTGGGAATGACTATGCTGTGGTGCGACATTTACTTATCCTCCCCGTGACACTTGCATTCCGTTTCCCTGGCCTTGAGGGCTTCGGTCATAGCGCGACGGGCCGTGTCAGCGGCGCCAGGCCCCTGGGTTTCCTCAATCTTGCGCACGGCTGCGTCAACGGCGGCGGCCACGTCTTCACGGGCTTCCTTGACCTTCTCGTCCTTTTCCGCCTTGTACATGGCTTCGCGGCGCTTGCTGATGGCATAAGCGCCACCGAAGAGCACGGGCCAGAAGGCTACGATCATTGGCACCGCGCCAAGCGCACCGTAGGTCAATTCACCCATGGGGCTGTGCCCCAGGTGGGTGTTAAGGCCAAGCTGCTTCATTTCGTCGCCAGCAAGGGGGGCGTCGTCCGGCGTAAGGCTGGCCGCAACCTGACCCGCAGCGGGGCTCAGAACCATCCACGCGGTGCCACCGGCGTCGGTTTCACCGTAGACGTAGTTGACGTACTTGCCGGGGTTGTCGGCCATACGGGCACGAGCCAGGCGAAGGAGGTCGCTGCGGCGGCCAAAGGTGAGGGCGTCTTTGGGACAGGCCTGCACGCAGCCGGGCAGTTTGCCTTCCATAAGCAGGGGCTCACAGAAGGTGCACTTCTGCACCAGGGGATCAAAGGCTTCGTCGTACTGGAAGCCGGGCACATAGAAGGGGCAGGCTACCATGCAATAGCGGCAGCCCACGCACTGTGAGCCTTCGTAATGCACTGCGCCGTTGGGGTGCTTGGTGAAGCATTTGGCAAAGCAGGCCGAGGCGCAGGCCGGGTCGTTGCAGTGGAAGCACTGCAACTTGCGGAATACGTCTTTGCCATTGACCTTGTATTTGTTCACCACGGTCCATTCATATTCGCCGGTGCGACGGTGGGTATCGCATACCGTAAGGTCGCTGAAGGGCTTCTTGGGCTTGGGCAGGTGGTTGACCTTGTTGCAGGCTTCTTCACACTTGCGGCAGCCGATGCAACGGGTTGTGTCGTGCAGCACCCCGTAGCTGTCAGCATAATATGGAAAGGTGTGAGGGCCAGCCTGGGCGACCTTGGCCGTGCCAAGGGCCGAGACCACGCCTGCGCTTCCCATAATGGTCAGAAATGTTCTGCGTTTCATATTCTTCTCCATGCTAGTCGGCGCTCTTGGGAGCGGCCTTATGGCAGGTGGTGCAGTCGGTATCTCTGGGACGCGCGACATTCATACCCTTGTGGCAACCCATGCACTGCAGATGGTAGGCGGCCATAAGGTTAGGACGGCCGGGATTGGCCTTGTCGATCTCCTTGGCGTGGCAGCTGCCGCACTTGGGAGGCGTAAGGGAAAGCGGGCTTCTGTGGTGGCAGGTAGCGCACAGAAGTTCAGGCTGATTGTGGAAAGCCTGCGCCAGCTTGTCGTCCTTGATTCCTTCCATAAGGGAGGTAAGGTGCCGGCGGTGGGTAAAGTTGCTTCCCTCGTACTTGTCGGCCAGAGAATCAATGACCACCTTGAGGGGGCCCAGCATGGGAGAAACAGGCTCAACGGGCTTCTGGGCCAACACGGTTTCGGTGGCCAGAGCTTCGTTGTCGCCGGGGAGCAGGGTGCCTTTAATGCCTTTCTGCATTTGTTCCGGCGTCATAGAAGGCGTAACATTGTGGCAGGTGGCGCACCATGCCTGGTCGCGCTTGGGCGTGACGATGGCGTGGCAGCCCGCGCATTCGCGCCTTTCTTTGGTCTGCTGTTCATGACAGCTCACGCAGCTCACAGGCGTGTTGCCCTTGGCGCGCTTGGCGATGTTGGTGGCGTGCATGGCCCGTTCAAGGGTAATAAAATTGCCCTCGGCCTTGCCTTCCACGGTGTGACAGGTGCTACAGGAGACCGGGTCGCCCGTGTGGTGACAGGTCTCGCAGTTGTCAATCTTCTTCTCGTGATTAAGATGATTGAAAACCACGGGTTTCATGGCCGCGCCCTTGGGATTGGGCTTTTCGCCGACCGGAAACATGACTATAGCCGATGGCGCGCCGCTGTCTGTTGGCTCCAGGGCTGCGGCCTTGACCGAACCAGCTCCCAGCGCCGTGAGACACGCCGCGCCAGCCAGGGCGATAGCCGCCAGCAGAAGCAGTGATGTGCCGTTCCTCATGTGCTTGTCCTTTTGCATTCAGACATTACCCCAAAAACCCGCCACGTCAGGTGACGGGATCCTCCGGCCCCGCCGATCCCTACGGGGGGCAAACACGCAGATATTGAAACGGTATCGCAGGCTGCAAGACACGTCAAGGAGGGGGCAGAGTTAGAATGGCTTCTCATGCTTGGAAAAACAAGGAGATTGGGAAAATTTTCATTAAATTCAGTCCGCCAATAAAAACCAATTTACAGATTTATATTGAATATGGGCTTACCTTGCGAACAAGCTCACATGAGCGTGATTTTTTTTGAAAAAACTTTTTTAACAAAAAATTTTTGGCTGAGAGTGCAGAAATTTGCGCATTGGCAGCAGGTGCACAGCAGCGTTATAAATGAAAAGCATAATTTTCACCTGGAATCTTATTTAACTAATATGCTGAAAATAAACATATTTATTAAGTAGATGCGGTGCAGTGCTATTGCTTGCGGCAAGAGCGCCCGTGGTGGTTTTACGTCTCTTGACCTGCCCCCAAAGATACTCTACGCCTGAAGGGATACGGATGTGACATGAAACCGCTCCAAGCGTGCTGTCAATGCCAGTCCCGGTATTTCACAGGGACGGCTGGCGTGCTGGATCAGCCTGCGGCGGATTGGCCACGGAGCCGATAGCTCCTGACCGATAACGGAGGATCGTTGATGAAGAGTGTTGAAAGCCTGCTGCAGGGCAATGAACTGTTTCAAAAAAACTATTTCAGGAAGAATGAATCCGAGCTGTTGGAGCTTGTCAGAAGCGGCCAACATCCCAAAGCGCTTTTTATCGGCTGTGCCGATTCCAGAGTTATCCCCTCACTGATTACCAATGCTCCTCCCGGCCAGCTTTTCGTGCTGCGCAACGTGGGCAATTTTGTTGCTCCCTACAAACCGGACGAAGACTACCACGCAATGGCCTCTGGCATTGAGTATGCCGTGACCACTCTGGATATTGCAGAGATCATCATCTGCGGCCATACCTATTGCGGGGCCATTGAGTCTTTGTACAAAGAAATAAGCGGCGAAGAGCTTGTGCATACCAAGAAATGGCTGTCTCTTGGCAAGAAGGCCAAGGAGCTTGCCTTGCTTGCTCTTGGCAAGAATGCGGATAAAGACCATCTGCTGCGCCTGACAGAGAAGCTTTCCATCGTTTTTCAGATCGAAAATCTTCTCACCTATCCCTATGTCAGGGAAAAGGTGGACGCTGGCATCCTGCACATTCACGGCTGGCTCTATCATATAGAATCCGGCGAAATGGAATACTACGACCCCGACCAGCACGAGTTCATTTCACTGAACAAGTCCGAGGCGTCGTCGTAAGGCGCAGGCAGACAGGCAGTACTGCCCGCAGCCGTTTGTGCGAGAGATGTTACAAGGAATTTACAGGCGGCCCTCTTTTTGGAGTGGGCCGTCTTTTTTGTGAGTAATCTGGCTTGGTTCAGGACCGTTTCGGTGCCGCTTGCCGCCCTCGGGCGCACGAATGGTGCTGGCGATTGCATGGGTAAGCTAAGTCATTATTCGTGCTATTCTCAGCCGTATTTTCCTGCTCTTGCCCAAAGCTCTGCCGAAAGAATAACTTGATCGCGCACGTTTGCCGGTGATTGCTAAAATCTCAATATGGGTTGAAGTCCATTCTTTGGTGGCATTGCGCGGCGGGGAGGGAGATCGCCGAGCGTAGCGAGGAAGCTCCCGCAGCAGAAGCCGCGCAGCCCTCGCTGAATGATGGAATATGGAAAACCCGAGGGGGGTAGTCCGGGGGGAGTGCAGAGGGGGCCTCGGAGGGGCGCAGCCCCTAACAGGCCCCTTTTGCCGCCCGCCGCGCAGGCGGCCAAAATGGAAACAGCAAAAGCAGGTCTACAGCAAAACGCTCTCTGCCCTGCAAAAAAATTATTACGTCCGTTACGGAAAACATCAGCGATGCCTCGCCGTCAGGCCGATCCTTCAAAGTGCAGCGACTTTACCGAACCCAGTTGGCACAAGCCGCTGCAACCACCCCATCCACATCTTCCGGCGGCAGCCAGACGGCCTCTTTGCGCGCACGGAACCAGGTGAGCTGACGCTTTGCGTAGGCGCGCGTGTTGCGCAGCCAGAGCAAACGGCATTCATCGAAGCTCAAGCGTCCCCGCAGAAAGGCCAAAGCTTCGGCGCAGCCAATCCCCGACCAGCCGGGGGCCGCGTCGTCGTCGCAGTTTTCAAGAGCCGCGCGGGCTTCATTCATGGCCCCGGCTTCAAGCATGATGTCCAGACGGCGGGCAAGGCGCGGCTCCAGCCACGACAGGGGAGCGTCCAGCACCAGCAGCGGCCCGGTGCAGAGCGGAGCGCTCATGGCGTTTTTGTGCCACCATGTGAAGGGACGGCCCGTGGCCTCCAGCACTTCCAGGGCGCGCACTATGCGCTGGCGGTCGTTGGGATGGATGCGGGCCGCGTATTCCGGGTCCACAAGGGCCAGTTCTGCATGCAGGCACGCCGGGCCTTCGGCGTCAACGCGAGCGGTGAGGGCTTGCGTCAGGGCCGCTTCCACAGGGGGAATCTGGGCCGTGCCATGCAGAAGCGTATGAAAGTAGAGGCCTGTGCCGCCCACCAGCAGCGGCGTCTTGCCTTTTTCAAGTATCTGACGTGCAAGCGCAGTGACCTGATCTGCCCAGCGGCCCGCGCTGATTTTTTGTGCTGTGGGCAAAAAACCGTAGAGATGGTGCGGGCAATGGGCGCGTTCTTCCTGTGTGGGCTGCGCCGTTATACAGGGAAAATCGGCGTAGACCTGCCGTGAATCCGCATTGATGACTTCGCCGTTCAAAGCGTCTGCCATAGCCAGCGCGGCGGCTGTTTTGCCTGAGCCTGTGGGGCCTGCAAGGCAAATAACGGGCAGCGGGGCAGCCTGTGCCGCCCCGCTGTAAGTATGCTCGTTCTGCATCAGTCAGAACCACCTATCACGATGTACGAAATCCGCCGAACGGCGGGGCAAGGCAGGGAGTGCCCTGGGCAACTTCCCCTTTTTCATATTTTTCCATAAGAGCCAGGCGCACATTCTCGGGCACGAGGCCTTTGATGTCCGCTCCGTGACTGGCCGCAGCCTTGACGATGGTGGAGCTGATGAACAGCCACTGGTAGTCGGTCATGAGAAAAACCGTCTGAATGTGGCGTTGCAGGCGGCGGTTCATCAGGGCCAACTGGAATTCGTACTCAAAGTCCGAAACAGCGCGCAGGCCGCGCAAGAGCACACAGGCCCCGCGTTGCGCCGCGTATTCCACAGTCAGGCCCGAAAAGGGCTCCACCACGGCACGGGGTTCGTCTCTGAGGGCTTCGCGGGCCATAGCCACACGTTCTTCATGGCTGAACAGCGGACGTTTGGGCGTATTGTCGGCCACAGCCACGATGATCTGGTCAAAAACCTCGCAACCACGGCGGATCAGGCTGAGGTGCCCATTGGTCATGGGGTCGAACGTGCCGGGATACATGGCTATTTTCATGACGCTATCCAAATGCAGACCCGGGTTTGCCCCAGCAGTCTGTCAGTTTCCAGTGTGAACCCAGAAGGCACGGCAAATTTGGCCTCCTTTTCAATTTCCGCCGCCACAAAGGCTCCGGGGGTAAGCCAGCGATGGGCGGCCAGAAGCCGCAAGGCCGGTTCGGCCAGTTTTTTGCGGTAGGGCGGGTCCATAAAAACAATATTATAGGGCTGCTGCGGCGGGCGCCTGAGCACCTTGAGCACGTCGTCCTTCACAAGGCCTGCTTCAGCCTGCACGCCCAGAGTTTCCACGTTGGCCTGAAGACAGCGCATGGCCGGGACGGAATTCTCAACCAGCATGGCGTGGGTTGCGCCCCGGCTGATGGCTTCAAAGGCAAGGCTGCCACTGCCAGCGAAAAGATCCAGCACCCGCGCCGTGGACCAGATCAGTCCACGGGCGGCAAGCATGGAAAAGAGCGCTTCGCGGGTTTTCCCCATAGCGGGGCGGTAGCCCTCGCCCTCCACAGTTTTCAGAGTTCGGCCGCCAAGGCGGCCTGATATGATGCGCATGATGTTCCTGTGTCCCTACATGCGCGAGATAAGTCGCGTGAGGGCGTAATCCATTTTTTCCAGTGCTTCTTGCAGGTCTGTCTGTTCCACCCAGGGGCGGCCTTCCACATCGGCCAGCTTGCCCTTGAACATGCCCCACTTGCGTTCCACCTCGTTGGTAAGAAAGTTCCAGTCCACCTTGGGATGCGCCTTGGTTTCGTGGGTGACGGTTTCGGCAACCTGGCAGCCGTCCAGCGTCAGTTCTTCCAGATAAGAGGCTATATGGGGCTTGATGTCAAAGCGTTCCTTGATGAGCCGGGCCAGGGTTTCCTGGGCCTTGGTTTCACCGTGGGTCAAGAACACCTGGGCGCAGCTGTGCGTCAGCGGAGCCAGCCAGTCAAGAAGCTGGCTCTGCCCGGCATGGCCCGAGAACCCGTTGATGGTGAAAATGCGGGCGGCCACGTCCATATCTTCGCCAAACAGGGTGATCTTTTTGGCTTTTTCAACAATTTTGCGGCCCGGTGTACCAACGGCCTGATAGCCCACAAAGACGATACTTGCGCCGGGCTTCCAGATGTTGTGGCGCAGGTGATGGCGCACGCGGCCCGCGTTACACATGCCGCTGGCCGAAATAACAATGGCCGGACCCTTGTAGTCGTTGATGGCCTGTGATTCTGCCACGGACAACGTGTAGCGCAGATTGGGCAGGGAGAACGGGTTGTCGCCGTTGTTGAGCATCTTTTGCGCCGCATCGTCAAACAGCTCGCGGTTGCGCTCAAATACTTCAGTGGCGCGGATGGCCAGGGGGCTGTCCACATAGACGGGCATGTCTTCGGGCAGTTTGCCCTGCTTGCTCAACACATGCAGGCAGTACAGAACTTCCTGCGTGCGCTCTACGGCAAAGGCGGGAATGATGACCTTTTCGCCCTTGCCATAGCTGTAGGCGATGGCTTCGGCCAGTTCCTGATCGCTCACGTCCTCATTTTTGTGGTCGCGGTCGCCGTAGGTGGACTCCATAAACACGTAGTCGGCCTGCGGCGGGCTTTCAGGGCTGCGCACAATAAGGGACTGCGGGCGGCCGATGTCGCCGGAAAAAATGAGGCTGGTGGTCTTGCCGTCTTCGTCCGCTTCAATGCGCAGGGAGCCGGAACCGAGAATGTGCCCGGCGTCGTAGTAGGTGACGCGGATGCCGGGAGCTGGCTCAAAGGATTTGTGATAATCCACCGAAGAAAACATGGTCACGGCCTTTTGGGCGTCGGCCACGGTATAAAGAGCGGCTGGGGGATTTTTCAGGCCCCGGCGCATGTATTTTTTGGCTTCCCACTGGGCTTCCATTTCCTGAATATGGGCGCTGTCCTGAAGCATGAGGTCCAGCAGTTCGCTGGTGGCCTTGGTGCAGTATACGGGATTGTCGAACCCGTCACGCACCATGCGGGGCAGCAAGCCTGAGTGGTCGATGTGGGCGTGAGTAATGAGCATGAAGTCGATGTCTGTGGGGCGGTAGACTTCGGTTTCGCGGTTGCGGGCTTCAATGGCCTTGTTGCCCTGGTGCATGCCGCAGTCGATGCAGAAACGCTTGCCGCATGCCTCTATCATGTAACAGGAACCGGTCACGGTTTGCGCCGCGCCCAGAAGTTGAACCTTCATCGTGGCCTCCGATAGTAATTGACGGCCTAAACAGCCGCAAAGTCCGTTACGGCGAAAATTTGGCTGGCAGCCGCTTTTCGTCTAACGGGCCCCGCATCGCAAAGCCCGGTGCTGTACAGGGTGCGATGTGTCGAAACGCTGTAAACGTAGACATGCGTTATGCGCAAGCCGCGTTTGGGGACTTTTTTCCATAGCCGCTTGGGGCGCATAGCGTCAAGCCTGCGCCGTTTGTTGGTTATTGCGGCTTTGGCCCTTATTTCAATACCGTACGAGCTGTGCATTGCCTTTACCGTGCGGCCCACTTATACTGCGACCCTGATTCCGCCGGGCGTCAGCTGGCTTCCGGCACATTTGCGCGCTTCCGTTCTGGAAGACACACGCGGCCGCAGTGGTTGCCTACCGCTGCTGTCCGTTCTTCATGTCGGCTTTTTTCGGAAGTTCCGAAAGATATACCAAGGAGTTTTCATGCCTGAATTGCAACAGAATATCGTGGACGATCTGGCCTCTGTCACCACAGAATCCTGGCGTACTTTTCGCATCATGGCCGAAATGGTGGAGGCTCTGGACACGCTTAACAGCCTTAAGGTCAATTGCATCTCCATCTTCGGCTCGGCCCGAAGCACGCCTGATACACAGGAATACAAGGATGCCGAAAAGATTTCGCGTCTGCTGGTTGAAGCTGGCTTCGGCATCATCACAGGCGGCGGCCCCGGCGTTATGGAAGCGGCCAACAAGGGCGCTTTTGATGCTGGCGGCGAATCTGTGGGGCTGCACATCCACCTGCCGCATGAGCAGGGCTGCAACCAGTATGTGAAAACCCGTTGCAATTTCCGCTATTTTTTCATCCGCAAGTTCATGTTCGTAAAATATGCGATGGCGTATGTGGTCATGCCCGGCGGCATGGGCACCATTGACGAGCTTTCCGAGGCTTTTGTGCTGGCCCAGACTGGCCGCACGCGTCCCTTCCCCATCGTGCTGTACGATTCCAGCTTCTGGAGCGGCATGGTGGAGTGGTTACGCAAGAACATGGCCGCGCGCGGGTTTATCAATGAAAAGGAAATTGACCGTCTCATCACCGTGTGCGACACGCCTGAAGAAGTGGTCAACCACCTGCGCAAGATAGTTATTCTGTAGGGCGCTGCATGAGGCGTCAGGCGTCGAATTCTTCCTTCCCCCATCCCGGTGGCCCTGCCTCCGGGAATGGGGGAGTTCGCGTTTTTGCGCCAGCCGGGCCCGTGCCTTCCGCCCCGCCGGGGCATAGCTGGGAAAGCCTTATGGGGCGTGCGCTTGAATGTGCCAGAATGGCCGCATCCGCAGGGGAAATACCCGTGGGCGCGGTGCTGGTCGCCCCTGACGGCAGGGTGCTGGCCGAGGAGGGCAATGCCCCCGTTGCCCTGCACGACCCCACAGCCCACGCCGAAATTCAGGCATTGCGCCGGGCCGGGGGGGCGGTTGGCAACTACAGGCTTGGCGGCTGTGTGCTGGTGGTTACTCTCGAGCCTTGCGCCATGTGCGCTGCCGCCTGCATCCATGCCCGCCTTGCCGGAGTGGTTTATGGCGCGGCGGATTCGCAGGCCGGGGCCGTTGTTTCCCGTGCCGAGTATTTTGACGCCCAGAGCGCCAATCACAGCATCTGGCATATGGGGGGCATGCGGGCTGAGGAATGTGCAGCGCTGCTGCACGATTTTTTCGCAGCCCGGCGGGAGGAATAAACTACTTCGTCCCTGCCGCCCGTTACGGCAGGCAAGGGCATTTGGACTTCAAGGCGGCAAATATCTGGCGACGGACTGGTGACGGGCAGGCGGCAACTGCGGTCAGATACGGCCAACTGTCTGGAACTACCAGGAAATGTCAAAAAATGACGAGATGCTGTGTGAATTCCAAAAGATGCCGGGTCGGCGACAGACAGTCTGCTATTCGTTACAGAGCGGCAGGTCTGCATTGACCTTGCACATGCCCAATATCCGGCAGCGAGCAGGCCAATGCCCGGCAGCGCGCAGGCTGTGTGAGAGCTCTAGTGATATGACATTGCACGGCTGAGAAAATGTTTTTCAGTTGATTGGCTTTGAAGGCCGAAACATTTCAAGGCTGACTGTTTTTGATGATGACTGAGGTGAGCCTTTGCTGGCGTGGCTTTTGCCGCACTGGCGCAGCTTCACCCAACCGCCAGGGGCAGGACCCCAAAAGGAGCGCCATGCTGGAACTGACGGTTTTTTTGAGCGGTGCATTGATTATGGTGCTGGAAATGGTGGGCGCGCGCGTGCTGGCCCCCTATGTGGGCACATCAGCCATAGTCTGGACAAGTCTTATCGGCGTGGTGCTGGCCTGTCTGGCGCTGGGAGCATGGGCTGGCGGCCGTTTGGCCGACAGGCATCTTTCGCGCCGGGGCCTTGCCCTTGCCCTTGCCGGAGCAGGTCTTGGCAGCGCGCTTACGGCTTTGTGTCACGCGCTGGTGGGCCAGTGGGTAACAGAGGGCATCGGCAATCTGTATGTGGCCGCCGTTGCCGCCGCTGTGGGCATTTTTGCCCTGCCTGCCTTCTTTTTCGGCATGATAAGTCCATACGCCATCCGTCTGCGCATAGGCAGCGTCGACACTGCGGGGGCCACGGTGGGGCGGCTGTACGCCCTGTCCACGGCGGGCAGCATCCTTGGCACCTTTTTGGGCGGTTTTGTTCTCATTTCCTTTTTTGGCAGCGCCAGCATCTTGTGGGGCGTGGCCGTGTGCATGTTGGCGATTTCGCTGTGCAATGCGGCAAAAGGCGGCAAAGTTCGCGCGGCCTTGCTGGCCTTGTGCCTGATAGGGGCCGTCGTGAACGGCATGTACGGAAGCTGGCAGGAAGACAGGGGCGGTATGCGCCTTGTGGAAAGCCCCTATAACAGCATCCGCATTTATGAAGGCGTGGACTGGGGTGAAGGGGGGCGGGCCGTGCGCCTGATGGCGACAGACCCCGGCTACAGCCAGTCGGGCATGTATCTGGATGCCCCGGCGGATCTCTATTTTCAGTACACGCGATTTTACGCCCTTGGCCCCCATTTTGTACCCCAAGCCCGTTCTGTGCTCATGCTTGGCGGCGGGGGCTATTCCGTGCCCAAGTGGATTCTGGCAGGAAAATCGGCTTTGGCCGCGCCCGGTGAAGTGCGCATGACCGTGGTGGAGATTGATCCGGCCATGACCGATACAGCGCGCCGCTGGTTTGCCCTTGAAGACGACGCGCGCCTTACGGTACGGCACGAGGATGCCAGAGCGTTTTTGAACCGCCAGAAAGAACAGTATGATCTGGTTTTTGTGGATGTTTTCAATTCGCACTACGCGGTGCCCTTTCAGATGGGCACGGTGGAAGCTGCCCAGGCCTTACGGCGGGCCGTGGCTCCCGGCGGCGCTTTGCTCATGAACGTCATTTCCGCTGTAAGCGGAGAAGATGGCCGTTTGTTTCAAGGCATCTACAAGGCATTGACAGGGGCGTTCACCGAGGTGCAGGTATACTGCGTGTCGCGCCCGGACAGGCCGGATGAAGTGCAAAACCTCATGGTTGTGGCCTTTCCCGAAAAAAGGGACGGCGTGACAGAGGAAATGCTGACGGCGCAAGCCGCAGGCGGGGCAGCAAGCGAAGCTGTGGCCTCCTTGCTGTCTACACGCCATGCGGAACCTCTGTTTTTTGATACGCCGCCCCTTACCGACGACTTTGCCCCGGTGGAGCGGTATGCTCTGATGCTGTTGCGGCAGTAGATTGTTCTTCTCTTGCGGTACTGCGGCGAAAAATGTAGCCTGATGCAACAAGTTTAGGAGGCAGCATATGGAATTTGGTAAAATCAGTCCCCTAAGTATAAGTGAAGGTGTCTTGTCCACGCTTGGCAGGAAGGTAGCTTCTGGACAAAATCTTACCATGACCGAGTGCCTGATGGTCCTGTCCGCCTCGGGAACGATCATCGCCAGCGAGTATGGCCCCGGCCCGGCAGAAATGTCGGTGAAGGTGCCTCAGCTTCCTGAAACAGTTAAAGGTCTGCTGGCGAATTACGCCGGATAAATTTCGCTCCGTTGGAGGAGCGGCCATAGCCCCCGCAGGGAGAAAGCATTTTGAACGAAACCATTGACGAACTTACAGTACAGTTTGAAGAAAACGGCCAGGTCCTTGTGAATGAGCTGGACAAGGTTGTGCTGAGCAAGGGGCTGTGGACGACCATTTTGTTCCGGTATCAGCAATGGCAGCCGGAAAAAGACGATTTTGGGCCGGACGCGTACGTTATTCGGCGTTATAAAAAATCCGCCGGCGAATACCGCCAGCAGTCCAAGTTTACCATTTCCAGCGTAGAGCAGGCCCGTAAAATCGTGGACGCGCTCAGCGGTTGGATAAGCTAGGTTTTTAGCGCGGAATACTGTTATCCATGCCGCAGTCGGTATTTTCTGCGGGCGTTGTATAACGAAAAGCCTCAGAATTACGGGAGCCACAGGACAAAGCCTGCGGCTCTCTTTTTTTGCTGTATAAACGAGGGATATGCGGATGTGCAGAAAGTGAAGGGGAAAGAGGGCGTTGCAACTGCGCGGAGTGGTGTGTGGGCGGGAGTTTTCAGTGGTTGAACCGTGAGTTGTTATTGGCGGTAGTGTGCGGCCTGCGGCTTGTTTTTTGAATGGGGCTGCCCTGTGGGCACGGAGGCTTTCCCGCTTATGTTGTTTGGGCCGCCTGCGCGGCGGGCGGCAGAGGGGGCCTGTTAGGGGCTGCTGTCCCTCCGAGGCCCCCTCTGCACTCCTCCCCGGATCACACAGGCCCCCCCCGTTGGGTCCAGCGTATATCTCCACGGCCAAGGGTTAACCTTCAAGGGCTTTCCAAATTCCATCATTTCGCGAGGGCTGCGCGGCTATTGCTTCGGGAGCTTCCCTCCCTCCGGTCAGGTGATCTCCCTGCGCGCCGCGCAATGCCATCGCCCGCCTTTGCCTGAAATGGCAAGATGAGGGAGTCATATCGCCTCGGGTAGGGGATTGGTGCGATGTGAAGAGGGAAGAGAAGTATTGTAGTTGTGAGGGGGCTGCGTAGGTATGGGAGGTTTCAGCGGTTGAGCCGCAAGTCGTCATTGGCGGTAGTGTGCCGCGCGAGCACGGGGTGGTCGAAAATTGGTTTTGACTGTCACGGCTTGGTGGAAGTCTGTTTCTGGACTGGATGCGCCTTGCAGCATGCAGAAACAAAAATAACTTAGGGGAGGCAACCCTTTTTCAAAAGAGTCCCTCCCCACAAGGTGTTTCAAACCAAAAAGGCTCTAAAGTGCTGCCACCTGTCCGTCCCCACGGGGATCTGTGGCTCCCTGCCAGATGCCGTTGGGCCGACGCAGTATGGCCCCGGCGTGCCCCATCAGTTCTGTAAAATTTTCTACCTGCCGCACTTCATGCCCACGGCGGCGCAGTTCCTGCGCAACGCTTTCGGGAATGCGCCCTTCAAGCTTGAGGTCGTTGGATTCCGCTCCCCAGCTGCGGCCCAAAAGCCAGCGCGGCGCGTTGACGGCGTCCTGCGGGCTCATGCCGAAGTCCACGATGCGGGTGGTCATAGCTGCGATAGTTTGCGGTTGCCCGTCGCCTCCCATACTGCCGTACACAAGATGGGGCTGGCCGTCCTTGAGCAGCATAGCGGGCGTCAGGGTATGCAGGGTGCGCTTGCCCGGCAGCAGGCTGTTGACGTGGTCAGCCTCCAGAGCAAAGGCGCAGCCGCGATTTTGCAGCACAAAGCCAGCGTCACTTGCCACCACGCCGGAACCGAATTCATGATAAATGCTTTGTATGAGCGATACCGCGTTGCCCGCAGCGTCCACCACGCCAAGCCAGATGGTGTCGCCGCCGGGCGGCAGCGGCGGTAAAACGCCTGCGCACTTGTCCATGCTGATGCGCGCTGCCTGCTGACGCCCGTGTTCTTTTGAAAGCAGGCGGTCTGTGGGAATGTGGGCAAATTCCGGGTCTGTCAGATAGAGTTGTCTGTCGATAAATGCCTCGCGGGTGGCCTCGGCCATGACATGATAATAGTCAGCCGTACCCTCGCCCAACGCGCTTACATCCATCTGATTAAGGATGTTGAGGATCTCAAGAGTAGCCATGCCCTGACAGTTGGGCGGCGGCGTGCAGGCCGTGTAGCCCCTGTAGCTTACGTGCAGGGGCTCGGCCCAGTCAGCCGTGTGACTGCTCAAATCTTCCTGCGTGAGCAGGCCTCCCTGCTGCTGCATGGCAGCGGTAATGGCCCGCGCCGTATGACCTTCGTAAAATTCTTTTGGTCCGTCACAGGCAAGCCGTGCCAGCGTTTTTGCCAGTTGCGGCAGCCGCATGGCAGCCCCAAAGACCGGGGGATGCCCGTCAGGCGTAAAGTAGAGATCACGGAAGTCGTCGGACTGATGCAGGCTGTAGTTGGGCTTGCCGCTGCTCACAAAGGCCAGACTACCAGCCAGGGAGTGGGATACGGCAAAGCCTTCCTCTGCGTGTTCCCGCGCCGGGGCCAGCAAGTCGGCCCAATTGAGAGGAGACCGCATGGTGTTCTTGCTGTGCTCAAAGGCCGCGCCCCAGCCGGACACAGCACCGGGAACGGTCAGCGCCGCCAGAGGGCCACGGGTGGGCACGCTCTTGTGTCCACGCCCGGTGTAATGAGCGGCAGTGGCTGCCCGCGCCGCCCGTCCGCTGCCGTTGAGCGAGCGCAGGCTTTGTGAGGCGGCGTCATAGATGAGCCAGAAGTTGTCACCGCCAATGCCGCACATGTGGGGATACACCACAGAAAGCACGGCGGCGGCGGCAATGGCAGCGTCCACTGCGGTGCCGCCCTGGCGCAGGATGTCGCGTCCCGCCTGTGAGGCGAGGTAGTGGGGGCTTGTGACCATGCCCCGCAGGCTCAGGGGATTACTGGCAGTGGAAGGCGTGAAGGAATATTTGTAGCTGGACTGCATTATGACCTCGTTGTGGCTTGGTCCGTGGAACTTCCGGCGCGCCAAGCGCGCCGGAAATGTTTTCGCGAAACAGTATGCCACAAGAGGCTGCGGGGAGCAAAGGAGGCCCCGCATCGTATCGTGAGCGGTGAAAAGCTATGCGCCTTCGGCGGCTTTGGCTGCCTCATCGGGGTAGAGCGCAGTGATCTTTGCCAGAAAGTCGGTGTAGCGTCCTTCAATGATGGCCTGCCGCGCATTGCGGGCAAGGTCGAGAAAATAGGTGAGGTTGTGCAGGGAGTTGAGCCGGAAGGACAGCAGTTCCTGACTGGCGTACAGATGCCGCAGGTAGGCCCGTGAAAAGGTGCGGCAGGTGTAGCAGTTGCAATTGGGATCCAGAGGCCCGTCATCTTCGGCGAACTGTTTGCGCCTGATGTTGATCTTGCCCACAGAAGTATAGAGCGTGCCATTGCGGGCATTGCGCGTGGGCAGCACACAGTCGAACATATCCACCCCGGCGTTGATGCCGTTGGCGATGTCCAGCGGGGTGCCGACCCCCATAAGATAGCGGGGTTTGTGCCCAGGCAGCAGGGGGGCGGTGTGGTAGAGCAGATCGTACATCTGCGCCTTGGGTTCGCCCACTGAAAGACCGCCGATGGCAAAGCCGTCAAAGTCCATGCCGCAAAGCTCTTCAATGGAGCGCTTGCGCAGGTCTTTATGAAAGCCGCCCTGGGTGATGCCAAAAAGCAGATTGTGCGCCGTGCCTGCCGGGTACGCCGCTCTGGCGCGCTGTGCCCAGCGCGTGGTGAGGGCCAGGGATTTTGCCGTATAGTCGTAGTCCGCGCCGTAGGGCACGCATTCGTCCAGCACCATCATAATGTCCGAATTGAGGTTGCGCTGGATCTCAAGCACCTTTTCAGGTGTAAAGAGGTGCCGCGAACCGTCGAGGTGCGAGCGGAACTCCACGCCTTCTTCACGGATTTTGCGAAGCGAACTGAGGCTGAAAACCTGAAAACCTCCGCTGTCCGTAAGAATGGAGCCGGGCCATGACGCAAATTCGTGCAGGCCGCCGCGCCGGGCCACCAGTTCGTCGCCGGGGCGCAGGTACAGGTGGTAGGTATTTCCAAGGATAATGGGCGCGCCAATGGCTGCCAGGTCGTCGGGCGCAATGGCCTTGACCGAACCCACAGTGCCTACGGGCATGAATATGGGTGTAGGTATGACCCCGTGGGCCGTGCGCAGGGTTCCGGCTCGTGCGGCCCCGTCCTTGTGTTCAATGGTAAATATGGAATCAGACATGCGGCGCACAGTATATGCAAGCGGCATCAGATGCAAGAGGGCTGGCTTGTCAGCGTGCGGCGGAGTGCGGGGTTTCGGCTAGAGAGCCATTGTAGTGGAGCATTATTATGTGTAGTTTCGGCTTGCCGATAAGGCCCAAACTTCATGCTTGTGCAGCCACGGGTTATTTGACAAAATTTGCATAGATACATATTGATCTATTAATATGTATTTTATTGAGGTTGTTCTATAAAATGGGGTGGCTTTCCCCACACGAGGAAGGATGATGCTTTTCTTTAGCCGCTTCAAACGCTTTTCCGGTCAGGCCGCCCCAGCAAAGGCTTCTGTCGGTGCGTTACTGAGTGCGGCCTTAAAGCATCAGGTGTGTGTAGAAATACTGTTCACGTCCCGTAATCGTCAAATGGACAACGTATATTGCCGCATCAAGGCGTTGCGCGGAAAAAGAGTCCTGCTTGTATCCGGCATCAATTTTTTGCCGGACGCGCTTAACGGCGAGCAATGCCTCATCTATTTCAGCCTCCCCCATTCCCTTCTTGTCAACACGTTCAAAATGCCTCCGGGCCTCGCACGGGCGGGTTTTCTGTGCAAAACCCAGATCATCAGTAATCATTGTGACTCTGAAAATCGTAACTGCGAAATAGAGATTGATCTGCCCCATGCCTATGTGCAGCGAAGCCTGCGCAAGCATGAGCGGGTCTTTCCTTCCGGCAATATGGTGCAGTCTGTTGATTTGTGGTTGCGGGGCAAATTGCCCAAGCACTGGCGTGAATTGGGGCCAGCGGATTTTTCTTTCAGGGCAAATTGTGACTCACGGTTGAGGCTTATCAATATTTCTGCCAGCGGGGCGCGTATTGAAGTTGACAACGTGGAAGAAAACGACCGCTACCGTAGCCTTAAGGGGGCGCAAATGCTGCTTTGCGTTGTGCTCAACGGGCAAGGCCGTAAACGTTGCGCGACCCCCGTGGTTTGCCAGTGTGTAGAAGGCCTTTACAGCGCCACTTTGCGCCGGCTTTCGCTGCGGCTGCGCTTTGTGCAGGTTTGGCTTACAGACTGCTGTGGGCACAGCTCGTGGGACCGGGTAGACGATGAGGGCGTGTCGATTCTGCGCGATTGGATCAATAATGATTTTTGCCTGATGACAGAAAAACCGTCACATTCTTCCTGATCTTTCCTGGCTCTTCTGTGTTGGGTGGCCTGGAACTGCCGGGCGGCTTCAGGCGCACAGCTTTGATGGGCAGACTCTTTTGCGTCCAAGGCTTGACAGCGCGATTGCCGGGCAGTATACAACTCGTTCCTTGCCCGCACCCGTGTGTGCGAGCTGTCAATCCAAAAGGAGAAACACAATGCGGAAATTTGAAACCCTGCTGCTCCTTTCCCCGGAGCTTTCCGCCGAAAACCGCGAGGGCATCATCAATACCCTCACAGCGGTTATCGAGCGTGAGAAGGGCGCCATGGAAGAAGTGGACAACTGGGGCATGCGCGATCTCGCCTACCCGGTGCGCAAACTGATGCGCGGTTATTATGTGCGTCTGGTGTTCCAGAGCCCGGCTACCCTTATTGCCGAACTGGAACGCAACATTCGCATGACTGACGGCATTTTCAAGTTTGTGACCGTCAAGCTGGCCGATGAAGTGGCCGGGGAGGTTGCGTAGCATGGCCTTCAAGAAGAAATTTGCCCCCCGTCGCAAGTTCTGCCGCTTCTGCGCAGACAAAGACCTGCCCCTGAACTACAAACGTCCTGATGTTCTGCGCGACTTCATCACCGAGCGCGGCAAGATCATCGCCCGTCGTATCACCGGCACCTGCGCGCATCACCAGCGCCTGCTGACCCGTGAAATCAAGCGTTCGCGTCAGATGGCTCTGCTTATCTACACGGCTACGCATGATTCCGGTGTCAAGAAAAAGAGCAACATCTAGGAGGCGCATATGAAACTGATACTTCGCGCCGACGTTGAAAATCTCGGCAGTCTTGGTGATGTGGTTGAAGTCAAACCCGGTTATGGCCGCAACTTCCTGTTGCCCCAGGGTTTGGCCATGGTGGCCTCTCCGGCCAATCTGAAAGTCTTTGAGCAGGAGCACAAAAAGCTCCAGGCACGCATGGATGCCCAGCGTGGCGAAGCTCATGCAATGCAGGCTCGTCTGGAAGCCCTTGACGTGGTTATCACCATGCATGTGGGCGAAAACGACAGGCTGTACGGTTCTGTTACCACCACCATCATCGGCGACGCTATTGCCGCCCTTGGTGTGGAAGTTGACCGCCGTCGCATTCTTATGGACGCTCCTATCCGCACCCTGGGCGAACACCCCGTGCGCGTTCGTCTGCACCCCAGCGTTATCGCCGTGGTGCCGGTGAAGGTCGTGTCCGACCACCAGTCCTATGAAGACGAGCCCGCTCCTGCAGCTCCTGCTGAAGAAGCCGAGGCTGCCCAATAGGGGATGTAGTGGTTTCCCACAGTGATAATGGCTCCGCCCCCGGTCATGAGGCCGGGGGCGCGCCTTTTGGGCAGAACGGCACTGGCCGTGGTTCCAGAGGCGGCCAGCAGGGGCAGGGCGGTTTTAAGGGCCGTCAGGGCAATCAGGGCAGCGCTGCAGACAGGGCCGAAGCTGATTTGCTACGCAGGGTTCCACCCCACAGCGTAGAATCGGAACAGGCTGTTCTGGGCGGTGTGCTCATGCGTCCACAGCTCATGCACGCCATTGTGGACCAGCTTGCGGCTGAAGATTTTTACCTGCCAGCCCATGTCACTATCTTCAGTGCTTTTCTTGAGCTGTACCGCAAATCCGCCCCTATCGACCTGCTTTCTACGGCAGAAATGCTGAAAAGCCGCAATGCTCTTGAAGAAGCCGGCGGGGCGGTGTATCTGGGCGATCTGGCACAGGCCGTAGTGTCTGGAGCCAATGCCGAATATTATGCCACCATCGTGCGCGACAAGGCGCTGCAGCGTGGCCTCATTGAAGCCTGCTCCGGTATTATCACCAACTGCTATGATGCCTCGCTGGAAGTTGGCGCGCTGCTTGATGAATCTGAGCAGGCGGTTTTTGCTATTTCGCAGCGTACTTCCGGGCGCGACTTTACCCCCACCCGGGAACTGCTGGACAGAGTTTTCGACAATCTTTCCCGTCTGGCCGATGCCAAAGACGTCATCACTGGCGTCACCACTGGCTACACCCGGTTGGACAAGCTCACTGCCGGACTTCAGGCTTCTGACCTCATCATCGTTGCGGCCCGCCCCAGTATGGGCAAGACGGCCTTTTCGATGTGTATGGCGCTGCACGCTGCCGTGCGCCAAAATGTCCCTGTAGCGGTATTTTCGCTTGAAATGAGCAAGGAACAGCTCATGCAGCGCATGCTGGCGGTGTGGGGCAAGGTGGATCTTTCCAAGCTGCGCCGCCCGTCCATGCTGACTGACGACGACTGGCAACGCCTCTATGCCGCTGCGGATGTCGTGGCCCGCGCGCCCATATTTATCGACGACACACCAGCTCTGACCACGCTTGAACTGCGCGCCCGCGCCCGTCGCCTCAAGGCAGACAAGGGCCTGGGCATGGTTGTGGTGGACTATCTGCAGCTTATGCGCACCAGCCGCCGCACCGACTCGCGCGAACTTGAAATTTCAGATATTTCCCGCTCCCTCAAGGGACTCGCCAAGGAAATGCAGGTGCCTGTGGTGGCTCTTTCGCAGCTGAACCGTAAGGTTGAAGAGCGAAGCGACAAAAGGCCCATGCTCTCTGACTTGCGCGAATCCGGCGCTATTGAGCAGGATGCGGACGTTATCATGTTTGTTTACCGTGACGACGTATACAAGTTTGTCAAGCCTGCCGAGCGCCCGCCCCAGGGCGTGGCTGAAATCATTATTGGCAAGCAGCGCAACGGCCCTGTGGGCGTGGCGGAACTTATGTACATGTCGCCGTACACTTCCTTTGAGGATATGGCCCCTGACTGGTCGCCGCCTCCTTCTGAAGGTGGCTAGCCGCCTCTTTTTTCCATTCTCTTTGCTACACACTTCTTCCTGGGCGGATTAACGTTGCAATGCATTGCATTTCAACGTTGTCATTCTGCCATACAAAGCTATTTTCGGCATGATCCACGCCTCGTTGCGGCGCGCTGCACTCTTGTGCTGCGTTAGAGTATTTAAACTTTTTAAGGGTAAAATGCTCCAAGTCGTGCCGGCCCAGGCATGTGTACGTATTTTCAGTGCGGATGCCCTGCGCGCTTGCCTTTGTGTGCTTTCTGCAAAAGCCAAAAATAAATCTGCTCTGGCGTTGTAGCAGCGTATAATGCTAGGGCATTTATATTTTTTTATAGATAAAGTGATCTATTGTTAAAAAGTAGAAGTCCGCGTTTATACTGGTATGTTGTCATACTGATTGCGCAGAAAGGAAACCATCGTTTGAGTAACTGGCTGAGACAAAGAGGGTAGTGGCAATAAAGATCACAATATCGTATTTGGACTGAAAGAAGCAGGTATGATGTTTTAAAATAGATGTAATTATAGGTTGTTGTAAGTATTTATTGTATAAAAAATCTCCGTCAGGTACAAAAGAGCGCCTGAAGTAGAGACATTGGGCGGGTGTTTTGTTCGTTATTGCGCTTAATTTCACAGACGATTGTCGCGCTTTATCAGTGGATTTTTAAAGGCAGAATGGAGACTTATACAGTACTGTTTGTACGCACAATATATGTAACTGATGGGTCAGACAGGATCTATCCAATGTAATTACTCTGATTTATATGTTGTATTGCCTTGAAGTATGGAAGAAACTTTTGGTTTAACAGATGCTGAAAATGATAACGCACTGTCAAAACTGAACATCTTTTATCAAAAAGTTCCAATTATTTCTCTATCTCCCGAGTTTTTATCGTGCAAAAAGCGCGCAATGCCAACTTTTTTTTGTACTTTCGTTGACAAGCTCGAAAAAGCGTGTTTCTGTGACTGACATGTGCCGCGTACCGGTAATACGTTTTATCGGATGGGAGCGCGGGAAGATTGTTTTTTTTGTGAGGGTGTTTCATGTCCAAGTCCATTTATGTCGGGAACCTTCCCTGGTCTGCTACTGAAGAACAAGTTCAGGATCTTTTTGCCGAATACGGCAGCGTTCTGTCTGTGAAACTCGTTAGCGACAGGGATACCGGCCGTGCCCGTGGCTTTGGCTTTGTGGAAATGGAAGACGGCGAAGCCGATTCCGCCATTGAAGCTCTTGACAACTTCAGCTTTGGTGGACGTACTTTGCGCGTCAACGAAGCCAAACCCAGGGCTCCTCGCCAGCCCCGCTACTAGGACTAGGCAACGGACCTTAACGCCCTTGGCAACTGGGGCGTTTTTTGTTTGTTGCAGTCCTCGCTGCATTGGCGCTGCGCCCACGGGGCAGGTGTTGCATGCGGCTGGGTTTCAGGATTTATTTGATTTGGCGGGCCCGGCAACTCCCTGAATGGTATACCCCCTCATGGGTTTGACGAGCCCGCTCTCAGCGGCGCAGGCGGCCAAGGCTACCTGCGCTTCTGCCCGTCCGCACCTTGCAGCCTCTCTTTGCTGGCTGCATCTTCCGCTTTCCATGCCTCTACTGCTTTTCCCTTTTGCTCTCTCTCCCGATCTCTTTATGGCAAGTCTCATGTCTATAACGTGCATTGGCCTGCCTGATGTAGGGTATAGCCTCCGCCCCTGAGTCAGAAAGTCTTTGTGCGGCATGCACCTTCAGGACCGTCGCAACGGTTAAAGCAGGCGGCCTTTGCAATGTTATGTCGTTCAAAGGCAAAATGCCCTACGCCAACCGTCCGCCTTCAGTATCGCAGCGCATAAGCCAGTACCGTACCGCTTCAAGCAACGTGTGCGCAGTCACGGCGAGTGTCCGTTTTTGTGGTAATCTGGGCATACAACAATAAATATATTGTAATTGCGGGCTATGGCTTTTTGTGGCCTGGCATTTCAACAACAAATCTGCTTTTGCGCACATGCGGCACGCTTTGCCTGCAAAGTCGGCAGGGTACGGAAAGCGATGTTGCTATGGCCAGCAGCATGAGGGCTGAGGGCCAGTCATGCCGGGCACTTCTTTGTTCGACCCGCCTTGCCGAGCGCTGTAATTTTTGCCATGATGGGGCATGACGCTTCCGCCGGATAAACAGACTACCATCCGTAATTTTGCCCGGCGCAACAATCCTTGAGGAGGCAGCATGCTCAACCCCAAACAATGTGTGCTTTACAGCGGCGGAGCCGCCGGAACGGAACAGTTTTTCGGTGCTTTGGCTGAAAGCTGGGGCATGGAAGAAGTGAACTACGGTTTTGAAGGCCATCAGATTGAGCGTACGCGTGGCGTGCGTGTACTGACTTCAGAGGAACTGGCTCTGAAAGACGTAAGCCTTACCTATGTTTCGCGCCTCATGAACCGCGAGTACACGCGGGCGCCCCTGTTCCGCAAGGTGTTGCAGTCCATTTGCTGGCAGGTCAGCAGCGGCGAGGAGATCGTTGTGGTGGGCGCCATTCAGCCCGACGGAACGGTCAAGGGCGGTACAGGATGGGGCGCGGAATTCGCCAAGATATGCAACAAACCTCTGCTGGTTTTTGATCAGCCCAGAAATGGCTGGTATACTTGGCAGAAGGATAAGTGGGCGCAGGTGGAAAACCCCACCATTGAGAGCGCGCATTTCGCCGCCACTGGCACGCGTTTTCTTGAAGACAATGGCCGCGTGGCCATTCAGAATCTTTTTGCCCGTTCATTTACGCGCTAATTATGTTTTTCGTCCGGCCCGGCGCTATGCCGGGCCGGACCAGCGTGCCCGTGGACTCACCCGGCTGCCGCGCCATAAGCAGCGCGGCTTCTTCTTTGTTTACCTGGAGAACTCATGAGCCATCAATTCAGCCCAGAAGAACAGGCGGTTCTGCGCATTGTGCAGGATAATCTGCCCGACAGCCTCACTCCTTACGCCGATGTGGCGGAGCAGGCAGGAATAAGCGAAGCACAAGTGCTTGAACTGCTTTGCCGTCTTAAGGAGTCGGGCGCTATCCGCCGTTTTGGGGCGAGCATCAAGCATCAGAAAACAGGCTGGACACATAACGCAATGGTGGCCTGGAAGGTTAGTCCTGAACAGGTGGATCAGTGCGGCCGCAAAGTGGCCGAGTACGACCATATTTCGCATGTCTACTATCGCCCAAGCTCCGCCGCTGACTGGCCCTACGAGCTTTATACAATGATTCACGGGCGCAGTGAGGCGGAATGCCTGAGCGTGGTGGATGACATCATGCGCGATACGGACCTGAAGGAACACGCTATCCTGCGCAGCCTCAAGGAACTGAAAAAAATTTCTATGACCTATTTCGCTTAGAGCATTTCAATTTTGAAATGCTCAGGTGGCTGCGTGAGCAGACGCCCGCCGTGGAGGCATAAGCGCTATTTATTTGCGCGATTAAACCCCGTAACGAGCGTGTATTAAACTTTGAAAATACACATTTTCAAAGTTAGTCTGCTCTAGACAATGATGTCACGCGCGGGTTTTCGCTCTTTAACGGCATCAGGCTGTGTCTGCTTTTCAGTTGGGTAACGAACAGAGTGCCTTGCTTCAAAGCAGACGCGCCTTGCATGCTAAAGAATGAAACCTGCTCCCGCGACCACGCTATCTAGAGCAACTTACGAATGAAATGAATCAATTGTTCTGCAAGGGTTTGCGTGCAAACTCTTGCCACGAAATAGGCGTAGGCGAGCTTTGCCCGTCGTAACGCGGCTATTTCAAGTGCAAAATGCTCTAAAGGAGACCAGAATGGATACGACCTCGCGCCAGCTCTTTGAAAAAGCCCAGGCGGTCATTCCCGGCGGCGTCAATAGCCCTGTGCGGGCCTGCCACAATGTGGACAGCCAGCCGCTCTTTATCGCCGAAGCCCACGGCTGCCACCTCACAGATGTGGACGGACGCCAGTACATCGACTTTGTGCTCTCCTGGGGCCCGATGATCCTTGGACATGACGAACCTTCCGTCACCCGCGCCGTGTGCGATGCCGCCCACCGTGGAACCAGCTACGGCGCGCCTTGTCCAGACGAGGTAAAGCTGGCCGAAGCTGTGGTGGCCGCCATGCCCAGTCTTGAAATGGTGCGTATGGTCAATTCCGGCACCGAGGCCACCATGAGCGCCTTGCGTCTGGCCCGTGCGGTCACCAAGCGCGACAAGGTACTCAAGTTCGTGGGCTGCTACCACGGGCATGCCGACCCCTTCCTGGCTGCTGCCGGATCGGGGCTGGCCACCTTTTCCATTCCCGGCACGCCAGGGGTGCCCGCCGCCGTGGTGGCCGACACCCTGCTGGCTCCCTACAATGATCTGGACGCGGTCAAGGAATGCTTTGCCCGGCACGGCGAAAGCATCGCCGCCATCATCGTGGAGCCCGTGGCCGCCAATATGGGCCTCGTGCTGCCCAAACCCGGCTTTCTTGAAGGCCTGCGCGCCATATGCGACCAGCACCAGAGCCTGCTTATTTTTGACGAAGTCATCACGGGCTTTCGCGCGGCCTTTGGCGGTGCGCAGGCTCGCTTCAAGGTTGATCCCGACCTCACCACCTTTGGCAAGATCATCGGCGGCGGCCTGCCCGTTGGGGCGTTTGGCGGCAAGCGGCGGTTTATGGAACTGATCGCGCCCAGAGGCGGCGTGTATCAGGCGGGCACGCTTTCGGGCAATCCGCTGGCTATGGCCGCAGGGTTGGCCACGCTTGGCATTCTCAAAAAGTCCGATTATGCCGCCCTTGAAGACCGCACGCGCGCGTTCGCTCTCAGCCTGCGCGACATCATCACTTCCAAGGGCGTGCCCTTGCAGATGCCGACTCTGGCGTCCATGTTCTGCCCCTATTTCAGCGAACACGAAGTGACGGATTTCGCCAGCGCGCAAAAGTGCGATCAAAAGCTCTTCACCAGTTTTTATAAGCAGATGCGCGCCCAGGGTATCTATCTTGCGCCTTCGGGCTATGAAACCGGTATGGTGTCCTTCGCGCATACGGACGACGACTTCAGCCGGGCGCTGGACGCAGCCCGTAAGGTTCTCTTCTAGAGCATTTTAGCTTTAAAAAAGTTTAATGCTCTGACGCTGCAACGCGGTGTGGCTAAAGCAGAACAACTTTCGGGGATACATTTTCAAATTGAAATGCCCCGGGCGACGTTGGTATCTGTATTGGCGGGGATGACGGTACGCACTAAAACATGCCGACCCTGCCAGCCGCACTAGCCAGGCGCAGCACCGTGAAAGTTGAAACCTGCAGACCGCACGCAGGCCTGAATATGGTGGCCGGGGTTCCGGTAAGGATTCCCGGCCACAGTCTTTTATTCACGCGACGCGTTCTTTTGTTTACAGCGCCGCGCTCTCAAGTCACTTACGGCGGCAGACCGCCGGAGGCCCTGTGCATCCTGTTTTTGAAAAGAAATCTCTTGCCTGCTATGCCCTGAGCGCTTCCGCCTTGCCCCTGGCCCGGCGGCTCAAATCGCTGGTAGCCGGAAAACCCTGGACAAGCCCCAAGGGGGGCCGCCTGGCCGATTGCCGCATATTCATGCCCGAGCGCATTTGCTCGCCGGACGCGCAGCCCTTTCACAGATTGGGAGAGTTTCTTTCCACAACTTACCAGCAGTATGGCGCGCATGTGTTTATTGGGGCCACTGGCATTGCGGTGCGCGCCCTGGCCCCATTGTTGACCCACAAGAGCCTGGACCCGCCCGTGCTGGTGCTGGACGCGGCGGGCAATTATGTAATCAGCCTTCTTTCCGGCCACTGGGGCGGCGGTAACGAACTGACCCGCCATGTGGCGCAGTTGCTTCGGGCCACGCCAGTAATTACAACAGCTTCTGATGTTATGGCAGAAAGCGACGCTACCCTGATCGAGAACGAAGGTAGTGCCCTGGCTTCAGGCGGAAATCTGTCCACAGGTGGGCATCCTCTGGCGCTTGATCTGTTTTTGCGTGAGGCTGGCCTGCGAATTGTGGATTGGCAGCGGTTGCCGCGCGCCCAGGCGGCTCTGCTGGAGGGCGAAAGCCTGGAAGTTTGGGACCCCTGCGGGGCGGTGCCGGAGCATGCTTCGCTGACGCCTGTGCCCTGCGAAACCACAGCGATGGCTCTGCCGCAATCCTTGCTGGCTGGCAAACGTGAGGCGCACGCGCCGCCTCTGCTTGCCGCGCATTGGCGGCGGTTGCCACTTGCCGAGGGGCTTTTGCGTGTCGCAGTGCCGCGTCTTTACGTGGGCCTTGGCTGCCGCAAGGATCTGCCGCCGGGAATGGCGTTGGCTGCGTTAAATGAATTTTTTGCCATCCACGGCCTGGAGCCGCAGGCCATCGCCGCGTTGAGCACAGTGACAGAGAAATTGCAGGAACGGGCATTGCGAGAGCTTGCCGCCCGCCTTGATGTGCCTCTTCAGGGTTTTGATTCTGCCCGGCTGGCCAAGTGTCCTGTGCCCAATCCTTCAGAAGCGGCAGGGCGGCGTTTTGGGCAGCCGCCGTTCAGCGTGTGTGAGGCCGCAGCCTTGCTGGCAGCCCGTGGAGAAGATGGCACGGGTGTGGCCCGGCTGTTGTTGGCCAAGGAAATTTTTCAGTCACAACTGACGATTGCGGTGGCTCTGGCCTTTGAAGAAGAGCACCCGAATGCTCATGCCAATGCCGACCACAGCTAGAGCATTTCAATTTTGAAATGCTCAGGTGGCTGCGTGAGCAGACGCCCGCTGTGGAGGCGTAAGCGCAGCTTCAGGCGTTGCGACGTGCGAAGCTACGGATGAAGCACGGCTATTTATTTGAGCGATTAAACGCTGTAACGAGCGTGTATTAAACTTTGAAAATACATATTTTCAAAGTTAATCTGCACTAAGAAGGGTAAATCATGACGCAAGCAGCCAGCCTGCATGTGGTGGGCCTTGGCCCCGGCCACGCCGACTGCCTTACGCCGCAGGCCCGCGCCGTTCTGGAGCGGGCCGAGTGCGTGGCGGGCTATCATCTGTATATGGATATGGTTCCACCGGGGCTGCTTGAAGGCAAGCAGCGCATCAGCACGGGCATGCGGCACGAGACAGAGCGCTGTGAAGCCGCAGTGGACGCCGCTTTGGCTGGTCAGGCCACGGCCCTTGTCTGCTCGGGCGATCCCGGCATCTACGCTCTGGCTGGTCTTGCCCTTGAGGTCCTGGAATATCGCGGCCTTGTTGATCACATTCCCTTTGGCGTGGTGCCGGGAGTGCCTGCCGTGTGCGCGGCGGCAGCCCTGCTTGGTGCGCCTCTGACGCACGACTTTGCCTGCATCAGCATGAGCGATCTGCTCACCCCGTGGGAAACCATTGTCAAAAGACTTACGGCGGCCCTTGAGGCAGACTTTGTCTGCGCCATATACAACCCGCGTTCCAAGGGACGCCCCGGTCATCTGGACACCGCCCTGACGCTGGCTCGCCGCTTTCGTGAACCGCAGTGTCCCGTTGGATTGGTGCGCCAGGCTTACCGTCCTGAACAGAGCGTGAGCGTACACAGGCTGGACAGCTTTGATGCAACACAGGTGGACATGCTTTCTCTGCTCATTATTGGTAACAGTGAAAGCCGATCTCTTGGGTCATATATGCTTACACCAAGGGGATATGCACGCAAAAGGCAGCTATGAGTGCCTGAACAACTTGAAAATGTATTTCATGGGCTCCATTGACACGTTTCCTCACTGGCCGTAAGGTTATTGCAATTCTCATGTGTTGTTTTTTACCTTGGAGGACTGCCGTGAAAAAAATCTTTGCTCTCACCTGTATGCTGGCCCTGATCTTTGCCGTGAGTGCTTGGGCTGCACCCGCTGCACCTGACAAGCCGGTAGAAATCAAGGGCTCCCAGAAAACCGTCATGTTTCCCCACGCTCCTCATGAAAAAGTGGAATGCGTGACCTGTCACCATCTGGTTGACGGTAAGGAAAGCTTCGCCAAATGCGGCAGCGCAGGCTGCCATGACGACCTGACCGCCAAAAAGGGTGAAAAGAGCCTGTTCTACGTGATCCACACCAAGACAGGGCTCAAGCACACCAACTGCGCAGAATGCCATAGCAAGGTTGTGGCCGAAAAGCCTGACCTCAAGAAGGATCTTACCGGTTGCGCCAAGTCGAAGTGCCATCCGTAAGCCAGTGATTTGCTTCGGCCCCGTTGTGCCGGGCCAAGATTAAAGGCAGTGTGAGCAAAGCTCCCGCTGCCTTTCTTTGTATATATCGGAATATCGCTACCATGCTTGTTGGGGGGGGGCAGTGAAAAGTCCTCGGCTTCTGCCCACGGTAGCTGTAGGGCAGGCAGTAGCAGCCCTGGCAGCTCACTTGAACGGTACCGCAAAGGCTGCGGCACAACCGGACACGGCAATATTGCGGCAACATGTGCACGAGCGTGGCTTGCCCAAAATAAAAGGCCGACGGAAGCATTGTTGCCGTCGGCCCTGTTTCTCACTGAAGAGGAAGTGTAAGGAATTTAGCCTTCCTGGCACTTCTTTTTAAGCGTTTCGGCAATGGTCTTGCCCAGTTCGTGGCAAGCCTTGAGCACGTCGCGGTCGGGCCGCCAGTTGCACTTCACGGGTTCGGCAGGCATTTCCATATTCATGCCGGCAAGGTGTTCCTGCAACTGCTTGGGAGCTTCCCCGGACCAGCCGAAGGAGCCGAAGGCACCGCCCACACGGTTCAGGGGCCGCAGACCCTTCATGTAGGTCAACTGAGCGGCCACCAGGGGAAGGATGGTGTTGTTGTGGGTGGGCGAACCAGCCAGCACCGCGCCGCAGTCGGCCAGTTCGGTCATAACTGCGCTGTGGTGGTTGCTCTTGACTGACATGATGCGCGTGGGCACGCCGTTTTCTTCCAGGCCGCTGCAAGCCGCGTAGGCCATAGATTCCGTTGACTGCCACATGGTGTCGTAGAAAATGAGCGCGCGCTGTTGGGGCTTTTGCTCGGCCATTGTGCGGTACATGTCGACGATGTTGCGCACAGCCTTTTCGCCACGGTGGATGAGACCGTGGTCAGGGGCGATCATGTCTATGTCCAGCTGTTCCACAATGGGCAGAGTTTTGAGCACCATTGGCGAGTAGGGCAGTACGATGTTGTAGTAGTATTCCTTGACGCGGCGCAGGTATTCGCTGTCATCGCCAAAGTCGTCCACAAAGCGTGCGGAGCTGGCAATATTCTGGCCGAAGATGTCGTTGCTGACCAGCAGCCTTTCTTCAGGAATGTATGAGACCATGCTGTCAGGCCAGTGCAGCATGCGCGTTTCTTGAAAAACGATGGTGCGCTTGCCGATGCTGACGGTGTCGCCACTTTTTACGGCCTGTACGGGCCAGTCTTTGCACGCAAAATAGCCTGCCATAGACTTGAGGCCAGCCTGGGAGACAAAAATTTTCTCGGGCTTGCAGCGTTCCACAATGGTCTCAAGAGCGCCAGCGTGGTCGAGCTCCATGTGGTTGCATACGATGTAGTCGATTTTTTCAGGATCCAGCACCTTGGCCATGCGGCACAGCAGGGTGCCTTCGCAGCCAGAGGCTACCGTGTCCATCAGAACGTTTTTTTCGTCCTTGATGAGATAGGCATTATATGTGGAACCGTCCGGGGAGCGGGAGTACCCGTGAAAGTCCCGGTGGTCGTAGTCCACATAACCTATCCAGAAGATGTCTTTTTTAATTTCAACAGGTTGCATCATTTTCTCCGGAGTGTTGGGTCTTCCTTTTTACAAAAAGCCCCGCTTTGCCACAAGTTGCGGCAAAGCGGGGAAAAGTACAGGAAAAGACCGGAATTAGGCCGGGCTGAACTGATCCTTGCTCACCCCGCAAACAGGGCAGCACCAGTCATCAGGCAGCTGGTCGAAAGGCACGTTGTCGTGTTCGGCGGGATCATATTCATAACCACAAACAGCACATACGTATTTCTGCATTGGAATCCTCCTTGGGAAGTGGCGCGGAATCCGCGCTTTTGTAGTACGGACTTGTGAGATCTAGTTTTCAGCTTTCCAGTGGCCGTGCAAATTGCAAAATTCGCGTGCAGTCACCTTGGCGGCGTCAATGGCAAAAAAGGCCTCGGGCGCTTCGCCGGGCTTAAGGAACTTGGTGTAGCTTCTGCCGTCGGCCAGCAGCTCAATCCATTCGATCCAGTGCTTTTCTTCCATGGGGTGAGGGACGCTGCCCACTTTTACAAGATAGCCGCCGTCAACCTTTTCAATCACGGGCACATGCTTTTCCATGGCACCGTCAGTAGCGCCTTCTACCATATGCTTCATGGGCTCGCCACAGCAAACGAGGTCGGCTCCGCCACCATGCAGAACTTCAACGATGTTGCCGCAATGAGTACATTTATAAACTTCCAGATGCTTGGGCATGGTTTCCTCACTTACGTTTAGGCCGACATAGGCCTCGATATAGGTTGCCGTCGGTGTTGCCGAACGGGGGGCTTTTCAGCTTCGCATTCGCACAAGCAGCCCCGGATACCAACTAATATTCTGTAAGAAGTTCGGGCCAAAGTAAAGCCCTTTTTATGAAAAATAGTAATTATTACTAAAAAGATACTATTTAGGCCCGCCACATGCCGGCCTGCCGACGGTGCCGCCCAAGGCTGGAGCATTTCGACTTTGAAGTGCTCAGGCGGTTGCGTGAGCAAGCGTCCGTCGTGAAGGCGTAGCGCTATTTATTTGCGCGGTTAAATGCCGCAGCGAGTCTGTCTTAAACTTGGGGAATTATATCCTCAAAGTAATCTGCTCTAGGGAGCGGGCTGCTGGGGCTGGCTTTCAGAAGAAATATCCTCTTCTGAAGACGGCTCGGAAACAGAGGGCTTTTGTTCGCCGCTCTGCATCTCTTCAACAGGGGCAGGGCGGCGTACTGCGCCCAGAACATTGGGCAGCAAGGCGCGCATGTCGCCTGTTACCAGCAGGCCCGCAGCGCTCAGTCCCGCCAGTTCGTGCCTCCAGTGGGTTGAGCGCACCAGCAGGCCAGCTTGCCCGCCGCCTTCCACATACATGACAGTGCGGATGTTGAGGGGCAGGTGCAGAAGTTGCTGGGCAAAGGCGTAAGCCTCCACAGGCTGCCGGCAGTGGAGAAAAAGAATGCGCCCTTCGCCGTCCTGAGCTACCGCGGAAATAGAGTAGTGCGGTCCGCCGGGCGACCACAGGATACGCCTGTCGGCGCTGGTCATGCGGTAGTTCTGGATGACCAGGCGGTACTGGCCTATGTGCTGTTCCCACTGCGGGTCGTCACGGTCCACGATGGCGGCTCCCGGCAGTTCCGGGCTGGTGGGCCCGGCAACAAAAAAGGCCCCGAACCGCTGCACCACGCGCTTGTTGTTGAAATGGTCGTCCTGCTTCATATAGCCCGTGCTGGTCACGCCGTCGGGCAAATACATACTGGCGTTGATGGCTGCGGAAAGATTGTACTGCTCCGCCCACTGGTTCAGCGAGCGCAGCGGGCCGCCATCCTGTGAGCGGGCGCAGAGAATAAAATTGAAGTGGGCAGGGTCGATGCGCAGGGCCGTGAGCAGGGCTTCGCTGTCATTGAGGCGAAACTGGCCAAAATCCAGCCCGGCTTCCAGTTGCCGCCAGTCGGGCTTGCCCTGTTCGTCAACTCCGGCGGAAAACGAAACCGGTGCGGTCACGCCCGGCACTGCAACCGTTGTGGTCTGGTTGGACGCGTCCAGGGCGGGGGCAGGCGTAGTCAGAGCAGGAGCAGTTCCAGCGGAGGCAGGTTCGGCCCCGGCAGCGGCGGGCGGGGTGCCGTTGGAAGCGGGTGCGCCGGGGGTGGTGGCTGGCGTCAAGGTCTGCGGTATAGGCGGCAGGGCGGGAACGCTGGCGCTGTTTTCGTTAACCGCGCCTTCCACGTTGCCCGCGCGGGCGGTGGCGTCGTTCTTTTGAGCAGCCACAATCAGGGGTTGCTCAGAGGGAACATCCTGGGCGGCGCTTACTTTGGGGGCAACACAGAGCAGCAAGGCTGCCATAGTGCAGAGGGCACGCGCCAGCAGAAAGACACGGCCCTGAGGGGGAGCTTCTGGCTTGCCTATGCGGGCAGTGCGCGGGCGCTGCCCGCACGTGTGAATGCTGTTGCGTATTTTCATAGTATGCTTTTGGGGCTTGAACCTGCATTACGACCAAGTCGTGTATTTTGCAAGAACTGCCCGGCCTTTTTTCTTGACATATCAACTTATCTAGATATAAACATAAACAAGTTGATCATGAAGAGAAGGCCGCACTCGCGCCGTACACAAGGAGTCGCAGCATGCATATCGGAGAAAGCATTCGAGCCGCCAAGAAGCCGTTTTTTTCGCTGGAGTTTTTTCCGCCAGCCAATGAAGAAAACCTGCCCGGCTTTTTTACCACAGTGGAGCAATTGCAGGTTCTGTCTCCGCTGTTTGCTTCCGTCACTTACGGTGCAGGCGGCGGCAAGCAACGCAACACGCTTGCCGTAACTGCCGAGCTAGCGCGCCGCGGTTTGAATACTATGGCCCACCTTACCTGTGTGGGAGCCGACCCTGAGAAAATATCCACATTCTTGGCAGAGTTGCGGGCCTCAGGAGTGGATAATGTGCTTGCACTGCGTGGCGATCCGCCTGTTGGGGAGGAGTGGGACTGGAGCAAGGGGCATTTTCATCATGCCTCAGACCTGGTTGCCTTTGCCCGCCGCCAGCAGCCTGACATGGGTATTGGCGTTGCGGCCTACCCCGCACCGCACCCCGAATCGACATCCATTGCGCTGGACAGGCTCCATACCGCCGAAAAAATGCGCAGTGGCGCGGACTTTGCCGTGACCCAGCTCTTTTTTGATTCCCGGGAATATCTGGACCTGCTGGAGCATCTGCGCGGCAGGGGCATCCACACTCCCATTATTCCGGCTATCCTGCCCATTCAGAGCTTTGACTCCCTGCGGCGGGTGCTTTCACTCTGCGGCGCGAACATACCCGGCAAGCTGTACCTTGACCTTGAAAAGGCCAATGAAAAGGGCGGAGCCGAAGCGGTGCGTGAGGTCGGGCTGGAATTTGCAGTACGCCAGATACAGTTTTTGCTGGAAAACGGCGCTCCCGGGGTTCATCTCTATACACTTAACAAGGCCGACATGTGCTTGCGGCTGGCTGAAGAGTCCGGCCTTTTACGGGCGTGACGCAAACTTCGGGCCCCGGCGAAACCGCCGGGGCCCTCGTGTTTTCGTTGACCAAGGATGTATGTCCGGTATAATTTGCGCCTATGTAGGCAAACGTGGAAAAAGAACACGGCTCCCTGCTTGTGGCTGTTTGCGCGGGCCTGTTGTGTATGCCCTTTATAATGGTGGGGGGAGAGGACCCGGCTAAGGCCCCGGCTAAGGGCACAGATGGGGTCCCTGCTGAGGGCAGACTTGCACCGCAAGGGAACTGGGAGGCATTGGCGCAGCTTACGCGCTTGGTCTTGCCACGTTTCAGCTTGGCGGCGGCAGTGTGGGCGACATTTGGGGCTACGGACGCGTCTTCTTGTGGGGCACGGCGTTTTTTGCCCTGACAGGCGTGGCTCAAGGTTTTGTTTCTTTCGTTGATCTTCTTCCCTTGCATTTTCTTCAGGGAGTTGACGGCGCGATTCTTAACGCTAGCGGGTTGGCCTGGTTGGCCGTAGCCGCATCTGAAGGCCGCCGCGCGGCCTGTTTTGGTTTCAGCAGCGCCTCAATTTTCGCGGTGTCGCGGGCCATACCCAACGTCCCGCAGCACGGCATGATTCCTGGCCCTACGTCGGCCTTGTGTTGATCAGCCCCATACCCGGAGATACAGTTTCGTCATGTCGTCATCCATCGAAAAAGGCCACGGCTGGCTGCTGGTAGCAGTTTGTACCTCCCTGTTCTGCATGCCCTTCATGATGGCAGGAGTGAACGCGGTTTTGCCGCCTATGGGCGCGGACCTGAACGCCAGCGTGCAGGAACTCGGGCTTATGGGGGCCTTCTATGCTATGGGCCTTGCCGTTTTTCAGCTTGCCAGCGGCAGTCTTGGCGATATTTGGGGATACCGCCGCATCTTCATTTGGGGCACGGCCATCTTTGGCATAAGCGGAGCATTGCTGGGATTTGTTACTTCAGTGGAAGTATTTTTGGGGCTGCGCCTTGTGCAGGGCGTTGGCGGGGCCATGTTCAACGCCTGTGGTCTTGCCCTGCTGGCATCGGCTGCGCCTGCTGGCAAGCGGGCCATCTACCTCGGCTACAGCGGTTCCGCCGTTTACGCTGGTATTGCCTGTGGTCCCCCTGTGGCGGGCTTTGTGGCGGGCTGGCTTGACTGGCGCTGGCTCTTCTGGGGCAATGCGCTTACTTCCCTCGGCGTGCTTCTGCTCATGAAGTATTGCGTAAAGCTGGACTGGCGGACTGCCAAGGGCCGTCCTTTTGACTGGGGCGGCTGCATAATTTACGGGCTGGCCATGACGGCGTTGACTTTCGGTTCGTCAGAACTGGCAGATTACCCCGTCATGGCGGGTTGCCTGCTGGCGGCGTTTATTGTCCTTATGGTTCTGTTCTGCTTCAAGGAACTGCGCAGCGACTTTCCCATCCTTGATATGCGCCTGCTGGCGCGCAACCGGGTTTTCGCCCTGTCTTCGCTGGCGGCCTTTATCAACTACAGTTCTTTTTTCGGCATCCTGTTCTTTTTCAGCCTGTACCTGCAGTTTGGACGGGGCATGACCGTGCAGCAGGCAGGTATGTTTTTGGCTTTGCAGTCGCTGGTGCAGGCATTGATGACCCCGGTGGCGGCGCGCTTGTGCATCAAGTTCGATCCCGGCCATGTGAGCGCCGTGGGCGTGGGCTTGTGCGGCCTGGGCCTTTTGACGTCGGCCTTTCTTGAAATTGATTCGCCCATCGGCGTGCTGCTGGCTGCCCAGGGGCTGCTTGGCGTGGGCATAAGCCTTTTTGCCTTGCCCAATACCACCATTATTCTTGAAAGCGCTGGGCCGGAACATGTGGGGCAGGCATCTGGCCTGACCGGAGCTGTGCGCACTGGCGGGCAGCTTGTGAACATGGCCGTCATCACCCTGACCCTGGGTTTCTTTTTGGGAGATCAGCCCGCAGGGCCAGAGACCATAGACGCTTTTATGGACAGTATGCATGTTGATTTGGTGGTTTTTGGCGTGCTGAATCTCTTGGCTGTGGGGTGCGTGCTGGCGCGCAACAGAAAATAAGTGAAAAAAGTGCGTATCACGGGGCAGAAAAAAGTCTAAAGTTTTTTGTAGGGCAGCCGAACAAGTAGTAAGGACGGAGACATTCATGGCCGACGCCAATTCTGTAAAACTACGCATGATGCTACAGGGGTATGAACAGCAATTGCTGGCTGCCCGGCGTCTTGCACGGTTCAGGGTTCGCATGCGGCTGGCGCATGGCGATGCGCCGGATGATCCCGATCCGGCAGCCCATCGGCACGCCTGCGTTGAAAGAGTGGCGCGCGAGCTTTACGAAACACTGCTTTTTACTGGCAGTGATAATCCTGTGGTGGAGGACATCCGCCAGGAGCTGGGCAAGGAAGTGGGGCAGGAAGTACGCTTCACCTACCCGCCAGGCCAGAGATTGCACATTGTGGGTGAAGGCCCGGACGGCATGCAGCCGCTGCCCGAAGATTTGCAGCGAAAAACGCGACATGCCCTGTGGCGCATCACCCGCGACACCGTAGACAAAAGTATGCTGGAAGAGCCGCCAAAAGACGGAAGTTTTGTGAAACCGGCGGCACAAGGCGGTGCGGAAGCACCGTCAGCGGAGTAGAAAATGGAAATCAAGAATACGACGAACAGCTTTTTCGATCCTTATTCCGCCGGGCTGGAGAAAAGCGCCGAGGCGAGATCAGACACGCGCCTGAAGGCACGCGCTGAAGGAACCGGCACGGAAGCCCCTCAAGGCGATACGGTCAGCGTTTCACAGGACGCCCTGCTGCTGACGGAAGCGCGCCGCGCCGCCCAAAGCGCGCCGGACGTACGCTCGGATAAGGTTGAGGCGCTGCGCATTCAGGTAGCCAACGGAACCTATAAGCCGGACAGCCAGCTCATTGCCGCCAACCTCGTGCGTGAAGAACCGGGACTGTTCCAGATATAGCTTTGTAGCCTCCGTATAACGCCCTTCGATTTCGCGCCGCCATACTCCGGCAGGCCCCGCCTTATCCCGTCAGACCAGATTTCATCAGCCCAGATTTTATCAGGCCAGATTTCATAGGTATAAACCCCGACCCGCTCCCGTGAGCGAGGTCGGGGTTTTGGCGTTTATAGCCAGTCATACTTGTACGACGCAGGCTCCAGGGCGTTCGGCACGGTTTCTGCAAAACAGGCTGTGCCGGAATTCCGGTAAGGAGTCAGCGCCATGAAATTGACAATTTTGCGCAATCCCATCCTGTGGATTTTTACAGCAGCCCTGCTCATCAGCATGGTGCTTCCCTCACAGGCTGCGCGCATTAAGGATATTGCCAACTTTTCCGGTGTTCGCGACAACCAGCTCATAGGCTACGGCCTTGTGGTGGGTTTGGCGGGCACTGGCGATAAAAAAGATTCAGTTTTTACCATGAGTTCCATGAAAAACATGATGGACCGCATGGGCATTGGCGTAGACTCCGCAGCGCTCAAGACCAAGAACGTGGCTTCCGTTATGGTGACGGCCCGCATGCCGATCTCCGCCAAGCCGGGCACAAGCCTTGACGTTACCGTGTCTTCTGTGGGCGACGCCACCTCTCTTCTGGGCGGCGTGCTGCTGCAAACGGCCCTCAAGGGCGTTGACGGCAAGATCTACAGTCTGGCCCAGGGGTCGTTGACCGTGGGCGGTTTTTCCAGCCAGGGCAAGGCGGCCAGCGTCAGCAAGAATATCAGCACCGTGGGCATTATCCCCGGCGGCGGCATTGTGGAGCGCGGCATTCCCTTTGAATTCAATCAGCAGGACAAGCTTACCCTGCACCTGCGCACGGCGGATTTCAGCACTGCCCAGCAGATAGCCGAACGCGTCAACGGTGCCATGGGCGGCCCCTTTGCCCGTGCTGTTGACGACATGTCCATCACAATGGACATCCCGCCCCAGTACCGCCACAACATGGTGCCCCTCATGGCCTCCATCGAAAATCTGGACGTCAGCCCGGACACTGCCGCCAAGGTGGTTGTGGACGAAAAGACGGGCACCGTGGTGCTTGGCCGCGATGTGCGCATCATGCGCGCGGCGGTGGCTCACGGCAACTTGCAGATAACCGTGCAGGAAGGCCAGCAGGTGTCGCAGCCCGGTCCGTTCTCGCAGGGACAGACAGTAGTGACGCCCACCACGGAAACCAATGTGCGTGAAGAAAACCGCCATCTGATCATCGTTGAAGGGGCCACTCTTCAGGAGCTGGTGGACGGTCTCAACTCCATCGGGGCTACCCCGCGTGACCTTATTTCCATCCTGCGCACCATGCAGGTTTCAGGTGCGCTGTTGGCGGAGCTGGAGGTAATCTAACATGACCTCGCCTCTTACCACAGGTCTTGTGCCGCATGAGGCCAGCGGGTCCGAAGTGTCCCACCGCGATTTTCAGTCGCGTATGGCGGGCGTGAGCAACCTCAACGGCAAAAAAATGACGGAAGCGGAGAAAGAAAAGAAGCTCCGTGAAGCCTGCGAAGGCTTTGAATCCATATTTATTCAGAAAATGTGGCAGGAAATGCGTAGCACCCTGCCCAAGACCAATATGCTTCAGGGACGTGAAGAGCAGTATTGGCAGAGCATGTACGATCAGGAACTGGCCAAGTCTATGACCGCAGCGGGCGGTATTGGCCTGGCTGACATGATGTACGCCCAGCTTTCTCGCGACCTTGTTTCGGCCAGCCGTAGCACGGCTTCGGCCAAAACAGGCTCCGCGTCGGGATTTGTGCCGCAGGTTGCCTCCATCATACCGCAGGAAGATCAGGCGGCGGGATCAGCTGAAGGGCAAAGCGCCCCACAGGGCAAGGCTGGGCACACAGCCATGCGTGGCAATATGCCCATACCTTCCGTGTATGACGGCATAGCCCCTGTGCAGGATGTGGGTGAATCCATGCAGCTGCAGGTGATGCCCGGTGGTACTGGTTCTGCCGAAGCCGCACTGGCTGCGGCGGGGCAACCGGCTTCGCAGGCTCCTGCCATAGCCACTCCCCCTGAAGTGGAACAGGCTTTGGCCGCGTTGCGCTCCCGCAAGGAAGCTGGCGTCCGTCAGGAAGGGGAGCAGCGCGCACCCAACATGAATACGGGGCTGAACCTTGCCCGCGCGGCTCAGTTTGAGGCTGGCAGCAAGGTAGGCGCGCGCGCGGTATTGCCGCGTACGCACCTTAACGGCCCCGCGCACAGCCCCAGCGCTTTGGCCGGGCTGACGGGCTCTCAGGCGGGTTCCGCTCAAACGGGTGCTGCGGCAACTGGCCGTGTGGACCATGCGGTACAGACCGCCAATGCCGGACAGGCACTGGACATGCAAATGCGTATGGCCCAGAGCATGGGCACGCCCGCAGCCATGCAGGCAGCCATGCAAATGGGGCAGCCCCCACAGGCGGGCGGGCAGATGATGGGCCAAGCAACAGCGCAGGCGGCAGATCAGGTGATGGGGCAGGCGCAAATCCAGCCCGGCGCGCAGGGAGTCATGCAAGCCGGCATTCCTGTGCCCAGACCGCAACAGGCTGCGCATCCCGCCGGGGGCGTCATAACGCCGGGGCCGAACGTTGCAGCAGCTCAGGAAGCCGCGCAGGAACCGCATATCCAGAAGGTTCGCTACACCACCAATATGCCGCCCAGCCAGCGTAAAACTTCTGGCAGCGACATTCTGCACAATCTTGCTGTGGAAAATGCCGCCCGGTCGCCGCAGGCGCCGCAGCCCGCCGATGGATCTGCGCCGTCAGCGCAGCCTGTTGCCGCAGGGCACGAGGCCGCGCAGCAGCCGCAGCTTCAAAAGGTGCGCTACACCACCAACATGCCAGCCAGCCAGCGCAAGACTTCCGGCAGCGACATTCTGCGCAGCCGCAATGTGGACGCCGCTGGCCCCAACAGCCGCGCAGGAGCGGGATTGGCGGCCTATCATGCCCAGCAGGCAAGTCAGCCTGTTCTGGCCGCACCGGGGCAGCCGATGACGCCTGCCGCCGCAGGCCAGCCCGCAGCGGCACAGGCCGTGCAGCCGCTGGCGCAGCCCATGACAGGGCCGCCAGCATCGCCCATCGCGCCCCTGACTTCCGCAACGCCGCAGGCCGCACAGCCTGTGCAGCAGGTTCAGGTTCCTGAGAGTTACGGTATCCCGCCCCTTACGGCCATGGATCTGCGGCGCTGACGCTGGCTTTGCGGCCAGATCACCGTTTTTGCCGCCGCCTGTGGGCACGGAAATTGCTTTGATAAAAGCGGGGCGGCAGATTCTGCCTGCGGGCCATAAGCCACAGGCCGCCCAGCGAGGTCTATTATGAACACGACAGTACATTCATCCCTGATGCGTCAAAGCAAGGCTCTGGTCCTGCTGTGTGAACTTATGGAAGAAGAATACCAGGTTCTGCTGGGACATGACACGGATGCCGTGGTGGCTCTGGAGTTTGCTATTCAGGAACTCATACGCCAGCTGGCGGTAGAAAAAGCCACAGTCATCAAGGCCCTGGCGGGCATGCGCGTCAAGGAATACGCCGAAAATCTGCCGCAAGCCGAGGGTGATGTTTTGTTTGACCTGCTGACCACCATCGACAAGGCGGAGCAGGGAGTGTCCCGTCAGGCCACACGCAACAGTCAGCTTTCTTTGGCTCTGCTGGATCAGAGCAGCCGCACCCTTCAAGCGTTGACCAGTCAGGTCATGCCGCCCAAGGCCGAAACATATGGCCGCCGGGGGGGCATGCGTGCGCATGCGCATCCCCAGGCAGCGCTTATTTCAGGGAGGCTCTAGGCCATGCTTAACGGATTGCTCAATATAGGCCAGACGGCTCTTAACGCTTCCCAGGCTTGGATATCTGTCACCGGCAGCAATATCGCCAACGCCGATACCGATGGCTATAACCGTCGCTATGTGGATCAGCGTGATGCGGGTACCCTTACCGCCAAGCCCGGCGGCGAGGGCATGGGCGTCAACGCGCAACAGATTATGCGTTTTTTTGACGCATTTCTTGAGCGTTCCTATGTGCGGCAATCCACCAACTCTTCCCGCTGGACAGCGCAGGATACCGTGCTCAGCTCGGTAGAAAACCTGTTCAACGAATCCAACCGGTCTGGCATAAGCTCATCCATGAATGCCTTTTTTAAGGGATGGAAAGACCTTACACAGCTGCCGGACAACAATGCCTATCGTGAAAGCCTGCTTTCCAATGCTGATAACCTGAGCACTATGTTCGGCAGCACGGCGGCGGGTCTCAAGGCTGTGCAGGACGAGATGGATGTTTCCATCGATCAGTCGGTAAAGCGGGTCAACGTTCTGGCCAGGGGCATTGCCGATCTTAACAGGCAGATCACCACCAATACCGTTGACGGCGTGAGCAATCCCAATGCTCTGCTTGACCAGCGCGACCAGATGGTGCGCGAACTGGCCTCCCTTGTGGATGTGGAAACTGTCGACAACGGCAAGGGCAACTTCACTGTGCAGCTCTCCACAGGACAGCCGCTGGTGCAGGGGCAGAACGTCAATGAACTGAAGGTGATGGGGCCGCGCGCTGAAAACAACCTTCAGGTTGGTTCGGCCTACAAGGGAAACATCGAATTTCAGGGTACAGACAGCCACGAATACACGGTTGAAGTTGTCAATGGCGGCAGCGTTGGCGATACCCCGCCGCCGAGCTTTCGCGTGTCGCTGGACGGCGGTAAGACGTGGCTGCGTGATGAAAACGGCACAGAGCTGCGCTATAATATCACCGATGCCGACGGCGACGGCAAGGTTGACCCCGTGCAGGTGAAGAACCTGAAAATATCCTTCACCGATGGGCAAGATTTTTCTGCCGGAGACAAGTTCGACATTATGCCCAAAAACGGGCTTTACTGGATAGAGCCCACCCGTGGCCCCCAGAATGTCACCCCGCAGACATATTTTGACGGCTCTGAAAACAAGAACCGCGTCACTGGCGGCAAGCTGACCGCCTACTACACCGTGCGCGACGACAATTGCGGCCGTTACCTTGATGAGCTGGACGCCGTGGCTTCTTCCTTGATTTGGGAAGTAAACCGCCTGCACAGCCAGGGCACTGGCACGGAACTGCTGACCTATGCCCAGGGCACGCAGCAGGTGCAGAGTTCGCAGCAGCCGCTTGGTTCGCCGCAGTCCATTTTGCCGTATGCCGACAAGCTGCAGAGCGGCAACCTGAACATATATTTTTACGACAAGACCACCGGAGATTTTCGTCCTACGGCTTCCGGCGGCAATTCGCTGGATTTCAGCTCCATCACGCCTCCCGGCACGGTGAATTTTGACCCTGCCTATCACACCCTTCAGGACGTGTGTGATGTTGTAAACAGCAGCTTTCCTGACAGCAGCGCGCCGGGCACCAACATGCTCAAGGCCAGCATTCAGGATGGCAAGCTGCTCATTGAGGCCAATCCGGCCAGCAATGTGAAGTTCGGCATGGGTATGGACAGTACGGGGCTTATGGCCGCGCTGGGCATCAACGCGTTTTTCACGGGCGACAGCGCAACCAACATGGCCGTTAACAGCCAGTTGCACACCAATGCCAACCTGATCGCTGCTGGTGCCGTAAACGGCCAAAATCAGGCCAACAAGGGCGACAGCTCTACAGCCACAGCTATTGGGGCGCTGGCCAACAAGGACGTGACCATTTCCACTACCTGGAAAACCGTGTCCAATCAGAGCCTTGGTGAATATTACGCAACCCTGGTTACTTCAGTGGGCGCGGACAGGCGGCTTTCCAAGACAAATTCGGAATACCATACGTCCCTGACCACCGATCTTGAGGACCGCGTTACTTCAGTCACAGGAGTAAACCTGGACGAAGAAATGTCCAATCTCATCAAGTTCCAGCATTCTTACACGGCGGCGGCCAAGCTTATCACAACCGCCGACCAGATGCTGCAAACCCTGCTGGGCCTCAAGCAATAGGAGCTGTTATGGCTATTCGAGTTACACAAAGCTCCATGTACAATACAATGGTCGGGCAGATGCAGAGGAATCTTTCTGCATATATGGAAAGCAACGAGCAGGGCTCAACGCAGAAAAAGATCAACCGCCCGTCTGACGATCCCGCTGGCACCTACCGTGTTCTCATGACCAGAGACGACATTAGCGACACCAAGCAGTACCAGTCCAACTGCGATACTGCCAAAGGGTGGCTCTCGCTGGCTGACGATGTGCTGGGCACGCAATTGAGCACGACCATGACCAAGCTCAAGGGCTTGATGGAACAGGCATCTACAGGAACGACCGCCGACCAGCGCAAGCTTATCGCTGCGGAAGCCAGGGAAATTTTTGGCCAGATTCTTAATCTTTCCAATACCCAGTTCAACGATAAAAGTATTTTTGCCGGCCAGCGTTATGACCAGAACGCCTTTGAGCAGGGCTTGGGCCTGACCAGTTGGGATACAAACTGGAACAGCCAGATAAGCCAGGGTAATTACACCATTGACGGGGCCAGCAATTCTTCGATGATGGTGCAGTTTGTCAGTAATGGCACCCTTGGCACCGATGCCCTGAACTATCGCTGGTCCAAGGACGGCGGTACAACCTGGACAACCTCAAGTGTGGCGGCAGGCAGCCGTACGCTGGTGGCCGATGGCGTGACCATCACGATGAACCAGAACATGGCCGTCACTGCTGCGGATACAACGCTTGGTCCAGGGGCCAACAACGGTACCCTCGTCTATATTCGCCCCACGGCAGTGTACCAGGGGGACGATAACGATCCCCCGCCGGAAATGACCGTGATGGGCGGCCCGGCCAACCTCAAGACATCGGCCAGCGGCGTGTTTGGCAATAACGTGCTGGTTCGTATGGACAGTACCGTTGACCTGAATACCACGGGCACGGCATTCAACTATTCATACAGTCTTGACAGTGGCAGCACCTGGGTAACGGCTACGGCCCAGACCTCGGGAACGGGCACTGTTCGTCTTCCTGTGCCCGGCGGGTATATGGATATGGATGCCACAACGGCAGCCAGCACCACCGTTGATGCGGGAACGCAGGTGTTGATACATCCCTCGCGTGCCAACTTGAACCTGGAAATCATGAAGGGCACCTACATTGCTGCGAACAATGTGGGCAAGGATATTTTTGGCGGCTACTATGAGGGAAAACCAGCCATTGAGGGCAACGCCAACCTGTTTGAAGTGGTGGGCGACTTTGTTTCCTATTGCGAAAATAATAATCAGGAAGGCTGCCAGAAGAGCCTGGCTGCCATTGAAGCTGCGCAGCAGAACATTCTTGGCCAAGTGGCCCGCATTGGCGGGCTGGAAAACCGCGTCAGCATGGCTCAGGACGTGTTGAGCTTTCAGAGGGTGGACCAGGAAGAACGATTAAGCTATACTGAGGACATTGATCTTACTGAGCTGTTGGCCAAGCTCACGCGGCAGCAGTTGACGTACCAGACTGTGCTTCAGTCTTCGTCGATGATTATGCAAATGAGCCTTGCCAAGTACATATAACAGGTAGCACCTATGCTGATATTAACGCGCCGCCCGGGAGAAAGCCTTTATCTCGGCGAAAACATTCGCATAACCGTTCTGGGTATGCAGGGCAAACAGGTCAAGCTTGGCCTGGAAGTGCCGGGCGACACCACCGTTTACCGCGAGGAAGTATACAAGCGAGTTGTGGAAGAAAACCGACGCGCCCTTGAAACCAGTAACAACGACCTGATGGTGGCTGCTGAATTATGGCACGAAACAAAGAAATAGAAATTGATACCCGCCTTGGGCGGCGCAGTATCGATGCCGAAAAGGTTGTGCACTTTCCCCGCGGTCTGGCCGGCTTTGAGGATGAGAGAGATTTCATTCTGCTGCAAATCCGTCCTGAAGCGCCTCTGCTTATCCTGCAGAGCACGAGTAACCCGACGGTGGGACTGCTGGTGGCTGATCCGTATAGCTTCATGGACAAAACTGTCTATGTGCCCGCCGTGGGCGAAGCCGAAAAGCAGCTTCTGCAAATTGCAGACCTGGGTGAAACCGCGGTTCTGGTGACTGTCTCCATTCCCGCGGGTCAGCCTGAAGCGGCGGTGCTCAATCTGGCAGGCCCCATTGTTATTAATTCCCAGGCCCGCCTGGGCCTGCAGGTGCCCCAGTGCGCCGATGGCCCGCAGCAGGTCTATATGCACAGCCTCAAGCCTGTTGGGGAAACTTCGCCTGAAGATCAGGATGCGCCGGCTTCGGCCAAGTAGTACTTCTGCGGCCCGGCGCCGCAAATTCAAAACATATGTCAGAGGCCGCCCAAAGGGGCGGCCTCTTTTTTGGGCCACAGGATTTTCAGGTAAACTGGCGTTGAAAATCTTTGAAAAATCGCCGCAAGTTTTGCGCACAGAGGCAAAACACAAGGCCAGCGCGGCATTGTTGACGAAACTTGTCCCGGTCTTATTTATATTTAGAAAAGTATAATGGAAACAGCGAGGCTGCTGGCACAGAAAAATATTTCTTTTTTGTGCCGCAAGGATTACAAATTCGTGCTTTTTGAAAGTTTCTTTATTTCCGCAAGTTGTTCCATTTTGGGGCCGATGAGGTGTCTGTGGATGGAGCTTTTTTACGCACAGTTCTGCTAGTGATACCAAAGTTTTTTGGCTCATCCCCTATGCAAGGCTGGTAATCACAGATATATGGTTTTATTCTCGTAGAAAAGCTAACCGATTGGGCAACCAATCGCACAGTGTCCGGTGTGTCCCGGGCTGGCGAGTGGGGCGCACGCTGCACCCCCACCATACAGACGTTCAAGGAGGCCTCATGGCAAGTCAGGCGTTGATCAGGGATTTTGAAGACCTCATTGGCAAGGAAAACGTGTTCAGTTCAGAAGCTGACCGGCAGAGCTATTCGTATGATTCGGCGGTGCTCGCTCCGGTTGTGCCTTCTCTTGTACTGCGTCCGACTTCGACCGAGCAGTTGGGCGTCTGTGTAAAAAAGCTGTACGACAATGGCATTCCCATGACCGTTCGCGGCGCGGGCACCAATCTGTCAGGCGGCACCATCCCCGACAATACCGACACAGTTGTCATCCTGACCAACGGTCTTAACCGCATCATCGAAATCAACTCCGACGACCTTTATGCCGTGGTTGAGCCTGGCGTCATCACCGCCCAGTTCGCCGCTGAAGTCGCCAAGAAAAATCTTTTCTACCCCCCGGATCCGGGTTCCCAGGCTGTGTCCACCATCGGTGGCAACATTGCCGAAAACGCTGGCGGCCTGCGCGGCCTCAAGTACGGCGTTACCAAGGATTACCTCATGGGCGTTGAATTTTTTGACGCCACGGGCGAGGTCGTCAAGTCCGGTTCGCGCACGGTCAAGTGCGTCACGGGCTACAACTTGGCCGGTATGCTGGTGCAGTCCGAAGGCACGCTGGGCATCATTTCCCAGGCCATTCTCAAGCTTGTGCCCCCGCCCAAGGCCTCCAAGGCCCTCATGGCCGTGTTCGACGAAGTGCAGGACGCCGCCGAAGCTGTGGCTGGCATTATTGCCGCCCACGTTGTGCCCTGTACTCTTGAACTTCTGGACAACAACACCATCGTGCGCGTGGACGACTACACCAAGGCTGGCTTGCCGCGTGAAGCTGGCGCTATTCTGCTGATTGAAGTGGACGGGCACCCCGCCCAGGTGGCGGACGACGCCGAAGCCGTGGAACGTGTGCTCAAGGCCAATCGCGCCCGCGCCGTGCATGTGCCCAAGGACGCCGAAGAAAAGTTCAAGTTGTGGGAAGCCCGCCGCATGGCCTTGCCCGTGCTGGCCCGTTGCCGTCCCACCACGGTGCTCGAAGACGCCACTGTGCCGCGTTCGCAGATCCCCGCCATGATGAAGGCCGTCAACGAAATCGCCGCCAAGCACAAGCTTGAAGTTGGCACGTTTGGTCACGCTGGCGACGGCAACCTGCACCCCACCTTCCTTTGCGACAAGCGCGACAAGGACGAATTCCACCGCGTTGAAGAGGCCATTGACGAAATGTTCGATGTAGCCCTCAAGCTGCACGGCACCCTTTCTGGCGAACACGGCATCGGTACGGCCAAGTCCAAATGGATGGAAAAAGAAACTTCACGCGGCACCATTTTGTTCTCGCAGCGGCTGCGTCGCGCTCTTGATCCCAAGGGCCTGTTCAACGCCACCAAGCTGGTGGGAATCTAGGAGCCTACATGAGCAATCTGCACGAATTGTCGCAGCGCCTTATGGCGCTGGATGACAGGATTACAGCCTGTATGAAGTGCGGCATGTGCCAGGCCGTGTGCCCCATGTTCGGGGCTTCCGGCATGGAAGCCGACGTGGCCCGCGGCAAGCTGGCCCTTATTGACAACCTTGCCCACGAAATGATTCAGGATCCCGAAGCCGTGGCCGACAAGCTGGGGCGCTGCCTTTTGTGCGGCTCCTGCCAGGCGTCCTGTCCTCCCGGCGTTCAGATTATGGACGTCTTCATGGAAGCGCGGGAAATCGTCAATGCCTATCTTGGCCTGCATCCGGTCAAGAAAATGATCTTCCGCGCGTTGCTGCCGCAGCCCAGCGTGTTCAACCTGGCCATGCGCGTGGGCGCTCCCATGCAGGGACTTATGTTCCGCAGCACGGGCGCTCCGCAGGGCACGGTGTGTGCTCCCATGCTCAACTTCATGCTTGGCGACCGCCACATGCGCCCCCTGGCCAAGAAGCCCCTGCACGTCCGTCACGGCGTGCTGGATGAGCGCCGCCAGCCCGGCGGCATCAAGGTGGCCTTCTATCCCGGCTGTATGGGCGACAAGATGTATGTTGATATGGCCGAAGCCTGCCTCAAGGTGCTTCGTCATCACAACGTGGCCGTGTTCATGCCCAAGGGGCTGACCTGTTGCGGTATTCCCGCCCTGTCTTCCGGCGATGCCGATGGCATGGTCAAGCAGATGAAGGTCAACCTCAAGGCTCTTGACGGCGCGGACTTTGACTACATCCTGAGCCCCTGCGGTTCCTGCACCTCCACGGTCAAAGAACTCTGGCCCCGCTATGCTGGCCGTATCGGCGCTGTGGAAAAACGCAAGGCCGATCAGCTGGCCGCCAAGGCTATGGATATTAACGCCTTCCTCGTGGATGTGCTCAAGGTGCAGCCTGCCGAAACTCCGGCTGGCAACGCAACCTCTGTGACCTACCACGATTCCTGCCACCTCAAGAAGTCTTTGGGCGTGGTCAGCCAGCCGCGTGCTGTCATGGCCGCCAACCCTGCCTACAAAGTGGTGGAAATGGCAGAGCCGGACCGCTGCTGCGGCTGCGGCGGCTCGTTCAACCTTTTCCACTATGACTATTCTCGCAAGATCGGTCAGCGCAAGCGTGACAATGTTGTAGCCTCCCAGGCTGAAGTGGTGGCCGCCGGTTGTCCTGCCTGCATGATGCAGCTTGAGGACGTGCTTTCGCACAATAAGGACCGCGTGCGTGTTATGCATACGGTTGAAATATACGCTGAAAGCCTGAAATAGAACGGCCGCTCCGGCGGGGAATATCCTTCCCCGCCGGGGTGACGCGGCTCGCCCGCGTAACCAAGATGACCAAAAGGAGTATCGTATGCCCCCTGTGAATCAGGAACTGGTCGAAGCTTTCGCCGCCAAGGCCGCAGCGGTCAGCGCGGTGGTGCAGGAAGTGCCCACTATGGCCGCAGCCCTGCAATATGTTGTGGATGTTTGCGCCAGCAAAGCTCCCTCTGAACTTCTGGCTGATGCCCCCGGCGTCGCCCAGGGACCTTTGAGCCCCAACAATGTGCCTACCCGCGTGCAGCGTGTGGTTGCGGCCCCGGAACTTAATGATGCGGATTTTGCCGCCCTGGCTGCCGCCTGTGAGGAAAAGGGCTTTCTCTGCATCCGCGAGGGGCTGCGTAACTATCTTGCGGGCATCGACGTTGGCCTTTCCACGGGCATCGTGGGAGTGGCTGCCAGCGCAACCTGTCTGCTCGACACCGACAAGGAAGACGTGCGCCTGACGGGCATGATTTCCGAGTTGTCGATGATCCTCCTGCGCAAATCCGACATTTACCCCGATCTGCCGTCCATTGCCCAGATTCTGCGCGAGCGCATGAGTTCGGCGCCTGCTACCTACACCACAATGGTGACGGGTCCCAGCCGTACGGCTGACATCGAACGTGTGGCCGCCGTGGGCGTACATGGCCCGCTGGAACTCCACGTCATTCTTTTGGAGGACTAACCCATGCATGACGCCCTTAAAAGCAATTCCGGCTACCACAAGGAACTGGACGAAGCCCTTAACGACGAATTTCTGCGTCGCACTCTGGACACCTTTGCAGTGGCCTACCGCGCCAACCGCGAGGCCGTGTTCAAAGAAGTGGACGAGCGCGGCCTCATAGCCAAAGTGGCCGATGCCAAAGACTACGCCTGTCAGCACATGGAAGAACTGTACAACCAGTTCAAATCCGAAGCTGAAAAGCGCGGCGTGCATGTGCACCGTGCCGCCACCGCTGCTGAAGCCAACGAGATCATTTCCCGCATCGCCAAGGAAAACAACGTCAAACGCGTGGTCAAATCCAAGTCGATGACGGCTGAAGAAATCGAGTTGAATCCCGCTCTTGAGGCTCAGGGCCTTATCGTGGACGAAACCGACCTCGGCGAATGGATCATCCAGCTGCGGCATGAAGGCCCCTCGCATATGGTCATGCCCGCCATCCACCTTTCGCGCTACCAGGTGGCCGACGACTTCACCAAGGCCACTGGCGTGAAACAGGATTCGGACGTGCAGCACCTGGTCAAGGTTGCCCGCGTGCAGCTGCGCCGCAAGTTCATCGCCGCCGATATGGGCATCAGCGGATGCAACTTCGCTGTGGCTGAAAACGGCGCTGTTTCTACCGTGACCAACGAGGGCAACGCCCGCATGGTCACCACCCTGCCGCGCGTGCATGTGGCCATTGCCGGTCTGGACAAGCTTGTGGCCAAGCTGGACGACGCCCTTACGGCTCTGCTGGTGCTGCCCCGTAACGCCACTGCCCAGCGCATCACCTCCTATGTCACCTGGATGTGTGGCGCGGGTCCCTGTGCCGCCAATGCCGACGACAAAAAGATCATGCATGTGGTCTTTCTGGATAACGGCCGCACCGAAATCGCCAAGGATCCCCTGTTCAAGCAGATCTTCCGTTGCGTGCGCTGCGGCGCTTGCGCCAACGTCTGCCCCGTGTACCGCCTCGTGGGCGGCCACAAGATGGGCTACATCTATATTGGCGCCATCGGCCTTATCCTTACCTACTTCTTCCACGGTAAGGAACGCGCCCGTATTCTGAGCCAGAACTGCATGGGCTGCGAATCCTGCGCCAATGTGTGCGCTGGCGGCATCGAGCTGCCGCGCCTCATCCGCGAGATTCGTTCGCGCCTCAATGAAGAGCAGGGCGCTCCCATTGAAGCCAATCTGCTGTCAGCTGTGATGAAGAACCGCAAGCTCTTCCACAAGCTGCTCAAGTTCGCCAGCTTCGCCCAGAAGCCCTTTACACGCGGCGCTCAGTTCCAGCGGCATTTGCCAGCGGTGTTTATGGGCAAGCACAACTTCAAGGCATTGCCCGCCATCGCCAACAAATCCTTCCGCGACCGCTGGTCTGAAATCGCGCCCAAGGTGCAGAACCCTGTCATGCGCGTGGCCATCTTCAGCGGCTGCGCTCAGGATTTCATCTATCCCGAACAGCTGGAAGCCTGCGTGAAAATTCTGGCCGCCAAGAATGTGGCGGTGGAATTCCCGATGGATCAGTCCTGCTGCGGCTTGCCCCTGGAAATGATGGGACAGCGCAAAACCTCCATTGATGTGGCCAAGCAGAACCTCGCGGCTTTCCGCGGCGGCAACTACGACTACATCATCACGCTCTGCGCGAGCTGCGCCGGGCATCTGAAGCACCACTATCCGCAGATTCTCGACAAAGACTATGCGCTGGTGGAAGGTCAGGCTTTTGCTTCCAAGGTTATTGACTTCAGCTCCTTCGTGCACGATGTGCTGGGCCTCAAGCCCGAAGACTTCCACAAGTCTGGCCAGAAGGTCACCTATCACGCTTCCTGCCACCTTTGCCGTGGCCTGAACGTGAAGGAAGCCCCGCGTGCCCTTATTGCCGACGCGGCTGAATATGTGCCCTGCGACGAAGAAGAAGTTTGTTGCGGATTCGGCGGTAGCTACTCTGTGAAGTTCCCCGAAATCTCGGCACAGCTTCTGGAAAAGAAGGTCAACAATATGAAGGCTACCGGGGCTGATCGCCTGGTGGTGGACTGCCCTGGCTGCGTCATGCAGCTGCGCGGCGGTGCTGAAAAGCAGGGCCTGAAGATCAAGGTCGACCACATCTCTGAGCTGCTGGCCGACAACCTGAAAAAGTAATACTGGTTCAATACCTGATATGAAGAAGCGCCGCTTGAAAAAGCGGCGCTTCTGCGTATTTGCGCGGTTAAACGCTATGACGAGCGTGCCTTGAACTTTGAAATGCATGTTCTCAAAATTAATCTACTCTAAATCTGAAATGCTCAAATTTGAAGTAGGCTTTCAAGGCTGTACCTTCCATACATCCTGTCCCAAAACTGACGCCTCCGGCCTGTTACGCAAAGAGTATAATCAGTGTAACACGCTCAAGTGGCGTGCTTGTGCCATGCATGGTGCTGCGTAATCGGAATGAGTGGGCAATCGTCCGGAAAGCATGTTCCTGGCTGGAAGATCAAGAGGGCACTGGCAGAAAGAAACCCTGAAGACGACAATGAGAAAGGCCGTGAAGTGGCGAGCTGCAAGGCCAGAGGTACTGAAGTTCTGGCAAAAAGGCGTCACAAGGCGCACCCGCAGATCGGACCTTTTGCGTGCCGCGAATCGGCTCAAGTGCGCGGGAGAACAGAGCGGCCATGTCCACAGGAGGGGATTTTGCCGGTATGGCGGCCGCAAGAACAAGCTACATGCGGGCTTGTCAACAGCCGGATGCACAGATACCCGCCAGCAGCGGGCTGTCTGCATTGCCGCGCAGGGGTAGGCTAATGCAAAAACTGCGAAGGAATGCGCCACCAGTACCAGTGGCTGACGACTGTGGAATCTTGAGGTTCCCATTCACCGCAGGTTTCAAAGTAATGCAAGACCCGGCTTTCAGCCTCACTGAGGGCGCGTCCCTTTTCGACAATCTGGCGCATACGGAAAAAGATGGCCAGACATTCAAAGAGGCCAAGGCAGTCTTCATCCATGCTGATGTCATTCTGGAGCCGCAAAATGAACTCCTGATAGAAGGGATTATCTTCACCCACGCAGAGGTCGAATGACGAGCTGTGTTCCAGCAGATACTTCAGGCCCTGCGAAAAGAGCCTGTGGGTTGGGAGGGGTGAGGCTTGCGACGTGCTGGCCGTATACAATCTTTCCATTGCCTTGTGATGACTGGAAAGTGGCATAGTTGACTCCTCTATCTAGTGATTCTGAGGGCTTTCGAGTAACAGAATATATATAAAATTACAAACTATTCTATAACAACAAACCAGGCACAAGATCAGACACGAAAAGGGGAAACTCTATAGGGCTGCTGCAACGAGGCAGCAAGGGAATCCGGTGTGGGCTGGGCCGTTAGCGTATAGGTCGGCGGGGTTGCAGGTACTGCGGCTGAAAAAACAACCTGTACTGCTTGGCGGGAGAAAGGTGGGCCGGTCTGCTGACCTCGCCTTCAATGGATAGAGGCTTGTCGGACAGGCCAAAGGGCTGCAATTGCCCCGGCGCAACATCCATGTGTGACAATCTTTCTCCGGTGACATTAAAAACGGGCATGGTACTGTTGGTATTGCCAGCCGCAAGAATACCGGATTTGCCCGCAGGTAATATGGTTTCAGTGGTGCCGTTATGAGCGGTAGCATTGAGCAGGCTTGGCACAGGCAGGTCTGTGCGCCGCAGAACATCAAGGAAATCGTTGCCAGTGCGGCCTACAAAGGTCACCAGAGAGGTGCCATCGCCGTAAACCAGCAGGCTGACTGGCATGGTGCCGCCATGAATGCCCATAAAGGCCGGTCGACCCCCAGCGGGCATAACAATCCAGGGCTCCTCTGATTGGGTATTGTTTTCGCGGGTGCTCAAGGGCTGTGCTGCCTGGGCCTTGGTCCAGACGCCGCCGACAAGCACAAGGCACAGAATGCAAAAAGGCAGTAGCTTCATGCCGTTCATACTTCCATTTTTCTGCAAGGATGCGCTCATGCGTGCAGGCCGTGTGCACCGTGACAAATTTTACCGGGAGTGAGATTGGTTCAAAATTGGCCTTTTGTGGCTCCAGAAGTGGTCTCAATTCCGTAAAAATTGAATGCTAGCGCATTCGCACGACTAATGCCAGAACCCGCGCTTTAAAAACCTTGAATCACGCACCAACAGTTTGGATGCACTTTAAAACATTTAGTAAGGGGCGGCATAATTGTCAAGGCGCTTGAGCCGCTAGATTGCTGAAAATCAACGAAAAAAGTGTTGCTATTTTGCACGGCTGCGCTTTGCTGGCTGCGCTGGAACAGGAGCAGGCTCCGGTTTGGGCGGCAGGGGCGGGCTGAGGTCAGGCGGAGCCGGAATTTGTGGAAGGTTTTTACCGCTGCCAAGATAGTGCAGAAAAAATTCGCTCAATGCCGCAAACATGTTTTTGTGTATGCTTTTTCTGTCTTCTTCGCGCACAGACCGGCAAAGCTCTGGCAATTCCGCTTCCAGTGCGGGCGGGCAGGGGGCCATGAGCGCCCCGGCGTCTGCCTTGTCCAGCACAAGCCAGCGGGCTTTTTTGCCCGTAAATTCGTAGATGCGCCGGGCATGCAAGGCCGTGTTGTTAAGACCGTCGTTGGAGGCGGCCATAAGAAGCAGGGGCGGGTAAAACCAGCGGAAGGAGTCCCGGTTGAAAAGCATGCCAAATCCAGGGGCCACCGCAGCCACGGCCTTGACGCGCGTGTCTGCAAGACTTTTGGATAAAGGCAGGCTGCGGCAAAGACCTTCCATGCGGTTCTTCGCCCACACATTGCAGTACATGTCGTGCGAGCCAGCTTGCGCGCAATAGTTTTGCCAGCCTTCGCAATCGGGCAGTGCGCCGCCCAGCAAAAGAGCGGCTGTGCCGCCTGCGCCGAAGCCCAGAACACCGATGCGGTCAGGGTCAATGGTGGGTTCCGCTTCAGGATCGTTGAGCAGCAGGGGGATAAGGCTGGAAAGTTCCCGGACCCTGTTTGACAACTGCTGCCAGGTGAGCAGCAGATCCATATTGTCCATATTGTCGCCAGGGTGGGTAGGAGCCGCTACCACAAAGCCACTGGCTGCCAGCCATGCGGCTGTGTCATGATAGGAGAAGCGTGATCCTGCCGTATCGTGCGAGAGCAGAATAAGTGGAAAGCGCCCTTCCACGGCTTTACCGCCCCGGGCGGCTGAAATTTCCCACGGGCCATACTGGATGTCACGCGGGGGGCGAACCGAGGGATACCAGAGGTTCACATCGAGGCGTAGTCCGTTTTCGCCGTCCCAGTGTCCAAGGGTACGAAAACCCACGTTGTAAAAGTCGGCTCTGGCGTTCAGGGCCGGAATTAAAAGAAAACAGAGGCACAGTGTGAGGATGGCGGAAATATTCTGTCGCATGCTCGTGTTGTGCCACAAGCGGCCTTGGGGTACAAGAGCGATCGGAGTGTCGAACTGCTCCTGAAAATCGGCCCGGAGAGCGAATTATATGGATATAATCAGTTATTTCATCGAGTTCGTACTACACATCGACGTGCATCTCTTTGAACTGGTGGAGCAGTATGGTCTCTGGATTTACGCCATACTCTTTATCATTGTTTTTTGTGAAACCGGGCTTGTGGTGACCCCCTTTCTGCCGGGCGATTCGCTGCTTTTCGCGGCAGGCGTGGTGGCCGGAACAGGCCTCATGGGCTATGTTGAAGTGATGCTGGTACTGCTGGCGGCAGGCATTCTTGGCGACGCGGTCAACTATTGCATTGGCCGTCACGTTGGGCCTGCGATTTTTTCCCGCGACACCCGCTTTATCAAAAAAGAGCACCTGCTCAAGGCCCACCATTTTTATGAACGGCATGGCGGCAAAGCCATTGTGCTGGCCCGCTTCGTGCCCATTGTGCGCACCTTCGCGCCCTTTGTGGCGGGCATTGCACTTATGTGCCCCCGCACCTTCTTTTTCTACAATGTGACAGGGTGCGTTTTGTGGGTCGGCTGTCTGGTTTCCGCAGGATTTTTTTTGGGAAATCTGGAGTGGGTACGCCAGAATTTCAGCCTCATCGTTTACGCCATTGTGGTCGTATCCGTTCTGCCCGTGGCCATTGAAGTGCTGCGCTCCTGGTTTGGCGGCAAGAAAAAAGATAACGCTGCGGAAGACGATAAAAAATAGCCTTCGCTCCGAAGCCTGCCAACAGTAATTGAAAATCCCGCCAATGGCGGGATTTTTTTGTGACTTCTGAAAGGATGCGGGAGGGGGAAGTTTTTTACAAGAGAGGTCCTTTCCACAAAGCAGTTCAAAATGGAATGGTTCTAGCGCCGGATGTTTTGGCGTATCTGTTCGGCAGCTTCTTCTGCCGTATTACTGGCCGTGTCAATAACGAGCCGTGGTCTGTGCCAGAGGGTGTAGTTTCTGTCTATAACTTTCTGCCATGTGGGAAGCGTCATGCCGGAAATATCGGCCTTTCTGCCTTCCACCCTTTGGCGGTGCGTCGGCATATGGCTACAAATGATTTCCACTTCAAGGCACAAGGCCTCACTGCGCACAGCCACTTGCCGCCACGCGTCGCGGGTAAGCTCAATGGGATTGACCGAATCCGCAATGACGTCGCAGCCCAAAGCCAGATTTTCTTGCGCTATGCTGTAAGCCACCTCATAGCCTTCACAGGTGACGGGGTGGTCGGGCCTCTGACAGCGCAGCGTCTGCTCGACTGTGTCTATGCGCAAATAACAGGCCCGAATTTTGCGGCAAAGAATCTTGGCAATGGTTGTTTTGCCAACTCCGGGCAACCCGGAAAAAACAATCAGCGCGGGCTGCCGGAAATGGGCCGTGCCAGATAACGTCGTCATGCGATGCATGCCCCTTTTGCGTCAAGAAGAATGGGCCCTTTATGCAGGGGATACTCATACGGTACTCGCCCAAAATAAAGGAAGACATCCGCTGCAGCACTAACTGGAAAGGCGCGCGCCACAGCACAAGCTAAACCATCACGCGCAGCCGCCCGTCTTCCATTTGGGCCTCGCGGTTGATGCAAAGGGGGGCGTCCTCACCGTGGTGGGACACAAAGACAATATGCAGCCCCCTTACGGCCAGCTGGTCCAGCAGGTTGAGGTAGTGTGCGCGGCTGGGAGCGTCCAGCCCGGAGCACGGCTCGTCCAGCAGCAGGATGTCCGGCTCGCCCACCAGCGCGCGCGCCAGAAAAAGGCGGCGCAGCTGCCCCGTGGACAGGTGGCGGATGGATTGGCGCCCAAGGGCTCCCACGTCTTCGGCGCTTTCTTCGGGAAACATTTCCTGCATGCGGCGGAGGGCTTCTGCCTTTTCTGCCGGGCTGAACTTGCGGTATACGCCAATGCTGTTGTCAAAGCCGGTGCACACCATTTCGTGCGCCGTGAGGGAGTAGCCGTAAAGCGCCTGTGAAAGGTCCGATACCAGCCGGACGCCCTTGCGCACCTCGGCCAGGGTATCCACTGCGCCGCCCTGATGTGGCAGCCAGCGTTCCAGTGTGCCGCCTGCAGCCGTGAATTCGTCCCCAGCCAGGAGGCGCAGCAGGGTGGATTTGCCCGAACCGTTGGCCCCGCTGATGCGCCAGTGCTCACCCTGATGCACGCTCCAGGTAATGTCGCGCAGTACCTTTTGCCTGTCGATGAAGACCGTCACATTTTCAAGATCCAGCAGGGGAGGCAGGCTTTCTGTTTCGCAGATGTCGTTGGCCGTTTTTTGCAGATCGGGCATGGGCTGTCCTCCTCCATCGGCCTGTTCCGGCGGTGTTGTGTACAGGCGTCCTTCGCTGACGTAGCGCCGCTCCACGCACCATTCGGGTATCTGCCCCGGACGGTGCGCGGTCATGACAATGGTGCAGCGCGGGGCGTATTCTTCCAGCACGTCAAAGAAAATTTCCCGGTAACGGGCGTCCAGCCCGTCGGTGCATTCGTCAAGTAAAAGCAGGGCAGGAGCCCGCAACAGCGCTCTGCCCAAAAGAAGCAGACGCAGCTGCCCCTGAGAAAGGGTGGGCGTGTCCCGGTCCAGAAGGCCTTCTGCCTCAAGGCGGCTAGCCATGCGCACGGCTGCCTCGCGGCGTGCCAGCGCCTGATTGCCGCCGTCTGAATAAATCAGGGGCGTGTCTTCAAAACCAGTGAGCAGCAGGTCAAGGCCTGTGAGATCCCACGCCTGACGCTGATAATTTTCCTGCTGGGCCGGAGAAACAAGCGTTGTCATGGCGCGTCCGGCCAGCGGCGACTGTTCGCGCCCATCTGCCGTATGCCACCAGATATGGCCGCTTGCGGGCCAAAGTTCGCCACGCAGCAGGCGCAGCAGGGTAGACTTGCCGGAGCCGTTGGCCCCAAGCAGGGCGCAGTGGCGTCCACGCTCAATCCGCCAGTCGATGTGGTGCAAGACCGTCCGCTGACTGGCGTCACCGGGCAGAAAAAGACTCAGATTTTCGATGGTCACAAGCGGTTCAAACATAGATCATTCCTGCTGCCGAACTTCAACGCAAGGTGAACAGGCTCGGCTGTGTGGAAGAGGCGCTGTTCTTTGGCTGTCCTGTGCTGCCGGGCAGCCTCTCGGGGCTGTATTGCCGGGTTAAGCCTGATGGAACCGTTGAAGTTGGGCTTATGGCTTTATGGCTGGCAGCTTCCCGTACCTTTGCCGGGAGGCTGCCCGAGCCATTTCTAAAGTAGAGTAACTTTGAAAAAGTTAAAATGTTCTAATGTGTTGCTTCAAATAGGATAGTCACTGCGTTGTCCACGGTCAAACACGGTATATTCTTTGAAACCGAAAGCGCGCGCGTAGGAGGCCAGGCGGGCAAAACCGTAGCCCACATCGTCTGTAACGTGCGCGTCGGAAGCAAAGCTAATGGGCAGATCCATTTCCGCAGCCATCACCATAATGGGAGGCGCGGGGTAGATTTCGCGGCAAGCTTTGCGCAGGCCCGCCGAGGAGATTTCCATGCTCATGCCCGACTGCCGCAGGGCCGCGAGACCACGCCGCACAAGAGCCTGGCTTTCCGGTTTGGTCAGCCAGACGTGAAACTGCTCAACGGAGAAAATCTTGACGAGGTCGGGATGGGCCGCAATGTTGAAAAGGCCCGAAGCCAGCATACGCTTCCATATTTCAAAGTAGCGTGTGTACTGGACTTCGCATTCTTCTTGCGACATGCCTTTCCAGGGTTCAGAACCGTCGTCAAAGCCCCACTGCCCGATGAAGTGCACACTGCCCAGCAGATAGTCGAAATCGTAGGCGGCGCATGACGCGCGGGTGAAGTCCAGTTGCCCTTCAAGCCAATCCATTTCCATGCCAAAAAGCACACGGCAGGGACCGTTTGCGTTGGCGGCCTTGAGAGCCAGAACTTCGCTGGCGTAGTCCGGCAAGTGGCGCGTGAGTTTGTCTCTGTACTCGTTTGTATAGTCAAAACCCAAGGGCCGCGGTGAATGCTCTGTAAAGCCGATGAGCTCAAGGCCCTTGGCCTGGGCGGCTGCGTACATTTCAGCGGGGCTGTTGCCACCGTGGGAATACTTGGTGTGGTTATGCAGGTCTGCGAGGATCATGAGTGGGCTTTCCTGAATGCTCCGGGGGAACCCCGGCCTCCCATGCAGGGAGGAAGGTTGCTGTATGGGGATACTATGAACCGTAAAGGCCCGGCTGGCAAGATGCGGCAGGCATGCGCGCCCTGCTGCGCCCGAACATAAGCAAGACGGGCGTGCCGTACAAAAAAGGGCGGGAACGTCTGGCAGACATTCCCACCCCTGAAACAACAGCGTGATGCGACTGTATTTTACTTCAGCTACTTCAGCAGGCGCTTTACGATTTCCTGACCGGCCTTGCGTCCCGCACCCATTGCGAGAATGACGGTGGCAGCGCCAGTAACGATGTCACCCCCGGCAAAAACGTTGGGAATAGACGTTTCGCCAGTTTCTTCATTCACCTCGATGTAGCCCCACTTGTTCTGCTTGAGCTTGGGGGTGGCGTCGAGAAGGATGGGGTTGGAGCGCGTGCCCAGAGCCACAACGGCCAGATCGGTGGGCAGATCGAATACTTCGCCTTCAATGGCCACGGGCCGGCGGCGGCCAGAAGCATCGGGTTCGCCCAGTTCCATCTTTTGCAGGGTAACGGACTTCAGACGCATTTCGGCATCGCCGTTAAAGCGCACTGGTGCGGAAAGCATTGCGAACTGCACGCCTTCTTCCTCGGCGTGTTCCAGCTCTTCAAGGCGGGCAGGCATTTCTGCCCTGGTGCGGCGGTAAACGATGTGCACGCTTTCAGCGCCCATACGCAGGGCGGTGCGGGCTGCGTCCATAGCCACGTTGCCAGCGCCGAAGACAGTCACATTTTTGCCGGGAAAGGCCGGGGTGTCCTGACCGGGAAAATCATAGGCGCGGCCCAGATTCACGCGGGTGAGGTATTCGTTGGCCGAAAATACGCCCACAAGGTTTTCGCCGGGCACGCCCAAAAACGTGGGCAGGCCAGCGCCTACGCCGATAAAGACGGCGTGGTGGGTTTCCAGCAGCTCTTCAACCTCGACGGTGCGCCCGCCAACGTAGTTGAGATGAAAATCCACACCTGCCAGACGCAGGCCATTGATTTCAGTGGCAACCACATCCTTGGGCAAGCGGAAGGCAGGGATGCCATAAATCAGCACGCCACCGGGTTCGTGCAGGGCTTCGTACACGTCTACCTTGATGCCCGCTGCGGCGCAGACGCCGGCACAGGTCAGGGAAGAGGGACCGGAGCCGATACAGGCCACCTTGAGGTCGCCGCGCGGCAAGGCGCAAGAGTTGGTGCCAGTAACCTGCTCACAGGCCGATGTGGCAATATAGGTGTCGGCCACAAAACGTTCGAGACGGCCAATGGCCACAGGCTGCCCCTTGGCAGTGAGGATGCATTTGCCTTCGCACTGGTGTTCCTGCGGGCAAACGCGGCCGCACACGGCGGGCAGGCTGTTGGTGCTCTTGATTATGCGGTAGGCGGCGTCCATATTGCCAAGAGAAACTTCACGGATAAAGTCGCGGATGGGAACTTCTACGGGGCAACCGCTGACGCAGAGGGGCTTTTTGCACTGAAGGCAGCGCTTGGCTTCTTCAACGGCCATTTCTCTGGTGTATCCCAGGGCGACTTCTTCAAAATTCGCGCGCCGCACTTCGGCAGGCTGGCAGGGCATATCTACCCTGGGGGCAAGGGGCTTCTTTTTTGGAGTCTTAGTTTCCATGAGCAGTCCTCTGATAGTCGTCAATGGAGACTTTTTCCTGTTCACGATAGGCAGCCAGGCGGCGGCGCAGTTCGGGAAAATCTACTTCGTGCCCGTCAAATTCGGGGCCGTCCACACAGGCGAATTTGGTCTTGCCGCCAACGCTGACGCGGCAGGCGCCGCACATGCCAATGCCGTCAACCATGATGGGGTTGAGGCTGACAGTGGTTCTGACGCCAAAGGGGCGTGTGGTTTCGGCTACGGCGGCCATCATCGGTACGGGGCCGACGGCCACCACTTCAAAGACGGTCTTGTCTTTTTCAAGTCTGTCGCGCAGAAGGTCGGTCACAAGGCCCTTGTGGCCGTAGCTGCCGTCGTCTGTAGAAATGAGCAGTTCGTCCACAAAAGATTTCAGCTCTTTTTCAAACAGCAGCAGGTCTTTGCTGCGTGCGCCGATAACGCCCACAACCTTGTTGCCCGCACGCGCGTGGCCCTTGGCGATGTGGTGCATGGCGGCAATGCCCGTGCCGCCGCCCACACAGATGACGGTGCCTTTCTTTTCAATATGGGTGGGGTGGCCCAGGGGGCCGCAGACGTCAAGAATGGCGTCGCCCACATTGAGAGCTTCAAGCAGGGCCGTGCTTTTGCCCATAACAAGATACACAATGGTAATGGTGCCGTTTTCGGCATCGGTATCTGCAATGGTAAGGGGAATGCGTTCTCCGGTGGGAGTCATACGCAGCATGACAAAATGCCCGGGTTTTGCCTTTCGGGCGATTTCCGGCGCATCGAGTACCAGCTTGCTGGTTTTGCCCGGGATCAGGCTTTCCTTGTGCAATATGGGTGTTGGCATAGGCTCTCCTCTTCTGGCTTGGTGTGGCGATGGTATCTGTGATCACTGCCCCTTGCAAGCGCAACCCGCTTGGGGTGGTTGCATAACTATTTATATATAAATACCTTTATTTTGTTTTACGTATTTTTCTAGAAATTTAACCTTTTCGCTAAAGGTTTTAATTCCGTGTACCGATAAGGCTAATGATGAGTGGGGAAGGGGAGACATGTGTCGCTAACAAGGAAGCGAACCAGCCCCCCCGATGCAGGGAAGCAGTGATCCATTCAGGGAGGAATGGTCATGTCGCAACGCATCAATGACGCATTCCTGTCGGAAAACGGACCGCAGGACAGACCCGCTTCTTATTACGAGGAGCATGATCTTGCCCTGATACAACGGTACCTTACCGTACTGGAAGACAATAAGAAGGCCAGCCGCTCGGCTATAACCGACGCGGGAATGGCAATGGACATGGCGGGATTTGTGCGGCAACAGCTGCAAAAGCCCGCGCAGCGGCCCCGAAGATCATCTGCCCTTATGGCTTTGGCCTTGGTGCAGAGACTACCTGACGGGCCACAACAGTAAACCGGCGTTTTTTGCCCTTGTGGGCGAAACGCCGCGGAACCTGAAAAAACGCAACCTGGGCAGGCAGTGTAACACTGCAATGCCGACGTTAAACGAAAAGCATCACTTTTCCGTGACATGAACGGGTGCGTGGCCGGTTCGCAGTCCATGAATAATTCTCCACTCATGTGAAGGGGAGGGCCGTGGGGGCTCTCCCCTTTTTTATGACCGTGCGCCAGAGGGTAAATGGCTGGCCGTGCGGCCCGCCCTACGCCGATGCTCCATAACGGGCTGGCCGGGTCAGGCTGACCGACGAGGGGCAGAGGCCGGATAGCCTGAATAGCATGGCAGTACAGCCGTGATGGAGCGATGACTTTTGCGCGCTTAACCGAAGTTGTGAATCCTCGTTGGCAACGTTGCCATCTCTGGGGGATTTGCCACCGGAGGCAGTGAAACGTTCTGCGGCGAGCAGTTTGGGCCGCTCGCCGCAACACGACATGCATTCTACCGAAATCGCGGTTTACAGCAGAATGTCAGTTAGTTTGACCTAAGGGTAAAAGCCAGTGGGCTTTTCAGCCAGGTTGATCATAATATTCTTTTGCTGGGTGTAGTGCTCAAGGATCACCTTGTGGGTTTCGCGCCCGATGCCCGATTCCTTGTAGCCGCCAAAGGGAGCGCCCGCCGGGATGCTGTTGTAGCAGTTTACCCACATGCGCCCGGTTTCAACGGCCCTGCTCACGCGGATGGCACGGTTGATGTCGCGCGTCCACACTGCGCCGCCCAGACCAAAGACGCTGTCGTTGGCCATCTTGACCACTTCTTCTTCCGTCTTGAACTTGATGATGACGGCCACGGGGCCGAAGATTTCATCCTGGGCAACACGCATGTCGTTGGTGACATTGCCGAGCAGGGTGGGACGCATGAAGCAGCCCTTGCCCAGTTCGCCTTCAGTCACACGTTCACCACCACAAAGCACCTTGGCTCCTTCGCCCTTGGCCTGCTCGATGCAGAGCAGTATGGCTTTGAGGTGCGATTCATATATCTGCGCACCCATCTGGGTTTTTGCTTCCCAGGGCAGGCCAACCTTGACGCGGTTGAAGCGCTCAACAGCTTCAGCCACGAACTTGTCGTAAATATCTTCATGCACAAAAACGCGTGATCCGGCGCAACATACCTGCCCCTGATTGAACAGGATGCCAAGTTGCAGGCCGTCCATAGCCAGATCCCACTGGCAGTCGGGGAAGAAGATATTGGCCGACTTGCCGCCCAGTTCCAGGGTGGAGGGAATAAGGCGTTTGGCGGCGGCCAGACCCACACTGCGGCCCACGTCTGTGGAGCCAGTGAAGGCAAGTTTGTTGAAGCCGGGGTGGTCCAGAATATACTGGCCCGAGCGGGAGCCGCGGCCAGTTATAACGTTGAACACGCCCTTGGGCAGCACCTGTCCTATAAGGCGCGCCAGCTCAAGAACGGAAAGCGAAGTATGGTTTGAAGGCTTGAATACGGTGCAGCAACCGGCTGCCAGCACCGGAGCCAGCTTCCACGCCGCCATAAGGAAGGGGAAGTTCCAGGGCACGATCTGGCCCACAACGCCGATGGGTTCACGCAGAACCAGAGAAAGCGTGTTGCCGTCGAGCATGGTTGCGGTGCCTTCGTCGGCGCGCACTACACCCGCAAAGTAGCGGAAGTGGTCGGCGGCAAAGGGAATGTCCACATTCATTGTTTCGCGGATGGGCTTGCCGTTGTCCAGCGTTTCCACCATTGCGAGGTGTTCTTTGTTGGCGTCAATGATATCCGCGATCTTCAAAAGCAGGTTGGCGCGTTCGATGGGATCTGTTTTTCTCCAGCTTTCCCAAGCGCGTGTGGCAGCTTTGACCGCAGCGTCAACATCTTCCTTGGTGGCTTCGGCGCAGGTGGCAAGGCGCTCGCCATTGGCGGGGCAGAAGGTGTCGTAAGTGGCGCCGTCAGAAGCGTCCTTCCACTGACCGTCGATGAAGAGGGAATATTTGTCCTGCAAATTTGGCTTTTTCATGACGCATCCTTTGGTTAAAGGTTGGCATACGCAGTAATCATTCTGTTGTTTTAGTGCAATAACTCCTTATTCTGCATGCTCCATGCTTAACGGCATGCAAAGTTAGAAAATAAACTTTAATTGTGAAAAAAGTATCAACCAAATGGCACTATGTTCAAGAATAATACATTCTCAACATATCTCCGGGCGCATTGTAAGCTAAACGCTAAAAGAGAAAAATCGGCAACAGAGTCACGCTCTGCACGATTATCAGGACAGACCTTGAATAAATTGTCTGCAATTCAAGCAAGATGAACAACGGGTCACGCTATTTGTATCAGCGGCTATGTATTTCAGCGGGTTAGGTTGAACGATCACTCAATATAGAAAGGCACGTGGCAGGCAAGGTGAAATTGGCCAGAGGCCATGCGCAGAAGGGGCAATGTTGCCTTCTGTTATGGCCGCATTGGCATTATAACAAAGGGATTGTCAGAAACGGCAAGGCCGCGTTGTGGCAGGCGGGCTGTTGGCATGCTGCCGATCCCGCACAAGTTGTCCTGATAGGTATCTGGGCTGAGCATGGTTCGTGGCTGGCGTCAGTGTGCCGAAAATCACATTTTTCGGCAGAATGACAACTTTGAAATGTAATGCATTTCAAAGTTAATCTGCTCTAGTCAGAGTACGCGCCGTGTTACGGCGTGCTGCGCTCTTGTGTAGCGGTAGAGCATTTAATTCTCTCAAAGTTAAATGCTCAAGTGGGTAAGCGCTTTTACAAGAAACTTCAGTCTTTGCTTGCCTGTCTGTAGCCGTGGCTGAACTTGGCTGCGTACAGCAATGAGGTCGTATCCGCCGCATTCTGACCCGGCAGCACCAGAAAAACGGTCTGCCGCACAAGCCTGTGTTCTTCCACGCACTGGGCCAGTGTTCCGGCGGTAGTCCAGACAAGGCGCTGGTCGGGCCAACCCACGCGGTAGGCGCACAGGATGGGCGTATCTGGCGGTGTGTGGGCCAGCAGTTCTGCTTGCAGGTTTTCGCTGGCTCCGGCTGACAGGTAAACAGCCATGGATGTGCCGTGGGCTGCCAGCAGGCGCAGAGCTTCGCGTTCCGGTACGGGAGTGCGGCCTTCCATACGGGTAATGATGAGGCTCTGGGTCACTTCCGGCACGGTAAAGGTCACGCCTGCGGCTGCGGCTGCGGCACAGGCCGCGGTAACGCCCGGTATGACGCGCCAGGGAATGCCGTCCTGATCCAGCAACCGGGCCTGTTCGCGCAGCGCGCCGTACAGCGAAGGGTCGCCCGTATGCACGCGCGCCACTGCGCCGCCCGTAAGGGCCGTGCGCCGGACGAGATCATGACATTGCTCGAGCGTCAGAGGGGCGGAGTCCACCACGGGCACTCCGGGGGCCGCGCAGGCCACCACCTCTGGCGGTACCAGCGAACCGGCATAGATCACCAAGCTGGCCTGTTCAATGGCCTTGCGGCCTTTAATGGTCAGCAGTTCGGGATCGCCGGGGCCTGCCCCCACAAAGCTGACAAGACCGGGGGCAGTACTTTTTGCGCAGGCAGATATTTCGTGGGCAGCGTCAGGACAGGCATTGGTGCAGGCATTGGGGTTGGCGTTAGGACATACTTCGGAACATGCCTCGGGGCATGCCTCTGAAGATGCGCCGGAATTGGCACCAGAGCCGGTATTGGGGGCGGGAGTTGCTTTGCTGCTATTCATGGCCACGCTTCTGCGTCACGCCTTCAGGGGCGGGTTTTTGGGCCGTCACCAAAAATACGGGATTCATTGCCGCCAAATGTATGTCGCCCCCCAGTTCTCTGCCTTCTGAGGCCTGAATCTGGCAGATTTCCACAGGCCAGCCAAGACGCTCAAAAAAGCTGCGGCACAGGCAGAACGTGTCCAGCAGGACACAGCTCGCCACCACGCGGCCGCCCACAGGCAAACGAAGGCAGACATGACCAAGGATATCCTCGCCGTCTTCGCCAGAAAGGCCGCCGCCAATGAAGACGCGGTGCGGATCAGGCAGCGAGGGCAGGCACTCCGGTGCTTCGCCCAGGCGTACGTCCAGAATGGCCGCGCCGAAGCGGCGGCGGTTTTCCTGAATGCTCATGGCGCGTCCCACGGATCTTTCCACTGCCACCACGCGGCCTTCGTGGGCCAATACCGTGGCTTCAAGCGCCACGGCTCCTGAGCCGGAGCCAATGTCCCACACCACATGATGCGGTTCAATCTGTAGCAGGGCCAGTGCCGTGGCCCGCACAGGTTTTTTGCTGATTAACCCTCTGTCCACAGCCAGTTCGTGCGCGTTCAGGCCCAGCCGGGCGCGGCGCGGCGTATCGCCGGGTATAAGAATAAAGGTGCAGGTAGGGCCGAAGGATGTTCCGGCAGCTTGGGCCAGATCCATATTGTGGCAGATTTCGTCTGATGCGCCCATGCGCTCAAAAATGTGGGCAGTGAACCAGTCAACGCCTCTGTCCAGAAGGTGCCGCGCCAGCAGGTCGGGCGTCATGCGGGCATCGGTGAGGATGCAGAGGGGCGCGTTTTTGCTGACTGCGGCATTGAGGGGGCCAAGGTCATCCCGTCCGTGCAGGGAGAGGCAGATAACCTTGTGCCAGGGCAGGGCCAGCCGGGCGCAGGCCTGTTGCAGGGAACTGACGGCAGGCATGAGGCGCACTGCCTCCTGCCCAAGCAGGCGCACCAGGGTAGCCCCAATACCGAAAAGCAGCGGGTCGCCGTCGGCCAGCATGACAACGCGTTCTCCGGCTGCGCGCATCTGGCTCAGTCTGGTGAGCACTGGTTCCAGAGGGGTGCTCAGAGGCAGCAGGCGCGCCTTGAGCACGTCCTGGGCCGCATTGTCTTCATAAATATCAAGTGAGGAGGGCGCAGGCAGATTCGAGGAGTCAGCAGCACGGGCCGGATTATTTTCTTCCGGCGCAGCGCCCGTCAATTCATGCAAGAGCTGTTTGCCCCCGCAAATAACATCCGCCTCCTGCAACAAGGCGCGCTGCTCGGCTGTGAGCAGCGACAGGCCCCGCGGGCGGGCGCAATCCAGCCCAAGCACCGTAATGGGCGTCGGTTCGGCTGTGGTTGGCTCAAATATGAAGAAAGACTGCAAAATGTCTGACATGGGCGGCCAATCGTCTGCCGCTGCTTCTGCGGAGTGTTCTTCCGCTGGTTGCGGCGGGGACTTGTGCTGCCTTTTGGCTGTACGGGCAGGCGGGGCCGTTTTTGCTGGTTCGGGAATAATGCCAAGGCTGACGATTCCCGAAATCTTTTCGGCTGCTGCTATAGAGGAGGCGTCCTCAACAGCGCCCATCGCAGTGTCTCCAGAAACTTTCACAGCAGCTTTGGGCAGAACCTCAGGCATTTGTAGTTCAGAGGTATCCTGCGAGACAAAAGATGGCGATGGCGCTTGTGCCGCCTCAGGGGCGGTAGCGGGCAATTCTGATGAAGAGGCGATCGCAGAGGCTGTGCTTGTGGCAGAATCTTCAAACGGCGCACGGGGGGCGTCGGGCGCGTCAGTAGGCCCGTCGCCAGAAAGTGTGGCAGAGGCATCCCCCGGGACATCCCCAGAGGCAGCCCCGGTGTTTGCGCCAGCGTCTGTGCCAGAAACGGCCTCAGAAACGGAAAAAAGCGCGCGGGGCGTCTTGTCGGGTACGGAATCCGCCCGATGTTCACTTCCGGTTTCGGTTCCGCTCTGTGCGGGCACGGCGATGCCGGGCAGTGCGACCTGATGTTTCATAATGCCAGTAATTCCCTGCCGTCTGTGTGAAAAAGGTGCAGGCGCACATGGCGGCCTGCGAAATTTGCCGCTACAGCAGCGGCTTTTTCGCCTGTAAGGGCAATAACGTCGTTTCCGGCTTTGTCTTGCAACAGCAGTTCCAGCGCGTGAGCGGCGGTGACGCAGTTGCGTACCTCATCCGCGCAGGCCGCGCCGCATTGGCGGCACAGGCGCGCAAGATCTTCCATGTCCAGATCTGCATGGCGGGCATGCGTGTAGGCGTGCCCCTGAGCCAGTTTGACCAGTTTGCCGAAAAAACAGCCCCATATAAGATTTTCAAAAGGCATGGCCCCCGCAGCCTTGAGCGAAAATGCCGCAAAGTCTGCCACCTGAATGAAACTTCTTTGCGGCATCTGCGGATATTTGTCCATAAGCAGGCGTTCGGAGCGTCTGCCCGTGGTCAGGCCCATGTCGCGGCAGCCGGTTGCCAGGGCCACGGCCAGCCCTTGCTCGATAGTGGCCTTCCATGCCTGATGGCTGTAGGGGCGCACCGTACCTTGCGTGCCGAGAATGGAAATGCCGCCCACAATGCCAAGGCGCGGGTTGAACGTCTGCCGGGCCAGGCGTTCGCCTTCAGGAACACTGATGATGACACGCAAAGAAAGGCCCGGGCGCTCACCCAACTGCAACGCCGCGCAGCGCAGGGCAAGGGTAATCTGCTGGCGAGGCGTCGGATTAACGGCTGCTTCTCCCACCGGAACAGGCAGACCCGGCAGGGTCACGCGGCCCACGCCGGGGCCGCCTTCAATACTGACGGTAAAAGGGAGCGCCAAACCGGGGGCGTCGTCCGCTTCTTCAATAGTATGACTGATAGCAGGCTGTTCGGCTACAGGAAAATTTTCAACCACTGTGACCGTAATAAGCGCACCGGAGGTCGCGTCCGGGTCGTCGCCGCCATCTTTGCGTATAGATGCGTGGGCCACGCCCAGGCTGCCCTGCGTGCTGTTTTGTCCGCTGGGGCAGATGGAGGCATTTGCGGAATGCGCTGTCTGGGCAGACGGCGTTTTTTGCGTAAAAAGCGCTGCAAATTCGGGGCATGAAGCCAGTTCCGGGGCTGGCCCGTGATTGCAGGCCGCCACTTCAAGCCGCAGCATGCCTCTGGGGATTGGAATATCCTCGCCGGCAAAGCCGTTGCCCACAACAGTGCTGGCGGCCGTGCCATCGGCCGCCGCAAGGCGTTCGTCAGGGGTTGGGGCTGGCGAAAAGCTGAAAGGAGGCAGGGGCACATCCACATGGCTCGGCGCACGCCCCGTCATCAAAAGATGCAGGGCGGCCAGAGCCGCGCCCGTAGCCGCAGAGCCCGTGGTAAATCCTTCGCGCAGTTTTGCGGTCATAATCAGTCTGTCATATCAGGCAGCCAGACCTGCCCCTTGGCCACCAGAGTGACGGGGCCGTCCACTCCAGCCATAGACACTCCATCCTCAGAAAAGAGACGCACATCCAAAGAAGAACCGCTGGGCTGCATGATGCTGAAGGCGTTGCCCCCGCCAGCCTGCGAACGGCTCAGGGCCAGGGCCAGCGCGCCGGAGCCGCAGGCGCTTTCAAGGTAGTCGGTGCGCGTATCACGCACATGCACAATGGGCAGCATGTTGAGCTGGCCTTGCAGCACGCGCCACCATATGACGCCCACAGCTTCTTCGTGCTCAAGCTCGTGGCGTTCACGCAGCAGAGCCGCCGCAGCGTGGCAATCCTCGGGCTGATTGTGGATGTGCCCGTCCAGCAGCAAGTGGCAGATGCCGGGAAGGCGTACCAGGTGTATGCCTTCGGCTTTGCGCTGTATGGTGATTTCGGGAAGGCGCAACCGGGCCTCCACAAGCCAGTGGGGCGCGCGGCCTCGCACATGAAGCTGCACAAGGCTCGGCCAGCCGGAAACATTGACGTCATAAAGCCGCTGCATTTCAGAAAATTCGGCAGAAGCAATCGCGCCTGTGCTGCCGTCTGTGGTCTGCTGTACACGGCTTGAGCCGTGGCAGGAAATGTCTTCAGGCTGCTCCAGACAATCTTCATCGCAGGCCAGCATCGCGCCCATAGCACGGCTGGCGTTGACGCAAAATTCGCCACCTGCCATGCGCAGGCTGGGGGCGCTGACATCCACAAAGCCTGCCTGTTCGCCGCCAAGGCAGGATTCGCTCAACGCTTGCCTGGCGAGGCGGCTTTGCAGGGACGGGGCAAGACCGCTCGCCGGAAACAAAAGCGTGGTGTTGCCGCCGGGGCTCCATTTGGAAAAAATGAGTGTGGGCATAGGGATATTCCTTTGACTCTTCTTCAAAGTATGCCTCAGGCGCGGCATGCTGTCCAGCGGAGTGAAATACTATGCTTTCAGCGTGAAGAATGCGAAAACACCCGTCTTAAGGAAGTGGAGGCGGAAAAAGTACTTATTAGAAACTGTTTCCTATTTAAAACTTGCGGTTTTTCATAAAGGCGGTTATGAATAAGGCAGTTGCCGTCTCCAAAGGCTATGCCTGGAGTGAGCTGGCAACGTGGCGGGCACACCGCGATTTACTGTTGGTTGACGGTAATTCGACGAACTTATCAACGTTTGGGAGGCAGTATGAAATCGTTTCGTCTTCTTGTTCTGGCCGCTGCTCTTGTACTGAGCTACGCTGTGGCCGCTGCGGCCGCTCCGGCCTGCACCAAGAAAATCGACAGCTTTGACTTCGTTGTGGACTACTCTGGTTCCATGATGATGAAGAACGCTCAATTGAAGCAGGACAAGATCCTTGTGGCCAAAAGCGTGCTGCAGCGCGTTAACGCCGCTATCCCTGCTCTGGACTATAACGGTGGCTTGCACACCATTTCCCCCAACGGCGTTATCGTTGCTCAGGGTCCCTGGGACCGCAACACGATGGCCGCTGGCATCAACAAGCTGCGTTCCGGTTTTGATGTCTTTGGTCGTATGACCAGCATGGGCACCGGCCTGCAGGCTTACGAACCCTTCCTGTCCAGCATGAAGCGCGACGCCGCCGTTATCCTCGTGACCGACGGCGACAACAACCGTGGTTCCAATCTGGTGGAAGTTGCTCGTCAGCTGTACGCCAGCCAGCGTAACCTGGTTATCCACATCGTTTCTTTCGCCGACAACAAGAACGGTGAAGAAACCATCAAGCAGGTTGCTGCTCTGAACCCCGCCACCATCGTGGTGCGTGGTGAAGAACTGGCCACCAGCGACGCCGCCGTTGAACGCTTTGTTCTGTCCGTTTTCTGCCAGGACGAAGACGTGATCGTGCTGCGTGGCGTGCACTTCGCTTTCAACTCCTATGCTCTTGACAGCAAGGCCATGGGCATCCTGAACGAAGCCGCCGGCCTGATCAAGGCTAGCCCCAACAAGCGCGTGGTGCTTTCTGGCTGGACCGACTGGATCGGTTCTGATGCCTACAACATGAAGCTTTCGCAGGAACGCGCCAACAGCGTGAAGAACTACCTCGTGAAGCAGGGCATCCCCGCCAGCCGCATGACCGCCATTGGTCGTGGCAAGTCCTTCAAGTACAACAACGAAACCGCTGAAGGTCGCGCCATGAACAGGCGCACCGAAATCTCCTTCGAATAATCGAAGGGCGGTTGCTACTGGAATAACATGCAAAAAGCCGGGTGGCCCATGCCGCCCGGCTTTAATGTGTGAGGTGCTATGCGCAATCAAATATTTTTGGCTCTTTTGCTGACTTTCGGTCTGACGACAGGCGGTTGCGCCTGGTTTGGCGGCGACACTTCTTCCACTGAAGCGGCGATCACCCCGGCCCAGCCCGAAGAGGCTACCGAGCCAGCACCCGCGTCGGTACCCCCGGCCACTGGCAAAGCCGCTAAGGCCGACAAAAAAGCTGCCAAACCTGCGGATAAAAAGCCTTCTGCCAAGGGCGCTAAAACCGAGGCCCAGATTGCCGCCGAACTGGAAACCGTGGGACGTAAACTGGTCGCTCAGGCCGGTAGAACCGTGGTGCCTTCCAAGGCCAAGAAGGACGTGCGTCAGGTTGGCAAAGACTTTATTGCAAGCTATGTTGAAGTGGACGAAAGCACCATCTCCACAGAATTGCGCCCCGGTGCTTCCGGTCAGTATGTAGGTTTTGTGCGTTACAAAGAAAATGTTTACGAATGCCGCGGCGCCAGCCGTCAGGCTGCCCTTACCGCAGCCTGCCAGCAGGTGAAAGCCCGCAGGATCAATGAATTGATCAGATATGACGGATCAAGCTGGCAGTACTAAGCCGCTTGAAATGCGTCAAGCATAAGGTTTTTCAGCGGGGCTTCGGCCCCGCTTTTTTTGTATGTACCCGCCCCGAAAGGCGGGGCCGTTGTGTGGGCAGCCATCAGGCAGGTGCGCCCCAACGTGCCTTGCGTGAAATTGCTGGCAGTGCGCGGGAAAATGCACCAATGGCTTTTTGATTACGCCAAAAGCCGTAGCAAAGATTACTGCGAAAATTGCGGCGTACTTTGTACGGAAGTCAATTTTCTCATGAGCTGGACGCGTGGTGCCATTATCAAAATGAACACGCTGCTTGAGTACCCGGCAGAGCAGATTACCGCGGAATGCACCTCACTTCGAGCTTGCCGCTCTGACGGGGAATGTGATTATAGATCAGGATCCACACGCTATTACGGCACGCAGTACGCTCGTTCAGCGTTATCGCATGTAGCTTTTTCAAAGCGGAATGGTAAGGTGTCAGCGCGGTTGGAAGAAAAGGCGGCCGGGGTGAGCGGAAAGGTTAGATCAAGGTTGTGATCAGTATGAAATGATCCGAGTGGCACAGAGAGAGGCCGCTGCGACAGCCTGTGGTCAGGCCAGCGCAAGCGCTACTGTATAAAGAAGAATAGAGTGGGTGTTATGGGGCGGTACCGTCGCAGGCGGTGGCCTCTGGCGGAAGGTTGCTCACAATCCAGTTCACGCACTCCTGCGGTGTTTTGCATGATGCTTCACAGCACAGGGTGGCATAACGTGTGTACAGATCCTGCCGCTCCAGAAAAATATCACGCAGCGTCTGCCCGGGAGCAATGGCCAGGCCTCGCTGCGGGTTGCGGGCTATGCGCTCCTCAACCGTTTGCAGAGGCACGGCCAGATGCACCAGAGGCCCAAGTGTGGCAAGGTGGCGCATGGCTTTTTCGCGGTAAACAACGCTGCCGCCTGTGGCAATGACAGTGCGGTTGGCTTTTATGGAACTGATCACGCTGGCTTCCACATCAAGAAAGTCGTCCTTGCTCAGGGCGTCAGTGACGTCTTGCAGGCGTGCGCCATAGATGGCTTCAATAAGATGGTCGCTGTCCATAAAAGCCCAGTCCAGGCGGCGGGCAAGCGCTTCGCCAATGGTGGACTTTCCTGCTCCAGCCATACCGATCAGAACAATGCACGGTGACGGCCTGACCGGAGCTGTGATGGAAGAAGGACCAGAACAATCTGTGGCGACGGCAGTAGAAGAGGAAGCAGACATTGTGGCTCCTTGACCAGTGGGAAAGACATCTGAAATGTGCCCAAGGGGCGGGTTGCTGTCAAGCCAAGCCAGCCCCAAAGGCGTAAACCCTAAAGTTTGATGACCGTTGGCCGATAAACGTAACAGAGGTGGTATCATGCCCATGACAGTATGCAAAAAAACAGTGATTGCCCGCGTGTTGCGCCGCACGGTTCTGAGCGCGGCTGTTTTGTGTTTGAGCGCTGTGCCTGGACCGTTTGACGTGCTTCCGGCGCAGGCTGCGGAATCCTCACAGCCGCAAACCTTGCCAGACGGCGGGGCAAATCTGAATGAGGCCTGGATGCGCAATGGCGGTGCACGCCTGTACTGGAATACACTGACGCAACCGCGCCAGATGCGCATGGCGGGCGCGGCATTTGCCGATCCGGCTGCTGTGCCTGAACTCATGTCCAGCCCCCAGGGGCAACCTGCGGGCACGTCTGTGGGCAAGGGCAGCCGTAGCGCTGCACCGCACAGCATAACGGTTGATCCCAACGCTCCGGTGCGGCCTTGGCCCCGTGGCGCATCGCGGCCTGTAAAAAAGGACGCAGCCGCCACAGTGCAGCAGACTAAAACCCCGGCACAAAAGCCAGTTTCAACCAGCCCCGCCCTCACGCCGCCTGCAGCGCAGCAGGGTAACGGCAAGGCTGCGCCTGCGGCATCGGCTGTAACGGCAAATCCGGCTTCGGGTAAAAACGGAACCCGTGGGGGTGCGGCAGCAACGGTAAACGGCCAGTCCGGCAGCGCTACTTCTGTGCAGCCGCAGGCGGCCACTGGCGCTGGCAACGGACGGGCAAGTGGCTCTTCCACTGCATCTGCTCCCAACGGGGGCATGCCTGTATCCACACCAGCATCCACAACAGTACCCTCGGCTGCAACCACGCCAGCAGCCATACCTGCAACTGCGCCGTCCTCTTCCTCCCCAATGTCGCTGACGGGGACGGGGCCAGCGGCAGGCGCGTTGGGGCAGACAGCGGCAGGCTCTGCGCGACAGGGTAATGCCAATTCTCTTGCAGATGTGCCTATTCCTCCGCCTGTACCAGCTCTTACCGCCGACGACCTGCTTCCGCCTTCCAATGGCGCGGGCTATGGTTCTGGTGCTGCCGCCGGTTCTGCCGCTGGCTCCAGTTCCAGTTCTGCCTTCGGGGCCAGTTCCGGCTCTGGTTCAGGTGGAGCCGCATCCGTGCGAGCCCCATTGCCCTGATATCAGTTACGCTATTTTTTTGTTTGGCGTGACTGCGCAGTTTTTTTGCATGGGGCTCAAGGGCTCTGGCGGTTCTGTGCCGTAGATTTTTGACAACTAAGCGAATATGCAGAGCAGGGCAGACACAGTCTGCGCTTGACGAGGGGGCTGCGTGCGTGTATGTAGCTTCTTCCATATATTTTAACGCCAGGGCCTTGCCGTCCCTTACCGCGCTGCGGTGGACGGCACCCCAACCGCTAAAAGCCCGGCGTACCGCAAAGTCCCGGTTCGGGCGCTGGCCATACCGGAAATTTTAAGGAGTCAGTCATGAAAAGAACTTATCAGCCTAGCAAAATCAGAAGGGCCCGCACCCACGGTTTTCGCGCTCGTATGGCCACCCCCGGTGGGCGTGCTATTCTGCGTCGCCGTCGCGCCAAGGGCCGCAAGCACCTCAGCGCCTGATTGAACGGGGGGCAACCCCTGTTCGTCGTCCGGGAGCTTCCATGTGCCGGTACCTCCTGCCCCGGCAGTTGCGCATCCGCCGCCGGGTGGAGTTTACAGCCTGCTACGAGCGGGGCAGGCGCTACCACAGCGAGCATTTCCTTGTCTTTGTGTTGCCGGGAGCCTGTCCCGGTCTTCGCGCGCGTACTGGCATGGCTGTCTCCCGTAAGGTGGGCAACGCCGTGGTCCGAAATCGCGTCAAGAGACTCTTGCGGGAATTCTACCGCCTACACAGAGAGGAGCTGCCCGTGGAGGCTGACATCGTAACCATAGCCAAAAAGCATACCGGACAAGCCGCACTGGACTACGCCCGTGTGGCTGCGGAGCTTTTGCCACTGTTGCAGCGAGCGGCCCGACACCAGTCGGGCTCTTCGGCATTGGCGGGTCTGCCATGAGCAAGTTGTTGCGCACTTTCTGCGTATTTCCCATTCGGGTATACCAGCGCTGCATCTCGCCCGTGTTGCCCCCTGCTTGCCGTTATTATCCCACCTGTTCCGCCTATGCCGTAGAGGCCGTCATGACCCACGGCGTGCTGCGGGGCGGCTGGCTTGCGCTCAAGCGCCTGGCCAGCTGTCACCCTTGGGGCGGTTCGGGCTATGACCCGGTTCCACCACCAGCACGACGTCGTCATGACGTTCCGCCATTGTCCCAGGAGTGAGCGCCCTCATGCAAGACGGTAAAAATCTTATCATCGCCATTGTTCTTTGTCTTATTGTCATTGTCGGCTGGGGTTATCTGGCCGAGCATATGGGCTGGACCTCCAAGCCCGCCCCCGTGGCGCAGCAAAATCAGAGTCAGCAGGCTCCGCAGACGCAGCAAGCGCAGACCGCGCCTGCACCAGCGCAGGCCAGCCTGCCTGTTTTTGCGCCTTCAGCCGGGCGCGATCTCACTGTGGACACTCCCCTTTATGAAGCCGTTATTTACAGCGGCGGCGGCGCGTTGCGCTCGTTCAAACTCAAGAACTATCAGGTTGGCCTGGTGGCTGATTCGCCACTGGTCAATATGGTTGATCCCAAGACGGCCCAGGTGGCACCTCTTGGGCTGGTTATCAACAGCCAGCCTTCGTGGAGCACTGGCCAGTGGTCAATGGATACCGACGAAAAGGGCCTTACCCTTGGGCAGAATCAGCAGGGAACCCTGCGCCTGATCGGTGAAGTGGACAATTTGCGGGTGATTCGTGAGTTGACCTTCAACTCTTCGAACTACCTTATCAGCGAAAAGGTTCGTGTGACGAACCAGGGCGAACAGGCCCGCAGCGTACGCGTGAGCTACACAGCTGCCGCTGATGCAAGCAATGCCTCTGGCGACCGTTACGACGCCATGCGCATTGCCTGGGATAATGACGGCAGCCTCAAGGAAGAAAGCTCTTCCGGCACCCTTGAAACCACAGGCGTGCAGGCTGTAGGCAAGATTTACTGGGCTGGCGCCATGAGCACCTATTTTCTTACGGCTGTGCTGCCCGGCGATGTCAACAACGTGACCATCAAGGGCGTCATGCAGCAGAACGTGTACCGCGCTGCTGTGGAAGAGCAGGAAACCCTGCTTGGCCCCGGTCAGGAAAAGGAACTGTCTGTTTCTTACTGGGTTGGCCCCAAGGTGCGCTCTGAACTTCAGGCTGTTTCACCACAGCTTGCCAAAAGCGTCGACTTGGGCTTTTTCCACATCATTGCCAAGGGTCTTTTGTGGCTGCTGGAATTCTTCCAGAAGTATGTTCACAACTGGGGCCTGTCCATCATTCTGCTGACCGTGCTCATCAAGGCCGTGTTCTGGCCCCTTACGGCCAAGAGCTACGCCTCAATGGAAAAGATGAAGAAGCTGCAGCCCCATATGACGGAGCTGCGTGAAAAGTACAAGGACAACAAGGAGCAGATGAACAAGGAGGTCATGTCCCTCTACAAGACCTATGGCGTTAACCCCGCCAGCGGTTGCGTGCCCATCCTTATTCAGATGCCCGTGTTCTTTGGCCTGTATCAGGCTCTGCTTACCTCCATTGAGCTGCGTCATGCGCCCTTCATCAAGTACCTGCCGGGTACGGACATGCTCTGGCTGGCCGACTTGTCTACCAAAGATCCGCTGTATATTACTCCTATCATCATGGGCTTCACCATGTTTTTGCAGCAGAAGATGAGTCCTCCTGCCACGGACCCCACCCAGCAGAAGATCATGATGTTTCTGCCCATTATCTTCACCGTGCTTTTCCTGAACTTCCCCTCAGGGCTTGTGCTGTACTGGCTGGTTAACAACGTGCTTTCCATTGCCCAGCAGCAGATGATGATCCGTAAGTTCAAGGCCCACGCCGCCGCGAAATAGCCGCAACGGCGGTCTGTACCGCCTATTGGAACGAGGACGAGTATGGAAGGGTTTAAAGAATTCCAGGGGAAGGACCTGGACAGCGCTATCGAAGAGGCTTGCAGTTACTTCGATTCGGCGCGCGAAAAGCTGGAAATTGAAATCGTGCAAGATTCCAAGTCCGGTATATTTGGAATCGTTGGTGCGCGCAAAGCCAAAGTGCGCGCGCGCCGGGTGCAACTGCGTGAAGCTGTTGAAAGCGCGCTTGGCCGCAAAGGGGGGCAAACCGCCCCCGCCGCAGCAAGCGACGCCGCTTTGGCTGAAGCCCCGGAAAAAAGCCGGAATCAGCGTGAAGAAAATGGGCAGGCCGCCGCTGGCCAGCAAGAAAAGCGTAATGGCCGTTCGCGCGGGCGTAAGCCTGTGGCCGAAGCTGGAACTGCCAGTCAGCCTGAAGCCGCACAGGGCCGCGAGCCCCGGCCTGGCAAGGGGGCGGGCCCGCGTTCTGAAAAGCAGGGCGATAAAAACGCCGAGCGTGGCGCTGAAAAAAACAACGTGCGCAACGGTGACAAAGCTGCCGACAAAGCCTCTGATAAAAGCCCTGAAAAATCAGTTGAAAAAGCTGAAGCCGAAGGGCGGGCTGAACGCTCCAGAGACAGAGCCCCCAAAAATGGCGGGCGTGGTCAAAACGGCCAGAACGGCGATGAAAACCGCCGGGGAGAGGGCCGTGGCCGCCGTGGAGAATCGCATGACAGCCGCGAGAATCGCAGTGCCGTGAAAGAAGGCGGCCGCGAGGTTGCCCGTCAGGCCAAGTCTGTGGACTCTCTGGACGATGATTTTGAAGAAGCCGCTGAAGGCCTGCCTGCAATGCCGATGGAGCAGCTCGATCAGGAGCGGCTCGAGGCCCTTGTGCGCGAAACCGTGCGTCAGCTCGTGCGTCCCATCGTTGGCGACGCTGTGCAGCTTGAAGTAAAGCTTGGCGGCGACAGGGTACAGGTCGGTATTGATAGTGAAGAAGATTCCGGCCTGCTGATTGGCCGCGAAGGCCAAACCCTGGCAGCGCTTCAGTACATGATTTCGCGCATTGTGTCGCGCGGCATGAACGCCGCCGTGCGCGTGCAGCTTGACGCTGGCGAATACCGCAGCCGTCAGGACGAAAAACTGCGCGAAATGGCGCTTTCGCTGGCTGAAAAGGTGCGTCTGAGTGGCCGTTCTTATTCCACGCGGCCCCTGTCGTCCTATCACCGCCGCATCGTGCACGTCTGTTTGCAGGAAGCCACGGATGTGCAGACGCGCAGCACGGGCGATGGCCCCATGAAGAGAGTTGTCATACTGCGCAGGAAGGCTGAAAAGAACTAGAGCGTTTCAACTTTGAAAGTAAATATTTTCAAAGTTAAGCTGCGTTACATTCTTTCAGCGTAAATCCGGCTGTTGCGCCCGCAAGGGCTGCGTTTTCAAATTGCCGGGCTGTGCTTTCATTTATAGCGGCTTCCGTATTTTCGCCTTGGGCGAAGAGGCGGGAGCCGCATTTTCCTGAACCCTGAAAAGCCGGGCCGACATACGGTCCACGGCAAGGAACAGAGGCTTGCGGCGCGATCATGAGCAGCACCAGCACCAATGACACCATTGCGGCCATTGCCACTCCCCCCGGTTCTGGCGGGGTAGGCATTGTGCGCATTTCAGGCCCGGAAGCCAAACAGGTGCTCTCGCGTATGTTTTTGCCTCTGTCGCCCAAGTTCGACAATTTTCGCCCCTGGCTCATGCACAGGGGCCGCGTTCTGGACTGGAACGGCGAAGCTCTGGACGATGTGCTGGCTGTGTTTATGCCCGGCCCGCGCAGCTTCACTGGTGAAGATGTGGCCGAGATTCATTGTCACGGCGGGGCCTTCATCGTACAGGCCGTTCTGGAGAGCGCGTTGCGGCAGGGCGCGCGTCAAGCCCTCAAAGGCGAGTTTTCCAGGCGTGCGTTTGTTAATGGCCGTATGGACCTGAGCCAGGCCGAGGCCGTGGCCGAACTGATCGCCGCCCCCTCGCGAGAGGCCCTGCGCTATGGGCTTAACCGCCTGGACGGGCTGCTCGCCCGCCGCACCGAAGCGCTGCGCAACAAGCTTGAAGAATTGCGCATGCAGGTTTGTGTGGCTGTGGATTTTCCCGAAGATGAAGTGGAGGGTATGGACGCCCCCACGTTCAGCGCAACTGTTGATAAGGTAGCCAAAGCGCTGCGGCATCTGCTTCAGGGCAGCCGTCGAGCGCGCGTCATGCAGCAGGGCGCGGTAGTGGTACTGGCTGGCGCAGTCAACGCAGGCAAATCCAGCCTCATGAACGCTCTGCTTGGACGCAACCGGGCGCTTGTTACGGATATTCCCGGCACAACCAGAGATTTTCTTGAAGAAGCCTGCGATCTTAACGGTCTGCCTGTGCGTCTGACAGACACGGCTGGCCTGCGCAAGGCAGCTGAAAGTATTGAAGAGCTGGGCGTTGAGCGCAGCCGTCAAAAACTGGCCGAAGCCGATGCTATTGTTCTGGTTCTGGACGGTGGCGCTTTGGGTGAAGCCGGGGCCGAAGCCGAAGTATGCCCCGACCCGGCAGCGCGTGAGGTGCTGGATTCTGCGGGCAGCACGCCTGTGCTGGTAGTATGGAATAAATGCGACCTGTGCATGCCACAAAAATTTCCCCCCCGTTGGATCCAGGGCCAAACCTGTTGCGCAACAAGCGCTTTTTCCGATACACAGGTGGAGGACATGGCCGAACACCTGCGTACGCTGTTGTTGTCAGAGGGCGAAACTGCCGGGGAAGAGGGACTTGCTCCCAATGCGCGGCAAACCTTGGCCCTTGAAGCGAGCCTGGCCGAACTGACTGCCCTGCAAGAAGATGTGGATGCCGGGCGGCCATATGACTGTTGCGCCGTGCGTCTGGACGTTGCTGCCGCCCATTTGGCGGAAGTAACAGGGCTGAGCAGCCCTGCCGAGGTTCTGGACAAGGTTTTTTCTCAATTCTGCATTGGCAAGTAGTCTGGTAAATTACTTATGGATATTGATGTCTTACGACGCCGTTTGAGCAGTGAGGAAGTAAATGCTCTGCCCCTGTGCCATTATGAGGGGCAGGTGCATGTGGTGCGCAGTGAAGAAGACTGGCAGAGCGTGCGGCCGCAGCTGCTTGAGGAAAGTATTCTCGGCTTTGACACAGAAACGCGGCCTTCTTTCCGCAAGGGAAGGCGCAATTCCCCCGCGCTTATTCAGCTGGCAACAGCGCAGGCTGTGTATCTGATACAGTTGGCCTGGATGCCCTTTGGCCCTGAGCTGGCGGAATTGTTGGCAAATCCCGCCCAGATCAAGGCTGGTGTGGGCATCAGGGATGACATGCGCGATCTGGCCAAGCTGTACGATTTTGAGCCAGCCGGGCTGGTCGACCTGGGGGGCGTGGCAAGAGCCCACAGAATGCCCAGCCAGGGCTTGCGCACATTGGCCGCCAATTTTTTTGGCTGGCGCATTTCCAAGGGATCGCAGTGCTCAAACTGGAGCCTGCCCGAACTCAGCGCCCGCCAGATAGCCTATGCCGCCACCGACGCCTGGATAGGCCGTCTTATTTTTGTGCGCATGTGCGAGCTGGGGCTTATCCCCTCCGCGCGCCCTGCGGCCTGGCCTGTCGGAGATTGCGGGAGCAGCGCATGAAGGCCTCTCCGGCCCTTGGCCCGCGCCTGACATTCTTTACGGGCGGTACAGCATTGCGCAGCCTGAGCCGAGAGCTGACCCGTCACACGCACAATTCAGTTCATCTGGTCACCACATTTGATTCCGGCGGAAGCTCGGCGGCTTTGCGCCGGGCTTTTGCCATGCCCGCCGTGGGTGATATACGCAACCGTCTGTTGGCCCTGGCCGACAGTGCGGTGGTGCCCGCCACGGTATTGGATTTTTGTGCCAGCCGCCTGCCTGCCGAAGATGAAGTTGTGGCGGAGAGCGTGAACATTGCAGGTTTCAATGTCTCCCTGTCGGGCAAAAAAGATCCGGTGGATTTTTTGCGGCAGCAACTCACAGGCATGGGCAGGCCTGGGCACCGGGTTTGGAAAACCATGCCCCGCGTTTTTGCTGACGCCTTGCGCCTGCACCTGAATTTCTTTCTGGACCGCATGCCTGCGGATTTTGATCCTTACCGTGCCTGCTTCGGCAATCTTGTGCTGGCAGGGGGCTATTTGCACCACAAGCGCGACTTTGACCCCGTGCTCGCCTTTTTCAGCCGCTTGTTGCAAACAAGGGGCGTGGTTCGCCCCATTGTAAGGGAAAGTCTGCATCTGGCTGCGGAGCTGGATGACGGCTCTATGGTTGTGGGGCAGCACCGCTTCAGAGATTTGCCGCGCCCCGTGCGGCGGCTTTTTCTCACCGTGCATGAGCCGGAGCGGCTCAATGACCAGAATTTTCGTGATCTTTCCACCACGCCCTGCCGCCCGCCGCTGGCTCCAGCCGCCAACGTCTATTTGAGTTCTGCCGGGGCCATCTGCTATCCAATGGGCAGCTTCTATACCAGTGTGCTGGCCAACCTGCTGCCGCAGGGCGTTGGGCGCACTGTGGTCGAAGCGGACTGCCCCAAAATTTTTATTCCAAACTCTGGCAACGACGCTGAATTGTTCGGCCTCAGCGTAGCTGAACAAGCCGCTATGATTCTGCGTCATCTGCGTGAAGACGCACCGGACGCGCCCACAGACCGGCTTTTGCACCATGTGCTGGTGGATTCACGCCACGGATGCTACGAAGGCGGCCTTGGACCCGAGGTGCGCCGCGCTCTTGAAGACATGGGGCTCAACCTTGTGGACCGCCGCATGGTGTGCGTAAACGATCCCCAGCATCATGAGCCGGAACTGACGGCCCGCGCCATCCTTGATCTTCTGCCGGGCAAAACTGCGGAGATCTGAGTGAAATCCGAATATACTGGCCCGCAGGGGTCTGAACAGAGCGTCCCTGGCCCTGATACCACAGGTGGCGCGCAGGAATTCCGCGTGGACCAGCAGGCGGGGCAACGGCTCGATCAGGCTTTGGAAGCGCTTTTGCCGCAAATGGGAATACGGGGGCGCAAGCGCTATATTGAGAAAGGCCTTGTTCTCGTCAATGGCCGCGCCGCGCCTGCCTCACGCCGCATGCGCGAGGGGGATCTTGTGACGCTGCTTGAGGCAGAAGCGCAAGGGGCGGCCAGCACTGCCCCAACAGTGCCCGGGTTGCAGCCTTCGGTGACTTCAAACAAAAATTCTTCCACAACTGATCCCTGTTCGCTTGCAGCCGCCCTTGGGTTGCGCATGCTCGCCGTGCGTAATGGGTACTGCTTTTTCAGCAAACCTGCCTATATGCACAGCGCCGCCCTGGCTGGAAGTTCTGAACCCAGTGTGGAGGCTCTTGCCCCTGCCCTGGTGGAGCAATGGGCTGGGCTCCACTGTGAGCAAACTACATGCGCCCACGGCGCTTCCGCTGGATTGGATGCTCACCGTAACAGTGGCCGGGCGGTGCAGCATGAAAAGCTCATGCTGCTGCAAAGGCTGGATTTTGGAACTTCTGGTCTGCTTTGCGCGGCCCTGACGCCAGAATCTGCCGCAGAGTTTCGTGCCGCCGAGGCTGAAGGCTACTGCGAAAAGCGGTATGTGGCCCTGCTGACGGGTGTGCTTTCCGGCCCTGCTACAGCGCGTCAGGTCCTGAACGCCAATGGCCGACGCAAAACACGCCTGCGGGAAGCACAAGCTGACAGAACGCGTTGGACAGATTTTTGGCCTCTGCATGTCTGGCATCCTGGCGAGACTGACACCGAAGACCTGCGGGCGCTGCTTGCCCACAATTTTTCAGGTGCAAACTCTTGCGAGGCGACCGGCCAGCCTTATGGGGCCGACAGCTCGCAGGCAGATGGCGCGGATTCTGCCCTGGGTTTGCCGCTGCACCTTCCGCTACTCCTCCCACCTCAAGGGCTTACGCTGGCAGCCTGCCGCATACGGCGGGGCGCGCGCCACCAGATACGGGTACACGCCGCCGGGCTGGGCCACGCATTGTGGGGAGACGCTCTGTACGCAGAGAGCGAAGATTTGCTGCATCCAGATGCAGAGGATTCTTTGCAGCAACCTTCGATGCCCCGATTTTTTTTGCACCACGGCGGCCTGCGCCTGCCTGGCACGGCCTGCGTTGACGGCCTTTCCTGGCCGCTGCCGGACGACCTGATGGGCCTTGTTCGCACATGGTTTGCCGGAGTCATGCCAGCGCGGACGCATCCAATGTCATGAGATATTGAGTGTGCAAACAGTTTTTTATGCCCAAAAAAAACATTTCCAACAGTTTGAAGATACTGTAGATCCGCAGCCAGGGATTAAAACTTTTATTTGTTTTGCTCGTGGCCTCTTGGCACCTGCCCCTAGTGAGTATACATTTATTCAGTCAAAAGACGGCGGCCTGCCAGGATGGCCCGTCAGGCGGGTAACCGCCGAAACGTCAACCGCCGGAACATCAACCGTTATGGCGCATGGCAGTGGCCATGTACGTGTAACCGATTCAAGGAGAAAGGATGTTTCCAGCGCTGTTGCCTAAATCCGCACCATTTTTTGCCATGCTGGAAGAGCAGAACAGCCTTCTGCGACGCATGGCTGGTCTGCTGGTTGAAATGCTGGACGATGTGGCCAATATGGACCATATCCATAAGGAAATCGCCTTTCTGGAAGAAGAGGCGGACGTTCTGCACAGTCAGATTATCCGTGATCTCTCGCAAACATTCATTACTCCCATTGACCGCGAAGACATCCTGCGCATCAATCAGGAGCAGGAAGAGTGCATGGACTGCCTGCACAGCCTGAGCACCCGGCTGCATATTTTTGAATTCACGCGCATACGCTTTCCCGCACTTCAGATGGCCCGCACCATCAGCGCCATGCTGGATATGAGCCGGCTCATGCTTGAGGGGCTGACCCATCGGCGCGACTGTCACAAAACCCGCGCCTTCCGCAATTTGCGGGGCGAGTGCGATATGCTGCTCGCTGTGGGGCTGGCGGAACTGCTGGACGAACAGCAGGAAATCACCGTGCCCCAGATCATGCAGACGCTTAAATGGAGTCAGGCTTACGAACGCATGAGCATCTTGCTTGAGCAGGTCAATGCCCTGGCTGAAACCATTGAAGAAGCGGTGCTGAAAAATGTTTGATATTCCTGTGCTGCTGGCGCTTATTGTGCTGGTGGCGCTCATCTTCGACTTCACCAACGGTGCTCATGACTGCGCCAACGCCATCGCCACGGTAGTGTCCACCAAGGTGGTCACACCACGGTTTGCCGTGGGCGCGGCGGCTCTGCTCAACCTGGGCGGCGCGCTGTTGGGTACGGAAGTGGCCAAGACGCTGGGTAGCGGCATTGTGTTGCCCCATGTGGTTGAGGGCAGCCATGTGCTTGTTCTGGCGGCTCTGGTGGGAGCCATCGCCTGGAACTGCATCACCTGGTATTTCGGCATTCCCTCGTCTTCGTCCCACGCCCTTATTGGCGGACTTATCGGAGCAGCCGTTGCTGACGCCGGATTTGGCGCATTGAACGGCAAGGGTATTCTTGACAAGGTGCTCATCCCGCTGGTGGCTTCGCCATTGGCGGGTTTTCTTATGGGTTACCTGATTATGTGGATTATTTTCTGGATATGCGCGCGAGTACACCGCCGCCGGGTCAACGGTATTTTCAGGCGGCTGCAACTGGTGTCGGCTGGTTTTATGGCCATCAGCCACGGCCTGAACGACGCTCAGAAAACTATGGGTATCATCACCCTGGCGCTGCTTATTTTTGGAAAAATCGACGCTGTTGAAGTGCCTTTGTGGGTCAAGCTGTCCTGCGCCGGGGCTATGGCCCTGGGCACTGCTGTGGGCGGCTGGAAAATCGTGAAAACCATGGGGCACCGCATATTCAAGCTGGAGCCTGTACACGGCTTTGCAGCTGAAACTTCGGCGGCAATGGTCATTACCGGAGCTTCGATGATGGGCGCGCCTGTGAGCACCACCCATACCATCACGGCCTGCATTTTTGGCGTGGGGTCTACCAAGCGGCTTTCTGCCGTGCGCTGGAACGTGGCCGGAAGTCTGGTCACTGCCTGGTTGCTGACCTTGCCCGCTGCGGGCACCGTTGGTTTTGTGTCTTACTGGTTGCTGCACTTTATCTGGAACTGATCACCGTTCTTTCAATGATATGAGGGCAGCCCCGGCCAACTGGCCGGGGCTGCCCTGTTTTTAACGGCACACCGCTTGTTGAAGAATTCGCAATGACGCTGCCGCTGTAAGACGGCTCCATCATCGGTTCAGGCAAGCCCTGCGGCCGCGTTAGCCGTTGCCGAGTCAGCGGGGTGCAGATACCGACAGAGAATTCTTGGGCAAGGTTTTCGCATAACGTATTACCGCCTTATCCGTAATTTTCTGCGTCGCAAGGGCTGAAGCTGCGTTGACGCCTTTACGGTTGGCGTCAGCACGTGCCGTGGCTTGGCCTTTTGAAGCAGAAATACACACACAGATCTCAATCAAAAATGGGAATCTGTTCAGGCCCAATGGCATGAAAGTATGTTGTGTGTATGCGCCGCCGTGCCGTGTTGCCGGATAAAGGGCGCACGTCAAGAATCGGCAGAAGCCGGAAAATGCGGATCGGGCGGGTGCCCGGCTCAAATGTGGGGGAGGGGGCGGCTAGAGCATTTCACGCATGAAATGTTCGCAAGGAGTTGTCAGATCCTTGCCGCAAAATAGGCGCAGACGGGCTTTATTTGCCGCTACACGTCTATCAAGCGTAACGGGCTCTAGCTGTCTTCGCGTTCTTCCTGGCAAGCGCGGCACAGGCCAACACCGGGCAGCGCTTCAAGGCGTTTCAGAGGAATGGGATCGCCGCATTCGCGGCAGCAGGCCACGCCATCAATGATTTCAGGCCCTTCGCGGTCAATGGCCGCACGAGCTCTCAAAAGGGCAGATTCCCGGTCCAGGCGTTCCAGTTCAGTAGCTTGATCAAAAACGTCCATGCTGTCTCCTGTCAAAGTAAGCGGCAACCCCGCCGGAGCGGGGTTGCCGTAGTAATCGTAGTCGATTTTCAACGCAGACTATTTAGTCCACAATTTTTTTCCTGTAAAGTCCCTGATGAGCTTTTTAGGCGGGAATCTGAGCCAGAATGTCTTCAAGGTTTCGCAAAAAGCCATCAAGGTCAGCCTTGTCGATATTCAGAGGCGGCAGAAGGCGCAGGGTTACGCCGTGGCTCAGGTTGCATATGTAACCCCGGCGCAGCAGTTCTTCCCACACGGGTTTGCCGTCAACGGCAAGTTCTATGCCGACCATAAGGCCCAGGCCCCGCACTTCTTTAATTTTTCCGGGCAGGCGCGTCTGCATGGCAGCCAGTTCACGCTTCAGGTGTTCGCCCAGCTCGGCGGCCCTGTCAGCCAGTTTGTCGCGCAGCAGAATTTCCACAACCTTGGCTGCCACGCCCGAAGCAAGAGCGCCGCCGCCAAAGGTAGTGGCATGGCTGCCAGCTTCAAAGCCCCTGGCGACCTCGTCCGTGGCGAGCATGGCTCCCATAGGCAGGCCGTTAGCAAGAGATTTGGCCATGCTGATGGCGTCGGGCTTCAGACCATACTGCTGGAAAGCCCAGAATTTACCCGTACGGGCAAGGCCTGCCTGAACTTCGTCGCACATGAAGAGCACGTCGCGTTCCCGGCACAGGGCTTCAAGTTGGCGCAGGTATTCGCCGCACAGAGGCACCACGCCGCCTTCGCCCTGTACCACTTCCACCAGAACAGCGGCGGTAGCCGGGGTAATGGCAGCCTTCATAGCTTCAATATCACCAGCGGGAACCTGCTTGAATCCTTCGGGCAGGGGCGCGAAACCGTCACTGAGGCTTTCGCGCCCGGTGGCGGCAAGAGCGCCGAGGGTACGCCCGTGGAAGCAGCCTTCAAGGGTGATGATTTCGTAGGCATCGCGCTGCTTCACCTTGCGCATATAGCGCCGGGCCAGCTTGATGCAAGCCTCGTTGGCCTCGGCCCCGGAATTGCAGAAAAATGCTTTCTGATGATGGCTGGTGGACAGCAGCAGACGGGCCAGTTCAAGCTGTTCTTCTTGATAGAACAGGTTGCTCACGTGCCAGAGCTTTTCGGCGTGAGCCGCAAGGGCGGCGTTAACCTCGTCGTTGCAGTGCCCCAGGCTGGTGACGGCAATGCCCGCCAGCAAGTCCACATATTCCTTGCCGTCAGCATCCCACAATCGCGCGCCCTTGCCTCGGACCACAGCCACGGGATAGCGGCTGTAAGAACGGCAGAGCAGGCTTTCTTCCCCGGCTTTGACGGCAGCAAAGGCTTGTGACATGGACGGACTCCTTTTCTCAGTGAACATATGGTGTTGGGATGGGCGCGTACCGGCGTTTCCGGTACAGCGCAATCAGCGTCCGGTATGACCGAAACCGCCGGAACCGCGCTCTGTGGGAGTCAGTTCCGTCACTTCGCGCCAGTTCGGTCGCATAAAGGGCTGAAAGATAAGCTGGGCGATGCGTTCGCCTTTGGCGACGCGGCGTTCCTGCCCGGAGGTGTTCAGAAGGACCACCAGAATTTCTCCCGTATAGTCGGGATCTATGACGCCTACACCCTGGGCTACGGTGAGGCCATCGCGCGCGCCAAGCCCGCTGCGGGAGTAAACAAAGCCTGCAATGCCCGATGCCCGCGGCTGCACGGCTATGCCCGTGCCGATTTTGAGGCGCTGGCCGGAAGCGATGACAGCTTCATCCTCATCCAGGCAGGCGCGCAGGTCGAATCCGGCGGAGCTGCTGGTGGCCGGGGCAAAAAAATCGTCCCCATCCTGAGCATACAGCTCTTTGGCTGCGGGGCGCACAAAGGCTACGTCCACAGCATTGTCAGCCTGTGCCGTAGCAGGCAGGCCAATCACTTCGTCCAACAGCATTGATGCGCTTCGGGTAAAGCCATTATTGTTTTGTGAGTTGCTCATGGCCGAGTAGTAGCGCAGCTTGCCTTCGGGGGCAAGTATACTGTGCGGCCTTGCGCCGCTCGGAACGCGGGGGACTACTGCATCGCGCCGTATACCGCCAGGTACCGCCAAATACCGCCAGAGCCGCCGAATGGCGCGAGCATTGATAACAGATCCCGCTTTGCCGATGCGGGTTGCCATTGGTGGCAGGGCAGCCGGGCAAAGGGCACAGAAACCAGCCGTAAATGGAGGGCAAAAAGGCAGCCTGCTTTCGGTGTTCGGACGTGCCGCTACTCGCAATGCTGTACAGGGGGGCCTGGCGTACGGCAGAAATCCCTTATCCGAGTATTGCCTGCTCAGTTGCCAGTGCAACTAGAGCAGATTAACTTTGAGATGCATTACATTTCAAAGTTGTCATTCTGCCGAAAAATGCGATTTTCGTCAGAATCCACGCCGCGTTGCGGCGCGCTGCACGCTTGTGCAGTGTTAGAGCATTTAAACTTTTTCAAAGTTAAAAAGCTCTAAAAGCGGCAGCCGCCAAGCACCAAAGTGCCTGACGGCTGCCGACAGCATTGCTGATGAAATTGCTTAGGCCAGTTTGGACAGCAGGGTTTCCTTGATGGAGTCGATGCTGCCTTCACCGTTCAGTTCAATGTACTTGGTCTTGCCCTGGGCAGCGATATCCTTGAAGAAATATGCCGCGGCCAGGGTGCCGTCCTTGTCATTGTAGTAAATATCGTGGCGCTTGTTGATAGCGGATTCATCCTGGTCGTCGGAGCGGCTGGAAAGCTCGCCGCCACAGACGCGGCACACATCGCCAGCGGGCTTGATGGCTTCAATAAAGATATTGTTGGGGTGGTTGTTGTTGTTCTTGCACAGGCGGCGGCCCATGATGCGGTTTTTGGCCACTTCACGGGGCAGCAGAATTTCCACCACATAATCCAGACGAAGACCTTCTTTCTTCAGCGCGTCCCACAGCTTTTCAGCCTGCACCATATTGCGCGGGAAGCCGTCAAGTAGCCAGCCGTGCTGACCCTTGGTTTTCAGGGTTTCAAGCACCATAGGGATGGTGATGTCGTCAGGCACGAGGTCGCCACGGTCAATATAGGCCTTGGCTTTTTTGCCAAGTTCAGTGCCGCCGCCGATGTGTTCACGGAAAATGGCACCGGATTCGATGTGGGCGAGGTTGTATTTCTGCTTGATAAGATCGCCCTGGGTACCCTTGCCGCTGCCGTTGGGTCCGAAAATCAGAATATTCACCGTTACTCTCCTTGGCGGAACCGCAATTTTGGTTGTGCAAAAAAGAACACGCCACGAACCTAGACCGTAAAGTCGCTTCTGTCAACGGGTGACAGGAAGAATGGTCGACTCGGCGTGCGTTGATACTGCGCAGAAGTGTTGTATACCAACAAATTTTTTTTCAGCGAAAAAGCTTCCAGGTGCCTTCGACAATGCCGCCGAGCACATCCACAAAACCCTTGGTGATGTCGCCAATGGTGTTCAAAATAAGAGTTCCGGCGCCAATGGAGGTTTTGGTATTGCTCATGCTGCCGTAGAGGCGAAGGGGAAAATCTGGCACATTTTTCATATTGACGTTGAAATTGCAGTCCAGAGTTTCATTGTTGAAATCAATCCAGCCGCCGCCACTGACTTTAAGTCCCGGCCCTTTGAGATAAAAATCACTACCGCGCGCCACGCCATTGGTTATCGTGCCAGACGCGCCTGACGCGGTAATCATAGTGGGTTTGCCCTTGAGCTTGCCGTCAGGGGTTCTGTGCTGAAAAGAACCGTTGAGCACTTCAACGCGCCATTTGCCGTTGAGCAGGGCGGGCAACTGATCCGGCCCGGTAAGACTGGCATGCATTTCCGAATGCACTGACCCTTTGCCTGTAAGGGCGGCGGCTCCGCCCCGGGCATCGCTGGCTGCCTTAAGATCAAAGTCGTTGATGGTAAGGGTATTGCTGAAGCTGAGGCCCTTCGTGAAGGTGATGGAGCCCTTGCTTATGACGGGCGCGCCGTAAAACTGGCCAGTTATGGAATCGGACGTGAGCCGCCCGTTTTCCAGCTTATACTTGGCACGCAGGTTTTGCAGTGTGAAGCGCATGACCTTCAGCCTGCCAACGCCCATTTCGCCTTGCGCTCTGAAATTGCGCATGAAACGCAAGTCCCATTCCTTATTGCTGGCGGAACTGCTTTTTCCTGCGCTGCTGCTTTTGTCACCGTTCATGTAGCGGTCAAGATCAAGCTCGTCGGCATTGAGCTTGAAGTTAAGGCTGAGTTGTTCTTTCCATGCCAGATTCAGCGTGCCAGTGATGGTGCTCTGGTCAAGTTTGGTGCGGATTTCGCGCAAGGAGAGCGATGTTGAGTCGCCCCTGAAACGGGTGTCCATTTCCAGGTTGTTGAAGCCCTTGGGCATCGTGATTTTGCCCATGCCGGCAAGCCGCAACGTGCGCGCCATGTCTGAGCTGTACGCGGAAACTTTGCCCTGCCAGGACGGGCCTTCCTTGGCGGCGATAACGCTGGCCTGCCCGTGGGCCTCTATGCCCAGCGCGTTGAAGTGCCCCTCGGACACAGAAAATTCGTTACGGGCTGATTGCCCGCTGAAGCGGCCAGAGGCCTGTACATGCAGCCCGTCGGGTTTGAAAGAGCGTTCCGGGTCCATGCGCAGGGAAAATGAGCCGGGAAGGTTGGTAAAATCCATCTGCCCACCGTCGGCGCCATCACCGCTGAACCATAACCTGCCGTTAATATCGGCGGCCAGGTCCAGGCCGGAAGCGGCCATTCCCGCAGTCCACTGCCCCTCAAGGCCGAGTTTCTGGCCGTCCCATGCTGCTGTGCGCACCTTGAGGCCCACGTCCATCATAGAAAAGGCAAAGGTCGTCTTTTTCCCGCCGCTGATGCGTGGCGGGGCGCGCAAAAATCCGTTTTCCGCCCGGGCGGTCACGCTGCCGCGCAGCTTGCTTAAAAAAACATCCAGCTCGCGGCCCTGACTCATGATGTCCACGTCGGCCCGCAGGCGTCCGCCCCCTACGGGCATGACCTTGAGGTCCTTGCCCAGGTTTTCGCCGTTCACGTCGCGGGCCCGCAGGCGTATGGAGTAGGGCGTGCTTTTGTCGCCGCCAAGGATGGTTTCTCCCTTGACGCTGCCGCCGTAAAGCTTGCCTTCCACCAGCAGCAGGGTGTCTTCCAGACGGCTCTGCGCGTCAACGAGGCCCTGACGGATGACCACCAGCGCGTCGTTGATAACTATGGTGCCGTAATCCACCTTTTTGGCGGCCAGCCGGACGTTGTAGTCCAGGCCGATCTCGCCGGGCATGAGGGGCGCACCGGGCAGCGGGGTAAAGGGACCGTGCCCGAACTGCGGTTCTTCTGGCAGAACGCCCACGGCTTCGGGAATGGCGCGGCCAAGATTTACGTTCTCGGACATAAGATCCAGCGCCAGTTCCGGCTTGTGCCAGTCGGCCACGCCGCCTGAGCCTGTAAAGCGGCTGCCTGCCGCGGAAACTTCAATATGCGGCACACGCAGTCCGACGGCGTCCAGATCAAAAACCAGCAGCCCTTCAGTAAGTTCGTCCAGAGCCACTTGCAGGCCGGGAGCCAGATTGCGGGCAAAGCCCAGCCAGCGTGTGAGGCTTGCCCTGTGCAGTTGCAGGCGGCCTTTTATAGATGGCCCCGTGCTGCTTTTCAGGTGCACTGCGCCGTCAAAGCTTACGGTATCCGGCCCCAACGCCAGTTGCAGCTTTTCCAGATTGACAGTGTCAGGGCTGGTTTGCTGCCACGCGGTGGTGCCCGCAAGCTTGAAGGGAATAGCGACGGAGTCTTTGCTGATGGTGCCGCCAAGGTCTGTCACCAGGGTAAGACCGTTTTTGCCGGGAAGAATATCAGGCGTAAGGTTGAGAGAAAATTTCAGCTCGGGCAGCCAGTCCGGCAGGCGTAACACGCCGCTGCCCGCCATACGCGGGCTGTGCGTCAGGGGATCGACAAGGCTGGTTTTGCCGTCGATATACAGGCTGTCCAGGCGCAAAGGCTGACCGTCGGGCGGCACAAGAGCGGCGGCAGTCCACGAAATGTTGCCGCTAATGCTGTCGCCGGGCTTGGCCTCAAGGTCACACTGCGCGCCCTCGATGGTAAGACTTGAATTGTCGGCCCCCTCAATGCGCGCTTCGCCTTGCTGTATGGCAAGGCGGCAGCGTCCCGGAAATGGCAGCGGGCTGTCGTTGCCCGGCCCCAGCAGACTCTTGAAGTCCATGTTCGGGCTCAGGGCTACAGGCACGGTTCCGTTTATGCGGGGCCGTAACAGGGATATATTGCGGGGTTCAAGGCGGCCTTGAAGAAGAGCGGCAAAGTCGGGGCGCAGCGTCGCATATGCCGTGGTGAAATTCCAGTTTTCGTCTGTAACTGTCACGTTGCTCACGGCCAGGGCGGGCACGGGCAGAAGCGCCACGTTTACGGAGTCCACCGTGATGGTCAGCCCGGTGCGTGCGCTCAGTTCTTCAATAAAATGTCCGGCAAGCGCTTCGGGGTTGCGCTGCAATAGGTAAAAGGCCCCCGCGGTCAGGCACGACAGCAGAAGGAATAGCGCTAGAAAAATGCGCGCGAGAAGCCTTAATCGGCGGGCATTAAAAAGCATGTTGCAGTCTCTCGTCTTGACGCCGCGAAGCGTCGAGGCTAGGTTTCAAACCTATGGTATCTTGGCCTTGTTGGCAACTGTACGACATGCAAAAGGCTTTTTGACAGTTACCGGAGAACCATGCAACGAGTTTTATGGATAGGCAGCCCGTTTTTTGGTGCGCAATTGCGCGCCAGCGGCTGGCAGGATGTGGTCCTGCACAACTTTGAGGACGACCGCGTATTCGGTTGGGAAGATCTTGTACGGCTGGCGGGCTTTACGCCTGACGTGCTGGTAGTGGCTGACAAAAGTCGCCCTCCCTTTGTGCTCGGGGTTGAAAATTTCCCCTGCCTGACGGTTTTTTACAGTGTGGATTCACATATCCACACCTGGCATCCCTTCTATGCCCAGGCTTTTGACGCCTGCATAGTATCCCTGCGTGACCATCTTTCCCTGTTTTCCGGTCCTTTCCTTGATAAAGACCGGCTGTGGTGGTCCCCGCCGTTTGCCTGGGAAGAGGACCAGCCCGATCCCGAGGCCCAGGCCATTTGGGACTGTCTTTTTGTGGGAACTGTTTCGGAAAACATGCCCTTGCGTTCGGAATTTTTGCGTGCTCTGGGCGGTCAATTGCCGGGATTGCACATAACCCGTGGCCCTTACAGGCAGCTTTTTTCCCAGGGGCGGGTTCTGCTCAACCATTGCGAGCACGGCGACCTGAACTTCAGGGTTTTTGAAGCCCTTGGCTGTGGCGGCTGTCTTGTGACGCCCCGCGTGGGGCACGGTCTTGCCGAGCTTTTTGTGGACGGCGAACATTTGGTGGGCTATGCGCCCAACGATGTGGGCGATGCGCTTTTTCGCATAAAATTTCTGCTGGAGCACCCGGAAGTGGCGGCACACATTCGGGCAGCGGGGCTGGCCGAGGTCAATGCGCGTCACCGCGCAAGCCACAGAGCTTATGCGTTTACCGACCACCTGTGCGACCTGTGGAGTTGCGGCTACGAATGCCTTGTGCCGCAGCGTCTTGTCAGGTCAGAGGCCGTACTTGAACAATGTCTCAGATTGCTCTATCTGCACTGGGCCGATGAATGCGGCAATCCTGATATCCGCCGGGCATACCTTGCCGCCGCCAAAGGCCGCTATGGCCTTGCCGGGCCGGAGAGCTAGGCCGGGTATTGGAGCCGATGACGGGGGCCAAAGTTCTGGGCGAGATGGCTGGGCCAAACGTCAGGAAAGGCGTCTGGGCGAACTGTCTGGACAAAACATCTGACCCGCGATTTGGGCGAGATTGTGGTCCGAAACTTTAAGTCCGTTCAGCGTCTGGCTACAGCCTGTGTCACGTCCATAGGATCAAAGTGCAGGTCCAGAGCCGGGTCCACCGCAGGTGAGCTCGCCGCGCGCGCTTCCTGACCATTGCCCGCAGGCGGGTCAAAGCTCAGGTGCAGCAAGGGGTCATAGCTGGGGTTCTGTGCCGTAGTATCAGCGCTGCGTGCCGTCAGTTTGGCCGCGCGCACGGGGTGGTATGTATTCTCGTGCTGGTTCGAGTCCATATCCATTTCCGCTTCTGCCAAAGGCGCAGAATCCATATGGATATGCTGTTGTTCCGGGCTGTCAGTATTTGAGGGCGCGGCGGGGTGGCCGCCGTCCAGGTAGTCCATGCGCGATTCCACGGCGCGCAGCAACAACCGCAGCTGGGCGTGTTCTTCGTGCAGTTGCCGTACCAGCCGCTCCTGGCTGCGCAGCATGTAGACAAGGACGGCAAGAATGCCGAAAAAACACAAGAAAATGAAAAGCATTATGGAAAACATGAAGGGCCTCCAAAAGTACGGGCCGGGATTGCCCGGCCGCGTGTGGCCGTTATATACGTTCACCCCCGAGGGGGCAAGGAGCATTTATGGCCACGCCGCATATTGAGCCGCATCTGGTCATGGCCGATGAGCAGGGCAATATTTATGATGACGAACACCTGCTCATGGTCTGTCGCCGGGGTGCGCAATGGGGGCTGCCCCGCCCGGACGAACTTATGCCCCTGCCCGAAGAAAGCGAGTTTTTTTTGCTGCCTGGGCGTCAGGCCGTGGGGCTTGATCCCGATACGGGGGAAATAACTTCGCCCGAGGGCGAGGCCCAGTTGGCTGTGGCAGCTTTTGCGTCCCCGGCGCACACGCTTTCGGCGCATCCTGCCTACACCAGCAATCCCGGTGCGCCTTTGTTGCCGCTTTTTGCCTATGGCGCAATAGGCTTTGCGCGGGGACGGTTTTATATCTGCGCCAAAAGGGTTGACACAGACCCGCGTCAGGTGTTCACCCGCATTCCGCGCCATCGCATCGAACAGGGCGCGCGCAGGCTGTTGAGCGAATATCCAAAGAATAGGCTTGTTCGCCATATTATGGATAATTGCGTCGCCCGGTACGATTGCCCGGCGGCCCGCAATTTTGCCCTTGGCCGTTATGAGGCCCCCCTGCCCACGTCACGCGCCTGCAATGCCCGTTGTGTCGGCTGTATTTCGGCTCAGGACAATGACTCCCCTGTGGCGGTGACGCCCCAGTGCCGTCTGGCCTTCACGCCGGAACCCGCTGAAGTGGCTGAGGTCATGCGCATCCATGCCGGACGCGAAAGCCGCACGCCCATCTATTCCTTTGGTCAGGGCTGTGAGGGCGACCCCCTCATGAACCCGGATCTTCTGGAAGAGAGCATAAGGCTTTTCCGTTCAGGCGGCGGGCTTGGCACTATAAACTGCAATACCAACGCATCAAGGCCTCAGGCCGTAGCCCGTCTTGCTGAAGCCGGGCTTACCAGCATGCGCGTCAGCATAAACAGCGCGCGCCCGACCCTGTATGAGCGTTACTACCGTCCTGCGGACTACAATCTGGACGACGTTTGCGCTGCCATACGCGAAGCCAGAAACCGTGGTATATTTGTATCCCTGAACCTGCTGTTTTTCCCCGGCGTCACAGACACGGAAGAAGAGCTGGAGGCACTGGCCCGCATGGTGGGCGAAAATGGCGTGAGCATGATTCAGTGGCGCAATCTCAATATTGATCCTGAATGGTATTTCAACCTCATGAAGCAGGGCAGCGAGAACGGCGGCACGCTTGAGCTTTCCCCAAGCATGGGCTTGATACAGTTTATGAAAAGGCTGAAAAAACTGTGCCCGTGGTTGCGTCACGGCTATTTCAATCCCTATGTGGGCGAAAAGGCCGAACTGACAGCTCCCATGCCCGGAACCTGGAACCTGCCGGAACCGCGCGCCAAGGAAGGCGCTTTGGCTCCTGGCGAGAGCGCCAGTGATGAAGGCACATCTGACGAATATTCCGATGACGCGGAAACAGCCGTTGTTCAGGAATAAAAAATCTAGAAATTGTGACTGCGGTCACAGATAGTTTGTTGCCCTTTTGTATGGTGAAGACGCTGGCCTCTGTCAGCGTCTCCACCATATGTAACCCGCCTTACTAAGCATCCTGAAAGAACTTGATATTTTGCATCTGCGTGGGCTTGACACGGACAAGGAACCTCATTATTTCTTTTGAAAATGAATTTCATTTTATAAAGATCCGGCTAATGGCCGGAAGGAGCGTACCATGAGCAAGGTTATGATTCTGTTTGGATCCAGCACTGGTAATACCGAAAGCATTGCCCAGAAGTTGGAAGAGCTTATTGCCGCCGGTGGTCATGAAGTGACCCTGCTGAACGCTTCTGAAGCTGCTGCCGACAACTTGGCTGACGGCTATGACGCAGTGCTTATGGGCGCCTCGGCCTGGGGCATGGAAGATCTGGAACTGCAGGACGACTTCGCCCCCCTGTTCGACGAAATGGAAAGCATGGGCCTCAAGGGCAAGAAGGTGGCTGCCTTTGCCTCGGGCGATATGGAGTACGAACACTACTGCGGCGCAGTACCCGCCATTGAAGAAAAGGCCAAGGGCCTGGGTGCGGAAATTATTTGTGAAGGCCTCAAGATGGAAGGCGACGCTTCCAGCGATGCTGATGCCGTGGCCTCCTTTGCCCGGGACGTGCTCAAGGGACTGTAGGAAACATAAAAAGATAAAGGGGCTTTGAACGCAAAGCCCCTGCGGCAGACAGTCCATACGGCCCGCGACCTGATGAAAGGTTGCGGGCCGTGTGATGTTTTAAGGGAACATCGCGTTTCCGGCAGTTTCATGCTGCCATTATGCGCTGCTTATGCGCTGCTGCCGCTGTTTTTTTAGTGTACCAAAACTCACGGCGAGGCCCATTCTGAAAAAAGATCGTTCCCGCACTGGCATCGCGCCAAAAGAAATGGCAAAATACATTCATGGCTGTGGCAGGGCTTGCCAGAGCCACAGTTGTTGTGCAAAAAAGCGAAACTTCATTCGCGTGGCGTACCGCGCAGAGATGCTTTCAACAAAAGAGAATGCCCATGTCCATTTTGGTTTGTGGCGGAGCCGGATATATTGGTTCCCATAATGTGCGCGCATTGCTGGCGCGCGGCGAAGATGTCGTTGTTGTGGACAACTTTTTGACCGGGCACCGGGAATCATTGCCTGACGGGGTCAGCCTGTACGAAGGCGACATACGCGATGCGGCCTTGCTGGATCAGGTATTTACAAGCCATCGGGTGAGCGCCGTGCTGCATTTTGCCGCCAGTTCGCTGGTGGGTGAAAGTATGGAACAGCCGCTGAAATATTTTCACAACAATGTTCACGGCATGCAAACCCTGCTGGAAGCAATGGTGCGCAACCATGTGGATAAAATAGTTTTTTCTTCCTCTGCTGCCGTGTATGGCGAACAGGAACGCGTGCCCATCGGTGAAGATGCCCCCCTGCGGCCCACCAATCCCTATGGCGAGAGCAAGCTTATTATGGAGCGCATGATGCATTGGGTGGGCAAGGCTCACGGCATCCGCTTTGTAAGTTTGCGCTACTTCAACGTGGGCGGCGCATGGCCCGGTGGGGCCATTGGTGAAGACCACAGGCCGGAAAGCCATCTTATTCCGCTCATTCTACAGGTTCCCCTGGGACGCCGCGAAACCGTGACCATTTTTGGCGACGACTATCCCACGCCCGACGGCACCTGCATTCGTGACTATCTGGATGTTATGGATCTGGCGGACGCGCATATGCGTGCCTTGGACTATCTGCGCAGCGGAGGCGGCAGCGAGATATGCAACCTTGGCAATGGCAAGGGCTTCAGTGTGCGCGAAATGGTGGCCGCTGCCTGCCGTGTGACTGGCTATGATATTGGCGTGACAATGGCCACGCGCCGTTACGGCGATCCGGCCAGGCTGGTGGCTTCCGCTGACCGCGCCAGAGAAATTCTCGGCTGGGAGGCCAAGGCTGGTATTGATCAGATCATTGCCTCGGCATGGGAATGGCATAAAAATCACCCAGACGGGTTTTTTTCCTAAAGCAGTTTCATGTTAAAAACGTGAAGCCGTCTCATATTGAGAACATGCTTGCGAAAATTACAACACGTTCGTCATGGGGAACTTTACAACGGGGGCTGCGTATGCAGCCCCCAGAGCGTTTTACGGCGAGATATTCCACATAGGATCAGCTTGCGCGGCCATATCATGCCGTCAGACCATACAAGCAAGCAGATCATACGACAGACCGTGCGGCCAGATCATGCCGTAAGGCCGAATAGTCCGTTTGTGCCGCCAAGTTTCGCGCCAGCTTGCGCGGCCAGGTTGCGGGGGCGGCCATGCAGCGTACGCGCTGTTCTGCGAAAGCATGTATGTTTTGCCGCCCGGGTGAGCCAGATAAGCCTGGTAAGCCAGATGAGCCGGGTGAACCCCAAATATTGTGGTTGCGCCTTTCTATGACGGGCTGCCCGGGCTTCCACCCATTAATTCTTTTGTCCCACTGGCTGCGTCAAAAGACTATTTTTATCCCGGCTATACTCTGTAACAGTGTGCTTCTTTTGTAAAAATCTCTTTTTCTCTGCCCTTGGCGCTCAATATACCCGCTCTATATTTTAGAGCGGGTTTCTCATAGTATCGATATGTAGTATTGGCAGCTTTGCGGGCGGCAAGTGTTGACCACGCCAGCAGGGTAGTTATCTGATATCTAAACAGTGAGCATGCCATGCGTTACAATGTTTTCTTTCAAATACTGACCGTTTGCCTGCTTTGCGGTCTTTACCTTGTATCCCCGGCGGTTGGGGCAGGCGCTTCTGGCGCTGCCTCGGCCCGTGCTTCATCGGAGGCTGCCATGAAAACTTCATCTTCCATGCCGCCCCTCTCGGACCGGGAGGCGGACGTCATTCTGCGCAAGGGCACTGAGGCCCCATACTCTGGACGCTATACAGACAGCAAAGAGGCTGGAACATATGTATGCCGCCAGTGCGGCGCGGCTCTTTACAGCTCAAAGGACAAATTTGAATCCGGTTGCGGCTGGCCCAGTTTTGATACGGAATTGCCGGGAGCCGTGCGCCGCTTGCCCGATGCGGACGGCAGAAGGGTGGAAATTGTCTGCGCTGCCTGTGGCGGGCATCTTGGTCATGTCTTTGAGGGAGAGGGTTTTACCACCAAGAATACGCGCCACTGCGTCAATTCTCTTTCTATGGCTTTTTATCCGGCAGGCAGCCCGGAAGAGGCGCAGGCTCTGGCGCAGCGCACACAACCCGCTTCAGCAACGGGCACTGCCATTGTGGCAGGGGGCTGCTTTTGGGGCGTTGAGGATGCCTATCGCCGTATGCCCGGCGTGATCGATGTGGTTTCGGGCTATACGGGCGGGCGGGTGCCTAATCCCACCTATGAGGACGTGTGCCGGGGCGACACGGGGCATGCTGAAGCCGTGCGCGTGACCTTTGATCCCGCAGTGGTCAGTTATGAGCAAATTTTGCGCCGCTTTTTTGAAATTCACGATCCTACCCAGCTTGACCGCCAGGGGCCGGATGTGGGCGACCAGTACCGGTCTGCGGTATTTTTTCTTGATGCCGGGCAGGAGGCGGTGGCCCGTAAGCTCATGAACCGCCTGAAGGAACTTGGCTATGACGTGGTAACACGCCTGGAACAGGCTGGCCCCTTTTATGAGGCCGAGGCCTACCACCAGCGGTTTGCCGAGCGCACCGGGCGCGGGCGCTGTCACATGTCCGTGCCGCGGTTTGATACACCCGCTGACAGGCGCTAGGGGCTGTTTCTAAATAATCCTTTTGTCCAACTGTCTGCGTCAACAGGCCGTTTTTACTCCAGTCATGTACCGTGAGAGTACACTTTTTTCGTAAAAAGGCCCTTTTTTTTGCCCTTGGCGAAAATGATTTATTTAAAAACAGCCCCTGGGCATTTCGTCACGAGCGCTTTCCAGTTATCTCTGCGGAGAACGCCTCTTTTTATTCGGGGCAAGCACTATACGGGTGCACGCCCTGCATAAAGGGTACGTATTCCTAACGAAACGTTCTCCGTAATATAACAGAGGATTCATAGCGTGACCGCACTGTCTGTAGGTTTTTAAAGGTAATCTTTCTAGAGCATTTTAACTTTGAAAAAGTTTAAATGCTCTAACGCTGCACAAGCGTGCAGCGCGCCGCAACGCGGCGTGGATTCTGCCGAAAATCGCATTTTTCGGCAGAATGGCAACTTTGAAATGTAATGCATTTCAAAGTTAATCTGCTCTAAGGCGCGGGGGCGCATTCATCATGAAAAGTGGCGGGGGGGGGGTTGGCGCCCCCCCCCGATTAAAATTGTTATGGGGTT
>JAEWKM010000018.1:0-43809 GCA_023386035.1 Pseudomonadota bacterium
GAGAAAAGTGTATTATGGTGACTCATGTCCAAAATCTCCTTGTGTGGCAAAGTTTTTCGCAAACTCTTTATACCACATCGCACTGAGATTTTGGACTTTTTTCTTAACCCTTAGCCGGACAGCAATGACATGAAAAAGAATTTTGATGAAGATAGCTTGGCTAAAACTTTTATGCCTGCTGTGATCCGAAGGTATCGTGATGCTGCTGGCTTGTCACAGCAAGAACTTGCAGATCAGGTCGGTATTTCCAAGAGCTACATATCCTCACTGGAACTCGGCTACAGAGCGCCCAACCTGAACCTGCTGGTGAAAATTGCCCAAAGTTTAGGCGTAGCGCCAGGAGAAATGGTTGACGCAATGGTTGCTGATGCAGAAAAATCTTGTGATTATTGAGAAAAAATCAGTTGTGACTGATTTATGGGTTTACAGACGGGGCGGTTCAGGGTAGTTATCTTTTTCGCGTCGGGATGTAGCGCAGCCTGGGAGCGCACTTGAATGGGGTTCAAGGGGTCGAAGGTTCAAATCCTTTCATCCCGACCAGAAAGTTTAAGGGCTTACGAATTCATTCGTAAGCCCTTTTTCTGTTTGGGACCATTTAGCCACCCTATAGACCCGCTTAATCTTTTCTTCCATATTTTTCAGCTATCCATTATATTTTTGATGAGAGCATCAGTGAACTCCAAGAATGCATGAGAGGCATTATGACTACTTCACTAGACAGAGAAATTGAACAGCACAAAAAAGAAATTCACTCTGATTCTTATCCAATGTCCATTGGCGAGGCGGTCAGTCTGTATATGAATGGTGAAATGGATATTCACCCCGAATTTCAACGTGTCTATAGGTGGACACTTCCTCAGAAATCCAAATTCATTGAATCAATACTTCTTGGCATACCAATTCCCTCTTTCTTCGTCGCTCAACGCGAAGATGGTGTATGGGATTTAGTTGATGGCCTTCAAAGATTTTCGACAATCTTATCTTTCATGGGAGAACTCAAGGATGAGAATGGAGTGACGTTACCTCCCTTGACTTTGACAAAGGGAGGTTACCTTTCTGAGCTTGATGGTGCCACCTGGAATGATGAAAAAAAGATAACGAAACCGTTGAAGCTTTCTTTTCGACGTGAAAAAATCGATTTCAAAATTATTAAAAAAGAAAGTACTTCCGATACAAAGTACGATTTATTTAGACGTTTGAACACAGGTGGTTCTGAACTGTCTGATCAAGAAGTTAGGAACTGTTTGCTCTTAATGACTAGTCGATATTTTTATGAATGGGTAATTACTCTTTCAAAAAATCCTGACTTTGTAGAGACTACTCCACTTAGCGATGATAAATATTCTGAGCAATACAACCTCGAATTACTGATGAGATTTATTGTCTTCTATACACTCGACTGGACTAGTGTTACGTCTTCAACCATTGACGATATAGGGGAATTTCTTAATGATAAGATAGTCGCAATAGCTAAGGATACCTCTTTCGACACTAGAGATATGGCTGATATATTTTCCAAAACATTTCAACTCATAAATGCTGCTTTAGGTGCTGACGCATTTAGAAAATACTATCCGTCTGAGAATAAGCATAAGGGTGGATTCTCAATTGCCCTTTTTGAAGCTATTTCAACAGGCATAGCAAAAAATATTGTTTCAGTATCGGCTACTTTCACTAATGCCACCCTAAAAGATAAAATTGAAAGTTTTTCGGTCACTCAAGAGTTTTTATCTGCCAGTGGTTCGGGAGTCAGGGCAAACAGCCGCATACCTAAAACTGTCCCTCATGCAATTGATTACTTCAGATAATGGACGACGCTAAACTTGAAAAGCTTCTCTCAAACATTGAGAGAGATTGGATTCGGCGACAAAGAGAGCTTACCTTTTACAAACAAGCTCTTTCAATGGTGGACGAATATCAAAAGGATACTTTGGCAAGAGCAGGTATTTTACTGTTATATGCACATTGGGAGGGGTTCATAAAGCATATCAGCCAAAAATTTCTAGATTGTTTTGCAAATGCAAACATAAATACTGTTCCTGAATATGTCTTAGTCTCCCATCTAGCGAGAATGAATGATGTTTTCGAGGCAAAACATTCAAAATTTGACTGTGCTTACCATTCATTGCATTGCTTGAGTGAAGGTTCTCAAATTTGTCGCTCCCTTAGCGAAATCATAAAAACTGAATCAAATCTAAACTCAAAAAACCTTAAAAAAATCGCTAAATTAGTGGGAGCTAATTTCTCTCAGTTTGAAACGCGACTACGGTTCATTGACTATAATTTTGTTTCGCTAAGACACGCTATTGCCCATGGCGAGGGAATAGAGCTTTCCGAGAGAGAATTCTTAGAGTTAGAAAGTGATATTACTACACTGATGGATATTTTTAAGAAAAACATCATCGACTCCGCGGTATACGCAAACGAATTTAATAAAAAAGGCCCTCATCATAACTGCATGCAAGTTATGACGGGTTTGGCTAGTAGCTCTTGACTTTTTTCTCTCCTTAATCCATCTTTTTTTTACTACTTCCGTTGGCAGCGTCCACACCGCTGGATAAATAGGTGTGAACATGCCCGGCGCTCATGCTGGGTTTCTTTTTTGGGCTTCGCCCAATTGCATGTATTGCCGGGATGATAGCTCCAAATACAATACCTTTCGGGGAATAAGAGCAGCGCTCCAACGGGCGTAGTTGAGTCCCGGCATTTCTCATTTTTGAATGCCCCTACTACTAATCCGTTGGAGTTCTTATGTCCGATGCAGCCAGATCCAACCGTTGCGGTGTTCCCACTAATGACCTTTCAGCCTTGGCAGGCAAACTACAAGACACAGCGGAAGTTGTGCTTGCTTTTTGCCATTCAGCCTCCGATGAGATGGAAACTCCAAAGGAAAAACCTTTGGGTGAGTACCGCCAGTACCGTCTGCCAGCGCATGCTTTGCGCGACGAGAGAGACCTTCTTGAGCGCTACGATGCTGAATCCTTTGCCAATGCACTCAGCGACATTCATGCAGAATTATACACCACGATTTTTTTGATGAAAAATTATGACAATGTTGATGGCGTGGATGGTTTTCACATTCATTTGCTTGGAGCGCACTTGGAGCGTTCCTTAGATATGTTGAGTAAGGCCTGCTCAGTGATGGCTGATTATAACCTTGTGCATGTGATGAGCGCGCCGACATCATAGAACGAGAAAAGGGAATTCATGTTTCCATGAATTCCCTTCAAATCTCTGGTCGGGATGAAAGGATTTGAACCTTCGACCCCTTGAACCCCATTCAAGTGCGCTCCCAGGCTGCGCTACATCCCGACGCGAGAGAGATAACTACGCTGAACCACCTGGTGTGTCAACACATTTTCTAAACTATTTTTTGCGAATCAAGGCAAGTCCCACCAATGGCGGCAAATACAGTCTAATATCGCCTTCCTGCCGATCTGGCAGCGGGGTGGTAAAATGCTCTGTTACCTGGGCCTTTGCATCAAGGTTGCCGTGCCCATCAAAGCGTTTTTCGTCAGAACTCATCATCTCCACATACTTGCCCGGGGTTACGGCAAACGTCAGGGCTTTTTGCGCTTCAAGCTCATGAAAGTTAAATACAAAAAGTAATTGCCCGCGTTCAAAGGCCAGCAGGCGTTTTTCTTCATGAATAAAGCGAAAAACTGGCTTCTGGCAAAAGCTCTCAAGGTGAGGGCGAACAAGCTCAAGCATCTGCGCTTTGTCCCAGGCGGCCAGCAGGCTGTACCGGAGTTCGGGGGCATCAGCCAGATGCCACTGCCTGTGGGCGTAAGCCTCTGCGTCCAGCCATTCGGGATGCCCGAACTCATTACCCATAAAGTTGAGATACCCTGCATCTGCCGTTGCCAACGTGATGAACCGCATGAGCCGATAAAAGGCAAGACCCCGCGACACATGCCAATTATCAGTAGCAACAGACATGTGGCTGTACATGCGATTACCAAGCAGCCGCCATATCATTGCATCCTCGCCATTGATGCACTGGTCGTGGCACTCCACATAGCTGATGGTGCGGTCATACGGGCGGTAGTTCGTCATTTCGTACCACAGGCTGCCCATGTCGCGTGGTTCTTCAATACATTTGGCCCAGTAGTCCGGTATGCCCATAGCAAAGCGGTAATCAAAACCAAGACCACCGTCTTCCGGCTGGCAGGTCAGGCCGGGCATGCCTGAAAATTCCTCGGCAATGGAAAGGGCAGAGGGGCAAAGCTCGTGGATAAGTGTATTGGCCATGCACAGGTACAGCTCGCCCTTCTCATTGGTGCGCGGCAAGCCTACTTTGTCATAAAAGCAATGGCTGACATGAATGAAATCGTCATCCTTGCCGTGGTCGCGATACAGAATGTTGCCCACGGCATCAAAACGGAATCCATCAACCTTAAACTCTTCAAGCCAGTAGCAGCAGTTGGAAAGTAGAAAACGGCGTGCCATTTCTTGACTGAAATCAAAAGAGGGCGTTCCCCACTGATTAAACTGATCGGTGAAAAAATAACTGCTTCCGTCATACTGCGCCAAACCCTGCTCTGTATTGGAGCAGGCGTGCCCGTGGGGAATGTCGAGCACAACCACAAGGCCAAGGCCGTGCGCTGCGTCAACCAGAGCCTTGAATTCGTCCGGCGTGCCGAAGCGTGAAGACGGGGCAAAGTAACTGCTGACCTGATACCCGAAGGAGCGATACAGGGGATGCTCAAGAATGCCCATAAGCTGCACCACTGTGTAGCCGCGTTCACGGATGAGGGGCAGAATATGGCGAGCAAAATTGGTGTAACTGCCCACGCTGTCTGCGCTGCGCTGTAGGGCTGGCTGCGCCATGCCCACATGCGCCTCGTAAATACGCGGAAAGGACTCCACACGAGGCCTGCGGTGCTTGAAGCGGAACGGCTCTTCCGGCTGCCAGAGGCGGGCGCACCATTGCCCAGGCATGGTCTGGTCCTGTTCAACCCAACGGGCGAAGCCGGGCACTCTGCGCAAGGCACGACCCTGAGCGTCGTCGCCCGTTACTCCATCGGCCTGAACGCGCAGCTCCATATATGTGCCGTGATGCAACGCATCGTGCGGCAAGGTGAGTTCAAAAAAGCCGTCATTGTCGCGTTGGTATTGATAGCGTGCGTGGCGCTGAAAATTGAGTTTATCTGTGGTCAGCCATACCGCACTTGCATTGGGCATGTATTCACGCAGATGCCATACGGGCTTTCCTGAGGCGTCTTTGGCCTCATGTACCCCAAGGGTGGCGTGCAGATCGGCATACGACCGCAAAGATCCATAGAGGCCATTTATGCGCTCTATTTCGGATTTGAATCTGTCGCTTCTTGCCAGCAGAAAGGAGCGGTAGGACTCCAGTTCCGGGTCCTGCAAGGGATTTTGTGGAATATGTTTGGTCATGGCGGCCTCCACGGACTGGTTTGCCCAGGGAGAGGGGGCGCAGGCACGTCATGCAAGCGAAACCGCCCGGCAGACAATGCCGCCGGGCGGGAAAAAGACTATATTAGCTATGCGAGTGCCACTGCTTGCCAGAAAGAGTGGCAAGGCAGTCTATAAGGGCCTGAGTGCCCAGGTCGCCCTGGCCTCTGGCCTGCATGCTGCGGTACAGCTGTTCAGCCAGACCGATGCCGGGCAGCACAATCTGCATGCGGCGGCATTCATCAAGGCAAAGGCCGAGGTCTTTGATGAAGTGATTGATGAAAAAGCCAGGGTCAAAGTCCTGCTTGAGAATGCGGCGGCCAAGGGTATCCATCGCCTTGCTGCCAGCAGCGCCCTGCACCACCAGCTCCAGCCACTTGGCAACATCCAGGCCTGCTTCCTGCGCAAAAAAGCAGGATTCGCACATGCTGAACATAACGCCAGAAATGGCCACCTGATTGGCGAGTTTGGCTTTCTGGCCAAAACCAGCCGCTCCGCAGTGCAAAATGCTTTTGCCCATTACGTTGAAGCAGGGCTCAAGCTTTTCATAGCCTTCTTTATCGCCACCAACAAAAATAGAAAGGGTGGCGTTGCGGGCGCCGATGTCGCCGCCAGTAACCGGGGCATCCATAGCAACGCAGCCCTGTTGAAGCGCAGCAACGGCAATGCGTTCGGCAAGAACTGGGCTTGAGGTGCTCATGTCGCAAACAAGGCCGCCGGAAGCCAGACCCTGCAACACGCCATTTTCGCCAAGAATCACGCTTTCCACATCGCGGGGGTAGCTCACAATGGTAAAGACCACATCAGAATTGGCCGCTACTTCACGCGGGGTATCAGCCCACTGAGCTCCCTTGGCAAGCAGAGGGTCGGCCTTGGCGCGGGTGCGGTTGTATACGGTCAGGGGATAACCTGCGGCCTGCAGGTGACCCGCCATCGACAACCCCATAACGCCTGTGCCAATCCACCCAATGCGCATTTTATCAGCCATAAAAACTCCTTTGACTACTGAAAGCGACGTTCCAAAATTTCCTTCTGCATGGCCTCACGCGGCAGGGCCTTGTTTTTACGGAACAAGTCTACATGCTTGCGGTACAATTCAAGATTGCGCCGCATGTTTTCGTTGAAGGGGTCACTGCCGCTGAAGTCTTTGCTCAAAGAGTCATAGGCTGCCGACAGTGTTTCCGGCGTCAGTTGCGCGCCGTCCTCCACCTTGCTGCGATAAAAGGTCAAAGACTTGTCCAGGCTGGTATCCAGCATGACTAGCCCTCTATGGGCAGTATCTATTATCTGGCGCAGTTTTTCAAGTTCCGCGCCCTTGGCTGTCTTGCTGTCTCTTTGCATGCCTTCAAGCTGCGATTGCAGCGATTTGCGCCTGCTGGAGTAGTTGCGGATGGTTTCAGTCATATACACGCCAGTGCGCAAGAGCGATTGAGCCTCAAGCTGCTTTTGACGTTCAAGCATGATGTTGTTTTCTTTGATGGTATTGCGCAATTCTTGAAGATTTTTCTTCACTGCCTCATTGGGGGCAGACACCAGCAGGCGGTCAAGCTCTTCAAGGGGGTTGCGCGCGGCCTGCGTGTCGTATCCCGCTGCGGTCATTGACTCGCCAGCCTTGCTCCATTCGGCCTGCAATTCCTGCGGGCGATCGCCGCCGGGCGTATTGATGCCTGAAATGACGGGGCGAAAGCCCATATCACGGGAGTGAGCCGGGCCATCTGCCATAAAGAAGGGGGTTTCTTCACGGCGGCCGGGCAATATTTCGGCCTCGCCAGAAAGGAATGAGCCGCCCTTGCGCACAAAACCGCCAGCTGAGCCGTGCAAGCGGCCAGCCAGAGAAAAGCGAAAGGCGTCCAGCACCATTTCGGCTGCATTGCCGGCAGTGTCGTATATCCCAAGGGGATTGGGCTTGCGAGAACCTATATTGGCGGTGTCTTCAACGCGCGCAGAACCCTCGGGGCGATACACGGCGTAGTCTGCCTTGTTGGCATCCGGGGGCAGGGCGAAAAAGTCTTCTTGCAAAAGCTGCTGGCTGCCCGCCATATGGCCGCCGCGCGCGGCGTATTCCCATTCAGTCTCAGTGGGCAGACGTACAAAGCCCACGTTGCGGGTGTCGCCTGAAAAGCGCGGCAATGACTGGGGCGAATTCTGCAAAAGCCAGGCAGTATATTTTTGCGTAAAGTCTACCGCCGAGTACCAGCTTATGTCGGTAACGGGCTTGGCGGCATCGGCTGCGGGAGGCTGCGTTACCGGGCAGGCGTTATCCATCACGGCCTGCCATTGCAGGTTTGAAACTTCATATTTGGCAATAAGATAAAAGTAATTTTGCCCTTTGGGGGCCAGCTTGCGCCAGGCTGGCGGCAGATCTTCCAACGAAAATGCGCCTGAAAGTGCCGTGTTATAGCGGCGGTCATAGAAGGCGCGGTCGGCATTGGCACTGTCGTCTATGCCGGGCCGCATAGGCATATCCCACAGCAAACCCTTGGCGGGTACAGCTACGAGCTTGAATACCATGCTCAGGTTGCAGGGCATGGGCAGTATTATGTCATCATCCGCAGGTTTGGGATTGCTGGCATCCGTGAGGCTGAGTTCGCCCTTGCGGGCCAGTGCCGCATTTGCCAGATCAGGCAGTGCCGTGAGGCACAACAGACTGCAAAACAGAATCAGGCTGAACAGTGGCAAATTGGCGCGATGGCACAACCTATACTTCACGGATAACCTCCGAAGGTTCTATGCGGGCGGCTCGTAGCGCTGGCCCAAGGGCCGCTGCCAGGGCAAGGCCCGCCACAGCTGCGAAAGCCAAAATAAAATGCTGCGGCAACAGGCGGCAAACTTGTTCCATACCGCTGAGGCTGGCGCTGAAAAGATGATTTATTGCCACGGCTGCCAGTGCGTACAGTCCAGAAGCCAGTGCCGTGCCAAGCAAGGCGGTGAGCAGGGACTGCGTCAGGGGCAGCAGCATCAGTTCGCCCGTTGTGAAGCCAGCCAGATTCAGCAGGCCAAGCGTGCGTTCTTTACGTTTAACGCTGGCAAGCGTGCTGCTGGTTGTGGAGGCCAGAAATCCGGCTGCCGTGGCCGCGCAGATAAGAGCAAAAACGAGATTTAGCGCGCGAGCCAGACTGTTAATCTGCTCAATTTCTTCGGCATGGGTGTACACATCAAGCTTTTGCTGTGCAAAACCCTGACGCAGCCGCATGACAGCATCCAGATCCTTGGCATACAGCCTGAAACCGGGGTAAAGGCGGGCTTCTTGCGGGCGGGCTTCGCCTGTCCAGCCATTGCTGGTGCCAAGTTCAGGCACGGCACGGCCATCGCGGTAGTCTTCTGTGGCTTCCAGCAAGGGCAACGGAATAAAGGCCACATCCTTTTGCTGCGCGGCAAGGGGAAGAACAGACACAACCTGCAAGGGAACGCGCACGCTTTGCATTTGCCCGGAATAACGCCGCTCGACGCGGCCAGTAATGGTGTCGCCTATGGATGCATGCAGCTTTTCCGCAGCAGTGGCCGAAAGTGAAACGCCAATGGCTTCTTTGTCGGGATGTAGTGGCATGGCAGGCGAGGCAGCGCCATAGCGCTGGAGAAGAGGGTCGCCCGTTGCCGTTGGTTCAAGTGAAACCAGAAGGGTTGTGCGGTCTGTGCCCTGGCCTGCCACAAGGTCCATAGTGGCAGCAATGGAGCGCGTGCGCGGCAACACAAAAGCAACGTCAGGATGCGCGGCGAGATCATCAAGGTATTTCATTGAAAAGCGGCCGCTGACCACCGGAGAAATTTCAAGGGTGCGCGGTTCGCTGCGCAGTCTGTCCGTAAGGGTTTGCATAACCCCAAACTTGACGCCATAGAGAACCAGCAAGGGGGTGAGAACGGCGGCCAATCCTAGAACAGCACAGGCGGAAAGCAGCTTTTCATGGGCGTAATCCCGCCAGGAGAGGCGAAGCATCTGCCTCAATGTCTTGCGACGGCGCGGAGCGGCAGACTGGTTGCTCATGCCCAGGCTCCTTGCTGTTTGAAGTCTGGGGCGGCAGACTTCTGCTCAACACGGTGATTGATGCGGGATACCGAGCTTGGCCCGCTTTGATCAAGCGTCACCTGTATGGGGCTGAATCCGGCCTCCACAGCCATTTCAAGACTGTGCGTCACCATAAGCACGGTAATGCCCATCTTTTGGGCAAGATCGGCGAAAATTCGCAAGGCATTGCGTGCATGCATGGGGTCAAGGGCTGCTGTGGGTTCATCCGCCAGTACCATTTCAGGAGCATGCGCCAAGGCGGCTGCTATGGCTACCCGCTGGCGCTCGCCAACGGAAAGGGTGGCGGGGTACTGTTCAAGCAGGCGTCCAATACCGAGACCATCCACAATGCCTTGTATCTGCTGGCGGCGTTCATCAAGGCATCCCAGGCTGCTGCAACGCAGCGTAATATTGTCGCGCGCCGTGAGAAAAGGCAGCAAGCCGCCTGTTTGCTGTACGTAACCAAGGTGGCGTTGTCGCTGACGAGCCAGAGTGTTGAGCCCGCCGCTGTGCCACGTTTTCAGGATGTCTATACCCTCGCGAGGCACCGGGTTGAACAGAAAGCGCTGTTCAGCTGCGGAGGATATTTCTTGAGCATCCATATCCGGGCGAAGTATGCCCGCCAGCATATCCAGAGCTGTGCTTTTACCGCAGCCGCTTGGGCCCACCAAGGCTTGCAGGCTACCCCGCGCCACATCAAGGGTTGCTATATGCAGGCAAAAGCCATCCGCACCGGGACGGCTTTTGCCTATATTGCGTAATGAAAAGACCAGATCATTCATGAGGATTCTTTTAGGGCAACATGCTCAGGGGCACACGGTACACCCAATCGCCAGGGTTGGATTGGCCAAAGCTTTCCCAGTTGGCTCTGTCGCGGTCATATTCTTCATAGCGGGCCAGGCGGGACTTGAGCCTGTTGATGAAGGCCGTTTGCTCGCCCACGCTCATGCGGTACCAGTCTTCTTCACGTAGAAGCATGATATCGCTCTTGTAGGGCAGGCCATCAAGAAATTCCGCCAGAACGCCCAGCTCCGCAAGATTTTTGCCCTGGGTTGGCATATTGGGGTCTCGTGCCATACGGGTGGAAGCGGAAAGCACGCCCTGAAAAAAGTCGCGTGAATCCGTTTTCTTGGTGCGCTCACCACTATCAATGATGGCTTTTATCTGGGCGCTGAGGTCATTGAGCTGATTCTTGGTCAACAGCACGGCAACCTCAACACTGGGGCTTTGTTCGCTTTTGGCAAGGCGCTTGAGGTCCATATCGGCGATCCATGAACTGACCACACTTGGGGCCTGATTTTCATGCGCTCTGCCAAGATACTCAAGCTGCATGGCGTACCCAAGGGTAGCGGCAAGGCGCGCGGCTTCTTCTTCAGCCGTGAGCTTTTGGGGCTTTTCATCCTTGGGTTTGGTCATAACCTTGCCGGAAGCGGTGTTTTTGACCATATCAACCATGCCAGAAGCCAGAACCTTGGCGACTTCGGCAAACTGCTTCGCACCTGCGGCGGCCGTAGGCGCAGCCACTATCTGATAGTTGGAACGGTTGCCGGAAAGCTTGCTCAAGGCGCGATAGCTTTGTTCAGCATAGGCGTGGTTTTTGGCTCCGCCAGGGCTTTTGATATGCAGTGCTGTTATCCAGATGCCTTTTTGCCGTGCAAAGTCATTAAGTTCATTGGGCCCCATGCTGACAGAGGCGTACTTGTCTGTGCTTTTAAGGGGGCCAGCATCCGTGATGAGCAGGATGAGCCGCGATGAGTAGCCGCTCCAATCCAAAGACTCCACAGCTTTGTAAATGCCCGCCAGGGAGTCTTCGTTGAAGTCGTGGCTTGAAACAGTGGCTTCCTGCACCTTGCCCAGTTTTTCTTCAAGGCTCTTACGGTTTTTGGCCGTGGCAAAGTCGCTTACAACCTCGGCAACATAGCCCAAACCGGGAGTCGCCGTCGTGCTGTTACGAAACGCTACTACGGCGAAGCCTACGTTATCTTCCAGTTTGTCCTGCTCAATTTTGTCGTATATCTGCCGCACAACGTTGAGGCTCTGGTCAATATAGGGCTTCATGGAAATCGTGGTATCAATAACAAGGGCAATGCCTGTTTTTGGTGGGCCGTTTTTTCCATCCTGGCCGCCACCAAGACTGCCCGGATCAATGGAGGCCACACGCAAAAATTTTACACCATCAAAGGGATCTTTCATTGCCAGAATGGGCATGAGGTAGAAGCGCTTTTCTGAAACGGCCCCGGCGGCATCCGCGGGTTCACTGGCAATTACAGGAAAATCCGCAGGGGGCGTTTTATTGCCCTGCAACAGACTGATTGCTTCTGTTCCAAGCTTGTCCAGCCGGGCGTCCATATCAGGAGCTGAGCAAACATCATTCAACGCAGTTTCTGTTTTGAAAAAAAGAACGGGATCACGGCCCGTGCGCGGTGTGAAGAGCAGGGTGAGGGACTGATTCCACTCTGTGGTTTTGGGCGCTTCAAGCCAGCCTTCGGGCGATGCTGTTCCCGTACCAACCTGAACCCATCCTTCATTGCGGGCGTACACATAAAACACCGTAAAGGGCGTTACCTTTTCTTTTACCACAGCTGCGTCAGCAGCGGGAGTCGCCACAAGACGCGCGCCAGGATGGCTCACCACACGCTGGAAAAGCGTTTTTTTACCTTCAAGCAGCAGTGGTGCCGCCTGCGCATCAACAGGAGAAAAGACCACGCCTGTATCCAGAACAGACATTAAGGCAAAAGCGCAGACCAGAATGGCGAAAAGGGAATGTCGGTAATATTGAGTCATAGCAGAGCGCATGGCATATCCTCGCAGCCGTTACGGCTTTATTTCCACGTTTGCAGCAGGGCGCGTGCTTCGGCATTTCCCTTGGCTTCTTCCGCCTTGGCATATTCCTTGAGCTTGTCCAGAGAACTTTGCGCCTGCGCTTTGTCCTGCCCCTTTTGCAGGGCTTCGTCATACCAGCGCTTGGCCTGGGTCATGTCCACCGGGATACTGCCACGGGGCAAAGCAGTTGTAGGATCGTAGTATTGCCCCACAAGCAGCATTGCTTCTGCGTTACCCTTTTGAGCCGCGTCTTCCAGTAAAAGGAAGGCCGCGTCGCTCTCTTCGGGAGTGGCATCAGCCTTGCGCATGGGTTTGGCCATGGCCAGGCTTACATCGGGCAGGGCTTCGCCACGCAACTGCTCGCGTGCAGTAGCCAAAGGAGATTTTTCAGACGGATTTGCATTTGCCCCTTGAGCAGGAGATGTTGCAGACGCCGCTGGGGAGCTTGTTTGCTCTGGGGTAGCTGGCAGAGCCGGGGTTGCAGGCTCACGCAGTACAAACCACCATAATGCAAAACCTGCACAGAGCAGAAGAACAAGCACGGCAATCAGGGCGATCAACTTTCCTGAACCATTACCTGAAGTTTCTGGTGTACTTGCCATCTGTAATGGCGGTTCGACTTGCATTGGAATTGGGTCCGGCTCCGGTATGGGAATTTCTTCCGGGGGCGTTACTGGCATAGGATCAGGTTCGGGATCAGGCCGTGTTGCTGGAGCTTCCGGCGCTTGATAGCCACCCGCCATGCCTTGTCCACCGCTGATATTGGAATACATGATCTTGCCAACGCTCATCGCGCAAGCGCCAAAACCAGGAAGACTGATGCGGTAAGCGTCCAGACTGTCCAGTTCGTCCACAACTTCAGGACCAACCTTCAGGCGTACGCTACTGTCAGTGGCGTTCCAGTCGTTTGGAGTGACTGTAGTTTCACTTTCCTGCCAGCCGCCAGAAGAAAGGCATTTTCCGTCTGAGGCCCGTTGCAGTACAAAAGCCGGGGAAGATATACCGCCCACGCCTTCAATTTCAATAATGCCGTAACCGGGCCCACGTGATGGATCCACTGCAATGGTGGCGCGCATAATTATCCCTTGAAAACCTGCAAAATATCACGCAGGCGGTTATTTTGTTCAGGGTCCAGCGTCTGCTGGCCGTCAAAATCTACGTTGGCAGTAATACTGAAAGCCAGAGCTCGCAGCCAGTCTGTGTACCAAAAACGGTCATACGGGGCTTCTTGTTCGGCAATGCGTGGCTCACCAACGATATCTGGCGGCGGATCAAACAAGCTGATGCTTTTGCCGCCAAAAAGAATTGTGCGTTGGCTCTGGTTTTTGAAGCGGGGGTCAAAGCCCAACCAGTCCACAAAGGCATTAATGGCGTCTGCAGCCAGGCTGACCTGCTTCCAGATCAGTCGTTCGCGGGCGATATTGCTGTAAGACATGCTGCGCCGCAGATTGTCTTCCAGATTTTCGCGTAAATGACAGCGAGAAGCGGCCAATATGACTTCGTGGCACAACTGATCAAGCTCAAGGGCTGGCAGCCCCAACTGACCACGCGCCTCGCTGGATGCGCCAAGGTCGCGCAGGCGGCCAATCCAGTGTTCCATAACAAGAGAGGCAAATACCCCGGCCATATCTTTTGCCTGTTCTTCGGTACTATCCTGAGGTACAGGCGCGCTTTCTGCGCTGTCGCCAAAAATATCGCCCAAAATGTCGTCAGCCGACACCCGGGTGCCCACTACCTGTACACTCGCGCTGCCTTGCCCCTGCTCTGGAATCTGCCGGGCATTGAGGCACAGTTCGTAAAGATCATAATCGCGCACCTGCAAATGACGCAAAAATTCGCCGAACAGCTGTTTTTCAGCCAGCTTGGCGAGCAGGGTGATCAACGTGCGCGAAAGCTGTTCTTTCTGACGGCGCAACTCTTCTCTGTCGTCCGTACGGTAAAAGGGCGAAAGACGCGTTATGATCTGTTCTCTTTTTTCATCAAGACTGACGCGGATCTGCTGGCGCTTAAGCTCTGGATTGCAGAGAGGCCGCAAGCTATCGCGCAAAAGGCTTACGCCGCCATCGTTGAGCGTCATTGCAGCCTGCCAGACCGTTTCTGGCGAACCCACATGACGTTGCACCAATGGTGACTGCAGGAAAGACTGACGAACCTCTTCCACAAAAGCCAACTGGTCTTGACGAACCCCGGTTTCGCGTCCGTTCTCATAGTCAAAAATGGCTTCGCAAGTGAAGTTGGGGTTGCGCAACAAGAAGACATTATTAAAGGGATGGATGCCATCCCAGTTTTCCGTCCAGTCGTGCACCTGACCGAAGAATTTGACCAGCGACGATTCCATACGGGTGGTCCATCGCGTCTCGACAGAAGGAGACCCCTTCTTTTTCTCAAACTCCATATCCATCTTGGTGAGCACGAAGAAAAGAGCCGGAGCTTTGCCCGCACGGCTTGAAGGCTTTTCACCGTGCGTGGAGCATATCCACTCATAGACAGCATGGGGCAAGTCGTGAACTTCCTGCGGCCCAGGGGCAATGCATAAGAGCATGCTGGTGAGCTCTTTTTCTTCGCGGTAGCGCTCAAACAGGTAAGCGACCTTACCACGCAGAAAAAGTTCTTTAAGCATTTCTTCTTTGCTGGCCAATGCTGCGCGCAGGTCTGTGAACTTGTAACGCGAACGGTAGCCGGGAAAGTCCAGCAGGTCCGTGTGATCAAAGAAATCATCAGGTTTTTCGCGCATGTAAATGGTTATTTCTGCCGTAAGGGCAGTAACCACGGCTCTAGGCAGGTTAACCTTGAGGCCGCTGGGCGCAAGAATGGGTAATGTATCGTCTGTGGGATGTTTCAAACCCTGCAGGCGTTCCACATCAATGATGCTCCGCTCACGCGGAATAAGAGCTTCAAGGGGGCAGTTTACCTCGGCGGCATTGCCAAGGCTTCGTAACGCTCCGCACAGTTGCAGATTGACGGATTGAAATTCTTCTACTTCATCCCAAACAAGGCCAAAGAGGCGAGCGCGGGCTTCCATGTCCAGGCGCGGGGCAAGAGCAGTCGCACGCGCCCAGTAACCGTTTTGAAGCATTTGTACGCGGGGACGCGAGCTGAAATTCTTGTTAACGTAATCGCGCAGGTCTTCAACATCATCAACATCAAGCCCGTCTGCAACAGGACTGGCGGGGGCGCTTGCCTCCAATGCGTCGAGCGCTTTTACCAGAGCCTCTGCGCTGGGAGCGTCCTGGTGGTCGCAGTCAGCATAGTAGGTGTTGGCCAAAACGCGGGCGACGTCTGTTTCGGACAACAGGCGTAGCCGTATGGGAAATTCTGGCGAAATTCCCTCTGGCTGCGTGGTGGTGAAGCGCGTTACGAGCCCTGTGGACTCCTTGCCGCCTTCAGGATTGATTTTTTTAAGAAAATCATGACTCTCACCACAAAAATCAGCCAACAAAGCGCCATTGGCGTCACTTGCCAGGGCTGAAATCAGGTACGATTTGCCCGATTGGCTGGGGCCAAAGACGCCAGCGCACATTTTACGCTCGGCAGCCTGCCCGCATTTACCGAAAAAACGGGCTGCGTGACGCATATCCTTAAGCAAGGAAACCCGTTCGCCACCAACCATTTCGGCATTGTCTTGAAGCCACGTTCCGGCCTTTCGGGCGGTGTCCGCAAACTGGCGGCATTTCCGTGCAAGGTCCATATCCTGCTGCATAACCATATATTGCCTCACTTAACCGCCGTTAACCGGCATCAGTCACAATGCCCGTATCCAGCCAATAGCCTTCGTCCAGCTTTAACGTCTGCAAGCGGATCTCGAGATCTCGCCTGTCGACGCCACGGCCTTGATTATCCACAATGGAAATGATGCTGAACTCGCCTTCGCTGCGATCTTTTTCATCGTCGGTTCGAGGGGCGTCATCCCACACATCTTCAACAGTGAGGCGTACTTCTACTTCATAGGGAAGGCGGCCAGAAGCTCTGGCGCGCGCGTCTTCATTGGCAAAAGTGAGCAGATGATACCGCGTTGTGGGCCACCGCTCAGCATCCAGTTGCCGATAACCAATGGAAAGCGGCCCACTGAATGCAACGCGCCGTATTTGCTCTGTGCCCTCGTTGCTGTCCACATCAACAGCAAACCAGACCTTGGGTTTTTTGAGCTGGCTGTTGATATCCATTTCACCAATATACCGGGCTGTCGAAGTGAGATGCAATGCGCCAGAATCAAAAGAAAAACCTTCAAGATGCCCGTCTGCCAAGGCGCAAAGGATGGCGCCCACAACCACAGTGGTTTTGGGGTCGGTTATACGGCCTTGTGCGTCAGCAAAGGGGTACCAAGATCCGGCATGATAACTGCGCATGGGAATTATTCTGTCAGGAGGAACAGGTAGCTTGGCCAGAACAGAGGCGACAACGCCGTTCCATGAGCTGGGGCGGCCCGTCAGCAGCAGAACGTCACAGTCGTACATATGCACCACTTCGCACAACGCTGACAGCGTGGGGCCAAGAGTAGAGCGTATGGTCACATCAACAGCTCCGGGGCTGACCGTGATGGGCACATCCAAAATATTAAAGTTCTGGATGAGGGGTGCTCCTCTTCGAACCATATTTTCCACGGCTTTGAGTATGGCAGCCTGCGGGCGCGGTGCGAGAGCCGCTGGTTCAAATCCTGTTCCCTCGGCGTTACCTTCCGCTGAACCGTGTTCGCCATCTGGTGAGCCAAGAGGGTCAGGTTCAAAAAAGTCTCGCAATGCGCATGTGTAGCTGGCGTGGCGCATGTCTGGATTTTCGCAGGCAGCAAGAAGGCCCAGCGCTACTGGCACTGCAATTTGTCGCACCAGACGGACTCTTGTGTTGCGGTCTTCCTGTGACATGCCAATGGAATCGCGGCCAAAAAGCTGCCCAAGAAGGGCGCGGGGTTCGGCCAAGCCGTGCTGCAACAGTGCCTGCCCAATGGCCGGAATCACATGGTTGGCCACAACTTCACGCAAGACTTCGTCTCCTGCGATATTGAAGCCGTCTCTGAATTCGGTATGTGGCACTATTCGGGCTGTATCGCCTTCACCGCTAGCTAGTTCGTAAGTGGCTATGGACAGGTCCGTCGTGCCGCCGCCAATGTCAATGGAAGCCATACGCACGCACGGGCGCCCCTGGCAGGAGGCGCGGGGTTTGCCCAAAAGGCGGAAAAGATGATGGGCGTCGCCGTGCTGCTTAACCGCCAGTTCATTATAAAGCAGCACCAGTTGCGAGCAACTGGCTTCGTCCCAGTCACAGCGCACTTGCGGGCTCTGGCGGTAGTCACCGCTTTGACCGCGCACCAAGGCTTTGGGCGTGTACCACTGACTCCAGCCCAAGGCATTCCACACAACGCGAACAGCCCAGACAACCCAACGGCGGAAAATGCGTTTTTCGGCCACGGGCATGGCTGTAGGCACGGTAAAAATGAGCCTGCGCAGGCGGCGGGGCAGGTTGGGCAGTTCGCGGCGTGCGCGGGTTGCCGGAGAATTGATGGTTACAAGAGCCTGCGTAAGAATTTCGCCAAGCATGAAATGCATGAGCGATGAGCGCGTGAACAATGATTCAAAGATAGGTTCAGCCTGTTGTTTTTGCAGGGCTGGACTTTTTTTGAAAAGCGGGTCGTCAAAACAGGCAAGCGGGGTGCCCAAAGGATTAAGCTGCCGGGGGAAAAGACCTCGGCTTACCATAGGTTCAGCCTTGCCGCCTGTGTTGTACCGCCAGCTTTGCTGCCAGGGGCGTTCATCCCACAGATACCGCTTGGGGCTGGACATGCCTGTCGTGCCCTCGGCACAAACAGCCTGAGTTGCCAGGCGTGCAGCTTCCGGCCCAATGCGTACTGCGGAAGGCCAAGCAAAGGCAGGTGTTTGCCTGCCTGAACGGCGGGAAAGCGCGTCATTGCCAAAAGCCGCGTCAACAAATTCAACACGGGTTTCAAAAGGGTCAGAGTAAATATTCTCTGGCTCGCTCAGATCACGCAGTTCCAACAAGTAGCTGTCGTTGAGGTTGGTCACGCGCTGGGGCAGCGTCTCCACCAGTATGCCAGTGGTGCGGGAGTTGCCGATATCCAGCACAAGGTCCACGTCCACAGGCGTATCGCGGTCAGGATTGATAACCTGCGCCGCCAGATCATTGAGGGCCATACGCACCACATCAAGCCATGTGAGGTAGTTGGCCAGATGCTCCAGCACATATGGCGTGTCATCCTTCCACGAGCCGCGTCCCCGATGCTGCGATTGCCGCCATGCATCAAAAATACCGCTCAACCATTCATCTACCCAAGCGGCATTGAGAAACCACGAATTGTCGCGCACAAGGTGAGCCAGCATGAAGTGCCCGTGGGCAGCCACATCCTGCGGGGAAAGGGCATGGTAATTTTCACCTTCGGCAGGGCGCTGTTCCACATTGGTGTCAAAGGCCAGAACAACGCGCAGTTGGTCGGGATGGCGCTCTGACTGCATAACGCGCGCACGCGCCCAGTTTGAGGGGCCACATTCAAAGCGTTTGCCGCCGTCGGGCCACGATTGGTCAAGGGTGCGCAAAAAAGGAATGGGCAGCCAGTGACCATCCCATACGCCAACGGCGCGGCGGGCTTCAACACTGTAGTCTTCATCACAGGGCTGGCCTGTCAGCTGGTCAATAAAGCCGTTTTCACTTTCGGCAAGGCAGCGCAAATAGTGTGTATAGCGCCCATCGGGATCGCCTTGATTCTTTTTTTCTTCACGAAAGTAGCGCCGCATTCGCCGGATGGAGTCCTCTGGCAGAGAGAAGTCCAGAAACTGCGGGCAGCCACCAGGAATGATGCTCACAGGAGAAAGATAGCGGGGTATGACATTCATGCTTATTTCCTTCTGAAGCGGGCATCCCACTTATTGTTGCGCCCACCCTGCTCTCTGCCCTTGCATTGCGTAGTGTTTTCACTGCCGGTGCATTCCACCTTCTGGGGGACGTAGGTGCCACCTTTGGGGCATTTGGCCTGGCCTGAATCAAAGTTTAACCTGTTGCCCTGGAAGCGGGCAGAAGCTGGGCCGCTGCACACCTGACCATTGCGCTCACGCACAAAGCGGCGGCCACTGCCTTTTTTGTCAAAACAGTATTCCGCAATGATAGGCTCATTGGACGGGTGTGAATACAAGCCCGTTTCGCTGGTCCAACAACCTTCAAGAAAACTCAAATCGTTCTTTTTGGCCGCGTCCTGCGGGATGCTCAAATCTTCATTCTTTTTCTTGGGCTTTTCCGGTTCCTTGGGCGGCTCAACGGGTTTGGGGTCCGGTTTTGGCTGCTTGGGCTGCTCCTTGGGCTTTTCAGTCTGAGGAGGCGTCACGGGAGTTTCACCCAAGAAGGGTTCTACCATTTCAGGTTCCGGCGCAGGTTCGACCGGCTCTGGTTGTTTTTCCACCACGGGAGGAATAACTGGTTTTGCAGGCTTGCACATGGCTGCACGCTCTTGAAGCTGCTCCCACAAGAGGGCCAGTTCATCATCAAGAGCAGCTGCGCGTTGCTCTTCTGCAGCGAGTTTTTGGCGATCTACTGGCATGCAACCCGCAGGAATTGGTGACGGCAGAAATCCTAAAGCTGCACCCAAAAGCCAAAGCAGAAGCAAAAGCAGCAGCAAGGGCAAAAGCCAGGGCAGGCAACCGCTAGCAGCAGGGGCCACAGGCGGAAGAACCGGCGCAGCAGGAGGTAGCGGCGGAGATGCCGCGCCTAGGCGCGTTAGATCCTGAGGCAATGCCCCGGAACTGCCGGGTGCAAAACCCCAGTTAATAAGCACAGGCTGCCCGTTTACAGACCAGATGTCGTCGTCGGACGGATGCTGTAAGGCCTGCCGTAACAACTGGCCTGAAAGAGCCTGCCTGGCTTGAGCGTCGGCGGTAAGTTGCTCTGACAGATGAGCCACGTCCCGTGCAAGGGCTGCGGCTTTGGAACGCACAACATTGGCTTCGTCTTCTGAAAGATCTTTGAGGGGAATTGCCGATCCCTGGCCTTCGGCATACCAGTCTACAGTATTGGCCTCGGGATCGTGTTGCGGCTCTGCCAACAGGGCCGCATGCTCGGGGCCAAGCTTTTGCAGCAAAATGGTTTTAAGCTGGGCATGGCAGTCTGTAGCCAAAATACCCTGACTGGCAAGTGCCCGCATGGGGCCACGCATGGTTACGGCGATGCGTATGCTCACGGCTTGCCTCCTTGTGCGCCCTTGGCTGTATCAGGGGCATCCTGCTTGGATGCGTCCACCTTGTCTGAAGGTTTGGGGGATTGTGCCTGCCCCTGACTTGCGCGGGGTGGTGCCATCGTGAAGGGCACTCCGGCTGCCTTGAGGAATTCTGCCAAACTGGCGCTTACAATAGCCAAACTGGACTGCCTGTAAGATTCATCATCCAGTTTGATAAAAGTGTTGATGCCCACGACCTCTCCCTTGTCATTAACCAGTGGGCCACCGCTGTTGCCCTGTGACACGGTTGCCGTGTGGACGATAAGGGCTGGTTTGCGCTCAAGAATGACACTGACCACACCGTCGGTGTAAACCACTTCGGGAGCAGCGGCTTCGTTGCCTTTCAGTAATTCCAAAAATTGTGGGTCGTCGTTGGTCACTGCACCGGGGAAACCCCAGGCACTCACTCTTTCTGTGCGCCAAACATCGCTGGTCAACGCTAGGGGAGTGATTGCGGGGCCGCCATCCACTGCCAGTACGGCAAAGTCACGGCCATTGCTCTGAACTGATCGCAATACGCGGGCAGAAAGAGGCGAGCCTGTGGCCTTGTTGACAACAGCTGCCTTTTCAGCGGTGCCTACCACATGCGCGTTGGTAACCACATACCCCGGCGCCACAAAAAAGCCAGAGCCCATAGACAAACCTTCCTGCCGCAAGGCCAGAACAAGAACAGTGGCCTGCTCCATAAGGGCTGCAAAACCCTGGGGCGCAACCGTGGGTTGCGAAGCCTGAGGATTTACAGGGGCAGGGCGCGCCGTTGCGCCAGAAGCTTCAGGAAGTGTGCCGCCTGCCTTTTCCGCATTGCCAGCCAATGGCGGCCAGACAATACCTGCAGGGGCAGAAAGATGGGGCAATTGCCGCTGTACTTCGCACGGCTCTTCTTTAAGAAGCTGGCGTAACCGGGCAATAAAATCCTGACGAGATTGATTCTGCTTCTGTAGCTCAACGGTTCGGGCTGCTATTTGCTCTTTAAGATTTTCTGCTGCCTGCCATTCTTTCCAGAAGAGCCATGCTGACAATAAAAGGAGGCTCAAAAAGAACAGAATCCCCCAAAATAGAGGGCGGCGAAACCAAGGGAGGGCAGGGGTGGGCTGAGCGCTGGTATGCACTTCTTGCCCCTGAGCAGCGGGATCGGGCGTTTGACTCATGGCAACTCCGCGGCGTGCCGCCGCAAAAGATGTTCGCGCGCCCCACCCACAAGGAATAGGGCTGCGCGATCATTCGGCTAACCGAGCAGGTTATTGACAGTCTGCTCGTAACTGTTCATGCGGGCGTCAACATCACTGCGTGTACTTTCAAGCTCTTTACGCGAAGACTTCCATTCCGAAGCCTGTGGCGTCAGATTCGTCTGCTTGACAACAGGGGTAGTCTTTTTCTTGGCGGTAGTGGGCGACGATACCGCGGGCTGTTCCTGAGTGGTTGGGCCTGCCAGCACCCTTTCGTATTCGCTATCTTTCTTGGCCATCTCGACTGAGGTGTCCTTCAGAATGAAGGCGGTTTCTTCCAGGCCGCTACGGATTTCGTTGTAGCGATCCTGAAGCTCAAGACGGGTAAGCTGACCTGCCTTGAACTGGTCGACAGCCAGTTTGAACTGCTGATCGTAGCACTTGGTGGCCAATTTGGCGGCTGCAGTGGCACGGTTCATACTGGCAGCTTCAGCTCCCATCTGGCGATTGTATTCAGCCAGATAGTTTGCATCACGCTGACGTTCCTGTGATTTCCCGTAAATATTGCCGCCAACAGCACCTGCAGCACCACCTGCAACAGCGCCAACCAGTGCACCCTCCACCTTGCCAGTGGCGAGGCCGCCAATAAGCGCGCCAAGCAGAGCGCCGCCAGCAGCGCCAGCAGCCGTGCTTTTGCCGGTGCTGTTTTCATCCTGGCGCAGCTTGGCTACAGGCTCATAGCATTGAGGATAGTAATTTACTCGTGTTTTTTGCTCACCATAACGGCTGGTGCAACCCGAAAAAAGCAGGCTGCCCGCAAGAAGAAACACGAGAGGAAGATATACGCGCCGCTGCATGCCACGGCCTCCTGATTAAAGTTAAAGAAAGTCATCACTTCTTTAATGATACTGCAAAGTCATGCAAAACAGCAAGTCCCGGTAAGACAAAGCGCCGCCGGGGTGCGTGTGCATGCGCACAATCTCGTAACATCAGCAGTTCAAAAAAAGGGACTAATAAAGCCCGCTGTGTGGTCAAAAGTTGCCAGAAAGAAACTGAGCTGCAAGACATAGGCGCTGGCCTGTCCCTTTGCCTTAGCGCAGCACTGAAAAATCCACGTCAGTTTCCAATGACGATAGCTGGTTTCTATGAATAACCAAACAAACTTTAGTGGAATTTGACAAGTTTATGGGGTCAGTGGTTAAACAGCCTGCGGCTGTTGTACCGATTGCGCGCAAATTTTTGAGTCGTATTTTCTGCTCATGCCCGTTGCCTAATCAGGCTGCGGCATGCCGCAGACCAAAGTTTGAACATTTTTTACCCTGTGAGTTGTCATGGCTTTTTTTGCCTCTCGCGATGCCAGAACTTCGTTGGATTGCCCAAACTGCGCGGATAAGCTGCATATCGTTCGTACCTGTCATGAGGTATTCATGCGCTGTTCGTCATGCAAAGCTGAATTTCCCCTGCAAGAATATATCAAGCAGGCTGACGATGCTATGGAAAGCTTTTTGGAAAACGTATATTGCAATCGAATCTGATGCAATTTTTTGCGCTATGTCTTGGGCGTGTGCCTTGTTTCTCCAGGTAATGCCCTTGCAGCGGCCATGCCACTGGCCCATGCCCAATGCAGGTTGTAGCCTCCAAGCAATCCAGCCACATCCAGAATCTCGCCAACAAAGTATAGCCCACGAGTGCGAAGGCTGCCCATAGTCAGGGGGTCCACCTCACAGGTGGATACGCCGCCAAGGCAAACTTCTGCTTTTTTTAATCCGGCCATTCCCACAGGCAACAGCGCATGGTTGTGCACGGCTTCTTCTAACGCTGTGCGTACTACGCGTGACAGCTCAGCCGCTTTGCGTCTTGCATTTTCCTGTGGCAGCAGGGCGTCTACCAACCTTTGCGGCAACAGGCGGGCAAGAATGGCCCGCGGCGTCTGCTTTCCAGCTTCGTTGGCGTCCAGAAGTGTTTTGAACTTTTGGTCCGGCAGAAAGTCAACGCGAACTTCAGCCCCTTCTTCCCAATACAGTGAAGCCTTTAACGCTGCTGGTCCACTTAATCCCTCATGGGTAAAGAGAAGATCGTCCTGCCAATGGCATTGCCCGACCGATATACGAACCGGCAGGCTGATGCCGGCAAGTTCTGTAAAAGGATGGGCAGCGGGCAGAAGCAGGGGGCTCAAAGCCGGGCGTGGCGGTACAACACTGTGGCCAAGCCCTTGAGCCAGCCTGTAACCTTGACCACTGCCGCCGGCTTGGGGCCATGCTGGGCTGCCCAAAGCAAGTACAACATTCCTGGCGCGCCATGTGCCCACGGTTGTTTTCACTTCAAACATGTCGTCCAAAGCGTGAAGAGACTCCACAGAATTTTTGCATTCTACGCGGCATCCACGCTGACGGCAGTCCTCCAGCAGGGCTTTGACAATTTTTTGTGCGGGAACAGTCAAAAATAACTGCCCATGCCCTCTTTCTTCGAAAGGCAAATGCCACTGACGCACAAGGCGAATCATGTGTGTTGAAGTAAACGAGCGCAAAGCCGGAGCACAAAAATCGCTGTCATCCACGCCTGCACAACGATAGTGGGATGTGTTGATCTGCCGATTTGTAAAATTGGCCTTGCCTCCACCGCTTATAGCCAGTTTGCGGCCAGGGACAGATCCACGTTCAAGTATGACTACTTTAAGACCACGCCCGGCGGCTTCTCTGGCACACATAAGGCCAGAGGCTCCAGCACCCAGAATGAAAACATCAGCTTCGTTTTTGACCGAACCTTGCTGCCAGTCTTCCCCCTTGGGATAGGGGTTACGCAAGGGCGGAAAAATCGTGTTCTCGATTTTTCCACCGAGATTTGACAGCTCTTTCTGGGGAGCGCTATGTAAGTAAGTTCTTTGCATGGCGTGAAAATATACGAGACGGCGACGTCTGCCAAGGTGCCCCGGATACCCGTGCCAGTTGCACCTGATAACAACCCGAAACAACAAGCCGCGAATTGAGAGGATCATGCCTGTACTTGATTCTAATTACATTTGCCCCTGGTACATGACTAATCCCCACGTCAACACCATGTGGCCTTCACTTTTTCGGCCACAGTTTGCATTGTCGCCCCGTGTGACACGGCAACGCATCAATACTCCAGATGGCGATTTTCTGGATGTTGATCTGCATCCAGCTTCGGATGAATCCGGCCAGAGCTTTGGCATGGGCAGGGGGATAGTTATTTTGTCCCACGGACTGGAAGGCAACAGCCGCCGTAAATATATCCTTGGCATGGCTGCGGCATTGCGTGTTTTGGGCTTTGACGTTCTCGCCTGGAATATGCGCTCCTGCTCGGGGGAACCAAACCGCACGTCCCGTATGTACCATATGGGAGAAATTGAAGACCTTTCAACGGTCATCCGTTTTACGGAAAGTTTCAATCGTCCCTTGCTGCTGGCAGGTTTCAGCATGGGCGGCAATCAGATATGCCGCTATCTTGGTGGTGGCACGGTATCGCCCTCGATAAGGGGGGCCATCGCCATCTCTGTACCGTGCGACCTTGCTGCTGCAGCACCAGTTATGGATGGCCCCGCCTGCAGGGTGTATATGTGGTATTTTTTACGCACGCTACGCGAAAAAGTGCGTTACAAGGCTGAACACTTCCCGGGATACCCACCTATAGATGGCCTGGAATCTATCAAAACATTTGCGGAGTTCGACAGCCGTTTTACAGCGCCAACCTTTGGGTTTTCATCTGCTGAAGATTACTGGAAAAAAAATACAGTGTTGCCGGATTTGCCCCGCATATCCGTTCCTTTGTATCTTCTTATGGCGGCGGATGATCCTTTTTGCGCGCCGTCCTGCTATCCGTGGGATACCGCAAGGGCCAGTCAGCATCTGTTTCTTGAAGTTTCAAAGCATGGCGGGCATGTGGGCTTTGCTCAGGCTGGTGGCATGTACTACAGTGAGCAACGAGCGCAGGAATTTGTTCGCAGTTTGATGGATCAGGGCAAAATTTTCTAAAGTCTTTGTTTCTTCAGGCTATCTGGCCCAGAGCGTGCCGTTGTGGAGACTTCATATCCTGGCTTTGGGCCTGATTTGTTTAGAATGCTGGCGCAGCATGCCCTATTTTATTTCTTGCCTGTTGCGGCCAGCTTCTTTTTGGTCAGGGCAGTGGCTAAAGCCGTCAAAGGGTCTTCAGGCCAGGGGTGGCGTGGGTATCTCCCCCGCATTTCACTGCGTACCGACAGGTAGCCGTTGCGCCAGAAATGAGCAAGGTCGCGTGTGACCTGTAATGGGCGGCCAGCAGGGGAATTAAGGCGCAAAAGTAAAGGAACACGCCCTTGAGCTATAGTCGGGGTGTCAACGCAGCCGAACATTTCCTGCAACTTTACGTCCAGGGTCGGGCCTCCTTCTTCACCATAGAGTATAGGTCTCTGCGTTCCAGAAGGCACCTGCCAGTGCGTTGGGGCGAAATTATCGAGATGCCGGCGTAAATGTCCTGGCAGCAAGCTGTGCAGAGCACCTTGAAAGGCGGAAGGCTGTATGGATGCCAAGGATGTGCATCCTTCCAAAGCCTGAGGAAGCCAGTTTTCCAGCCCATCAAGCAATGCCTGGTCATCCATGCGCGGCCAGGGATCGCCGTCCAGTTGTTGCAACAGAGCCACGCGTGCACGCCACTGAAGACTCTGTTCGTCCCAGGGAAGGCAGTTCAGACCATGCGCGCGTGTATGGGCGCATAAAGCTTCTATGGCCTGCTCCGGTTTAGGCCGTGGCAGGGGAGTGTCTTCAAGCAAAAGAGATCCCAAGTTTTTTTGGCGGCGTGTTGCAAGCTGGCCGGATTCGCTGACCCACGTCACGTCTTGCTGAATAATCTGCTGTGCAAAAATTTCTTCAACCATCTTTTTTGTAAGAGGCGCAGCCAGACGGATGCGTCCGTGCGGCAATGCGCCATCAACGTGGGCCACTGACAGAAAATCCTGCCGGGCCAGGGGATCTTCCTGTGAAAGCAGGCATGCCCTTCCACTACGCATGCGATAAACCGCAGCAGGTCTGTTTCCTATATTGCCGCTCTTGGAATCTCCAGGTTGCCGCAAACTCACCTGTTCTGGCCACGCAACGGCTACCAGCATGCCCAATGCTTGGGTGTCTGCCAAAGCTTCAGCAAAAAAGCGCTCAGAGTCTGTATCTGATTGAGTCGTGACGGCTGAACTTGTTGCGTCTGCTCGTACCAAACGGGCCAAGCGAAGACTCTGGCGGCGCAGGCGTTGACGTGTTCCCTGTCCCATGTTGCATACTTTGTCGCGTTGACTTTTGTCATTGGGTGCATGGCACAGCCAATCAATACGTCTGCCAAGATCGCAATCCGGTAGATGCGTTGGGCGTTGTCCCTGACTGCCATGTTGTGTAGTCGGCATCAGCGGATCTTTTTCTTCAAGCAACGCGGCCAAACAGCAAGCCAATGGCCCATGCCCGTGCTGGACTCCCCACAGGAGCATGCGAGCGGTTCTGGGAGCCAGAGGCAACTCTGCCATGCGGCGTCCCGTGTCAGTGAGCTTTCCTGCGCTATCAAGTGCGTCCAGAAGCTCAAGGGTCTGACGCGCAACAGATAGATGTGCCGGAGGAGGAGAGTCCAGCCAGGACATGCCCGCAGGCTCCAATGTTCCCCATGCTGCCAACTGCAACAGCAAGCCCGCCAGGTCAGCATCCAGTATTTCTGGCCGAATATGGGGGCGCATGCCTTTCTCTTCTTCAATTGGCCACAAACGGCAACAAATGCCTGGCCCTGTTCGTCCGGCACGGCCCGCGCGTTGGTTTGCGCCTGCCAATGACACACGCTCTGTTACCAGCCTTGTCAGCCCGCTGGCAGGATCAAAGCGCGACAAGCGCGCGAGCCCTGCGTCAATAACTATGTGTACGCCTTCAATCGTCAGCGAGGTTTCAGCAATGGAAGTTGCCAAAACCACTTTGCGTTTGCCTTCTGGCGCGGGGGCGATGGCTTCGTCCTGACTGGCTGACGAGAGGTTCCCATACAGCGGGCAGAGCAACACATTTGAAGGCAGGCGGTCTTCAATAAGGTTAGTAACGTGGCGTATTTCTCCCGCACCCGGTAAAAATGCCAGCAAACTCCCCTTTTCTTCATGAAGTAAAGTTAAGATTAGATGGGCCATGTGCTGCCACAAGGCGGAGGTATTCGCCGAGCCCCCAATACTTCCCTGCCGTGAAGGTGGCAGTATATGGCGCATTTCTACAGGATAGACGCGGCCAGGGCACTGGATTGTCGGGCAATGTCCCATCACATGAGAAACGGCCTGCATATCAAGCGTTGCAGACATTACCAGAATACGCAGGTCTGGCCGTAAAACAGCCTGACTTTCAAGGCAAAGAGCTAATCCAGTATCTGCCGTGAGCGAGCGTTCATGAAATTCGTCAAACAGCACACAGGCAGTATGCGGCAGATCAGGATTTTGCTGTAGCAAGCGAGTAAGTACGCCTTCAGTTACAACTTCAATGCGCGTGTGGCTACTGATATGACTTTCGTCACGCATGCGCAGCCCAACCGTGCGCCCAACTTCTTCATCTAAAAGCGAAGCCATATAGCGTGCAAGGGCGCGAGCGGCTACTCTGCGAGGTTCCAACAAAATAATGTTACGTCCTTCTAGCCAGGGTGCATCAAGCAGCCATAATGGAACTCGACTGCTTTTTCCCGCACCAGGGCTGGCGCTAAGTACAAGGTTGCAACCTGTGCTCAGTGCAGCAAGAAGAGCCTGACGCTCTGTGTCCAGAGGGCAGGGAGGTAAAACCGTCGCAGAAATTAAACGGGCGGGGTGTTCAGTCATGCGATGCCGGGTGCTGCATAAGAACCTAAAGTTCAAACAGCTTTTTTACTGGTAATCCTTTTCGCGTCAGTGTATTGACACAAGAAAGGATTATTGGTGGAGATGTACTCATGGAGTTGAACAAAAGCGGCATAATCGGCCAGAGCACAAGCCTGGTTGAAGTGTTTAAAGTTTTGGGCAAGGTTGCTCCCACAGACAGCACCGTGCTTGTAACCGGGGAATCGGGAACAGGCAAGGAGTTGCTGGTGCGTGCTCTGCATTCCAATAGCAGTCGTCACGACAAGCCCTTTGTGCCCATCAACTGCGGAGCCATCCCCAAAGAACTGCTGGAAAGTGAACTGTTCGGGCACGAAAAGGGTGCATTCACACACGCGATTCGCTCTCGTCCTGGCCGCTTTGAAGTGGCGGACGGTGGCACCATCTTTCTTGACGAAATAGGCGAAATGGACCTGAGCCTTCAAGTCAAAATTTTACGCGTATTGCAGGAAAAAGAAATTGAACGCGTTGGGGGCAGCGGTTGCAAAAAAGTAGATGTGCGGATTGTTGCGGCCACCAATCGTGACCTTGAAGCCGAAGTTGCCGCCGGGCGCTTTCGCGAAGATCTGTATTATCGTCTTAATGTCATTCCATTACATTTGCCGCCACTGCGTGAAAGGGGCGGAGATGTACTTGTGTTGGCAAAATATTTTCTGAATCATTTTTGCTCCAAAAAAAAGCGTCCCGTCCTTACGCTTTCTGCTGATACTCGCCGTGTGCTGGCTGCCTATGCTTGGCCGGGTAACGTGCGTGAACTCGAAAACTTTATGGAGCGGCTGAGTATTCTTGTGGACGATAATATTGTTCATCCAGATGATTTACCGAGAAAAATACTTGACCATGTTGGCGATATTGCAGAACTGCCAGAAGTTCAAGAAGATACTGACGACACAGCAGCGACGTACAATGAAGGGCCCTGCCTGGACGCTTCTTCAGGGGCAGTAGAGACCGTAAAACCAGCCGAAGCCCCCGAAGGGCAGTCAATTGCAGTTTCACAGCAGGGAACAGGTTTTTTTGTGTGGCCGGACCTGGCCGTGCTAGAGGCACAAGCGGTAAACCTCAAGGATTTTCTTGACGCTGTTGAGGGGCGTCTTATTGACGAAGCCCTGGATAGGGCTGAGGGCGTTAAAAACCAGGCAGCCGAGCTTTTGGGCATAAAGCGCACAACACTCATCGAGAAATTGAAAAAGCGTAATTCCTAATGGCATTTATTTTGCAAGACTTTGTTAGTTTTAATGCCTGCTAACATTCCGCGAAGTGTACGTGAATAAAAAAATCCTCACTGGCGTTGCCCAGCTTCAACTCTTCACCAGCGAAGGCTTTGCCTTCAATCTTCGAGCAGGTTTGCATTGCCTGTTGCGAACACTTGTTGTCTGCTCTCTGACTCTGAGCACACTTGCCTTCCAAATTCCTGACGCACAAGCCCTTTCGTGGAGTTGGTCAACTCCACAGATTGGCGTTGAAAAATTACATTTACAGCTTGATGAACCTGCACAGCCCAGTAGTTTGGTTCGCGCTGGGGGTAATTTTTTAATCCTATACTTGAACTCTTCTGAATCGCTTGTGCCGTCATTGGAGATGAATGGTTCAATGCCGCCCTCTGGGGCGCTGCTTGAAAGTGTAGGCCTTGTTGATAGCCAGGTGCGCATTTTACTTTCTTCTCGTACCGTAAGGCACGCTGTTCACCGCACAGCACCAGATAAACTGGACATAGAATTTTTTGCCGCTGGCTTTGAAGCTGCTAGCCAGTCTGCCCTTAACGATTGGGCAGTAAAGGAAAAAAATTCCTTCACTGCCTCCGATGCAGATATTTTTGTGGCGAACATTTCCGATTCAGGACAAGTAGCGAATGGTGATTTAAAGACGGCTGAATCCAATTCCAGTTCAGCTTTCGAAGTTTTGCCAGCAGTAGCGGGAGGGGAGAACGCCACTTCAGACGAGGCCAGATTGGTATCAGCTGTCCCTGCTGAAAGCTTGGGAAATGTTCTGCGCCATAAGCTTGGCTCTGAATCTTCTTTAAGTTTTTTGCAACTGATGCGCTTCAGCTCGGCGGAGGCTTCAAACGAAGCATTTACAGGCGATTCCGGAGCGTCTTCCAGGCGGTTTTGGGATTTTTGGGGTCTCTCTGAAGCCCAGGCAGCGCAGCGGCCGTCTGAATCGGCCCCATCTGCGCCTGCAGTCACGCAAAGCCTTGGTGATCGGGGCGGCATGGTTGATCGCCAGACAGTGCTTGGAAGGGTGAACACTGGGGGCCCCGAGGATTGGCCAGAAAACAAGGCGCTTTCGACAGTAAGTGAATCCCTGTCTGATTCCGGCAAAAGTGATCCACAGCAAAATATTGGCGCCCCCCACACTACTTCGGCGCAAAACTCCAGCAATATGCCGCAACAAGGCGATGGAGTCGCTGGTGCTCCCGCCACTGGCACTGCAACCAGCATGGATTCTTCTGCTGAAACCAAGCCCGTTTCTTCCAGTAGCGCGCCGCCTTCTGAACCCACAGGGCAACCCTCTTCGGCGTCTGTAAATCAACAGGCCAAGACCGAGCAAGCCGCAGCGGGTGGAGCAGGTCAGCCATCGGCAACCTCACCAGTGACGCAACCAGTGTCTGCGCCAACCAAGACTACCGTTACTGCCGCGGAAAATGCCGCCCAACAAGGGGCAGATGGACACGGCAAGGCTGCCGCTTCGGGTAGCGTGTCTGGAAAGGTAAGCGGGCAGACCGTAGGTTTAACAGCTGGGCAGCAAGCCCCTGAAGAGCCAGCCAAAGCAGCTGAGGACCGTCCAGTCATCTATGTGGACGAGCAGGGCAATCCCGTAGCCAAGCCCATTAAGCCTGAAGTTGTGATGGAAGAGGCTGAGAGACTCCTCCGCGAACATAAATATGTTGAAGCACTGCCTCAACTGGAAAAGCTCAAAACGCTGCCCGGCGTCAGCCCGGAATTGCTCGAAAAAACACTATACTACATTAGTGACTGCATGTGGGCACGCTATGCGGACAATCCTCTTGCGGGTTATGAAGCAATCGTTTCGTCCACCAGCGAGGCAATGAATGCCAATCTGCGTTCACCTCGTGTGCCGGAAGCGTTGTTGCGCCTCGGGCTTGCTAACGTCAATGTTGGCAATCTGGTGGATGCTGGTGGATACATTGTGGCCTTGCTGCGCCGTTATCCAGATTATCCCGGTGTCGCTCAGGGCTTTACCAGTTTGGGTAAGGCACAGTTGAAACGTGGACTCAATGAGCGCGCGGAACAATCTTTTTCCATTGTTCTGGATAAATACCCGGAATCCTCTTACCTGCAGGAAGCTTCTGTAGGTTTGGCCGAGGCATTGACCAAGCAGAAAAAATTTCAGAACGCACAGCTTATTCTTGATTTCATAAGCAAGCGTTGGCCACGTTACTATATTGACCAGCCCGCATTTTTGCTTTTGCAGGCTGGAAATGACAAGGCACTGGGCAAGCTCGCTACAGCTTTAAATCTGTACTGGCTGTATTATAACCTCGTTCCTGCCCATGCTGGAAATGATGCCCTTTTACTTGAATTGGGCGATATGTACGCCCGGCAAGGGGTTTGGACGACCGCCGAATTTGTTTACCGCTACGTTGAACGGCAGTACGCGGGCACTTCACCTGCCTCTACAGCTCAATTACGTTTGGCGGAAAAAGGAATCTACGACTCGCCCATTACCTATCAAGAAATGAGCTCTGTATTTGCAAAAGCCGATAGTGGGGCATTGTGGAAAATTTATAGCGATCTGGCAGCTGCATCAAATACTGCCCCAGAGGCTGTTCTGGCTCGCCTCAAAGAGGCCATGTGGCTCTATTGGGACAAAAAGTACACCGAAGCAATGGGCAAGGCTGCAGATTTTATTGACGCCTACCCTGAAAATGCCAATGTTCCTGAAGCACGCGATCTTATATGGGAAGCCTTTCAGAAAGAGTTGTCCAACTCGCTGGCCGAGAATAACTATGGGCGCATCCTTATCCTCTGGAATGGATTTCCCCTGGTTCGCGAACGGTATGGCAACCCTGACCCACGCATGCGGTTTGTTCTTGCACAAGGACTGCTTGAGCGCGGTGATGACGCTGCCGCTCTGGCTTTGCTGGCAGATTTTTTGAAAAGCCCGATGGATCCCAACTATGGGGAAGCGGCCTTTACCGAATTTTTTAACCGCTATCTCAAGGCTGGTGCATGGAATAAAGTGCTGGACCTTGGCAAGCTTGTTTCTACCTGGCCTATGAACAAGCAATTACGTAACCAGCTTGACTATGCGATGGCTCTGTCTGCCCAGAATCTCAATCTTACTGGTCCTGCATTGGCCATGTGGGCACAACTGCTTGAAAAACAGGATATTCCTCTCTATCAGCGGGCGTATGCCGCATACTTTTTGGCGCGCGATGCTGAAGATAGAAAAGATATAAAGAATGCCTACGCGCTTAACCGTAAAGTTCTCGAGCTGTTCACGCAGCTTCAAGAAGAGCGTTCTGACAAAGCTGATCCTCAACGAATCAAGGATGCCCTGGCCGCGCTTATGGATATAAGTGAAGTGGCCAACCGAGTACCCGAGGCCCTTGAATGGGTTGAGCGCTATAACGCCTATGCACCGCCTCAGTCAGCAGAGTACCCAGGGTTGAGATTTCGTGAAGCACGGCTTTACCGCAAGCTTGGCGATGCAGCACGGGCACAGGCTTTATTAGAAGATGTTGTACGCAACTACCCCAACTCGCCTTTTGCGCAGGCCGCTGCAGGGGAATTGCGTACTTTTGAAGTGTCGCGCGACCTGCAAAACTATTTGCCCGGTGGCGCGTCGGCCCCACAGTCTTCATCGACGCAACAACCTGCTCAAGGCCAGAGCCAGGGAACGCCAGCACCTCAATAGCAACTTTATTGTCTTCTTTTTTGTAAAAATACATTCTGTTGACGGCATTTTTTTGCTGATGCGCGTTGCCAGTCCTGCTGGCATCGCATATGCTGCCTTATGCGCTTCATGCCGATGAGCAATTGGTCAAATGTCGGTAATGAATAATGACAAAAGAGGTAATTATGAAGAACTTGCGTCTACTTTGTCTTGTAGTGCTCCTTGCGGCACTTGTTACCGGCTGCAACGCTGGCTTACAACGTGGAATGGTTGGGCCTGTCTATGTATCAACAGCGCGTCCGGCAATCAGTTTGACGGTAAAAGATATGCCGTTGCTGGCTGGCGGGCAGGGGCAGTGCAATCTGACCTGGACGAGCGTTATGGGCGGATTGCCCGTATCTGTATGGCTGGCAGCCTACGGACAAGGAACGCCGCAATCGCCGATGGCAATTGTAGCACAGGCTGAACTGCCGCAAAGCTGGTACTGGAATAGCGACTCCACCCCCCCGTTCAGTGTTGATCACGCAACCGAAATAATTGGCGAAACTCAATTCGCAGCCAGTACCTTTATTGTTGATGGTTCCCGTGATCCCTTCATGCAGTTAGCTGGTATACAGCCCGACACACCCCCGGTGCGTTGGCTTGTGCGCAGCTTTACGGCCCGGTTCAACTTTAATGCCGACAAGATTATATTGGAATACAGGGAACCCCTGCCGCCACAAATGGGTTTTCTTGACGTGCTCACCATCGCCCAGACAGACCAGTTGAAGGCCTTTGAAGAGCGCGCAAGAAAGGTGTTTGTTGTTGGCCAGATACCCGAAAATTTGATCGGGCTTAAGGATTCATACCTGCAAAACGTAAGTTGGCAGTTTATGGATCAGCGTTTTCTGGGTACTGTATCACGGTTTGATGTCTTCAAAGGCAACTGATTTATTATTAATAATCAGTTTTTATTGCAGCAAAAGCCAATGGCAACGGCCCTTCACAACTGGTGTTTTGAAGGGCCGTTGCACGTTAAATCATGATTTTTTGTGTGGAATTTGTTACTCTATTGCACCATAAGAGGCAATATACTCAAAATACCTACAATAATGTTTGCAAAATGATTTTTTAAATACGCATTAGTACATTGACGAAATAATAAGGCCTGTGTATGTTCTGCCAATTGGGAATGTGGATTAAAAAAACAGATCTGTTTTGAATATAAGCGCGCCCCCCATTGTTGCGCGTTTGGCGGATCATAAAGACGACCTAAGGGGTAACTATGGACGATTATTTGAAAGAAGCTCTGGAAATTACCAGGGCACAGGCCGGTGTGCGTGTGATGAGTGAAGAAGAAATAGCTACCTTCATTCAGAGGGTTGCTCTTGGCATTCGCGCAGTGGCTGAAGGTGAAACCCCAGCTGAAATGGACAGCCTTGAAATGGCTCAAGAAGCCCGCAAGTCTGTTAAAGAAAAATCAGTGACCTGCCTTGAATGTGGCAAGAGCTTCAAGATCTTGACCAAGCGTCACCTCGCCGGGCACAGCATGACCACTGCTGAATACCGCGAAAAGTGGGGCTTCAAGAAAGATGCTCCCCTTGTTTGCAAAGCCCTGCAGCGTGAACGCAGAAAGAAGATGAAGGATATGAAGCTGTGGGAAAAGAGGCGTAAAGCCCAATAGCTTACAGGCCCGCCGCTCAGGCGGGCTTTTCGTTATGGGGAGACGGTTTTAAAAACTACGTTTATCGCTCTTTCTATTATGTCTTTCCCCGTTATCTGGCATTAAACAGGCTGTTTTGGGTGCAACCTTAATGCGCTCAAAACGGCCTGTATCTTCACAAGTAACTACATTGGAAATCCATAGCACTTGCTCGCATGTGCTATCTTAGGTTTCAAGGTCTAGCTATGACTTTATTTTCAACGGCAAATACTCCTGCTGAAGCTCTTCAGCTTTTGTCACTTCCAGAAGATGAGCTGTTTGCCAGCGCAACTAAACTTCGAGCTGCCACTTTTGGCAATAAGGTGACCCTCTGCGCCATCATTAACGCACGTAGCGGAAATTGCGGAATGGATTGCCGCTTCTGCTCGCAAAGCAGGCACAACCATACACCCATTGATATTTTTCCCTTGCTGCCCGCCGATGAACTTCGTGCACGCATTCTGGCGCTGGTTGAGCAGCCTGTGGCCCGCATTGGCGTTGTGACCAGTGGAGGTGCTCTTAGTGGGGAAGAATTTGAACGCCTGTTGGGAATCCTGCGTTCGTTGCCCGAGCATGCGCTGGAGCGCGTTTGCGCCTCTCTTGGCAGGCTCAGTGCCGAGCAGCTTAAACAGTTGACGGATGCCGGGCTCGATCGGTTTCACCACAACCTTGAAACTTCCCGCCAGTACTACCCCAACATATGTTCCACGCAAACTTGGGATGAACGCAAAGACACTGTGCTTCGCGTCCATCAGGCTGGCATGACAGCCTGTACAGGCGGCCTGTTTGGGCTTGGTGAAAACTGGCAGGATCGCATTGATTTCGCTTTCGGTCTTAAGGAACTAGGAGTGGGGCATGTTCCCATTAACTTCCTCCATCCGCATCCTGAAACTCCTCTTGCCAGTCGCGAACCTCTTTCTGCGAGTGAAGGCTTGCGTATCATTGCGCTTTTCAGGCACATCCTGCCTACGGCTACTTTGCGGGTGTGCGGTGGCAGGCCTCTTGTACTCGGGCAAAGACAAAATGAAATTTTCGCCGCCGGCGCAAATGCGCTTATGACGGGCGACTATCTGACCACACATGGGCGCGGGCTGGTTGATGATCTTGCTATGATTCGGGCACTTGGGTTGGAGATCGACTGTGACAAACAGTACTGAGCATAGCTCTTTGCTACCTGACGGCAAACCGCTTCTTGGCGTTTTTGTCGCTGGTTCAGGCACAGATGTGGGCAAGACGGTATGTACTGGCGTTTTATTGCGCGAGCTGCGGCAGGCTGGATTTGCCGTGCAGGCTGTCAAGCCTGTGCAAACTGGAGTTTTGGCAGTAGAAATTGCATCTTCTCCGCTGTCTGATGCACGCGTCTATGGCAAAGCCCTTGAGGGGGTAGAGCCTTTGGAAGGCTTGCCGGCGGCCGCCGTGCTTCATTGTTTTGGTTTGCCAGCTTCTCCTCATCTTGCTGCCGCCAAAGAAGGAAAACGACTGGACTGTCAAAACCTGCGCAAGGACATCCTTGCCCACTGGAATGCTGTTTCAGCCCAAGCGTTCCTATTGGAAGGAGCGGGGGGGCTGCATGTTCCTCTCAATGAAGACGAGGACATGCTGGACCTGATGAGCATGTTGGGGTTGCCTGTTTTTTTTGTTGGCGGCAACTACCTTGGCGGCATCAATCATATTTTGCTTTCTGTTGAAGCGATACTGCACCGTGGTTTGTCTTTGGCAGGGATAGCGCTGGTGCCAGCCTCTGATCCTGCAATGGGCTGTCCCGGTGTTGACGTGGCGGGGCTGCTGGCAGACAACGCCCACATTTTGCGAAAAAAGCTCGAGCGCCTTGGCTGCGCAGCTCCTTTGGTCGAAGTTTCTCGGGTAGAGAAGCTGGATCAGGCCGGATGGGAAGAACTGGCTTGTCAGCTCAGGCCAGCAGCAAGACATATAGCCAGTAATTGGCCTACTGCTGGCCAAGAATCCGCAGAACAGCTGTCGGAAGAAGAGAGCCTTGTGCAAAGGGACAGAAGCTCTGTCTGGCATCCCTATGCTTCAGCCACAGATTTCCCTCCCCTTAACGCGGTCAAACGTACTTTCAGCAACCGTATCGTGCTTGCAGACGGAAAAGAGCTTGTTGATGGCATGTCTTCCTGGTGGGCTGCTATTCACGGATACAATCACCCCCGTCTGCTTGACGCTCTGCATGCCCAGGCCGGGCGTATGCCGCATGTCATGTTTGGGGGCCTTACGCATGAGCCTGCCGTGGCTCTGGCTGAAAGATTGATTGATATTGTGCCTGAGGGACTTGAGCGTGTGTTTTTTGCTGATTCCGGGTCAGTTGCTGTTGAAGTGGCTTTGAAAATGGCGCTTCAATATCAGCAGAGCCGTGGCGAAACACAGCGTACTCGTTTCTTGACGCCACGCAGGGGCTATCACGGCGATACCATTGGGGCAATGTCCGTTTGCGACCCTGTGACTGGTATGCACAGTCTTTTTTCAGCAATGTTGCCGGAACAGCTTTTTGTGGAGCGTCCATCCTGCCGGTTTGACCAGCCCTTTGATCCCGCATGCCTGGATGATGCCCGTCAGATATTGACGGTGCACGGCAAGGAAATCGCAGCAGTTATTCTGGAGCCAATAGTACAAGGAGCAGGGGGGATGTGGTTTTATCATCCCGAATACTTGCGCGGATTGGCCCAATTGTGCCGCGAAGCTGACACGCTTTTGATTTTTGATGAGATTGCCACTGGCTTTGGCCGCACTGGCAAAATGTTTGCAGCTGAATGGGCGAATGTTCAACCCGATATTCTGTGCTGCGGCAAGGCTCTTACTGGCGGCATGCTCACGCTGGCCGCCACGGTTTGCAGTGGCCGTGTGGCTATGGGTATTTGCCAGGATGGCGGTGTTTTCATGCATGGCCCAACATTTATGGGCAATGCCCTGGCTTGCGCGGTAGCTGGCGCTAGTCTTGATGTGCTTGCATCTGGCGATTGGCAGCAGCAGGTAAACAGCCTTGAGGCTGCCCTGCGTGAAGGTCTTGCCCCATGCCAGAACTTGCCAGGTGTCGCAGATGTGCGGGTTCTGGGAGCAATTGGTGTAGTTGAAATGCTTGAGCCTGTTAATACGCACTCGCTGCAGAAGTTTTTCGTGGAGCAGGGGGTATGGCTACGCCCCTTCAATAGGCTTATCTACCTCATGCCTCCCTATGTTACGCCCAAAGAAGATGTGATCAGGCTCTGCGCCGCAATAGAAGGAGCCTTGCGCCAAGGAGCGCACCTATCGTGATTTTTTTGCTCGTTTATGTAGCAGTACTGTTTTTGCACGCGTGGCTGACAGCAAGGCGCAGCCCTGACAGGGATACGTATTTTGTTAACGGACGCCGCAGTTCTGCAAACTTGGTCGCCTTGTCCATAGTCGCTTCCTGTGTGGGCGGCTCCGCCACAATGGGGATGGCTGGCCTGGCGTGGCAGGTGGGCACACCTGCTATCTGGTGGCTTATGTCAGGTTCGCTTGGGCTGATTCTTCTTAGTATTTTTCTGGCTCGCAAGGTTCGTGGCAGTGGCGCGATGACCATGCCGGAAATGCTTACGACATTTTTGGGCGCTCCCAGCCGTGCTCTTGCCTCTGTCATCATTGTTACGGCATGGTTGGCAATTCTTGCAGCCCAGTTCAGTGCCCTGGCTACCATCATAGCCCCATTGGCAGATATTGATAAAAATGTGGCAATGTTTGTGGGCGCAATAGTGTTGGTGGGGCATACCCTGGCGGGCGGTCAGGCATCAGTAATGAAAACAGACCTCTGGCAATTCAGCATTCTGTTGCTTTCGCTTATGGTGGCGCTTCTGCTCACACTGCATCTTGGCGGGGGACAGGCGCTCGCCACTGTAAAGCTGGAAATTTTCAATGAGCAATTCCCCATATCAAAGCTGCGCTACTTTCTTTTGATTCTTGGCGGAAGTTATGTGGTTTGCCCCATGCTTTTTGGGCGTCTGCTTACTGCCCGCGACGAGCAGGCCGCACGCAGGGGTGGGCTTATGGCTGCTGCGGGGCTTACACTTACAGCTGCGTTGATTGTGGCCCTTGGCATATCCTGCCGTGATCTTGTGCCTGTGGGTACGCCTCCAGAGCAGGTTTTGACCACAACATTGCTGGCGCACCTGCCTTCCTGGGCGGCAACGCTTATTCTGCTTGGAATTTTCAGCGCCATTTTTTCCGCTGCGGATTCATGTCTGCTTACTGCGGCATCTGTGTGCAGCAATGACATACTGCGCCGCCCAGGAGTAATGACCTGCCGTCTTTGCCTGATTTTCCTTGGCGTTATGGGCCTAATTCTTGCTTTGCCAGGCAAAGGGATTCTTTCTTTGCTGCTCATGGCCAATGACATCTATGTATGCGGCGTCGTGCCCCCGGTTTTTGTAGGCATGCTTTTGCATAACAAGGCGCATTTTCACCCGTGGGGTATGGCAATAGCCATTCTGGGAGGAGGCCTTCTTGGATTGACTGCCGCGCTCACTGGCGTGAGTGATTGGAGTTTTGCTGGCTTGGTATTTTCGCTGGTTATGAGCCTTGCGTCTGCCCGTCGTCTTCCTCTCCCCGCGCAGAAGGAGGCAATGGCATCGGCAGACCCCGGAATATAAGTCTCGTAGCTGTGGCATCGGCCAATTCTGCGACATCCATGATCTTTTCAAGCAACTCAAGAAGATAGAAACGGTCATTGTCGCAGCCATCTTTAAAGTCGTCTTCCAATTGGCCGGAATTGATGTAGGCTTCTAAATTTTCCAAGTCCTTTACAGTCAGCATGAACAATCCTTCGTAGGTTGCTTTAACCTTGCTATACATTTTTCCGTGAGGGAATCGGCGAGGCTGAGCACTCGCTCTATTTCTTCTTTGGTGATACTGTCAAAATGAATGCCAGCACTCACGCAAACTGTGCAATTTAGCTCACTTGCCATACGGTGAGCCATCTGTGTCGCTAACAAATCTTCGCGGTGCCCAGGGAGAGTAAGCAGGTCATTCTGGTTTTTTTTATTTGCGGCTCCGTGTGACCACGGGCTGGCCAAGGCAACTGCTCCAATATGGGCTTGACCTCCACTGCACATGACCTGTAGGTCTCGCCCCTGATGCAGTACTCGCAGGGTAATGGCAAGTCTGCCATGTTTGGCGGTCAGACGCATGGGCTCCCTCGTGTATATCTATTTGCCCAAATGAGCGGCCTGATCAACTTAGCGTAGGGGGCTTTGTCTCGCAAGCAGCATCATGGATCACGCAAAGCACATTTTTGTTCATAACATAGTTGAATATCCCAATTAAATATATGTTAACAAAGATGCGCACATGATTTATAGTAAATACAAATCTGCATTTTAAAAACATCATTATTTCGATCACAGTATAATGGTGTTTGAAACAAGAAAAACAGATTTAACAATTTTGTAAAATTTATTCACAGATTATTTGCATTGACTGACAGCCTTTGCACCTGACCATACAATTTAAATAACAAACTATATTCTGGAGTTGCCATGACGCTAGATCCAACAAAAAATCCCGATTGGAAGATCGCCCTGGATGCGGAAAGCCGCATGAAGACAATTGAAACGCTGGCATCTGAATTGGGCCTTGAAAAGGCGGAACTGCTGCCCTATGGGCACTATATGGGGAAAATTGAGCAGCATGCAGTGATGCGTCGGCTGGAAAATCGCCCCAACGGAAAATACATCGATGTCACGGCGATCACGCCCACCCCACTGGGAGAAGGCAAATCCACAACAACCATAGGTCTGGTACAGGGGCTTGCCCGGCGCGGCCAGCGCTCTTCAGCGGCTATCCGCCAGCCATCCGGTGGCCCGACGATGGGCATGAAAGGTTCCGCCGCCGGAGGAGGCCTTTCGCAGTGCATTCCGCTGACGCCGTATTCGCTTAACTTCACGGGCGATCTTCATGCAGTGAGCGCTGCCCACAACCTGGGCATGACAGCTCTTACCGCCCGCATGCAGCATGAGCGCAATTATGATGACGCCACGCTTGAAAAACTCTCAGGAATGGCCCGTCTGAACATTGACCCCACGCGTGTCAATACGGGCTGGGTAATGGATTTTTGCGTTCAGGCGCTGCGAAACATCATTATTGGTATTGAGGGCGAAGGACGCCGTAATGACGGCTTCATGATGCGTTCGCATTTTGACATCACTGTTGCTTCTGAAGTCATGTGCATTCTCTCCATTGCTCGCGACCTTGGCGACCTGCGCCAACGTATTGGGCGTATGGTGCTCGCACATGACCGTAACGGCAAGCCCGTGACCACAAGCGATCTGGGCGTTGCCGGAGCCATGACTGCGTGGCTTGTCGAAGCTGTGAAGCCCAACCTTATTCAGACCATTGAAGGTCAGCCGGTTTTCGTGCATACCGGGCCCTTTGCCAACATTGCCCTTGGGCAGAGTTCGGTCATTGCAGACAGAGTCGCGCTCAAACTCAGCGACTACCATGTGACAGAATCAGGATTTGCCTCTGAGATGGGCTATGAAAAATTCTGGAATCTCAAGTGCCATTATAGTGGACTTACCCCGGATGCGGCTGTGGTTGTGGCCACGGTTCGCGCGCTCAAAAATCACGGTGGCGCGCCACAGCCCAAGCCTGGTCAGCCGCTCCCAGAACCCTACACCCGGGAAGATGTGGGTCTTGTAGAAGCGGGTTGCGCCAACTTGCTTCACCACCTTGGTGTTGTGCGCCGCTCTGGCGTGCCTGCAGTGGTTTGCATCAACAAGTTTCATACCGACACCAAGGCTGAAGTGGACGCCATCCGTCGTATATGTGAACAGGCGGGGGCCAGGGTGGCTTTGTCCGAGCATTGGGAAAAGGGTGGCGACGGTGCCCTTGAACTGGCTGATGCCGTTATGGACGCCTGCAAGGAAAAGAATGAATTCCATCCCCTTTACGACTGGAAACAGCCCATCACAGAGCGAATTGAAAGCATCGCGCGGAATGTCTATGGGGCAGATGGCGTAGAATTTGAATCCCTCGCAAGCCAAAAGCTCAAGACCCTGCAAGAACGGCCAGATGCAGATGAACTCGGCGTGTGCATGGTAAAAACCCAGTACTCGCTGTCTGACAACCCTTCGCTGAAGGGAGTGCCCACAGGTTGGAAACTGCATGTACGCGATGTGCTTCTCTTTGGCGGCGCAGGCCTTGTCGCGCCTGTGGCTGGTGATATCAGCCTCATGCCCGGCACTGGTTCCAAGCCATCATTCCGCAATATTGATGTGGATGTAGAAACGGGTAAGGTAACCGGGCTGTTCTAGAGCCGATTGCCTTTGTGGGAAAGCTTTACAGCCTGAAAATGTTTATGTTTGAAGGTATGATTCGTTAACGGCTGAAGATTGCGAGCTTATTATTTAAACATCTTCAAGGTTTCGTGTTCTGTTTGCTTTGAGGATGCTCACAAAAACCGATAGTGTTTATTTGCCGTTTGGGCACCGCCGAGTAGTGGTGCTCAAACGGCAAAGGCAATAATCTCATTGCAACTACGCGCTCTTACGAGCGCTTTTTTTTGGTAGTTGATATGTATTTCTATACGTTTGACACAATTGTAAGCAGAAGATATTTTTATAGTAAATTGGGTTAGTTTCGACTTGATCTGACAGTGAGCCCTTGAAAGAGAAGGGAATCTCCGCTTTGATGGAAGTGTAAACGCACCATCAACCGGGCACCACGCCCACGGAGATTCCCCAGTGCAAAACTACAACCAAAACGTCATCAAGCACAAGACCGGGCTTTTGAACCTTGCGGCCGAACTGGGCAACATTTCCAAGGCTTGCAAGATGATGGGCTTTTCGCGAGACACCTTCTACCGCTACCAGACAGCCAGAGACGCCGGGGGCGTGGAGGCACTGTTTGAGGTCAGCAGGCGTAAGCCCAATCTGAAAAACCGAGTAGAAGAGGCTACCGAGGCTGCTGTAGCGGCTTTTGCCATCGACTTCCCTGCATACGGGCAAACACGGGCCAGCAATGAGCTGCGTAAACAAGGCGTTTTTGTTTCTCCATCTGGAGTGCGCTCTATCTGGATGCGCCATGACCTGGCATCCATGAAGCAACGCCTGCGCGCCTTGGAAAAGCTGTCTGCCGAGCAGGGACTTGTACTCACGGAAGCTCAAGTCCAAGCCCTTGAGCGCAAAAAGCATGATGACGAAGCCTGTGGCGAGATTGAAACGCATCATCCCGGCTACTTGGGCAGTCAGGACACGTTCTACGTAGGCACCATTAAGGGGGTTGGGCGTATTTACCAGCAGACATTCGTGGATACCTACTCAAAGTGGGCCGCAGCCAAGCTGTACACGACCAAGACGCCCATCACCGGAGCAGACCTGCTCAACGACCGGGTATTACCCTTCTTTTATTCACAAGAAATGGGTCTCATCCGTATACTCACAGACAGAGGCACTGAGTACTGCGGGAAAGTGGAAGCCCATGATTATGAACTCTACCTTGGTGTGAACGGCATTGAGCACACTAAAACCAAGGCACGACACCCCCAAACAAACGGCATTTGTGAGCGCTTTCATAAAACTATACTGAACGAGTTTTATCAGGTTGCTTTCCGGCGCAAGCTGTACCACTCTTTGGATGAGTTGCAAGCCGATCTGGATGCGTGGATGGACAGCTACAACATGGACAGAACCCATCAGGGTAAAATGTGCTGTGGCAGGACTCCCATGCAGACTCTCCTTGATGGAAAATCCCTCTGGAAGGAGAAGGTCGGACAGCTCAACTAATCGGACAGGCAGAGCCGTCAAAACGGAGTGACTGTCAGATCAAGTCTGAACCACTACA
>JAEWKM010000048.1:0-167456 GCA_023386035.1 Pseudomonadota bacterium
GCTCATTTGCTTGAATCTGTTCGGCAAGGATTCTCTGGAAGAACTTCTGAATCCGCGAAGACGAAAAACTATAAACACCTATAGTTATAGCCTGTTAGCTATGGGTGCTTAACCGGACAACATTGTCCCTGCAGACTGGATTCAGCCTTCCGAGGTCATCAGTCAGCAGGGTTCCAGCGTGGCTTTGTTCCAAAACAAGAGCAATGGCACCGCTGTGACCATCACCATCGTTGACGCGCCGATGAGCGCCAAAGACGTGGCCGAACAGACCACCGCCAATATGAAAAGCGGCGGTATGTCCCCCAGCACCCCCAAGGAAGAAAACGGTTTCTATGTGTCTACCTTCGAGCAAGGCGGCGGCAAGGGCATTTCCTACTTCGGCTCCAACGGCAAGGCTTTTGCCGTGACCACCATTGTTGGTTCCGATGTGGCTGTGGGCAAAGATCTGCTCAAGCATCTCAAGACTACTGATGCCAAGCTCATTCCCACTTTCTAATTTTCAGCAGATTCTTTCTGCCGAATCCAGATAAATGAAAGTCCCGGCTCTTGCCGGGACTTTCATTTTCTCATATGCTATTGCAGCAGCGAAAGCGTAAGCCCCAAGCCGAGACTTGGGGCTTGCATAAACCAAGTTCAAAAACTTTTTGAATCTCGGCTTGTTACGCAGATTTATTGTTATCGTTGCTGTTATTGCGGGCAGTTATGTCAATTTCATCGGGCTCAGTGGTTGCCTTTTTGAAATTTTTGATAGCCCTGCCAAGCCCGCCGCCTATTTCAGGCAGTTTTTTCGAGCCAAACAACAACAGTACTACAACCAGCACCACCAGCAAATGCTGTATACTTAATGCACCCATAAAAACCGTCCTTCCTGTTAAAGGCCGTTAGTTGGCTGCCAGAACAGGCCCCGACGTTCAGCCATTTTCTCGACTATACTCTCTCACGGCACAAATGCAAACAGCCATAAACCAGTGAGGGCGGGCCTTTCCCCAGGCTAAGCTAACCCTTCCGGTACTGAAACCGGATATTAACACATCATACTCATTGTGTATTGCGCAGGATGGGGCTATATTTCCCCACCCCGAAAATCCCTTCCGTAAAATTTTATTTCAGGAACAGCATGACCGCATCTTTTGAAGATCTGGGTTTATCCCGCGAATTATTGAAAGCAGTTGAAGATCTTGGGTTTGAAGAACCCTCCCCCATACAGGTCTTGGCCATCCCCGCGCTACTGGCGGGTAGAGATGCCCTTGGCCAGGCGCAGACAGGAACCGGAAAAACCGCAGCCTTTGGCCTGCCTCTTCTGGAAAAACTGACGAATGCCAAACATGTGCAAGCTCTGGTGCTCTGCCCTACGCGTGAGCTGGCCATTCAGGTGGCCGAAGAGCTGAACAAACTTGCAGCCCGCAAGCGTGGCGTTGCCATTCTTCCCATTTATGGCGGGCAGCCCATTGAACGGCAGTTGCGCGCTCTCGACAAGGGCGTGCAGATTGTGGTTGGTACGCCTGGCCGCGTTATGGACCACATGAAGCGCGGCACCCTGAAGCTCAACTCCATTACCGCAGCCGTGCTGGACGAAGCCGACGAAATGCTGGATATGGGCTTTCGTGAAGATATCGAAGCCATCCTTGAGCAGACCCCCGCTAACTGCCAGCGTGTACTGTTTTCGGCCACGGTGCCAGGGCCTATCCGCGAACTTTGCAAACGCTTTTTGCGTGACCCTGAAATGCTCACGGTCGCTCAAAAAATGCTTACGGTTCCCGCCATTGAGCAGGTTTACTATGAGGTGCGTCCTCACCAGAAAATGGACGCTCTCTGCCGTCTGCTGGATTCGCAGGGTTTTCGCAAAGCCCTGGTTTTCTGCTCCACCAAGCGTAGCGTGGATGAAGTGACCCTGCACCTGCAGCAGCGCGGCTATCAGGCTGACGGTCTGCACGGCAACCTGGCCCAGTCACAGCGCGACCGGGTAATGCAGCGTTTTCGTACCGACGGCCTGGACGTGCTTGTGGCCACTGACGTTGCCGCGCGCGGCCTGGACGTGGACGACGTGGACGCCGTCGTCAACTATGACATCCCGCACGATGTGGAAAAATATGTACACCGCATTGGCCGCACCGGACGCGCAGGACGCGTTGGCAGCGCCTTCACCTTTGTGACCATGCGCGAACATTACAAGATGCGCGACATCATCCGCTTCACCAAGGCGCGCATTACTGAAGGCCGCCTGCCAAGCCTGCGCGACGTGGACAGCATCCGCACGTCCCGCCTGCTGGATGAAGTTCGCCAGACTCTCGAAGGCGGACCGCTGGAACGCTGGCTGGTGCTGGTAGAAGAATTTCTGGCCGCGCAGTTTCCCGACGGTGAAGTCACCAATCGCGACGTATCAGCCGCGCTGCTCAAACTTTTGATGCAGAGAGACTTTGGCGATCAGGATAAAGCTTCTGAACAGGATCCCCTGTCCATGCCTCCCCGCCGCCCGGCGAACGAAGGCTCGTTCGACAGGCGTGACGCTGGCCGGTCTGGCGCAAAGCCGCAACGCCGTGAAAATGACGGTCCCATGACCAAGCTGCACGTCAACGTAGGTCACATGAACAAGGTCAGCCCCCGCGAACTGGTTGGGGCCATCACTGGTGAAACGGGCATTTCCAGCCGCCATATAGGCGCCATCAGCATTCAAAAAGGGTTTTCTCTGGTAGAAATCTCTTCAGATATGGCTGAAGACGTGATGTCTGTGCTCAACAGAGGCGTGTTCATCGCGGGAACGCGTGTGGCTGCGAAAATGGATAGCGGCAGACCGGGAACTCCCCGTCCCCGTAAGCCCGGAGCCCCAGGGGCGCGTCGCCAGCCGCCTGCCAGATATGGCAAAAAGCCTCGCGGCTTTTTGGGAGATAACGACGACTAGTCGTGCTTTTTTCATATAGCATATGCGTAACGACCGCCCGCCCTGATTAAAAGGGGTGGGCGGTTTTGTTTTAACCCCTCCATTGCCAAGAGCCATGAAATCCAGCGCACTGAAATATTGCAAGTTTCTCGCGTTCTATTCTCAGTATTCATCCTTGCCTGCATAAAGCAACACTACGTTCACTACTTTCAATAACATCATAATTTTACTTTACTATTTATTTAAAGCCTAAATCAGCGACTGTAACAGCACAAAGTAAGCGCCTATGCCCCTCAGCGAATACTATAAAAAATACGTATTAAATATTCTTTAATAACATATGTTTAATATAAAATTATATGCATTTATGATATTTATCTCAATATATCCATAATCAATATATCTAACTAACCGATGAGTATATCTATCGAAGTATATTTTCTTACGTTTTAATGGGTACTATAGAGCCCATTAATCTGTCGTCTGCAAAGATTATTACAGATAACCCTATACTATTACTTATTATTTCTAAGGAGAGCACGCATGAAACTTGGTTTGTTGGCCAAAATGATTCTTTTCATTCTTGTTCCGGCGGTTCTTGGTTTGATGCTGCTCGCAGGCGTGAGCTACAAAATGTCAGAAAACATTCTGCGTGATCAAATAGAAACTGACATGAAAACTGTGCTGCAAACCCAGGCATCAGGCATTCACGCAGTCCTTATGGGGTTGAAAGATTCCCTTGGTATCGTTTCTCAGAATAACAGAATCACACAATACATTTTTCTCTATAACGCTGGTGAGCCCGATGCCCTCTCTTCACCGCAAGCTGCAGCGGTGGATGACGCCCTGCGTGAATTCACCGACGTCAGCGACAACATCGCCTACAGCGCGCTTATTGCTCCTGACGGAAAGGTCATCGCGCATCATGTGCGCGGGCAAAATGGCCCCAGCAAAGGTGTCGGGGCAGACTTTTCCAACCGCCCCTACTTTTCCATAGCCTTAAGAGGCAAAACCAGTATTACAGATGTTGTCAGCCTTACTACAGGTCAGCCAACAACAGTTATTGCCATTCCCGTGGAGCGCAGCGGCAAAATCGTGGGCGTTATCACCGTGGGCATCGACAACGCCAACCTTGCGGACGACACAACCAACCTCGTCAAGGTTGGAGCAAAGGGTTTTGCGTTTATCTATGATATGGATGGCAAGGTGGTCATGCATCCCGACCCCAAAACGCTCAGTCGAAACGACAGCAAAAGCCCGCACGTTCGAGAAATGATGGGAACAAAATTTGGCCGGGTTACATATACCGATGCCAAGGGTGAAGCAAAAGTCATCTATTATCAGGAACTGCCAGAAGAAAACTGGATCATCGGCCTGGAACTTGACCGTAATGAAGTCATGGCGCCAGTACACAAAATGTTTACCAGTGCCCTGCTGGTAGCTGGTGTGTGCATTTTGATTGTGGGCTTTATGATCATTTTCTCGGCGCGTGGCATAGCGCATATGGTACGCGGATTCTCCAGCATGGCGAACGCTGTGGCAGGGGGAAGGCTGGAAACCGATCCCGCAGAAATACATTTGCTGTCGCAGGCACAAAAACGCAGGGACGAATTCAGTGTTCTCGGTCAGGGGATGGGGCACATGATGGGCAACATCAAAAACCTGCTTGAAGAGAGCGACCAGAAAACCTTGGCTGCAGAACAGGCGACAGAGGCAGCCAAACAGGCCACCCTGCAGGCCGAAGAAGCAGCCAAACGGGCCGAAAACGCCAAACGCGAAGGCATGTTGGCCGCCGCTGGCCAATTGGAAGGCGTAGTGTCCATTATTTCTTCCGCCTCAAATCAGCTTTCAGCCCAGATTGAGCAATCTGACCGTGGCGCTGTTGAGTCAGCACAACGTCTGGGCGAAGCAGCCACAGCCATGAACGAAATGAACGCCACCGTGCAGGAGGTTGCCCGCAACGCCTCTTCTGCCGCGTCCGTATCAACGGAAACCAGAGCCAACGCCGAAGATGGCGCAAAAATCGTGCAAAGCGCCCTGAAGAGTATCGATCAGGTGCATAAGGTATCCTTGGAGCTTAAAGACGACATGTCAAAGCTCAATGACCATGCCCAGGCCATCAACCGCATTATGAACGTCATTTCGGATATTGCGGATCAGACCAACCTGCTGGCGCTCAACGCCGCCATCGAGGCGGCCCGTGCCGGGGAAGCTGGCCGGGGCTTTGCCGTGGTTGCAGACGAGGTGCGCAAGCTGGCTGAAAAGACAATGGCTTCAACAAACGATGTGGGCAGCGCCATATCCTCCATTCAGGAAAGCGCTTCACAAAGTGTTGCCGCTATGGACAAGGCCTTGCAGGAAGTGGAAACAGCCACTCTTTTTGCCAGTCAGTCCGGCGATGCCTTGCGGCAGATCGTAACCAATGTTGAAGCCACGGCAGATCAGGTAGGCGCAATCGCCACTGCCAGTGAAGAACAGTCCGCCGCCAGCGAAGAAATAAATCAGTCCATTTCCCAAGTGAACGACATGTCCAGCCAGACAGCCCAGGCGATGGGAGAAGCCGCACAGGCAGTAACCGAACTGGCCCGGCAGGCGCAGGCGCTTAATCAGCTTATAGCCGAAATGAAACAGGGATAATACGCTGCCTTCCCGAAAGTAAAACAGACCCCCTGCACCATTGAGGGGGTCTTTATTTTGTCTTTTGTCCTGACTTTCAGCTTCACCACACCCTACCAGCGTAAAGCTTCAGCGCCCTTCTGGCGGTCAATCAAATCAGGCCAGGCCGCCGCCCCTGCTGGCGAAAGTACATTTTTTACGCTACGCTTTCTGCAAGCAACGGCAAACCAGCCATTGCCAGGGCGTGCCTCATGCGCCCTGCTTCCTCCTTACGCCCTGGCTACCCCAAAACAAAAGGCAGGCCTCATGCATATCTCCAAGTCTTCATTATGGTTTGACGGCCTGCTGGCCGATGATTGTCCCGGCCCGGATATGACGGTGGAAATGCTGGGTATTGGCGCCCAGACAGGAGCCATGTTTTTCAGCCCCCGCCAACAGGGCGTTATCAGCGGCGTGGAAGAAGCCGAACAGTTACTGCTGCGTTGCGGGCTTTCCGTCACACGGCAGATCAATAACGGCGCTACCGTCGAAGCGGATGAGGTTTTTCTTGAGGCAAGAGGATCTGCGGCTGCTCTGCACCGGGGCTGGAAGATAAGCCAGACAGTTTTGGAATACATGTCAGGCATTGCAAGGCGTTGCGCGCTGATGGTCGAGCGCGCCTCAGCCGTGCGCCCCGGCGTGCAGGTAGCAGTGACGCGCAAGAATTTCCCCGGGGCCAAAGCCCTGTGCCTTGAGGCCGCAATGGACGGCGGAGCGGCTATTCACCGCCAAAACCTCTCCGATTCCGTTTTAGTTTTTGCCCAGCATTTGCAGTTTTTTTCCAAAGGCGGGCAACAGACGCCAATGGAATTCTTTGCCAGGCAGGTACAAAATTTGCGCGCCCGCATGCCGGAAAAAAAGCTTTCTGCCGAGGTCGATACGCTTGAAGACGCACTGCTGGTAACCTCCGCCGGAATAGATATGGTTCAGTGCGAAAAATTCACCTGCGAAAGTCTGGCTGCCACTGTTGGCGCGTTGCGGGGCACACGCCCTGACATTCTCATACTGGCCGCCGGGGGCATCACAGGCGAAAATGCTGCGGAATACGCCGCCACTGGCGTAGACGTTCTGGTCACTACCTGGCCCTACTTTGGCAAACCGGCAGACATCAAGGTAGTTATGGAATCTGACGGCGACAGCTAGACGTAGTGTGCCAACAGGTTGTTCCCGCTGCCCCGGATTGCTGCTGGCAACGGACCCTGACGGAACCTGGCGGAACCTGAGTAATACGCGAGGCCCGCACAAAGAGAAGATGCTCTTTGCACGGGCCTCGTTTTTGTACAAACTTTTGTAGAAACGTATCCGGGTATTGGCAGCACATGGCAGGCAAGGCTTGAAGTAACCGTGCTTAGGCAGCAGGTCTTGCCTGCCCTGTTTATCCGCAACGGTTTAAACGCAACCAGCTGCGATCATTTCAAGCCAAACATTCCTAAGGAAGCACTGATTAAAGAGCCTCCTGGAAACGCGCAGTTATTTCGTCTGGCGAGACGCGATCTTTTTGTGAAGCAGGAGTGGACTCTTCCGTCCTCGACTGTTTCAAAAAAAATGAGGCAACGCGGCTAAACGGAATAAATCAGCGTTTCCCTAGGCAGTATCGTCACGAGATGAATTTTCTTGTTATTTCAAGAAGAACGAGACTTTTATGTAGGGAGCGTACTCTGATAGCACTCGACTGAAATAAAAGGCGGAGTTCGACGCAAAAATAACGGGAAAGGCGCTCGTGACGACACTGCCTAAGAAGCTGCGCTTTCCCTTTGCGCGGCAGCCTTGGCCGCAATGCGCAAAAACTTTTCGCCCAATATGCCGGGGGCTATTTTTGTTTTGGCTCCAGAAGAGGTACGCACGCAACCTGCAACTTCCATTGGCTCACTGTTGTACGCGCCTTGCAGCGCTTCCTCCATCGCGTGGCGCAAAAGCTCAAAGGAGGCATCTACTTCAGGATAATTATTGCCTTCGCGCCAGGGGAGCACCAGGGTGCGCGTCCAGGCATGCCCCTTGTGGGAAGGAGCTTCCAGCACATGAAATATCTTGGGGCTGTAGTCGGATGAGCGCTCCAGCAGGCCGGGATAGCAATAATCCAGCCTGTCTTCTTCAGGTTTGGGAATGCTTGATACGATGCTCACCACGGGCAGAGCCAAGGCCTTTTCGTGGTCTTCAAGGTGTACGCAATAGCTGAGAACAGGCCGCAAATTGCCTCTTTTCTTGGTTATTTTCCATTCAATTTGCATATTCTTCTCGCAAAGGCACAGAAGTGCCCGGTAGTTGTTCCGGTAACTGGGCCGCGTGCCCTGTCAGGGCCACAAGCTCCCCAAAGGGCGGGGTTTCGGGCCGGGCCTCGCTGCATACCCACAGTACGGGATAGTCCGGCTCTTCAGGAAAGCGGTTGCACTCAAGGTCCGTAAACCAGACAAGGCAGGTGGGGCGCAACTGCTGCTCTTCGATATGGGCACATATGGGGCGGTAATCAGTACCGCCGCCCCCCACAGGCGTAATATCCCTGGGCATGCTCATGCGGTTGAACGTCATCTCGCCCTGAATTCTTGTATCGTGAAACAACACAGTGAGCGTGGTGTCATACGCATCCAGCACTGAAAACAGCTCTGTGCAGAACATTGACAGCGAGGCTTCATCCACTGAGCCGGAGCAGTCCACAGCCAAAACAACATGAGGCAAACGCGCTTCGCGCCGGGCAGGCAGATAAATCTGCTGATACAGATAGCGCCTGTTGGGCGTTGACCACGAATAGTCATTGTCTGCGCAATGTTCGAGAAAACGGCGTAGAAGTTCCCGCCAGTCCAGTTCGGCGCGACGCTCTTTCTTGAGCAAACGTGTGAATCCGGCGGGCAGGCTGCCCATATGTCTGGCCCTTTGCACAGCTTGTGAAAGGGCCACATCGGCCTCCTGCTCCGCCAGTTTCAGGGCGTGCTCGTTCTCCAGACCTTGCAGGTCGGGGTGGTCGCGTACCTCGCCAGTAAAGGAGGTCTTTCCTTCCCCTTGCGTTGGAGAGCCCTGATTTTTTTTCTTGGCGGCCTTTGACCCGGCCTGGTCCTGATCTTCCCCGCCCTGATCGGGATTTTCCTTTTTGCCGCCCTGAGACTGCGCGGCGCTTTTGCCGCCCAGTTCCTTGCCGCCGTCAAAGCTCATGGCCCCTGCGCCCTCTTCATCCTGGCCGTCAGCGCGGGCGGAATCGTTGCTGGCCTCACCCTTGGAGGCGCTTTCTTGCAGGGCCGCAAGAGCTTCATAAATGTCATCGGCAGACATGCCAGCATAGGCGGGATCGTGGGCAAAGCCTTCGGGCAGGTCAAAACCCGATTTCTGCAAAATGTGGTTTATGGCCAGGTCGCAGGCGTGGTTCCACATTTTTTCTTCACGGCTCTTACGGCGCAAATGGTGCCCAAAGGCCAGATGCATCACCTCATGGGCCTGCGCCGCCACCAGCTTGGCCTCGGGCAACGTGGTGGCATATACAGGGTTGAACCCCAGGTTCTTGCCGTCTGTCCACATATCCGCGCAGGTTTTGTCTTCCTTGAAGCGCAATTTCAAAGCCAGGGAACCGAAAAAAGGATGGTCCAGCACAAGGGCTGTTCTGGCTTTTTTCATGGCCAGGGCAGCCTGAAGGGATCGCGCGTCCTGATCGGAAACAGCACGGTTTGCCACAGGTGCGGCGCTTGCGGGGCTTACATCTTCCTTCATGACCTACATCAGCACTTCGGCATTTTTTTCAGCCCAGCGCGAAAAGGCCTCGGTCTGCACAAGGTCCGTATCCTGGCACACGGCATCACGCATAAGCAGCACGCCAAATTCCGAGGGCAGGCGTTCAGCGTAGGCCGTAAGCGCTTCGATGGTTTCTGTGCTGGCCTTGAGGCTCAAGGCTTCACACATGGCGTAGAGGGCCGCAGGCTCCAGCGGAACCATAGCAGAGGACGGGGCGGCCAGCACTTCATCCACCGTGGGCAGTTCGCGCCAAACCGAAAGAAAGCCCATAAATTCCGCAGCGCCAGCCGAACCCACTGTGCCCTGAAACAGTTCGTACTCCACTTCTGCATCAGGCCCGGCATCCAGAATGCGCGATACAAATTCCCACGAACGCGGCGAGGCAAAGGCTTTTTCCGCTTTCAGCGGATCAAAATCATGCAGCAAACGGGGGCGAAAACGCAAAAACGCGCAAACCTCGGCGCGCATACCCGCGCCCTGCGCCCAGGAAAGCCAGTCATCCAGATTGGCGTCAAATTCCAGATGTACCATGCGGTTAGCCAAAGCCGAGGGCATCCGGTACGAGACGGCCTTGTCCTTTTCCCTGTTGCCAGCGGCCACAATGGACCAGCCGTCTGGCAGGCGGTATTCCCCGATGGCGCGGTCAAGAATAAGCTGATAGCAAGCAGCCTGCACCAGAGGCGGCGCGGCGTTCAGCTCATCCAGAAAAATGATGCCTTCTTCAGGATCAGACGGCGTTGGCAGAAAAGAAGGAGGACACCACACGGCAACCCCCTGATTCGTAATGCGCGGCAGCCCGCGCAGGTCAACAGGGTCCAGCAGCACGGCGCGTATGTCACGCAGGGCCATGCCCCGGGCCTCAGCCACCTGAGCTACGATCTGGCTTTTGCCGACACCCGGCGCGCCCCAGATAAAGACTGGCTGGCGGATGGAAATAAGAGAATTTAGTGCGGATACGATTTGCGAAGGTGTCATGATATTCCTGCAAGCCATTCAAGGCGGATAGTTTAGAATGGATGCATCCTGCCTTATATGAAAATGAAAGTCAATGTCATGAAGTCCCCCAAGCGCCTCAATCAATTGTCAGCTTGTCGGCTGTTCGCTCACATGCGAATTCGTCATATAAGGTAAGGGCTACACCAATGTGGGGCATTTTGGTGTGGCTTTTTCCAAATTCTTTGGCGTCAGACCAAAATCCTACCAGATGGACGCACACAGAAAACTTGGCCTGCGGGGATAAAAACCTGCCGCAGCTTCCAGCGGCCATTACCTGCAAACAACGAAAAAGGGCGGCACAAGCCGCCCTTTTTCGTGGAGACACAAAACTACACTAACTCAGCCCAGTACTGCTCTCGCTTCTGCCAGCCGGGCTTCGTCTTCCCGGTCAAGGGCGCGCAAAGCGCGAGCCAGGGTCTGCCAGGCTTCAGGCCTGTCGTGCAGGCCAGCGCTTTTACGGGCCAGCAATTCGGCCATAGCCGGGTCTTCGTTACCGTCAAGATAGATGTTAGCCAGCAGCAGCATTGATGCAGGGTCTTGCGGATTACGCAGCAAGGCCTCATGCAGCAGTTCACGGGCTTCGCCGCCCTTGCGCTGCCGGGCCGCCACACGGGCCAGATGCCGTCTGGCAACGCCGGGCCGCCCGGGTGTGGCGTCTTCAATGGCGGCGGCCAGTTCATAATAACGGCGGGCTTCTGCCCTTCTGCCGCCCTGCTCGCACAACTGCCCTAGACGGATATGGGCAAAAAGATGATCAGGAGCCACCTTGACGCACTGGCGGTAGTAACGGGCGGCGGCGCGGCGTTCTCCCAAGCTTTGGCAGACATTGCCAAGATTATAGTAAATCTGCTTGGCTGCCCCGTCGTCCGGCTTGTGCCGCAGAGCCTCAAGAAAATGCCTTCTCGCCTCATGTCCGCGGCCCAGAGCTGCCATGCATACGCCAAGAGAGTTCCAGGCCATAACATTGGTTTCGTCAGCCAGAAGCGAAAGTTTGTACTCTTCAAGCGCGCCAAAAACATCGCCAAGGCTGTAGCGGCGGTCAGCGCTGATATTAAGAGCCAAAGAACTGCATTGCCCCACCCTGGGATGGGGCAAAAGAAGGGCGTACTCCAGGGCCTTGAGCGCGCAGTCCGGCACCTCTGCTTTGCGGTATTGCAGGAAGGGAAAGGCCGCCAGCCCCGCCGCGGCATCAATGCCCCCATCTTTCAAGGCAGTACACAAGCCTTCATACAGGGCTGTCACATTTTGCGGCTCCACGCCTGGATGAAAAAATATCAGACTGTTGCTGCCATAAAGCCCGGCCAGGGACGCAGCCCCCGCTTCACTCAAGGCTGCCTTGTTCAGCAGTTTCTCCCACAGGCGCAGGGCTGTTGCCGCAGTTGAACTGGTAACACCTTCCATACGGACGATGGCAAGCACAAAACGCGCGCAACGTTCGCTTTCCTGCGCAAAACGGTTGAGAAAATCACCGTGCCCACAAAGCGTCATTGACTCGCTTTGCTCCGTTTTTTCAGCATGAACAGCAGGGGCAGGCTCAGGCTGGGAACGGCCCGTTACGTGCTTTTCGTCTCCGCCTGGGGGCACCAGCTTATCAGCGGACTGCTCGACGCTGCTCCCTGACAAGAGTGCTTTGGCTTCAGGCTGGTCCGCCGTATGCGCGGGCGTATGCGCGGCGGTTTCCCCCTGGGAAGAGGATTCCGCTTTTTGCTGCAAGGCCGCTGTGGGTGGTGTAGGCGGTGTGGAAAGAAAATCCTGCGTTCCCGAAAAACTCAGGGCCGGGTCGTGACCGTCAAGGTCCGGACTGAGCACCGGGCTTTGCCCAAGAAGGGCCAGACTGTCGCCAGGCGCAGGCAGAAACGTTGTGTCTGCCAAATGCAAAATTTCTGCAATGGAGTCTTTGTCGCCCACGCGCAGCAGTACAATTTCACCCTTATGGCGCGCCTTCGGGCCCGGAGCAGCGCTCCACACCGCAAAACGCATGCCTTCGCGGGCTTTGGCCTGCCGTCCCAAACTGATGCGCAGGCGACCCACTGGCAGAGTCTCCAGCACAAGCCCACCTTCTTGCAGAATGCGGGCAAAAGGCATTATGCGCCCCTCGCCAGAGCGATTACCAGCAGCACCCGTGGCCGTCTGACCCGCAACGTCTGCCGCCAGTCTGGCTCTTGCCATCAGTAGGCGGGCCTGCTCATACATGCCGAGCCTCATTTCTGGACCCTGCATGTCCTGCGGATACAAGGCATGCCCTGCGCACAGACGGAGAGCTGTGGGCTGCTTCGTCAACGCCGACACAGGGCGCAAGGCTTCCATACGGGCCAGAACAGACCGGGCAAGCTTGTGGCATGCGCCGCGCCCGCTGGCCGAAAGCAAAAGAGCTATTTCGTGCGAACCCACACGCGCAGCCAGCACATCCGAGGGCAGAACAGCCCGGCAAGCATCGGCAAGCTGGCTCATGACATTTTCGCCAAAGGCAAAGCCATGCCGCCGCACCATGCCCGGCCCGTTGCCCAGCCGCAGCAGCACAATTCCCATACACATGCGGTACATAGGAATCGCAAGGCCTTCCGGCGCGGAAGGTTCTTCAAGGTGCGCACGCACTCTTTCGGCTTCACCTTCCATTCGGGCAAAAAGACTTTCTTCCGTGGCCAGCGCAGTAACGGCATCAGTGCGTGCCGCTTTGGCGCGGGCAAGATTTTCAAGACACAAAGAAGCAAGGGCTGGCAGCACTTTTAGAAGAGGACGCACCTCACGCGCGCGCACGCCGTGCAGCATGACCATGCCGAGCAGGCGATCGTGCCAGAACAGGGGCAAAAGCAACCTGCGTTCGCGCGCCAGCAACTGGGGCTCATTCTGGGCATGATCTCTGGGAAAATAGAGCGCATGGCCGCTGAAACTCAAAAAGGCTGACAGCTGGCGGCATAGCAACCCTTCCATTTCTATGAGGTCTTCGCGGGCAAGCTCCTGTATATAACGCAGCTCTGACCATACCCGCTCATTGCCGCTTTCACCGCGCAGCGGCACATCCCAGAAGGACTCGGCTCTTCCTGCCCATTCCGGGCGGGCAGCTTCGGCAGACGGTTCGCCCTGTGCACCTGCGCCGGGCTGGGCATTTCGCGTAGCATGACTTTTGCCCCTGTTGTCCACTCTGGCATTTTTCCGTGTCGTGTGCTGGGTCATGTCCTAAAGTCCTTCTCGGGTCATAAAATCCTGTTTCATGGCGGCAGTGTAGTGTGCCGGTAGGAGCTTGTCTAGAAAATATCTTGAAAAACTGCTGCTCAGTGCCTCAAAGAGCCCATGCAATACTTGCCCCGCAAAAATTAAGAGGATAGTATCGGACAGACGAAAGTCATAAACCGCGCTGCTGGCCCTTGAGGCGCGTCCCGCCGAGCTTCGCACAGCATCCATATCTACAAGGAATATACGCATGGCCGTTGCCACTTTTCCCATAGGCCCACTACAGACCAACAGCTATCTTATTCATAACGGCCCAAGAGCTGTGGCCATTGACGTGGGCGGCGACCCCGAACCCATGCTGGAATACCTGAAAGCACACCGCTTGAAGCTTGATGCCATCTGCATAACGCACCGCCATTTCGACCATATTTATGGTGTGGCTGCGCTGGAAGATGCCACGGGCTCCCTGATCTATGTTCCGCAGGGCGATGACAGCCTTGCAGAGACAGAATCCGGCAAGGGCGGCATATGGGGCTTCCCCGAAGTGCCCGAATTTACAGGCTGCCGTATACCTACAGGTAAGGTAATTCTGGGCGATATGCTGTGTGAAGTGCTTGAAACCCCAGGGCACACCCCAGGTGGAGTTTCATACTATTTTCCTAATGAAAATGTGGTCTTTACAGGCGACGCCCTGTTCTACCGCTCCATTGGCCGCACGGACTTTCCCGGCGGCGATCACGACACCCTGCTGCGCTCTGTAAGGGATGTACTTTTCAAGCTGCCCGCAGAAACACTGGTCTACCCCGGGCACGGGCCGGCCAGCAAAATTGGCGACGAAGCCGCCAACAACCCCTTTTGTGGTGAGTTCAGGCCATGAGCAACCCGGTAGCCCTCCTTTGCAGCCCGCACCCCAACGGAGTTTCAGACTCCATAGCCCGTCTTGTGGCTGAAGGCGTGGCCGAAGCTGGAGCCTGCCTGCAAACTGTAGCTCTGCGTGATTATACATTTGAAGGCTGTATTGACTGTGGCGGCTGCACCAAGCCGCCGCATAAATGCACTCTTGCGGGCCGAAATTCCGGCGGAAATATCGACAGGGCTGAAGAGGTATTTTCTCTCATCGAAGCCGCTCCCCTGCTCTTCATATCCGCGCCTATCTACTTTTATTCCCTGCCCGCCCATTTCAAGGCGCTTATTGACCGCACCCAACGCTTTTGGGCAGCGCAAAACCACACCCCGGCGGGCAAACCCTCGTTGCCCCGTGCCCCGATCAAACCCACGCTGGTAAGCCTTGTGGCCGGAAGACCTCGGGGTAAACTGCTTTTTTCAGGTTCCCTGCTGACGTTGCGCTATTTCCTTTCTCCGCTTAACGCAACCATCAGCGAAACCCGGCTGCTGCGCGGGCTGGAAAAAGTAAAAGACCTTGAAGAACGTCCCGCCGTGCGCGCTGCGCTGCGTGCGTGGGGGCACGACTGGGGCTGCAGGCTCATGGCTGGCAAGGTGCCGGGTTATGACCCCAGCACAGCTCCCGGCCCCGGCTGCGGCAAAGACGGCGCATCAAGCTCCTGCTGATCGGCTCTCGCCAATCCCTTTATCTGTGAAATCATATCTGGCCCATATCGTAAACCGGACGGTCAGGTAGCAAAATGAACCTGCAACTTGGCCGCAGGCTCTCCATTGCCGCCCAGCGCCTGGGTCTTGCCCAGATGCGGTGCTTCCATTGTCTGCGTCCGTTCAGCCCCGCTTACGAAACTTTTTCTGACCCGGCATGCACCGCCGCTACGGATATTTTCACGCCTGCCAACCCTCTGTGCCCCCAGTGCCGCAGCCTGCTCGCCCCCTACAAGGGCCCCCGTTGCCCGTTGTGCGGCTTGCCCGTCATGCCTTCCATCCTGGCCGACGAACCTTCACACGTTGAGCAAAAAGCCAGTCTGTGCGGGCGCTGCCTCACAGACCCGCCGCCCTGGACGCAAACGGCATTTCACGGGCTTTATCGTGAATCGCTGCGCCATGTCCTTCTGCGGCTCAAGTTTGACGGGCACCTCTATCTGGCACCTCTTCTGAGTTCTTTTCTTGTTGAAGCGGCCCGCTGCCTGCCCGAAGCTGACGCGCTGGTGGCTGTGCCCCAATACCCTGCCCATTTGCGGCAAAGGGGATATAATCAGGCCCATGAGCTTGCCAAGGCTCTGCACGCGCAGACCGGACTAGCACTCAGGCCCGACCTGCTTTGCCGCACCCGGCCCGGCCCGGCCCAGATTGGCCTCAGCGCCCGCTCGCGGCCTGAAAACGTGCGCCACAGCTTTGAGGCTTCCCCACAAGCTAGGGGGCTGCGCCTGTGGCTGGTGGACGATGTTATGACCACGGGCAGCACGCTTCGGTCGGCAGGTCTGGCCCTGCTCAAGGCAGGAGCGAAGCGAGTGGACGTGCTGGTTGTGGCTCGTACTCCCAAGGACGATGCCGAGTACGCAAGCGATCCCGCATTTTCATGTGCCACCGGGCAAGAAAGTCACCAGTCTGCCACATGACAATGCATGAGCGTTCTGTTACGTTGGCAAAAATAGAACGTTCCGCCCTTGGACTCAGCACCGTTTTGAGCTACAGGGCCGCCACTTTGGGCATTTCAGGAGCATTCATGCCGCGCCTTTTCCTTTCATTCAGCCTGCCACGCATGGCGGGCGTAATTTTGTCTGCTGCCTTTTGGGTAGCCTTGTGCTGTACCCTTTCAACGGTTTCGGCCAGCGCCCAGGTCACCTTGCTGGTGCCAAGCCAGCCCAGCATTGAAGCTCCGCCAAAGAGCGACAAGGCTGAATCGGCGGCCAAGCGCGAGGATAAAAAGCAGGACAGCAAACAGCCTGCGGCCAAACCTGAGAAAAGCACGGACGCTGGTAAACCCGCTGCAAACGCACGCAAGCCAGAACCCGCCGCGCCTGCCAAAGCCACCCCCAATGGGGATCAGGCTTCGGCCCAGGCTCCCGCACAGGCGGGGGCAGATGCCCCTACGCCGCCTCCCGCGCCAGAGCTTCCTTCCATCGATGAACAGGTCGATGTGCTCATCACCATGATGCGCCCCTTCCAGAATCAGGGCCTTGTCATGGACATGCCGCAATTGTTCGCCGCATTGCGTTATGACAACGCCAGCCCCGTCAAGGACGGTCTGGTTCAGCCAGAACGCCGCGACCTTTTGGGCGATGTGGAAGAAATAGGCTACCTGGACCAGAAAGCCTGGGGCGCCAACGTGGCTCTGACCACTCCTGGTCTTTATCAGTTTATTATTGAAGGCCGCCCCTGGTGGGACGCAGCTCAAGGGCAGTTTTTGCAGCACTATGTCAAAACCATGCTGCCTGTACACGGCGTTGAGCGCGGATGGGATCAGCCTGTTGGCCAGACATTCGAAATTCAGGCTCTTACCCGTCCCTTCGGCCTCACCGCGCCCGCCCTCTTTACAGGGGTAGCCCTGCTGAATGGCAAGCCTTTGCCCAATGCTGCCGTGCGCATGGCACGCATCAATACAGAAAAACGCACCGTTCCCACGCCCTGGCATGAAGAACTGTCAGCCCGCACAGACAAGGCAGGACAGTTTTCCTTCATTCTTAATCAGCCGGGCTGGTGGTGCTGCACGGCAATTACACCCGGGGACCCGCTTAAAGGATCAGACGGCCAGCCCAAACCACTCAGTCTTGGCGCGCTGCTCTGGATGTATGTGGACGGTCAGGCCGACGCCCGCAAGCGCTGATTTGTCATGCGGGACATACCGAGCATGCAGACGCTTTTGCGCGTATAGCTCGCTGGCAGTGAAACGGAAATAAAAAGTATCGCCCGTTTTCAATACTGTTGATTTGCATTTCTTGCAGATCAACGTTGAAATGCGTCACATTTCAGCATGTTCATTCTGCCGGAAAATGCAATTTTCGGCAAAATCCACGGCGAGTTGCGATGCACTGCGCTAGAGTGCAGCGTTTGCTATAACGCACCATAAAAAAATTCTTTTTTCTTGTTTCACTGCAAGGGCCGGACAAAAATCCGGCCCTTGCCTTTTCTGTCACAATGTTTATGGTACAAAAAGGCTAAACAGACCGTGCGACCACCGCACCCTGCAACCCAACAACCCCCTCATGGGAGCTGTTCATGAAATTTAGTGCCTTTCTGACCATTGTGCTTTTTCTCTGCTGTTCCATCATGCTTGCCCTGCCCGACAGTACCGAAGCTGCCCGCCTGGGAGGCGGACGCTCTTTCGGCAGCAAGCCCTTTATGAGTACCCCCGCGCAAAAACCGGCCATGCGGCAAGACGCCACCCAGGCGCCACGCCAGCCTGCAAATCAGGCACAGGCTGCGCCACAGGGCCCGCGCCCCGGCATGTTCGGCGGTATGGGCGGCCTTTTTGGCGGCCTTCTGGCAGGTACGCTGCTCGGCTCTCTGCTGTCTGGCGGAGGCTTTGCGGGCGGCGGCTTTATGGACATCATCCTCTTTGGCCTGCTGGCTTTTCTGGGTCTCAAGCTCTTTGCCCGCTTTCGCAACCGTCAGGCTCCCGCAGCTGCTGGCGCGGGCGCGCAGGGCAATGCCTATGAAGACCGTGCGCAGGGCATGCAGCGCGAATCCACAGGCAGTAACGGCTGGGACGTACTGCGTGGCAACGCGCAAGGCGCGGCGCCTCAGGCTGCCGCTGGCCCCAATATCCCCATGCCTGAAGGCTTTGATGCTGAAGAATTTTTGCGCGGCGCCAAGATGGCCTATACCCGGCTGCAAAATGCCTGGGACAAGCGCGATATGAACGACGTGGCCCAATTCACCAGCGCTGCCGTGCAACATTCCGTGCGTGAACAGATGGACGCCGACCCCAAGCCCAGCACGACTGAGCTTCTGCTGGTCAATGCCCAACTGCTTGGTGTGGAAAATGAAGGCAACGAGCAGTACGCGCAGGTATTCTTTGATGTGCTGATGCGCGAAAGCCCGGACCAGCAGGCTCCGTCTACCGTGCGCGAAGTATGGCACTTCATGCGCCCTGTGCAGGGTGGCAGCTGGAAGCTGGACGGCATTCAGCAGGTAGAGTAATATTTATACTCCGCACTGACGGATACGTTACTGTAGACACTGTGCCGGAAGCCTTTGGCTTCCGGCTTGCTTTTGGCAACCTTGGAGAACACATGAGAAACTACGTCGAAAAACACGACAAACTTGTGCGCTACCTGCAAATGACCATTGAAACCGCCACTCCGGAATTCGCCCGGGTGACCATGCCCATTACCGAAAATCATAAAAACGGCATGGGAATGGCCCACGGCGGCGCTATTTTCGCGCTGGCTGATGTGGCCTTTGGGGCTGCTGCCAATGCGGGCAAAGATATGGGCGTGGTAAGCCTTTCAACCACCATTGAATTCCTGCGTCCCGGCAAATGCGGCCCCTTGGCGGCTGAATCCTATGTCGTACGCAAGGGTCAACGCATACAGAGCTATACTGTTAAGGTGTTTGATGGCGACGGAGAGCTTATCGCCCAGTGCATGGCTTCCGGATACCAGACAGACGTTCCACTGCCTGATTAACCATCTCGGCAGAAAGACACTCTCTCAGCCCGGCGGCCTTCTAGGTTTGCCGGGCTGCTTTCTTTTTCTGCCTGCAGGATTTATATTTCATATACTGGCTGTAGACGAAACAGCCCCAGAAAGGAGGACGTCATGGCAAGCGGTTGGGCCGGAGACGGCGCGGTGCAGGACCAGATTCAGGATTCCATCAATGACGAAGTTGCCCGTGCGCGGCGCAACCTTCCCAGTGGTGAAAGCCTGACGCATTGCGAAGAATGCGGCGACGCCATACCACAGGCACGGCAAAAAGCCTTGCCCGGCGTGCGCCTGTGCATTGCCTGCCAGCAGGAGGCGGATCAGGAACAAAAAACAGTTTCTCTCTATAACAGACGCGGCAGCAAGGACAGCCAATTGCGTTAGCCCGGCCTGTAGCGCGAAGTACCTTCGCCAACGGTGCAGCGGTTTTCTGCATGCGCCAAGCATTTATTGTGCCCGATTTACACCGCCAGTGCAGGATCGGCCAAGGCCACGCTATTTTCACCTGCTCTTCCATCCGCGTCGTGCCTGCAATATCCGCACGCTTGCTTCGCATCAGCTCCACCCCGGTACATATCGGCCCCATCCCGTCACACACCAGTGCAACGCTTACTCTTCCTTCAACAAAATCTTTCTGCGAAATGACGCAAACCTTAAAAACGCTCGCGCCGCAAAGCGTATTCCTCGCCCTTGCTTACTTGAGACTGCAAAATTTTTCCTCAATTACCCGCGCGAAAACCCCGTGGCAGGCGAGTTTAATTCCTGCTGTGAGCGCGTGTTGCCGCAACACCTCCAGATACTTCCATAGAAGTTGTTCAGCATCCTGAACGGGATGAATTGATTTCAGAACGCTGACAGCCGTCCACCTTTGAGGTACCGTGCTGCCCATGAGCCAGCATTTCAACAACTTCACGCAAATTGAGCGGCATCTGGACAGTCTGGGGCTTTTCCATATGGATATGGGCCTGGGCCGCATGCGGCGCGCCCTGTCGGCCCTGGGCCTTGCCCGGCCCCCCTTTGTGACTGTGCAGATACTCGGCACCAACGGCAAGGGATCCACCGCAGCGTTTCTTTCCTCACTGTGCGCTGCCCACGGCCTGCGCACGGGCCTGTATACCTCGCCCCACTTTGTCAGCCCCACTGAGCGCATCCGCGTTGACGGCCAGCCCTGGCCGCAAGAACTGTGGGCGGCGCAGGCCAACAAGGTTATGAACGCCGCGCCGGAGCTGACCTATTTTGAATTTATTACTGTGCTGGCTTTGCTGGCCTTTGCGGAAGAACAGGTAGATGTGGCGATTCTGGAGGCCGGACTTGGCGGCAGCCACGACGCCACCACCGCAATCAGTGCCGACATGCTCTGCTTCGCTCCCATAGCAATGGACCACAAAGACGTGCTTGGCCCCAACCTGGCCGCCATTGCCGCAGACAAGGCAGGGGCCATCCGCTCGGCGGCCCCTGTATGCTCGGCCCATCAATTCCCGCAGGCTGCCCGCGTGCTTGAAGCCGCCGCTCTTGCTCAAAAGGCCCCGCTTGTTTGGGCCGACGCTGTCGACACTTCCCTTGAGTTGGGACTCTTGGGGCCGCACCAAAGAAACAACGCAGGTCTGGCCCTGGCAGCATGGCAACAACTGGCCCCCATGCTCGGTAAAAACCCGCAAGACACGCAACTGCAAAAGCAGGGGCTGGCACAGGCCTTCATTGCTGGCCGTCTGCAGTATGTGCCTGCCACAAACGGCATGCCTCCCCTCTTACTGGACGGCGCGCATAATCCCCACGGCATGACTGCGTTAATCAAGGCCCTGCAGCAGACAGGGCACAAACCCGCAGCCGTGGTCTTTTCCTGCCTGGGCGACAAGGATTGGCAAACAGCGGCGGGCATGCTTAAAAAACAGTTGGGGGAGGTTCCCATCTTTGTGCCGACGCTGCATAATCCCAGAGCAGCCAAAGCGGAAGATGTGGCGCAGTTTTTCAACGGCATGCCGCCAGCTACGGCTCAAGCCATGCCTGCCATGCCCAATGTACCAACGGACGCACCAACGGACACACCTTCGGACACAGCAACGGCTGCGCCGCTGGATGTTGACGGCGCACTGTCCACGGCTCTTGCCCGAGCCTTTGCGCACGCCACGGCTCTTGCCCGTTCCGGCGAGAAAGCGCAGCCTGTGCTGATAACAGGCTCGCTTTACCTGCTGGCCGAATTTTTCAGCCTTTACCCCGCGTATCTTTCGCCCACAGCTTCAGCCCAAGGGAGAAAAGCTCATGAATGAACTATTTCGCGCCATCCCGGCTGTGGATAGTTGCCTTGCAGCCCTGTGCGAAGCCGACCCCCTTATGGCCGACGCGCCGCGTTCCCTTGCCCGTGATCTGGTGACGGCATTCTGGGATCAGCAACGCAAGGCTATCCGCGAGGGCCAGTACAGCACTGCCGGTCAATTGGCGCTTGAAGCCCGCTTGCCCGACCTTTTGGCCCATGTCCGGGCAGGACTGCGAAGCCGGTTCAGCGCGGCCCTCAACGCTACCGGAGTGGTGGTGCATACCAACATGGGGCGCTCGGTGCTGGCAAAGGAAGCCCGCGAGGCTGTCATCACCGCCGCCACTGGCTACTGTAATCTGGAACTGAATATGGAAACCGGGGGGCGCGGCAGCCGTCATGCCCTGGTGGAAGATCTGCTGTGCCGCCTCACAGGGGCTGAATCTGCCTTGGTGGTCAACAACAATGCCGCCGCCGTGCTGCTTGTGCTGGACACCTTCTGCAAGGGCGGCGAAGTGGTCGTTTCGCGCGGCGAACTGGTGGAAATCGGCGGCAGCTTCCGCATTCCTGAAGTTATGGAAAAAAGCGGAGCCACCCTGCGGGAAGTAGGGGCCACCAACCGCACCCATTTGCGTGACTACCGCGCCGCCATCAATGAGAACACCCGCGCCCTCATGCGCGTGCACACGTCGAACTACCGCATTGTCGGCTTTCACTCCGCCGTGCCCCTGCCGGAACTGGCAGAGCTGGCAAAGGAATACAATCTTCCGCTTATCGAAGACCTGGGCAGCGGCAGCCTGACGGACTTTTCCTCCTTTGGCCTGCCCAACGAACCCACGGTTCCTTCTGTGCTGGCGCAGGGGGCAGACATTGCCACATTTTCGGGCGACAAGGTGCTGGGCGGCCCGCAGGCAGGCATCATTACTGGCCGCAAGCAGATGATAGACAAGCTCAAGAGCAATCCGCTCACCCGCGCCCTGCGCTGCGACAAACTCTGCCTCGCCGCGCTGGAAGCCACGTTGCGCCTCTATCTTGACCCGGAGAAGGCCCGGCAAAGCGTGCCCACCCTGCGCATGATATGCCGCACTGCCGAAGAACTGGACAAGACGGCCCGATCCCTGGCCACTGCCCTGCGCAAAGGCCTTAATTCCAGCACGGAAACATCCTGCCACATAAGCTTGCAAGCCGATGTTTCCCGCGTGGGCGGCGGGGCTTTTCCGCAATACGACCTGCCCACCACCCTTGTGTGCCTCAAGCCCGCCGCATGCAGTCCAACTGCGCTCAAGGCCGCGCTGCTGCGCACTGATCCACCGCTCATAGGCAGGCTGGAAGATGACAGCTTTTGCCTTGACCCCCGCACACTGGACGTTGCGGACAGACCAGTTTTGCTGCGCGTATTGCGCGAGGCACTGGCCCTGGCCGCCAACGGACTTATATAGGTATCAAGAATGACCGCTGCCCCAAGGGCATAAAGGAAAACATCATGGAAAAAATTCTGGCCTACAAGCCCAAGAATGCCTGGGAAGATGCAGACGCCAAGACCCGCAAGCAGATGGAGTCTCTGGCTCTTCGCTATATGGATTTTATCACGCGCTGCAAGACAGAGCGTGAAACTGTGGAATACGTTCGTGAACGCCTGAGCGCGCAAGGCTACACAGAAGACTTCAGCGGCGACCGCGTTATGCGGCCCATGCGTGGCAAGGCCATCTTTGCCGCCCGCCGCGGCAAACTGCCTCTGGATCAGGGGCTTGCCCTCCTTGCCGCCCACGCCGACACGCCGCGTCTTGATTTCAAGCAGCGCCCCCTCATTGAGCAGCCCGGCGTGGCTCAGGCCAAAACCCACTACTACGGCGGCATACGCAAGTACCAGTGGCTGGCGCGACCCCTTGCCCTGCACGGAGTTGTGATTCGGGCCGACGGCTCTGTTCTTGAAGTCACCATTGGTGAAAAACCCGGCGAACCCGTGTTCTGCATTGCCGACCTTCTGCCTCATCTGGCCCAGAAGCAGGCCACGCAAACAGTGAGCGACGCCTTTGAAGGCGAAAAGCTCAACATCATCCTCGGGCACAGCCCCAAGGCCTCCAAGGGCAAGAAGGATGAAGCGCCCAAGGATCCCATCAAAACGCAGCTGCTTGAAATCCTGCATAAAAAATATGCCATTACTGAAGAAGATCTGATCACTGCCGAACTTCAGGCCGTGCCCGCTGGCCCGGCGCGTTTCGTTGGTTTTGACAAGGCTCTGGTCGGCGGCTACGGGCAGGATGACCGCATCTGCGTCTTCACCGCCCTTGAAGCTCTGCTGGAAGCCGAAGCCACAGGGCGCAGTATGGCCGTTATCTTCTGGGACAAGGAAGAAATCGGTTCGGACGGCGCAACCGGTGCAGCTTCGCGCTTTCTGCAATACTGCATTGAAGACCTGACCCAGGCGTGGGCCCCCGGCTTGTCTGCTTCGCGTGTCTTTATGGAAACCCGCGCCCTGTCTGCCGACGTTCAGGCCGCTCTGGACCCGGACTTCCAAGAAGTGCACGAAAAGCAGAATGCGGCGCAGCTGGGCTACGGCCCCTGCTTCTCAAAGTTCACAGGTTCCCGTGGCAAGTACGGGGCCAGCGAAGCCGATGCCGAGTTCTTCGGCGCGCTGCGCAACCTGTACAACAGCAAAAACATCCCCTGGCAGGCCGCAGAACTGGGCCGCGTGGATCACGGCGGCGGCGGCACTGTGGCGCTTTTTCTGGCGGCCTACGGCATGCACGTCATTGACCTTGGCCCTGCCGTGCTGTCTATGCACAGCCCCTTTGAACTGGCAAGCTGCGCGGACCTGTACACCACAGCACTTGCTTACCGCGCGTTTCTTGAATCAAACATCTAAGGTGGCAGGGGTGGCTTCGCGGTGCGGGGCCCCCTTCACGTTATGGCCTCCAAAAGCACGGTACTGTGTATATGGGGCCGCATCAGACCAAACTGGACCCCCTATGAACATAGACAACCAACGACTGGACCAGCTCAACAGCGGCCAGGCCGCTTCAAGTAATCTGGCCGAAGCCCTTGCCGTGGACTTTGCCGTTCTTATGGCGGCGGCCATGCCTGATGTTCCCGCCAGCGGCGTTGAGTCGCTACGCGAAATGGCTGACCAGGGAGTTTCCAAACGTATGCGGGTGGCAGGAAAGCTGCTGTTTGACACGTTTGGGCCTGACGGGCTGGCCCCGGCTATGACGCACCCTTCAGACACAGTGCGCGGCTGGGCCTGCTTTGCGCTTGCGCTCTGCCCCGCTGCAAGCATTGGGGAACGCCTGGAAGCCATACAACCCCTTGCCGACGACGCGCACTTCGGCGTGCGGGAATGGGTTTGGATGGCTGTTCGCCCTCACCTTACTGAAGACCTTGATGCTGCAATAGATCACCTCAGCGGCTGGACAGGTGATACTTCCGAAAGAGTGCGGCGCTTTGCCAGCGAGAGCATTCGCCCGCGCGGGGTCTGGTGCAGCCATATTGAAACGCTCAAGCAAAACCCAGCCCTGGCCTTGCCCGTGCTGGAACCCTTGCGGGCTGACCCTGCGGCCTATGTGCAGGACAGCGTGGGCAACTGGCTCAACGACGCGTCCAAGTCTCAGCCCCAATGGGTGCAGGATGTCTGCGCCCGCTGGCTGGCAGAAAATCCTTGTAAGGCAACGGAACGCATTTGCAAACGCGCCTTGCGCAGTATCAAGAAATAAAGCCGTCAGCTTTGGACAAAGCAAATTTTTCTGTTTTGACGCAATGTGTGATGCTCAATGGGCGCTTGGATTTTGTGGCGAAGTGCATTTTTTCAAAAAAATGCCTTTAAAAGGCAAAAACTCACTCAGAGTTTTGATTCAGATGCAAGAAAGGCGCGCCATTGGCGCGCCTTTCTCATATCAAAAATAGTCTGAAAAATAGGGTTTGTCTGGAGGAATCAGCGCTTCAAGCGTTTTGAGCAGATGATAGTCCATATCAATGCGGTCGTTGTTGTACAGATAGGTTGGCCGCTTGTACCCCATAAGCATGGTTGTCAGGGTCTGAATATCCAGCGCGATGCGGTGTCCCGAATGGCATGTGGTCACTTGCTCGCACACAGCCTCGCCGTCTTGCCAGCTCACATGAAATATGCCGTTGTTCCAGGGGGCAATGGGGTCTTTGACCTCAAAATCCAGGGTGAGCCTGGGATCGCTGAACTGAAACGGATAAAATTCCATAAAGCGCTGCACATCCACAATACGAGCCATGCCATACGGCTGAATTGTTTCGTCAATTTCGCTGTCTTCAAGCTGAAAGGCCATGGCTTCACCCGTATAGTTTGCGCCCTCGACCTTTGTAATCATTGAAAAATGCGCGCTGATATAATTCCAGATGCCGTATTTGGCCTCCTGATTCAGGTAGACCATCTCCTTGATGCTGAAAACCTCGTTTTCAATGTAGTAAATAACATAGCCCAAGGGTTTACGGTCTACGCTGTAATATACCGCCGCCATAACGTCGTCCGAATCCCAGCGCCAGTATTCTTCCCACTCCAAAGCGCCGCGGATGAGCGCGCCGTGCTCCTGAAGCGCAAAGTATTTGTAAACCTTGTGCAGATCTTCGCTTTCAATGTCCACGCGCTCTATCTGACCTTCCACAGGATGCCGCGTCGGAAGCTGCGTATCCTTGATGGCAAAGGTCATCTTGTCTGACACGATTTCCCAGCCGTGCTTGCGGTAGAGGGGAATGGAGTACGGGCAAAGGTAAGAGATGATCTGCTGCTGGTCGCGCATATATTCAAGGCTTTTGGCTAGAAGAGAATGGATCAGCCCACGCCCGGTATATTCGGGATAGGTTGCCACCCCCGTAATGCCGCCCATCTTGCAAATTTCGCCCTGAACGTTCACTTCCATAGGGTAGATAACCACTTGCGAAGCAAGACGCCCCTTGTAAAACCAGCCCATCACATGAGACGCCTCAAAAATGGGCTTTTTGGAAAGTTTCATCTCCCTGTCTGACCAGCCAATGCGGGCCATTTCGGACGAACTCACCTGAAAGGCATACCGCAGCAAGGCTTCAAACTGCTCAAAGTCTTCCTTGCCAAGCTGGCGGAAGTCAAAGGCGTCGTGAGCGCCGTGGGGCGGTTGCCGGTCCCCGTCCTTGTGTTCGGTATTCACGGCTGCTCCTTCGCCGCGTTGGTCTGCGGCCATGTCGGTGCGGCGGGCCTCAAGGCCGTGCTCCCGACGGTTCACTGGCACCAGCGGTGCGCCATTGCTTTTGTCAGGCGGCATGCCTGCGGCGCGAAAAGGGTGGGGTTCCAGCCGTGGACCATCAAGAGGCGGCAAATGCTGTTGCTTGTGTAAGATACGCATGCCTGTTTTTCCGGTAAATGCTCATAAAATTGTCTGGCGTAACCAGCACGCCCAGCGCGAACCTTTTGTCTGCGCCTCGGCGAGATGCACTGCGGGGCATGGCAAAAAAGAATTGCCTTCAAGCCGCTGTAACGCGCAGAACAGTTTTGCGCAAGGCGTGAAAATGCCTCATGTAAAAAAATAGATAAAGAATAAGGCTGGTTGAAAAACAACCGGGGCATGATGAAAATGACGACCTTCAAGTAAAATCTGGTCTGACGGGCAAAATACGAAAAATGAAATAAACTGCTGCAAGAATGCAGGCTAAAAAACATGGGCGCAAAAATCGCTCAGACGGGCAATCCTTCTGCAATACGTCTCTCGCGCAGATTGTCCAGCACATCAACGCCAATCCGAAGCTTGCCATAACCTTTGCCAAGCTGGATGGCAGGCTTGTTGTTCCCGTGATAGTCCGACCCGCCGCTGACCCCCAAACCAAAGCGCTTGGCCAATGCTAGGCAGGCGCGCACATCCGCTTCAGAATGTTCGCTGTGCAGGGCTTCAATGGCGCTCAGACCACAATCCTTGAGGCGCGCTATCTGGGTGTCTATCCACCCGGGCGGGCCTTTCCACAGCATGGGGTGAGCCAGGCTCACGGTTGCCCCCATATCCGCCAGAAGGCGCACGCTTTCTTCGGGTTCAAGCACTTCCTTGGGCAAATAGGCCTTGCCGTGGCACCCCAGATACTCCTTGAATACTTCGCGGGAGTTTTTGGCGTACCCCTTTCGCAACAGCACTTCTGCGATGTGGGGTCTTCCCACGCTTTCACCCTTGGCAGTGGCCAGCACCTCTTCCATTGTAATGTCCAGTCCAAGATCCTGAAGTTTGCGTACTATGCCCTCATTGCGTTCGGCGCGCTTGATGCGCAAAAAGGCCAGTTTTTCTTGTAAAACCACAGGATTTTCCGGCAGCCACAGGCCCAGAATATGCAATTCGCCAAGCTCTGTGCCCGTTGAAATTTCGCAACCGCGTATAAGTTCAACCCCGCACTCCCGCCCGGCTTCGGCTGCTTCATCCAGGCCAGAGAGTGTGTCGTGATCTGTAACGGCCACGGCCTTCAGCCCTGTTTGGGCGGCCTTGGACATAAGCAACGCAGGGGTATCAGTACCATCTGAGGCAGAAGTGTGGGTATGCAGGTCAATAAGTTCCATACACCATAAACCTTACTAAAGGTGAGTTTTTATTAATAGCGCAAAATATCAATATGGTGCAAGCCTTGAACTGAACGCAGCATCGCTGTATAGTCTTTGCCCACGCCGATATGAGAGGAAAATATATGCCCGTGAACACTGAAGAACTTTTGCGTATCCTGGCCTGCCCCAAATGTCTTGGCGGCCTTGCAGCTCTGGAAGAAAATGAAAACACGGCGGGTTTTGCCTGTGCAGCCTGTCAGGTTGTGTTTCCCGTTCGTGAAGATATACCCGTCATGCTGGTGGAAGAAGCGATTGACCTTCCCACCTGGAACGCCCAGCATCCCCAGGCTAAGGAACGCGCCTGATGCGTCTGCTCATTGCCTCCGACCTGCACGGCTCCATTGAAAGCCTGCGGTTTCTGGTGGAAAAGGCGCGCCAGCTGGAACCCGATATGTTGGTACTGCTAGGTGACCTTGTGTACCACGGCCCCCGCAATCCCTTGCCTTTGGGCTATGACACCAAATCGGTAATGCGCGAAATGCCCGATCTGAACGCTCTGCCCTGCCCAGTTACCGCTGTGCGCGGCAACTGCGACGCCGAAGTGGACTTGGGGCTGCTGCCCTTCAATGTAGCCGATTCGGCTTGGCTGGAAGCTGACGGCTTGTGCATCTTCGCAAGCCACGGGCACCACCTGCCGGAAAATCCCCCCTGCCCTGGCTTCAAGCCCGGCACTGTCATCCTGCGGGGTCACACCCACGTTCCGCGCGGCGAAACCCTTGACGGCCTGCACTTCTGGAATCCCGGTTCTCTGTCGCTGCCCAAGGGCGACTCTCCACGCAGCTACGGAGTTTATGAAAACGGCCTGTTCCGCGTGCTGGACATGCAGGATCGCGAACTTCTGCGCCATGCCCCGGCGTAACCGCCGCATGCCAGTATTTGCACACGCACCGCAATGATGACTCAATCCTCTCAGCGCTCACCGCTCTTCACCTTGGTCCCTGGCTACAGACTGTTGCTGGCTTCGGCCTCGCCGCGGCGTCGGCAGTTTTTGTCAGAATGGGGGCTGCCCTTTGAGCTGGCCCGCCCTGGTGGAGCCGAACCGCTTCCTGAGCCTGGTGAAAACCCTGACGCCTATACACGAAGAGCAGCCACAGCCAAAGCACATGCCGTGGCTGCAGGCCTGTACAGCACCTCCGCCACTGATGCGACGCTGCTTCACAGCAGAACAATCATTCTTGCTGCCGACACGGTCGTAACTGTGGACGGAGACATTCTGGGCAAACCAAATGATTCCTGCCATGCTCTGAAGATGCTGCAACGCCTTACAGGGCGCGGGCATGAAGTCATCAGCGCCGTATGCCTGCTCTTGCCGTCGCCCGCTGGCACTGCGTCTGTGGATGAAGCCGGGCGTCCTGTGAACTTGGAAGAACAGGTTTTCAGCGATGTAAGCCGCGTTTTTTTTCACCCCTGGCCTGAAGACGTGCTGCGGGCCTATGTGGATACGGGCGAACCCCACGACAAGGCAGGGGCCTACGCCATTCAGGGGCAAGGGGCCTTTCTTGTCGACAAGATTGAAGGTTCGTGGAGCACGGTGGTGGGCCTGCCAGTCACTCAACTGGCACATTTGCTGCTCAACCGGGGCTTCATGCAGCCTTGCACTCCCCACGCTCCATTCTAAGCAGTGTCGCCACCAGCGCCTTTTCTGGCTTTCTGCTTCGAACGTTTCCCTTTATTCCGGCGAGTACCGTCAGCGCCCAGTTTCTGCATAGCAGGTCCGTTCTTCTTGCTACAATGCGAAAATCCCTCTCGCGACGATACTGCGCCTAAAACATCTCCACTTCGACATACCTACCCAAAGGGCAAAGCATCTCTGCCGTCTTTGCTGCACCTCAAGGTTGCCTGTAGCTATTCTTAACTAAAGGCTAAGCCATGCAGGCCTTACGCTGTGTTGCGTCCAATTTCGCAAAAACCTGCGCAGATCAGCGAAGTTTCAGCAAAAGCAACTGGACCCCTCTGCGGCTTCTCTTCATATAACCACCTTCACACTGGGTGAAGTATTCATTCCCGTACGCTATGCCTCAAAATACCGCCCCCTCACGTCCAAGCATTCTCACCTACAAGTGTTCTGATGGCCGCCCAAGCAAGCTCCATCGAGGACGAACAAGCGCTACAGAACGGCTATTTATCCACGAGATTACAAACTGCCCTCAATGTTCGAAAAAAATTATATTTTTTTTATCCCACAATTGTGAAAAATTTCTTCAATTGTAATGGCATTCCAATCCGCGTAAAATGGTAAAAAATACCAAATTTTTGTAATTTTGATATTTTTTTCACAACTATGACTGAAAGCACAAACAGGAATCTGGCTCTTGACTGTTATTTAAAATCTATTTACTCGAGTAACATGGCGAATTCTCATCTTTTCAATTTACTGTTTAGACAAGATGGAGGACTGGATCATGTCTCAGGAACGGATCACGACACTGTTGAATGAAAATCGCAGCTATCTTCCACCAGAGCACGGCAAAACATCTGCCTGGGTATGCGGAGCAGAAGAATACGATGCACTGTGCCGTCGTGCCTTGGAAGACCCCAGTGACTTTTGGGGTGCTCGAGCTTCGCAGTTGGTCCATTGGTTCAAGCGCTGGGACAAGGTACTAGAAGCTGATGAGGTAAATCATAAATACAAGTGGTTTACCGGAGGCAAACTTAACGCCTCGTTCAACTGCATAGATAGACACCTTATTTCAGGTCGCCGCAACAAAGCCGCCCTCATTTGGCAGGGTGAAAAAGAAACCGATGTACGCTGCTATACCTATCAGATGCTTTACACTGAAGTCTGCCGGGTAGCCCACGCACTGAGCTCGCTGCGCATCCGCAAAGGCGATCATGTGGCCTTGTACATGCCTATGATTCCGGAGCTTTTCATCGCAATGCTGGCCTGCGCCCGCATTGGGGCCATACACACGGCCATCTTCTCCGGCTATGCCGAAGGCGGCGTGCGCAGCCGTATTCAGGGTTGCAAGGCGCGCGTTGTCATCACGGCAGATGCCGCCGTGCGCGGCGGGAAATTCAAGCCGCTCAAGGCGAATCTTGATCCCATTCTTGAAAAGTGTCCGTCTGTGGCCCATGTGGTGGTGGTCAAGCATGCTGGGCTTGAGAATGTCCATATGCAGCGCAACCGGGACATCTGGTGGCATGACCTTATTGACGACTTTACACTGAACCCCGACTTTCCCTGTGAGCCAATGGATTCCAATGACACGCTCTTTTTGCTGCACACCAGCGGCAGCACAGGCAAGCCAACCGGTGTCATGCATTCCACAGGCGGGTATTTGACCTACGCGGCTCACACCACCCAGTGGTGCTTCGACATGCGCGACGACGACGTATACTGGTGCACAGCCGACGCAGGCTGGATCACAGGGCATACCTACGGCGTTTACGGGCCGCTGTCTTTGGGGGCGACGACGCTCATGTTCGAGGGCATACCCACATGGCCCTACCCTGACCGCTACTGGCGCATTGTTGAAAACTTTCGCGTCAACATCCTGTACACGGCTCCCACCGTCATACGTTCACTTATGCGCATGAACGAGGCGTGGACAGAGCGTTATGACCTGCGCAGCCTGCGCATCTTGGGCAGCGTGGGCGAACCCATCAACCCCGAAGCCTGGCAGTGGTACCACAAGCATATCGGCAGCGGCGAGCTGCCCATTGTAGACACGTGGTGGCAAACGGAAACCGGCGGAGCCATGATCGCTCCCATGCCCTATGCCACAAAGCTCAAGCCCGGCTCAGCCTCCAAGCCCCTGCCCGGCATTGACGCCACTGTTATGGGTTCAGCGGCACGCGACGGCGAAGAACCCGAAGCGGGCTGCAAGGCCGGGCATCTGGTCATTCGCCGCCCCTGGCCCGGCATGATGCAAGGTGTTTTCAACGATGAAGAGAAATATCAGTCCTATTTCTCACGGTTCGGCTGCTATGCCTCGGGCGACGCAGCTGAAATAGATCAGGACGGATACTTCTGGATTCTGGGCCGTATTGACGATTCCATCAACGTGTCAGGACACCGCCTCTCCACTGCCGAAATTGAGGCCGTGCTGGCCACCTGCCCCGAAGTGGGGGAGGCTGCGGTTGTTCCCATGCCGCATGCCCTCAAGGGCGAAGGCATCTACGCATATGTGGTCACACGCGATGAAGTACCGTGGAGCGCCGACCTGCGTACCAAGCTTCGTGACGCCGTACGGCGTGATATTGGTGCGCTGGCTACCCCGGAATACATCCAGTTTGTGGATGGCATGCCCAAGACAACCTCGGGCAAGATCATCCGGCGCATGCTGCGCAAGATAGCTGGCGACAGCTATGAAGATATTGGCGACACCACCTCCTTGGCAGAACCGGAAGTGATACCCAAAATCATTTCTGGGCACCGCAACCTTGTGGCCGGGCGGCATGAAACGGAAAACGCGCCTGAAGGCGGCGATAACACCAATGCTGAATAATCGCGCTGAGTAACCCCATCAAAACAAGCAAAAGCCACCCGCATGCGGGTGGCTTTTGCTTTGCGCATGCGCGATCACCTGAACAAGACCAAAAACAAGGGCTGGGGCGTTACGCTGCCCCAACCCTTTACATTGATAAATCTTAGTTTTTTACAAAGCTTTACGGCGCACCCATACATGACGCGAGGCCAATGCCGCCCAAGCCAGACCAGCAGCCACATGCAGGCTCTTGCCCCCGGCAAGTCCGGTAAGCAGGCAAAGACTGCCCGCGCCAAACATGGCCCGCACCGCAAATTTACGCTGGCTTATCCCCATAATCTTGCCGTTGCCGGTTCCCGATACAAGGGGCTGCAAAAAAGCTGGCACCTGCATATCGCCAAGCATGTCGCCAAAGCCTATGCCCTGCCCCTTGCCCTTACCCTTGCGTGCGGCCTGCTTGGCGGCATGCTGCGAGCGCTTTTCGGCTCTATGGGCTGCGGCAACTTCCGCCTTAGGCTTGAGAAGGGCCGGCACCTTTTTTTCAAGGCGCTTACAAATGGCGGCAAAATCTGTACCGGGCGCCATCAGCAGCAAAAGAGACTCGGAACCGGAACGCACTTCGCTAACCCCGGTTTCGCCTTGCAGCAAAGCCTGCGCCGCGCCGCGAACCTTGGTATCGGCCAGAGCAGGATGACGCAGACGCGCCCTGCCTTCCATCACATGCGCAACATAAGAAGACGGCATGGGGCCTCCTTGGTAGAATGCGGGTCGAATAAGGCCCGGTTTGAAATTGACTTTCTTTTCTCTTGACATATCTTACTAGCGAGAGCAAGCTTACTGCCAAGCCTGTAGATTTTTGGCGCTCATGCCACCTCAACTGACGCAGTACAAATATGCGCGCTGTGGTTGAGCATGGGCCGGAACTCATAAATTTACTGTATCACAGCCTTGAAGCTAAAAAAAGAGAGAACACGCAATGAGCCAGATTGTCAATCTACGTCAGATGCAGGTGGGCCAGCAAGGCAAAATCGCCGCTGTGGAAGCCCTTGGCGAAATGAACCGCCGCATTCGTGACATGGGGCTCATCCCCGGCACTACGGTTTCCATCGTGGGCCGTGCGCCCCTCAAAGACCCTGTCGCCCTGCGCCTTTCAGGCGTCACCATCTCGCTCCGTAACAGCGAAGCCGACTTTATCAAGGTCGACCTGGCTGGCTCTGGCAGCTAGACTTCCCAATTTATCGCAATTGTTATAGTCTTGCTTCATCCCTGCCACGCAAACGTGGCAGGGGGTAAGGCTTTTAGTCTGCCGTCCTGCGTGGCTTGCCGCGCGAACGGTTTGCATAGCGATCATTAAGGAGGCATATATGAATAATGGACTGAAATACGGCCTTTGGTTTCTGGGTGGTCTGATTGTGGGCGCTGTGGGCACTGCGGCTGTGAGCCGCGGCAAGCTTGATTTCAAACCTCTGGCGACTGATCTTATCAGCCGCGGCATCGACGTTAAGGATGCCCTGCTGACCAAGGTTGAAGCCCTTAAAGAAGATGTGGAAGACCTCACTGCTGAAGCCCGCATGGCTTCCGACAAGCGTAAGGCCACCAAGGACCAGGCTGAAGCCTAGATCAATTTTGCACGGCAAGTCTCGCTCCGGCGCAAGCTTTTGCCTACTCTCTGCATTTGCAGCGTGTAACGACGCGTGAACCTGCCACGACAATGCCCGACATCGGAATAGTCAGTTTTTAAACTGACTATTCCGATGTTCAAGACAACTGCACAATGCCAAGGCTGACCGCAAAGCTAGCGACCAACCACTACGCCTGCCCGCCACTTATCAGGGCAGACTGGCAAGCGCCTCGCTTCATGTGAACGCGCGCAGTTGTTCTTCCCAAGGGGCCACCCCCATCGCACAGATTCAATTTATATATGGAACAGGAGCGCGCGCATGCGTTTTTATATTGTTCATGAGCTGCGTGGTCTAACCACGCCCGATTCCGGCAGAATGCGCGTGCGCGCCTCTGGCCCCCTCGGCATGGCGCAGGCCGAAGCTCTGGCTGGTGCGCTGGCCACGCTGCCTGGCATAAGCGAGGTAAGCGTCAATCCCCGTCTTGGCAGCTTGCTCTTTTTCTTTGAAAATGAAGAGAGCCGCGAAACAGCTTTGACCCTCTTTGTTGGAGCTGGTGGCGATGATGGCCCTCTGGCTGAGTTGGGAGACGACCCCACGCCCCAGCCAGGAGAAGCCACACTGACTGAAGGGCTGATGCCCGTTTTTCAGTATATTTTTGTGCGCCCTCTGCTGCCTATGGCCTTGCGCGTAGTCAACAGTGTTGTCAGCGCCGTTCCTTTTCTTTTCAAAGGTGTCCGGGCTGTACTGCGCGGCGCGCTCAACGTGGATGTGCTGGACGCAGCCGCCATTGGCGCGTCACTTGTCATGCGCGACTTCCGCACTGTCAGCCTGCTTACCCTGCTGCTGGGCCTTGGCGAAACGCTGGAGTACTGGACGCGTCGCCGTTCCATGGCCACTCTCACTGAAAGTTTGGCCCTCAACGTGGAAAACGTATGGCTGCTGGCCGAGGGAACCGAGATTTCCGTTCCCCTGGCTCAGGTGAAGGAAGGCGACCTGGTCGTTGTGCGCGACGGAGGCAGCATTCCCGTAGACGGCGTGGTTGAGGAAGGCTGCGCAGTGGTCAACCAGTCGTCAATGACGGGCGAGCCGCTGGGTGTCAAACGCACCACTGGCGCGTCAGTATTCGCTGGCACAGTTGTGGAAGAAGGACGTCTGGTCATTCGCGCCCGCCATGTGGGCGATGGTACGAGACTTCGTCAGGTTGTCAAATTTATTGAAGAATCTGAATCGCTCAAGGCCGGAATTCAGGGCAAGTACGAGCGTCTCGCCGACATGGCCGTGCCCTTCACCTTTGGCCTGGCCGCTCTTGTCTGGCTGTTCACGCGCGACTTCCGCCGTGCGGCCTCCGTACTGCTTGTAGATTACTCCTGCGCGCTCAAGCTGGCGACCCCGCTGGCAGTGCTGGCTTCCATGCGCGAAGGCGCGCGGCATGGCATGGCCATCAAGGGTGGGCGTTATCTTGAGGCCCTCAATGAAGCCGACACTGTGGTCTTTGACAAGACAGGCACCCTCACCCAGGCCAGCCCTGAAGTGGTGGAAGTTTTTCCCGCGCCGGGCTTTGACCGTACCGAGGTATTGCGCGTCATGGCCTGCCTTGAGGAGCACTTTCCGCATCCCGTGGCCCGCGCCGTTGTCCGCAAAGCCGATGAAGAAGGCCTTCAGCATGCCGAAGAGCACGCCCATGTGGAATATGTGGTTGCTCACGGCGTGGCCTCTTCCCTGTACGGAAAAAAAATGCGTGTCGGCAGCCGCCATTATATAGAGCATGACGAAGGCGTTGACCTTTCGGCTCTGACCGAAGCAATTGAAGAGCAGACCAGCATGGGGCGTTCTTTGCTCTTCATGAGCGAAGACGGCAAGGTGGCTGGCATGGTTTCCATTGAGGATCCCATGCGGCCGGAAGCTCCCCGCGTGGTCGAAGAGCTTCGCGGTCTGGGCTTTAACCGCATTCTCATGCTGACAGGCGACGACGAACGCACGGCCCGCGCCGTGGCTGCTCGTGTGGGCATCAACGAATACCGCTCGCAAGTGCTGCCCACAGACAAGGCCCGTATTATTCAGGAACTGACAGAACAGGGCTGCAAAGTGCTTATGGTCGGCGACGGCATCAATGATGCCCCGGCGCTTTCCGCTTCGCATGTGGGTGTGGCCATGAGCGACGGCACTGACCTGGCCCGCGAGGTGGCCAACGTCTTGTTGACCCACCCCAACCTTGAAGGCCTTGTCAACGCCCGCCTGCTGGGCAGACGCACGTTACGCCGCATCCATTTCAACTTTGTGGCTACGTTGACGCTCAACAGCGCCTTCTTGCTGGGCGGCCTCTTTATGTTTATGGGACCAGGAGTTTCTGCCCTGCTGCATAATGTCACCACACTGGGCGTTGCCCTCAACGCCATGCGTCCGAATTTGCCCAGAAAGGCCCTGCCGGGCGAGGAGAGCCATTTTGAGCACCCTGCATCTTCTTAAATATGTGCGCAGTTTCGTAGATGGCCGAGTGCGCATACGCCACCCTGCCCTGCACAATGAAGCTGTGGCAGCCCTGGCAGAAGCCCGCATGAAAGCCATTGCCGGAGTGATTTCAGTGGAGTGCAATCCCGTGAGCGGTTCCGTGCTGCTTACCTATGACAGTGCGGTAATCCCCAGAGATCGCCTCTTTGCCATCGGTGAAGCATGGGCTGTCTATCTGGATAAGGTCAAGGCAGGAAAACCTGCTGATGTGCCGGAATTCTAAGACAAAGCGTTCTCCATACCATATACAGTAAAGGCCCCGGAAAACAATTCCGGGGCCTTTACTGTAAAATAGGCGGTTTACGGGCGGCAAGAGTACTGCTACTGTCAATCAGTACATATTCGTTTTGAGATACTGCGAGATCGACGAACAAACGTCCGCCGTGGATGGCGTAAAGGCGGCTTCAGACGTTGCCCACAGGCTTTAAAGAGTTGTGTTGTAAAAAATGCCTGAAGACAACTTGTGTAGCACACTGACTGCTCTACGCAGTCGCTGTCGCCATCCGTAAGCCCTTCGGGCTCTGCGCTGCAGAGCTACGAGTGAAGCCCGCACGAGCACCGACGCAGCCTGTTTCTTGTAGGTGCTACTGCAATTTGCAACTTTCTGCGCTGTTACGGCTACCGCGAAAACAGCACAGCTATTTACACAGTAAGATTCTGTAATATTCATGTATTAAACTTTGAAAGTCTAAACTCTCAAAATTAACCTGTAAAAAACACTCACTCAGTTTTCCGATGATGAATCAATATGGAGGAACAAGCGTGCGCGTAGCCATTGTACATTACTGGCTCGTCAATATGGGCGGGGGCGAAAAAGTTTTGGAGTCTTTGTGCCGCTTGTACCCCCAGGCTCATATCTATACGCACGTTCTTGATCCACGCAAGCTTTCTCCAGTCATAGCCGAGCACCCCATTCACACGACATTCATCAATAAATTGCCCTTCAGCAAAAAACGCTACCAGAGCTATCTACCGCTTATGCCTCTGGCCCTCGAGCAGCTTGATCTCACGGGTTACGACCTGGTGATTTCCAGCGAATCTGGCCCGGCCAAGGGCGTGATTACCAGGGCCGACACCCCGCACATCTGTTATTGCCACACTCCCATGCGTTACCTGTGGGATAATTGGGCAGAATATCTCTCCACAGCTGGTTTTTTGACTCGCTGTGGCATGCGCCTGTTCCTGCCTTCTCTTCGTCGATGGGATCTGGCCAGCTCTTTTCGAGTGGACCACTTTGTGGCCAATTCACACAATGTGGCGCGCCGGATCCGCAAACATTGGCGACGTGACGCCGCCGTCGTGCCCCCGCCTGTGAATACCAGCAGCTTCACACCTAAAAGCAGCCCCGGCGGAGAGCACTACCTCTGCTTCGGGCGGTTGACTGCCTACAAGCGGGTGGACTTGGCCGTCAGGGCCTGCACCATGCTCGGAAAACCGCTAGTGGTCATGGGTGAGGGCGAAGAAATGGATAAGCTCAAAGCCCTGGCTGGACCGACAGTGCGCTTTCTCGGACGAGTGGATGACAGTCAAGCCGCAACGGCGCTGGCAAACAGCAAGGCTTTGCTTTTTCCGGGGGAGGAAGATTTTGGTATTGTGCCGCTGGAAGCCGCGGCAAGCGGTGTGCCAGTTCTGGCCTACGGGCGGGGCGGCGCATTGGAAACAGTGCGAAACCACGAAACGGGGCTGTTTTTCGATCAGCAGACCCCAGAAGCCTTGGCCGCAGCAATTAATGAATTTGAGCAATGTGAAATGGGCTTTGACCCTGCCCTTATTCGCCGTCATGCGGAGAATTTTTCAGAGCACCACTTTCAAACCCGCTTTGCTTGCGAGGTCGACACGGCCTGCCGTGCTATGGCTGCTGATTGAAAAGTCTGGCAGATCAGCTTTGAAATGCTTGATCGGTCAGCGCTGCCATCCTGCTGAAAAATATAATCTCGGCAAAATCCACGCCGTGCTACAACGAGTTGCACTTACGCAACGTCAGAGCAATCAAGCTTTTCCAAAGTTAAACGGCTCTAATAGGCTCCGTACCCCAGAATCACCACGGGAACAGTCTTGCACAGAATCCACAAATCCATCCACACCGACCAGTTGTTGATATAGTACTGGTCGAAATTTACCCGTTCCTGATATGTGGTGTTATTGCGACCAGAAACCTGCCATAACCCGGTGATGCCGGGCTTGACCATGCAGTATTCCTCAAACACCGCGCCGTATTTTTTCTCTTCTGAATGCACAATGGGGCGCGGTCCAACAAGACTCATGTCACCCATAACAACGTTGATAAGCTGGGGCAGCTCATCAAGACTGAGTTTACGCAACTGACGCCCCACACGGGTGATACGGGGATCACACTTGAGCTTCCGGTCGCATGTCCATTCTTGACGCAGAGAAGCGTCGCGCGCCAATACCTCTTTGAGAACACTGTCCGCATTCTGCACCATAGTGCGAAACTTGAAGATGCGGATTTCTCTCCCATGCTGACCAACGCGCTTCTGCCGGTAAAAAACCGGGCCGGGACTGTCTGCCTTTATGATGAGAGCCAGGACAGCGCCGAGAGGCAGCAGAATGACCGCTCCCATAAGGCACAAAAACAGATCAAGACAGCGCTTGACGAAAAGCCTTCTCTTGTCACGTAAATTCTGGCGCACCAGCAGCCCCACAGCGCTGCCAAGATCACGCGGCGTCAGCCAGTGCACCCTAAATCCGCCACCAAATGCAGGCACTACCAAGGTATTGCTAAAGTAGCGGCAAGCTTCGGTGGTAACGTCCGTGTCCTGCGCCTGACCCACTTTTTGCAGAAGCAGGGCCATTGCCTTGGGATACCGGGCAGAGACAGAACTGAACAGCAGCCGCATGTCATCAGGGGTATTGGGCAGATCATAAATAGCAGTGGGATTCAACCCTCTTTCAGGGTGCCGTTTGAGGTAGCGCCACAATTCGCGCCCTTCCCTGCAATGGTCAAAAATAACCAGGGGCTTCCCCCACCAGCGCTTGCGGGAATAAATACGCCGGCACAGATAGCGCGCCAAGGGCATGGTGAACAACGTTGCAGCCCAACTGCCCATGATGACAATGCGTGAGTACGCATCCCCCATCTTGGACAGAAAAAGAACGGCCAGAATAATGGCGTACAGCAGGCTGACCAATTGAAACAGAGCTTTGAGTTCACGGTGCGGTGCAGGACTGATGGTCTGGTAAAGCCCCAGCCCGGCCCCAAAAAAAGGCCCCAAAAAAAGCATGGGTACCACCCAGTGGTACAACACCGGGTCAAGGCCACCAAACGCAGCACGCACAAAAAAAACAAGCAGGGCCGTTCCAAGAAGAGCCAGCAGGTCAAAAAAGCAGAGCAAAAGCTTTTGCGTTGAAATGCCGGTCAGCGTGGAGAGCTGTTCCCAACACGAGGTCTTCGTCATAGTCATCATGCCCAAAAAAGCGTTACGGGAGGCTGAAAACCTGGCTGCAGCCAGACGGCATTTTAAATATATCCGAGTAAAAACATCACTACAGGCGCTACCGGATGTTACTCATAATGCAGCATAAATATACCATATTTATTTATGCTGCAAATAACAAAGCGGTCAGCTATGCCGCCCTTGCGTCACGGCAAAGCTTCTGTTAGATAAAATCATTGTTTTGCCGTAGTTCGCGCCGAGGCAAGCCTGGTGCCTGCCTGTATGCGCCTGTGCGCTTATGCGGTTTTGCCGCAGCGCATGTCCATCCTTAGACGGCTACCGCCATGCACCCGCGTGGCTCATCCGCCAACGGCCACCGCCATATTCCGAGGGGGAAACTGAGCATGAAAAAACTTCTTGTCTGCGCACTGCTGGCCGTCGTTATGGCTGCCGTGCCCGCTTTTGCAAAAAAAAGCTATGTGAACGGCATTGACCCCAATTACCCGCCTTTCGCCTATGTAGACGAAAAAACAGGTCAGCCCGCTGGCTTTGACGTAGACTCCCTCAACTGGATAGCCAAAAATATGGGCTTTGAAATTACTCACAAGCCCATGGCGTGGGACGGCATCATTCCTGCCCTTGTAGCCAAACAGATCGACATGGTTGATTCTGGCATGAGCATCACGCCCGAACGCGCCAAGGTTGTTGAATTTTCTGATCCTTACTGGACAGTTTCGCGCGTGTTTCTCGTTCCCGCCAACTCCACGCTGACCCCGCAGGATGTTCTGACCAAGAAGGTCAAGCTCGGCGTGCAGCGCGGCACCTCTGAAGCCAACGCCATCAAGCAGGAGCAGCAGGAAAAGGGCTATCCCTTTGAACTGCGTTTCTATGAATCCGCTCCTCTTGCGGTAGAAGACCTGCTCAATGACCGCATTGAAGTGGCGCTTATGGACGAACTGCCTGCCGATGACGCCATCTCCAAGGGACGTGGCGTGAAAAAGGCTGGCACCCACGGCGAGCCCGACAAATTCGGCGTTGCCATGCGCAAGGATGACAAGGAACTGCAAAAGCTCATCAATGATGGCTACAAAAAGCTCATGGCCGATCCTTATTGGCAAGAGCTGCAGAAGAAATACCTGAACAAGTAAACAACGCAATAGCGCTGATTGGCTGGCGCGGATCGCTGGATTTTCCAGCGGTCCGCGCTGTTCTGCCCAACCTACGGCAACTCCCGCATATGGATTCACTTCTTGTAATTTACCACGCTCTGCCTTCCATGCTGTCTGGCAGTCTGGTCACAGTTGGCAATGTGACCATCTCTCTGGCGATGGGCCTAGTGCTCGGCGTGCCCCTGGCCGTGGCCCAGGTATATGGCGGTCCTTGGCTGCGCCGTTTGGTTGCCCTCTATGTATGGTTTTTCCGCGGCGTGCCCATTCTTGTGCTGCTCTTCCTGTGCTACGGGCTTTTCATCAGCCTGGGCCTTCCGGCAGATCCCTTTTTGATATGCTGCCTTGTGCTCGGCTGCACCAGCACGGCCTACCAATCTCAAATTTTCCGTGGAGCCATTGAAAGCCTGCCGCAGGGGCAGCTCAACGCGGCCCGCGCTCTTGGCATGGGCGAAACCACCGGTATTTGCACCATTATCTTGCCTCAGGCCATGCGCCTTTCCATACCGGGGTGGGCCAACGAGTTTTCGATCCTGCTGAAGGATTCGGCCATTTGCTACGTTCTTGGCACGCAGGATATCATGGCCAGAACATCTTTTGTGGCCGCGCGTACGCACGAACATCTGGCCCTGTACGCAGCGGCGGGCTGTATTTATTTTCTGCTGACTCTGGTGGTGCTGAAAGTTTTGCGCCGGCTGGAAGAAAAGGTCCATGTTCCGGGCTATTCCTCAGGAATGAGCTCGGAAGGCATGGGTGTGGGATAAGCCATGAATGTGGACGAACAAGCTATTTTGCGCATCGAGGGCATCTCGAAGATGCTGGGCGGCAAGCCCATTCTGAACAATTGCAGCCTCTCGGTACGCCGTGGTGAACTCAAGGTGCTCATAGGACCGTCAGGTGCTGGCAAAAGCACCCTCCTTCAGAGCATTAACTGCCTCATTCCTCCTGATAAGGGCGACATTTACCTTGAAGGGCAGCGGCTTGACCGCACGAGCAAACCAGCCTTGTGCGCTTTTCGCGCGCAGGTAGGCATGATCTTTCAGGATTTTAACCTGTTTGACCATCTCACTGCTGAAGAAAATGTGGCCATTGCCCTGCGCAAGGTGCGCGGCATGAACCCCAAAGACGCCAAAGCCCGTGCGCAAGAAGAACTTGCCCGCGTGGGGCTTGCCCGTCGCGCCCTGCTCTACCCGGCCCAGCTTTCCGGCGGCCAGAAGCAGCGTGTGGCTATGGCCCGCGCCCTGGCTATGGACCCCAAGGTCATCTTGCTGGACGAACCCACCTCGGCTCTGGACCCGGAACTGGTGGGCGAAGTTCTGGCCGTCATTCGCGACCTTGCTGGCGGCGGCATGACAATGATTATGGCCACGCACCAGATGGACTTTGCCCGCGCCCTGGCCACTGAAATCATATTTATGGAACAGGGCAAGCTCATTGAACAGGGAGCGCCCGACGTGCTTCTGGCAGAAGGCTCCACCACGCGCACGCGCGACTTCTGCCAACGCCTGTTGGAGATGGGGGGCTAGCGTGCTGGACACGGCCTTTTTCAGCAACGAGCTTCTTCCTGCCCTCAACAAAGGCTTGCTCGTTTCACTGGCACTCATTATCCCTGCGGGCAGTCTGGGCTTTGTGGGCGGCGTGCTTCTCGGCTGTGCGCGTTCCTTTGGGCCGCGCTGGATGCGCCGTTTTGGTGACGGATTCACAGCAGTTGTGCGCGGCGTGCCCCTTGTTGTGCAATTGATGATGATCTACTACGCGCTGCCCAAGCTTGGCATATACTTTCCGCCTTATGGGGCCGCCCTCACAAGCTTTACTCTCTGCACGGCGGCCTACCAGAGTGAATATGTGCGAGGAGCCCTGCTCTCGATCCGTCAGGGGCAAATACGCGCCGCTGAAGCTCTGGGATTCAGCACATGGCAGACTGTAGCCTGGATAGTGGTTCCTCAGGCTGCCCGCCGCGCCCTGCCCGGTTGCGGTAACGAGATAATCTACCTTATCAAGTACAGCTCTCTTGCCTACCTTGTCACCTGTATGGAGCTTATGGGCGAGGGTAAGGTTGTGGCCTCGGACACGTTTCGTTTTACCGAAGTATTCATCACGGTGGGGGCCTATTACCTGGGCATGGTAACACTGGCTACCTTCTTTTTGCGCTGGCTTGAAAACCGTTTTCATGTGCCGGGCTTCGGAGCCCGCTAACGCTCGCTTTCCATCACAGTTTTTACAGATCGTCGCTCATCTTGCATGGTACGACGGCAGTAAAACGAGACGTTCTTTTGCAGCAAATGGATCAAGCTTGAGTTAACATTCCCGGCGAGGCCATAAGCCCTTTTGCCCGTAATGATTCCACAAAGGCATTTAAAAGGCCGTGCGGCATAAACGCACGGCCGTGTTCATTTCTACCAGCAATATTCAGCACTGCCGGATATTTTTTCACGTTGCCGCCACAAACAGTCCGACTGTAACAAGCAATCCAAAAGGGCTGTTCCAGGTAACGGAACTGGCCAGCAAACAAAAAAGCGGTCCTTTTCGTGGCGGCCAGGTATTCTTGCGTACCCGGCCGGGAAGAAAAGGACCGCTTGTCGCAGCCAATTGGACAAAAGAATTACTCAGAGCATGTTAACTTTTTCAAAGTTAATCTGCTCTAGAAACAGGCCCTAATTTTCATGCCAGCCCAAAAACATCTTGTACGCGGGATTTTCCGTCTCTTCCACATGGGGGTAGCCCATACGTTCAACCCGATGCAAAAAGTCTTCAAAGGCTTCGCGCTTTTCTTCAGGAGCCTCAAAACCCACCAGCACACGGCCAAAATCCGCACCGTGATACCGATACTGGAACAGCGTTATACTGAAGTCCACGCGCATGGCATCCATAAAATCCAGCAAAGCGCCGGGTCGTTCCGGGAAGGTAAAACGCAACAGCCGCTCGTGCAGAACCTGAGGCGCATTACCGCCCACAAGATGCCGCAGATGCATCTTGACGAGTTCGTTATCCGTCAGATCAATGGCCTCAAAGCCCTTGCCGCGCAGCTCTGCAAGCACCTCGGCCACATCGTCGCGCCCGCTGATTTTGATACCCACCAGCACCCGCGCTTTTTCCGGGTCGGAAAAACGCGTGCACAATTCGGTAATGTTGCGGCTGCCGAAGGAGGCGCACAAAGCACGAAAACTGCCCACGGCTTCGGGAATGGTCACGGCCAGCAAGGCTTCGCGGTGTGCGCCGATTTCTGACCGGTCAACCACATGGCTCAGGCGGTCAAAATTCATGTTGGCGCCACTGATGATGGCCACCAGGGTAGCGTCACGCAAACCGCTGTCCGCCGCATAGGCCCGCAGCCCGGCCAGGGCCAGAGCGCCAGCCGGCTCGGCCACCAGGCGCGTATCTTCAAAAATATCCTTTATGGCACCGCAAATGGCGTCGGTATCCACAACGATAATATCATCCAGCAGGTCACGGCACAGGACAAAGGTGTGTTCGCCCACGAGCTTCACGGCCACGCCGTCGGCAAACAGGCCCACATCCTGCAGTTCCACTCTGTGCCCGGCCATGACCGAGCGGCGCATGGCGTCTGAATCCACAGGCTCCACACCGATAACGCGGATTTCAGGACGCAGATTCTTGATGTAAGCCGCAACGCCAGCCGCCATGCCGCCGCCGCCGATGGGAACAAAAACTGCGTGAATATCGCCAGGGTGCTGACGAAGAATTTCCATGGCGATGGTGCCCTGGCCAGCTATGACATCAGGGTCATCAAAAGGCGGAATGTAAATGCAGCCGCTTTCCTTGATAAGATCAAGCGTATGTTGCCATGCATCGCTGAATGACTCACCCGACAGAACAACCTGACCGCCCAGGCGGCGCACTGCGTCCACTTTAATGGCCGGTGTGGTCACGGGCATGACAATGGTGGCCTCACAACCGAGCTTGCGGGCGGCCAGGGCCACGCCTTGGGCATGGTTTCCGGCTGAAGCCGCAATAACGCCGCGCCGCAGGTCTTCAGGCGAAAGGCGGGCCATTTTGTTATACGCGCCGCGCAGCTTGAAGGAAAAAACAGGCTGAAAGTCTTCACGCTTGAAAAAAATTCGGTTGCCGAGACGCCGGGAAAGGGTCTTGGCTTCTTCAAGAGGAGTCTCCACCGCCACGTCATAAACGCGGCTCAACAGTATGCGGTTCAGGTACTCGCTGTGCTTGTGCATGATCTATCCTTGCGACAACAAAAAAATGATACGGCCGCCATGCAGCCGTACGAAAAGGGCATGTAACATCCGCCACATTTCCTATATACCCGCCGCCGCCACACCTCAAGCCCCTTATCTGGAGCATTTCCGCTTTAAGTTTGACCACAATTTCAAAGCTGCCATTTAACCGAAACGCTTTTTTCAACTCCCTCCACGGCCCATTGCGGCAGGCGGCAGGCGGCACGGCCTGTTCGCCGCCATGCATTTAAGTATGTTGGAAGCTAAAACACCCCAGGTAGTGCCGTCACAAAATGCATGTCCCGCTATATCAAAAAGAAATTCAACGCAAAAATAACTGGAAAATTGCTCGCGGCGACGCTACCAACTACGGCGTGTTCAGATTTATCCATCAAAGCAACCGCACTGCCGGACAGCATTTAACAGTACATAGCGTTGCCTGCGCATGCTGTTAAGGTTGCGCAGCATGCCAAAGCATTTTGTGGCGTCAATCGGCAATCTCCATCAGGCCGCCCCCTCCTGCCAATGACTCTGTACACTCCAGGCCCAATAGGCTATTCTTCGTAAGAGAAACATATGCCATCAGAATATCCGCAAAACGAAGACAAGGGCTTGCAGGCCTACCAGCCGCATATTACCGTACGAGCCGCCGAACGGCTGTGGCAACTCAGCCGCGCTGCCGATCTTGAACAACTCTGGGAGGCCATGACGGCAGATTCCCGCGACTTTGAGGACGAGCGCCTGCCCTACTGGACAGAACTTTGGCCCTCAAGCGTCGCTTTGGCCTCATGGCTGCATGAGCGCAAGGATGAAATCGCCGGGCAATCCTGTCTTGATATTGGTTGCGGGCTGGGCCTCACGGCCATGGTCGGTCAATGGCTTGGCGCGCGCGTAACGGCTATGGACTATGAAGAAGAAGCCGTTCGCTTTGCCGCCCGTAATGCTGATATCAATGAAGTGTCTCAGCCCCTGTGGGCTGTTATGGATTGGCGCAACCCTGCCTTGCGTGCTGGCAGCATGCACCGCGTGTGGGGTGGCGACATCATGTATGAAAAACGTTTTGTGGCCCCGGTACTGCGCTTTTTAAACCACGCGCTGTCTTCTGACGGCGCGGCCTGGGTAGCCGAACCGGGACGCTCTGTATACGAAACATTTCTGCACGCCCTGCAAAGCGGCGGCTGGCAAGGCAGGCGTGTGTATAGCCAAAAAGTGGAAGCTCTTTACGCCCAACCTGTGCCAGTTACTGTTCAGGTGTGGGAAATTCGCCGCGCCTGACGCGGCAACAACATAAACCACGCACCCGCTTCCTGTAGGAGGCGTTGCAGGATATTGCTATGGGAAATCTGGCACGCTTTGGAGTTTCACTGGATGAAGACCTTCTGGAACCTTTTGACGAACTCTGCCGGCGCAAAAGTTACCCCAACCGCTCCGAGGCCATACGAGATCTCATCCGCAAGGCGCTGGTGGAAGAAAAATGGAATAGCGACGCATACGGCGCGGGCACGCTCACGCTGGTTTACGATCACCACAAAAACGATCTTTCCCGCCGTCTTATGCAGATCCAGCATGACGACCACGACCTCATAGTCACCACCCTGCATGTGCATCTTGACCACTATAATTGCCTTGAGGTGCTGGTGCTCAAAGGAGAGCCCACCCGTATGCGCGCTTTGGCCGACAAGCTTATTGCCTGCCGCGGCGTCAAGCACGGCACCTTCACCGGTACTACCACAGGAGAGGACCTGGCATAATGGAAGACGTGCAAAGCCATGCCCCGCAGGTGGCCCTGAACATAGACCGCGTTGGCGTGCGCGAACTGAAGCTGCCTCTGCTGGTGCGCGACCGCACCCAGGGCACACAACAGACTGTGGCCAGTGTTGACCTTGGCGTGGACCTGCCCTCTGAATTCAAGGGCACCCACATGAGCCGTTTTGTTGAGGCCCTGGAACAGTGGAATGATGAGATAAGTTACCAGTCGGTGCGCCGCCTGTTGCTGGATATCAAACAGCGCCTTGAAGCCAGACGTGCTTACGCGCGCTTCTGTTTTCCCTATTTTATCAAAAAAAATGCCCCGGCTTCGGGCAGTCCGGCTCTGGTGAGCTACCAATGCCGCCTTACTGGCGAACTGGACGATGAAGGCCAGCATTTTTGCCTCGAGGTTGATGTGCCGGTCATGACCGTCTGCCCTTGCTCCAAGGCCATCAGTGACGAAGGCGCGCACAGCCAGCGGGCAATGGTGCGCATGAGCCTGCGCATGAAAGTTTTTTCCTGGCTTGAAGACTTTATTGATATAGCTGAAGCCTCGGGTTCGTCGGCAGTGTATACCCTGCTCAAGCGAGAAGACGAAAAATACGTTACCGAACACGCATTTGCCCATCCCACATTTGTGGAGGACGTAGTGCGCAACGTGGCGCAGCGTCTTTCAGAACATGGCCAGGTTGAATGGTTCAGTGTTGAGGTTGAAAGCATGGAATCTATCCATAATCATAATGCATTCGCGCGGATAGAGCGCCAGATCAACAGCTAATAAACAGACTGGCCCCTGGCGCTGCACGGCAAAAAAGTTTTTTGCAATCATCTGATGGTTGTGCTAATTCTGCCGTAAGGTACAAGTGATGAGCAGTATTAGCACCAGCATGCAATTGGGCGCGTCGGCCATGAACACCCATTCGTGGGGTATGGCAGTGACCGCTCATAATGTGGCCAATGTCAGCACTGCTGGCTTTGAGCCTCAACGTGCGGTCTATGCCACAGGTCCTGCAGGTCAGGGTGTGCGCCTTGACGCAGTGCTTCAGGGTAATGGCATCCCCAATACTGGCGGCACTCCTTTCAGTGCCGCTCAAGCGGTGTACGACGTCACGTCGGGTCTGCCGCTTGAAGCCACTAACCCCAGCGGCACTGACCTGGGCCGCGAAATGGTATCTATGATCACCAGCCAGCACGCGTACAAGGCCAATGCAGCGGTTGTTCGCACAGGCGACGCCATGCTTGGCACCCTGCTGGATATCAAGGCATAAACGCCATAGCACAAATGCTCCGGTCTTGCGGGATCGGGCCAGACATAAAAAAGGGCCGCTAACCCTACAGTTTACGCCGGGCATGCCCGCATTCTGACCGACCAGCCGCCGCACCTGCGGCAGGCACAACATTTGTGGAGCGCTGATGGGAAAATGTCTTAAATTGTGCGCGTTGATGATGGGCTGCATACTGGCCTTCGGTTGCGCCGCAAAAAATAGCCCGCGAGAAGACAGCGTCAACAGCATTCACGCCGAACGGTTTCGCCGCTCATATGAAGCTGCTTTTGACTCCAATCAGCAAGAATCCGGCCAGCAGCTACTGCGCAAGGCCAGATCAGCCATCGGCACCCCCTATGTGCGTGGTGGAACTACCCCGGACGGTTTTGACTGTTCGGGTTTTGTGTGCTGGACCTATAAAAGCGTTGGCGTGCAGCTTCCCCGCACCGCCCGTGAGCAGTCCGTCATAGGTCAGCGCATCACTAACGTTGAAGATATGCGCGCGGGAGACATCGTGGCTTTTCGCCATCCCCGCCGCGGCTACCATACGGGTATCTATGTGGGCGACGGCAAGTTCATCCACAGCCCCCGCAAACGCACAAGCGTGCGCGTCAACTCGCTTGACGATCCCTACTTCAAAAATACTTTTCTTGGCGCACGCCGCGTAAAGGTTGATGGCGGCCCAACTATGGTCGCCCAGGCCGAAAGCCGCCTCAACGACTTTACAGAAGAAAGGGTGGTGCGTGAGCTCTCCCGCGACAAGAAAAAGGCTGGCAAGTCTGCCGCACGCGGCAGCAAACGGGACGATAGCCGTGATGACAGCCGTGGCAAGAAAAAAGACAAAGTCGTGCAGGTTGCCAGCAACGATAAAAAAAGCAGTTCCGCGAATCGGCAGCAGGCTTCCTCCTCTGCAAAATCCGGCAAAGCTTCAGCTCAATCCAGCGCTAATAAATCCTCTGCCCAGTCTGGTTCAGGCAAATCTTCTGCTCAGACCAGTTCGAACAAGGGCTCAGCAGATAAAGACAAGGCATCCAAGTCTTCCAAGCCTTCCAACCAGAAGGCAGAAAGCAAAAAAAGCGACACTAAAAAGTCAGCCCCGGACAAGGTAGCAACCAAGGCCGACCCCAAGGGCAAAAAAGATCAGTCCAAGGGCAAGGGCGGCAATTCGTAAAGAATACACATGACAGGCGGGGTATGCTTACCCCGCCTTAATACGCCGGGCTGAAACCGCCAAGGCTGTACCGCCAGACATGCAACACGCAGCCATTATTGCCCCATATTTCAGCCTGCCGCTGCATCAAATCAAAGGTGCCTACAGGCAACAGATCCTATCATTCCATAGTTACTGGCAAGGGCTTTCCTGCTGCCAGCTAAATCATCCCCAATAATCATGCGTCAATCATCACGCCCATGCGGCAGGCTTGCACCAAGCCCGACCGGCCATATCCATCTGGGTAATGCCTGGGCTTTTCTGCTCGCCTGGCTGGCTGCGCGGTCGCAAGGCGGCCAGATCGTCATGCGTCTTGAAGACATTGATCCACAACGGTCCCGGCCAGAGTACGCGGCACACCTTCTTGAAGATCTGCACTGGCTTGGCCTGGACTGGGACTACGGCCCGGATGTGGGCGGCCCTGCTGGCCTCTACACCCAAAGCGACCGTGGAGAAGTGTACGCCAGCGCTCTGAAGCAGCTGGAAGAAGCAGGCATGACCTACCCCTGTTTCTGCACGCGTAAAGAGTTACGCCAACTGGCTGCGGCCCCGCACATTGACGATGCAGGCGCGCCCTACCCTGGCACCTGCCGCAACCTGAATGAAGAACAAATTCAGGGCATGATCCGCAACGGGCGACGGGCCAGCATTCGTCTGCGTTGTCCGCAAGCTCCCATATCCTTTGACGACATGCTGCTTGGCCCGCAAACTTTTTCGCTTGCTGACTGCGGCGGCGACTTCGCCCTGTGCCGCTCAGACGGCGTTGTGGCCTACCAACTTGCTGTCGCTGTTGACGATGCCCTTATGGGAATCAACCAGGTTGTGCGCGGGCGAGACATCCTGCCTTCTACTCCTCGCCAGATTGCGCTTCTCCAACTCTTGAGCTATGGTGCGCCTTCCTACGCTCATGTGCCCCTGCTTCTTGACGAAGAAGGAGAGCGCCTGGCCAAGCGCCACAACAGCCTGTCCCTGCGGTATTTGCGGGAACAGGGGGTTGACCCGCACCGTATTGTGGGCTTGCTTGGCATGCTGGCTGGTCTGGAAGTATCGGCGCGGGCCGTCAGCCCGGGTGAGCTCTTGCCAGCCTTTGCATGGAGCCGCCTGCCCAAACAGGATGTGCGTATTGAAAACAGCCATTTACGCGCGCTGCTGCAATAAAAAGCGCTGGTTTGGTTGCAGCAGACAAAAGAGCAGGCCCGTCATGGGCAAGCGAATCCCAAAGACAAGCCGTAGCATTATTTTAATGACAGCGTATCCATAGCCTGATGGGGGAGTGCATGACTTCGCAAAATCTGAATCAGACTTTTCTGGACGAAATCTTTCCTGCCACTCGTGCGGATGATTTTTTTGACGCCCTTTTTGGCGGTGCGGAAGAAGGCGCCTATGACATCGGCCTTGTGTGCCGTCAGGTAACACCTGAAACAGCGCATCTGGCCTTTGAACTGCGCCAGCGCCCCGGCAAATGTCTTGTTTGCAACCTGACGTATGGTCTGCCGCAGGTTTTTCAGCGCCATCCCATCCTCAATGTGGCGGGTGTGGCACGTAATGTGGCGCAGCAACTGGGCTGGGCTGCTGAAAGCGTTAAATGGAAGCTGGGTCACACTGAAGAAGTGAGCCGCGAACTGCACGCCATTCCCCTGATTATTGAAAAGGCCTAGCATCACGAACCAGGTTGCCTTGACAAGCAGATATTTTTTTGGCAATAGAACCCGGTCGTCTGCTTCACGAAATGGATCGAGCCACTGATGCGCCCTAAAACGCGCGTTACAAGTTCTGATCTGTGAGGCTTGAGGGACTTAACGGTTGTGATGAACATCTTTTGATGACATTTCAACCTTACGGCCCGAGACCGAAGTAAATTTCCATTGCCGCCTTGGCTCAGTTGGTAGAGCGACTGATTCGTAATCAGTAGATCATCAGTTCAAATCTGATAGGCGGCTCCATAAATTAAGGGGCTTACGCAGTGCGTAAGCCCTTTTTTTGTGGAAAATTCCGCACCAGCTTGCACCAAATCATTTTCCTTCCCGCCACCCGTAGACACGGTTTGAACCAGAAACACTCTGTGATACAGTTTTACACACAGGCTATGAAAGGAGCTTTTATGAAACTGAAAACAGCGCTTCCTTGTTTGCTGCTACTGATTTTTGCCTTGTTTGCTGCAACCGCGCAGGCTGCCCAACCTGAAGCAAAAGCCTATTTCGCCCCCGGCGGAGACATCAAAAAGGCTGTTATCAGTCATATCAACGACGCCAAGCAGTCTATTCATGTTTTGTCCTACTATTTTTCCGAACCGGATATTGCCAAAGCCCTGGCCGCTGCCTCCCGTCGAGGCGTAAAAGTGGAAGCCATCTTTGACGCCAAGGTTGAAAGCAAGGATAAAAATCCTTTTCTGGCTCGCGAACTCAAGGATGCCGGAGCTTCAGTGCAGTTGGACGCCATCCACAAGACCATGCACAACAAAGTGATTATTTATGACGGCAAAACCGTGCAGACAGGCAGTTACAACCTGCGTAATAAGGTAGATAAAAAGAATGCGGAAAACGTGCTATTCATCACGTCAGAAGATGTGGCCGAGCAGTATCTGAAAGATTTTCAGGCGCACAGGGACCATTCTCAGCCATATTAGGTAGGGATGCGTAGTGGCAACGCATTGCCTCATGCCTCTTGAGCTTACAATGCATCACGTATTGGCAGAGGGATCATTTGTGAATATTCCTGTGTGAATATTCCTGTTAATAAAGAATGTTGCGGATAGCGTCACGGCAGAGTTACATAACTTACATAACTATCAAAACTTCAAAAACATATTATAAAGTTACATAAAAAGATTTAATCAGCTCGCAAGGGTAAACAGATGACAAATACTGTCAGGAGGGTTTACCCATGCAACACGCAGAATCGTCATCCGGCGGCTTGCTGGACAAGTTTTGCAGCTTCAAGATCGGGCCGGTTCCCCTGCCCCTCTACATCTGTTTTGCCATTATCATCTTTGCGGCCTCTTACTACGGCAAACTGCCCAAAGACATGATTGGCGGGTTTGCCGTCATGTTGGTTATGGGCATACTTCTTGGCGATATGGGGCTGCGCATCCCCATTCTCAAGGACATCGGCGGCCCGGCCATTCTTTCCATCTTCATTCCTTCAGTTCTTGTTTATTACAGCCTGCTTGACGGCCCGGCCAAGGAAGCCATCATACATTTTACCGCTGGCAAGAACGGCGGCGCGAACTTTCTTTATTTCTACATCGCCTGTCTGGTGACGGGCAGCATACTTGGCATGCTGCGGCAAGTGCTTATTCAGGGCTTTTTGCGCATGTTCATACCGCTCATTCTTGGCACTGTGGCCAGTTGCCTTGTCGGTACAGCCGTGGGCACCATGCTGGGGCACGGCCTGTTTGAAACATTCTTTTACATCGTAGTGCCCATCATTTCCGGCGGCGTGGGCGAAGGCATTTTGCCCCTCTCTGCCGGTTATGCCGAAATCCAGGGCACCGACCCCGGCAGATTCATCGCTATGGTGGCGCCCGCTGCCATGCTTGGCAACGTTACCGCCATTATCTGCGCTGGTATCCTCAAGCGCTATGCCCTTAAAAATCCCCATCAGACAGGCAACGGCAAGCTTGTGCGTGTGGGCGATGACAACCTCAATCTCACGAAAGAAGAAGAACCCATTGATGTGACCATTTTGGGCATGGGCCTGCTGACTGCCTGCTGCTTCTACCTGTTCGGCATGCTGGTCAACCTTGTCATTCCCATTCCCGCGCCCATCATCATGATTCTCTCGGCTGCCATTGCCAAGGCCACGGGCATCATGCCCAAGATTGCTGAAAAGGCCGCCTACCAGTTCTATCTGTTTGTTTCCAAAAACCTCACCTGGGCGCTTCTTGTGGGCGTGGGCGTCTGTTACACCCCGTGGAAGGACGTTGTGGCGGTCATACAGCCCAGCTACATCATCACCGTTGTCACCACGGTACTGGCTATGGTTGGTACTGGCTTTTTCAGCGCCAAGTTCCTCAACATGTACCCCGTGGAAGCGGCTTTGGTTACCGGGTGCCACAGCGGCCTCGGCGGTACGGGCGACGTTGCCATTCTCTCCGCTGCCGGACGTATGGAACTCATGCCCTTCGCCCAGATATCCACCCGCATTGGCGGCGCGGCCGTGGTAGTTATGGCCGTTATTCTCATGCGTATGTTCTACGCTGGCTAAAGACGTTTTATCTGACAAACTGCCGCGCTTGCATGGCGCTCACCCTTTCCCGCCGCCTCGAACAAAACTCGCAAACGGGGCGGCGGAAAAAAGCAGGAAAGCATATGCAGGGCTACTTTGAAATTATTACAGATTATGACCTCGCCCAGGCTGAAGGCCTGCTTGCAAAGGCGGGGCTGAGTCTGCCCGCAGGACGCACTTACGGCCTCGGCTTTTATGAAGATGGCCGCCTGGCCGCCTGTGGCTTTCTGGCGGGCAACGTTCTTTGCGGTTTTTGTGTTGCGGAGCACGCCCGCGAAGGCGGATTGGCCACCTCCATTCTGAGCCGTCTTGTGCTGCACGGCAGGCAAGAAGGCGTGAGCCATTTCTTCATCTTCACCAAGGCATCGGAAGCTCTGAAATTCAGGGATTCCGGCTTTGATCTTTTGGCAAAGACAGAAGACGCCGCTCTGCTGGAACAAGGGCGGCCCAACTATGCCGACTGGCTCAGTGCCACGCGAACAGCCATAACGGATCACAGCTGGAAAATGGCTGGCACAGAGGCGTCCCCCACTACGGCCCCTTCTTCTAACGGAAGGTTGGGAGCCATTGTCATGAACGCCAACCCCTTCACGCGGGGGCACGAATATCTGGCGCGCACGGCAGCCTTGGCCTGTGAGAAACTGCTTGTCTTTGTGGTCGAAGAAGATGTTTCGGTCTTTCCCTTTGCCGTTCGCCTCAATCTTGTGCGCAAAGGTCTTGCTGATGTGGACAATATTCTTGTGTTGCCCGCTGGCCCGTACATGGTTTCGCGCGCCAGCTTTCCAGCCTATTTCACGGCGGATGCAAAGGTGGGATCGGTTCACGCCACGCTGGACTGCACCATCTTCGCCACACGCATAGCCAAGGATTTGGGTATAAGCCTGAGATTCGTGGGAACCGAACCTTTTGATCCTGTTACCGCCGCCTATAATGCCGCAATGACCTCAGTATTTGAAAAGCACGGCATCACGTTGCAGGAAATTCCACGCCTGGAAGCATCCGGCCAAAGCATCAGCGCTTCAAAGGTGCGGGCATATTTCAAGACCGATGTTTCCGAAGAATCCTGGCAGAATCTCGCAAAAATGCTGCCGCCAGTGACCTGGGATTTCCTGCACTCAAGCGATGCTGCAACAATACGGCAAACACTCAGGGATCACGTTGGGCGGCATTGATATTTTATAGTTCCCAAATGGCGGATTTACCGCCACAGGAGATCGCAATGGATAAACAATGCAGTGCCGTGGCAGGCACACTGGAATCAAACGACATTTTTATCACCATTACAGCCGTTGAAGGATCAGACATGTCCATCAGCCTGTCCAGCATCGTCATGAACCAGTTTGGTGAAGCCATACGCGCGCTTGTTGAACAGTGCATGGCGCAATCCGGCCTCAAGGGTGTGGAAGTGGCTGTGCAGGACAAGGGCGCGCTGGAATGCACCATCAAGGCCCGTATGGCAACAGCCATCGCTCGCTTCAAGGAGAAAATGTAATGCGCAACAGAACCTTTCTTTTCATGCCGGGCAACAATCCCGGCATGCTTGCCAGCGCGCAATGCCTGGGAGCCGACGTTGTCATTTTTGACCTCGAAGACGCTGTGGCGCAGACAGAAAAAGACGCTGCACGCATTCTGGTGAGCCACGCACTGACAGAACTGCGCCCGCAAGGCGTCGGAGTGACCGTACGCATTAACGGCCTGGATACGCCCTACTGGCAGGCTGATATGGAAGCCGTTGTCGCTGCCGGAACAGATTTTGTCATGGTGCCGAAAATTGAAAGTGCGGATCAGATGCTGCAAGTGGCTGCGGCCATAGAAAGCGCGCGGCAAAAATGCGGCAGCACCGCCACCGTCAAGGCTATTGCCATTATTGAAACGCCTCTGGGGCTGGAAAATGCCTATGCCATTGCCTCGGCCAGCAAAGCCTTGCACGGCATTCTTCTTGGCGCTGAAGACTTTACCGCTTCAATGGGTGCGCAGCGCACAGCCGACGGGGCAGAAATCGCCTACGCACGTTCGCGCCTGCTCACTGCTTGCAAGGCTGCGGGCGTTCTGGCCATTGATACGCCCTTTCCCTTTGTGGCCGACCTTGAGGGGCTTGAAAAAGATGCCGCCTTTGCCGTGCAGCTGGGCTTTGACGGCAAGTCCGTCATTTCGCCCCACCACGTCCACAGGGTCAATCAGGCCTTTATGCCCGCGCCGGAAAAGGTCAACTGGGCGCGGCGCGTTATGGCGGCGGCCCGCAAGGCCAGCGAAGAGGGCAAGGGAGCCGTTTCACTGGACGGAATGATGATTGACCTGCCCATTATCAAACGGGCGGAACGCATCCTGCTTCTGGCTGATGCATAAGGGGGCACAGAAATGAAACGCAAATATATATCTACCATTGCCGGCGCGCTGCGTGAATGCGGCCTCAAGGACGGCATGACCTTGTCCTTCCACCACCACCTGCGCAATGGCGACCATGTGGTCAACATGACTATGGACGCTGTGGCCGCTCTTGGCGTCAAGAGCATCACCGTGGCCTGTTCATCGCTCTTTCCTGTGCATGAGCACCTCATCGAGCATATCAAAAGCGGCGTCATCACCGGGCTTGATACGGATTACATGAGCGGACCCCTGGCCAAGGCCATCACGGGCGGCATTTTGCCCACACCCGTCATGTTCCGCTCGCACGGCGGGCGTCCCCGTGCCATCGGCGAAGGTTCGCTCAAGATCGACATTGCCGTTGTTGCAGCACCCGCTGTGGACGCTATGGGCAATATTACGGGAACCGAAGGGCCGTCTGCCTGCGGTTCCCTGGGCTATATCATCCCCGACACGCAGCATGCCGCAAAAGTCATCGCCGTGACCGACCATGTGGTTGAAGGCGGCCTCAGCCGCATAAGCATTCCCCACGATGTGGTGGATCATGTGGTGGTTGTGGATAAAATCGGCGATCCCGCTGGTATTGTCTCCGGGTCCATCAGCCTTACGCGTGACCCTGTGGCCCTGGCCATTGCCCGCAACGCCCAGGCCGTCATCAGGACTTCCGGCCTGCTGCAAGACGGCTTTTGCTATCAAACGGGCGCTGGCGGGGCTTCGCTGGCGGCATCGCTCTTTCTGCGTGAAGACATGCGGGCCATGAACATACACGGCGGCTTTCTGCTGGGCGGCATCACCAAATATATGGTTGAAATGCTCGAAGAAGGCCTGTTCGACAACGTCTTCGACGTGCAGTGCTTTGACCTGAGCAGCGTTAAATCCATTGCCCAAAACCCGCGCCATGTTGAAATATCTGCCGACACCTACGCCAACCCCAACAGAAAGAGCAACTGTGTGGACTTTCTTGACGCGGTTCTGCTGGGCGGCACTGAAATTGACCTTGATTTCAACGTCAACGTCACCACAGATTCCAACGGGAACATCATCGGCGGTTCCGGCGGTCATAACGACGCAGCAGCGGGAGCCAAGCTGACCATCATTGTCGCCCCCCTTGTGCGCGCCCGCCTGCCCATTGTGGTAGAAAAATGCACCACGCTGACCACCATAGGGTCTACAGTGGACGTTCTGGTGACAGAGCGCGGCATTGCCGTAAATCCGGCGCGCAAGGAACTGGCAGACAAACTGCGTGACGCGCGCCTGCCCGTATGCGGTATCGAAGACCTTCACGACCAGGCCGTGCGTATGACTGGCAAGCCCCGCCCCTATGAGCGCGGCGACAAGGTTGTGGGTACGATGGAATACCGCGACGGAACCATTGTGGACCATATCTACGCCACAAAATAGCAGGCGTAAGCCTCGCATTCCGGCGCGGCGGAAGCCATAACACGCCGCGCCGGAAACGGAGTTTTCATGAGCCAGACCGCCATTCTTGCCGCCATCCTTGCTGAAAGAGAAGCCCGCTGGAACATGCGCCGCGAGTTTGCCGCAAAGCACGGGCAGGCAGTGCTTTCACTCACGCTCAATATCCCCGGCGCAGATAAAAATCCGGCAGGGTCGGCAAAGGCCTTCGCCAGCCTGCAACAAAGCCTGCGCCAAAGGATTGAACAGAGCTGCGGTCATGCTGGCTGCATGCTGGCCGAAGAAGAACGCGCGGGGGTCGACGGCCCTTGCTGGATAGTCTCTGTGAATCTTGACCCGCTGACACTCAAGGCTCTTTGCGTGGCTGTGGAAGAAGAGCATCCCTTGGGCAGGCTGGCTGATGCAGACGTGCTGGATGCGCAGGCCCAACCTGTGAACAGGGCAGACATCGGACATGAGGCGCGGCGCTGCTTTTTGTGCGAAGCCCCGGCAAGCCTTTGCCGTAGGCAGGGCAAGCACAGCCAGGAACAAATTATAGAGTACGTGCGCAAACTGCTGGAGCATGCCCGCTGTGATGGCGATTGCTGATATTTTCAGCACGCCGCTTCTTGGGGCAAACCGACAGGTCGCGCTCACGTCACACGTCACAAGTACACATCTGACGCTATGGCGAAGATTATCAGCCTTACAAGGAATTTCGTATGCCTGAAAGTTGTTGCTCTCATCCTTCTTCAGCAATACTGACCCCGGCAATGCTGGCCTCACCATTGTCAGCTTCAATAAGGCCAGACTCACCAGTAGTTTCTATAGCACCAGATTCCACAATGCAGGCCCTCGCCATGCTGCCCCCCGTCGCTCCGCTGCCGCAACTGAGGCATTTTCATGCATACGCCCCCACGCGGCAGCACACACCGCGACTGTCATCGGCCCGTGTCGGCGAACTGGCAACACGGGCAGCCATTCTTGAAGCAGCCGCCGGGCCCAAGCCGGGGCTGGTCTGCCGCAACAGCCAAGGCTCGCATACGGACATGGATTACACCACCTTTGTGCGCAGTGCCCTTGCCCTGCAAGGGTATTTTACTCAAGCGCACGCGTTGGGAACTGCCACAACTGCACTGGAACCGCTTGCTGTATTCCCCCGTCTGCGGGCGCTGGGCCTCAAGGCCGAACAGGATATGTTCGCAGCCACCAAGGGCGTGAATACCCACAAGGGGCTGATTTTTTCTCTCGGCCTGTTCTGCGCGGCCTTGGGAAGGCTTGGCAGCGCCACAAACATTCAAAAACTCTGCCGCACGGCAGCCTCATTTGTGCAGGGCATCACTGGGACAGACATGGCTGCCCTGCCCTGCGGCCCACTGGAGGCAAAGCAGGCCATACCCGGTTTTTACCCTGAAAAAGTAAGGCATGCCCGGCCCAAGGCCATGCGGCCTCTGTTGGAGAATGGTTTGCAGCGCAGCCTGACCCCCGGCGAGGTCATCTATATCATGTACGGCATGCACGGTGTGCGTGGCGAGGCGGAACAGAGCTTTCCCGGTGTGACCCTTGCCTGTGAAAGCCTGGAGCGGCATGGCGCTGACGTAAATATGAACAGGGCCACGGTCCACACCCTGTTGGAACTGCTGGCCCATGTAGAAGACAGCAGCCTGCTCTGGCGTGGGGGCGGCAGGGGATTTGCCCTGGCCAGAGCCTACGCTGCCGCAACTCTGGCCGCTGGCGGGCAAGATACCACTGATGGCCGCCAGATGTTCAACCGCATGGGCGCGGCCTTTGTGCGCCGCAAACTCAGCCCCGGCGGCTGCGCCGACATGCTCGCCACCGGAATTTTTCTGCATTTGTTACGGCGGCATGGCGACGGCTAAAAGCTTGCCAAACCCAAGCCACCACCCATGCGACGCCAAAGGTTATATCCCCAATACCGCAAACTTTTTCATCTGTACGGCTAGTTCCTGTGCGGCCATTTTTTGATCTATACGATAATATCACCTCCTGCCCCATAGCTGTTGCCTGCCATAAACGTTGCCAGCCCCAAGCGCGAGCGACATTTCTGTTGCAGCAACACACTCTGCCCGCCCGCAAAATCGTTAGCCGCCATACCATTGTGCCGCCCTGCTGAGGACAAGAATATACTTCCGCACCGCGCCCTGTGCAAAGCCCATGCTGCCCATTCGTTGTCCATTTATACCGTGTGCAGCACAGGCGCGGCTTCCGCTGGTCAGTGATTCCTGTATTGCCCTTTGGCAAGGTTTGCTGCTAGATTTAAAGGGTTACCCATCCTGCTGAAATGCCACTCGGAGGCCCTGCGTGAAATCCTTTCTGACCTTGCAGCCCGTGGAAACGGTTATTGGGCACATCCGCACGTTTCCCGTTCTTGACGCAGAGCGCGTGGCCCTTGAAGACGCCGCTGGCCGTCGCCTTGCGGATGATTTTGCGGCCCCCGCCGACCTGCCCGGCTTTGACCGCGCCACGGTGGACGGATACGCCGTGCGGGCGCGCGATGTCTTTGGCGCTCAGGAGGCCAACCCCGCTCTTGTGGAATGCGTGGGTGACTGCCCGATGGGAGCGGCCCCCTCGATCGTTCTTCATGAGGGGCAAACTGCGCGCATACTTACGGGCGGCATGTTGCCGGAAGGTGCGGATTGTGCGGTGATGGTGGAATATTCCCGCCCTGCCGGAAGCAACATGGTTGAGCTTACCCGCAGTCAGGCCCCGGGCGATAATGTCATTCTGCGCGACGACGACGCTGCTGCTGGTACGCCGCTGCTCGCCGCAGGCCGCCGCCTGCGTCCGCAGGATATTGGCCTTCTGGCTGCCTTTGGCCTTCCAGAGGTTGCGGTGCGGCGCAGCCCCCGCGTAGCCGTGGTTTCCACGGGGGACGAAGTTGTGCCCATTGAGGATACGCCGCCCCCCGGAAAAATTCGCGACGTCAACGCCCACAGTCTCGCCGCCCTGTGCCGCGAGGCTGGCGCGCAAGCCCTGCGGGCTGGCCTTGTGCCTGATGATGCCGGCGAACTGGCCGCCAAGCTGGCCGCGCTGGCTGTAGAGCATGACGTCATCGTTGTTTCTGGCGGGTCTTCAGCAGGCATGCGCGACCACACGGTTGAAGTGTTCGCCGCTTTGCCCGGCGGGGAAGTTCTAACGCACGGCGTAGCCCTCAGCCCCGGCAAACCCTTTATTCTGGCCCGCGCCAACATAGCCGGGCGCACTGTCTGCCTTATGGGGCTTCCGGGGCATACCGTCAGCGCTCTCATATGCGCGCGGGTATTCCTTCTGCCCCTGCTCCACCATCTACAAGGCCAGACCGCGCCAGAAATTCCCCCTTGCGTTCCGGCACGGCTCACACGTTCCATTGCTTCGGCACAAGGCCGCCGCGATTACCTGCGGGTGCGCCTGATTCCGCTGGTGGCTCCCCAGCCGTGCGCTGGCGGCAATGAACTGTCGCCACACTACGAGGTTGAACCCATTACAGCCGCGTCAGGTCTGATTACAGGCATGACAGCGGCAGACGGCCTGCTGGTCTGCCCGGAAAACCGCGAAGGTCTCAATGCCGGAGATACCGTTATGGTGGAACTGTTTCAGTAAAGCCGCCCCAATTTGCCCGATCTGCACGGAGAAACCATTGAAGCGCAATACTTACCTGACGTTACTGCCGCCCGAAGAAGCCAGAAAACTCTGGTTTGAACGGCTTCATGCCCATTCCCAGAGCCTTGCGGAGGAAACCGTTCCCCTGCATCAGGCGCTACGCCGCGTGCTCAGCCGTCCGGTTGCGGCGTTACGGTCTTCCCCGGCGTTCCACGGAGCAGCGATGGACGGCATTGCCGTCAATGCTGAAGATACTTTTGCCGCTTCTGCCCGCAATCCTCTGCGCCTTGAAGTAGGCAAGGCCGCCCACTGGATCAACACCGGGCACCCCCTGCCCGATGGCTGCAATGCGGTCATTATGGTGGAAAACGTCAATACCGAAACTGAGGGCGACGTCAAATGGGCCGTCATAGAAAAAGCCGCCTTTCCCTGGCAGCACGTGCGCAAAATGGGCGAAGATATGGTGGCTACAGAAATCATTCTGCCGCCCGGCGTCTGCATTGGCCCGTATGATCTGGGTGCGCTGGCAGCAGGCGGCGTGCTTAAAGTTCCCGTGTTTGCGCGCCCGCGCGTTTCCATTGTCCCAAGCGGTTCGGAAATTGTGCCCCTGGCTCAGGCCAGGGAGGAAGACCTGCGCGCCGGACGGGTGTTGCCAGAATTCAATTCGCTGATTTTTTCGGCAATGATTACAGAAGCCGGGGGCGAGTCCGTCACCCTGCCTGTTGTTCCTGACGAACCGGAGGCCATCAGCGCCGCCATTATGTCAGCCCTTGATGCCAATGGAGGCGCGGGAGCCGACCTAGTTATTCTCAATGCCGGATCATCGGCAGGCAGTCATGACTACACGGCCCATGTGCTCAATTCATTGGGCGAGGTGCTGGTACACGGTATTTCAGTCATGCCCGGCAAGCCCACGGTTCTGGCTGTGGTGCGCGGCAAGCCTGTTATCGGCGTGCCCGGCTATCCTGTTTCAGCTGGCATTGCTATGGAAGAATTTGTGCTGCCCCTGCTGGCACTTTGGCAAAAACGCGTTGTTATGGAACGCGAAAAGGCCACGGCCATTCCTTGCAATCCGCTGCCTTCACGCCCGGGGATGGAAGAACGCCTGCGTGTAAAGCTGGGCCGTGTGGACGGAACCATCGTTGCCGTGCCCCTGCCACGGGGCGCTGGTACCATTACCAGCCTGAGCCGCGCTGACGGCATCATCCGCATCCCGCGCGACAGCGAAGGCTGCGACGCCGGGGAACCCGTACCAGTTGAATTGCTGCGACCGCAGGCCGCCCTTGACGGGGCGCTGCTGGCCATCGGCAGCCACGACAACACGCTGGATTTGCTGGACAGCATGCTGCGCAAAACCCATCCCCGCTTTCGCCTGACCTCGGCCCATGTGGGGTCACTGGGCGGGCTTATGGCCCTCAAACGCGGGCAATGCCATCTGGCAGGCAGCCATTTGCTTGATGCCGCCAGCGGTGCGTACAACCGCAAAGCCATTGAGGAAAATCTTGAAGAACCCGTGGTTCTGCTGCGTCTTGTGAACAGGGAGCAGGGCATTTTGACCGCACCGGGCAATCCCCTAGGCATTAGCGGTATTGAAGACCTCACACGCGATGGTCTGCGCTTTGTGAACCGCCAGAGGGGCAGCGGCACCCGTGTGCTGCTGGACTACAAACTGGCCTGTCTGGGCATTGCGCCCACACGCATCGCAGGCTACCGGGATGAAGAATACACCCACATGAACGTGGCTGCCGCCGTGCTGTCAGGCCGTGCGGACGCGGGCCTTGCCGTGCGCTCTGCCGCCAATGCGCTGGGCTTGCTCTTTGTGACCGTGGGTGTTGAAGAATACGATCTGGTCATTCCCCGGCGCTTTTATGAAAGCCCGGCCATGCAAGCTCTGCTGGACGTCATACGCAGTGAAAATTTCAAACAGGCCGTTACGGCCCTGGGCGGCTACGGCACAGAAAAAACGGGGCAGGTCATTTGGGAGTACGCAGGCAGATAAGCTGGGTAACCAGCCGGAAATGAAAAACAAACGTGCTCGGGCGGCGCGAACGTGCCAAAAAGGCGGGAACGCGCCCAACGTTGCAGCGATGCCTGCGTGGACGTTTTCACCGTGAAACGCTCAGAACGAGGCTTTTATGCAAGAGCGCAATCTACTGGTAATAGACTGAAATAAAACAATAAATTTAACTCATAAATAATTAAAAAAACGCTTATAACTGCCCTGTCTAATCCCAGAAAAAGCGTTCCAATTCTGGGATGGACAAGTCCAGATAATAGAGAGGAGACAAAACCATAGGGGAATGCGCAGCAAGCAGCGCCCGCAAACACAGCCTGACCATAAGGCAGGCCACCGCCGCTGGTGCCAGCGTTCCCACGCCTTCACGTCGGCTACGGGCCAGCTCTTCAGAGCTCTGCCCCTGCGGATAGAGTTCCGGCAGGCGTGGTACCGGCCCCGCGTTCACATAGGCAAAGCCTTCGTCCCGCAAGATGGAGCCGTGAACAAAGGGCACCCCAGCCGCCAGCGATGCCTTTTCCAACGCGGCCTTGGCCGTGATGTTATCCAGGCAGTCCAGAGCCACGTCCATACCCGTCACCAAATCCGGCAGGTTTTGGTCATCCGCCTCAACCTGCAATGCTTCAACTTCAAGGTGCGAAGCCGTATCACCCAGGGATTTCCGCACCACAAGAGCCTTGGGGCTACCCAGAGTGCTTTCAGTGCAAAAGCGTTGGCGGTTGAGATTGCTTTCTTCAAAAACGTCGTTGTCCACAAGGCGCAAAAAGCCCGCGCCCATACGCGCCAGCAGCTCGGCCACATGGCCGCCAAGCCCCCCGCACCCCAACACAAGCACCCGGCTGCGCAACAGGCGGGCCATGTCTTGTGAGGAAAACAGGCCATAGTTACGGCGAAAGCGCTCCGCCCAGATGTTGTGGGACAAAAGCCGCGCCATACTCTCGCGTTCAGGCAGGCCATGCATTTCAGACCAGGCCCGAATGCCCGCAAGACTCACGAAAAGCGCGCTGTCAGCAGTGTGTTGCCCGCAAGGCGCAGTGCCACAGGCAGAAGAGGCAGGGTATTCAGCGCGCAGGTAGGGTTTAAAAAAAGCGCGCAATTCTTGCTTTGTCATGACCAACGGACGCCTAGCCTCCACCGACAGCCGGGAAGTAGGCAATGCGATCGCCGTCGCGCAGGAGATCGCCAACCTTACGCTGGCGTCCGTTGACCATAACAATTTTGATGTCTTGCAGCGGCAGGTTCAGGTGCCGGGCCAGTTGTTCCACGCTGCTGCCTTCCGGCATATCAACATGCAGACCCGCTTCCGGATTATAGCCGGGCACATGGTCGCGCAGTGTTGTGCTCAACTTTACGGTCAGGTGCATGATAAACTCCTTGCCGCACAGGCGGTCAGGTCATATATGCCCATGCCGTCGGGCCGCCGTCAAGCTATGGGCAGGGGTTCTGCCCACCGTGGTGCCGTGCACGCCTTTTCCAACCCTTCTATCACGCCAAAAATCGCGTGGCAGCAAAACCGTAGTTGGTGAGGCTGCGGACCGATTTTCCATCAAAGTACCATCAGTTGATGGCTATGTGAAAGAATTCTGCCCAGCGCAGGCCTGTTTGCCGCAAACTGCAAAACAAAATTTCTGTCGCCGCCCCGGCCTAAACCAGAGCGGCATTTTCATATACGGTGATCTAGTTTTTTTCCTCAATCCAGTTGAACACGGTCTTGAGTTCGTCGTGGGTAATGTCAAACGTGGTATTGTGCGGCGGGAACTTTTCATCCGTGAAGAAATCGGGCAGCACGTCCGCAGCCTGGGTGATGCCCGCGCGGCGGTTGAAGTCGATTTCTGTAGACAAAATGCGCTGGCCCAGTGTCACCACGTCGTCGCCTGTAAGCTGCCAGCCAAACTTGGCGTTGAGCATGTCCACAATGGCGGGCAGGGCGTCCGGCACGTCAAGGATGGCAAAGGCTGTGAACAAACACAGGCCCACGGAATCCACCGAGGCGGTAGCCACTTGCAGATTACGCGAAAGCTCGATCTGGCCTTCCTTTTTCAACGGATCAACCGTGCCGCCGCTGCTGAGAATATTGGCGGTAACGGCATACCCCGCCGTGTGGTCAGCGCCCATAGGCGAAGTGGCGTAGGTAACGCCCTGGCCCTTGACTGCGCGCGGGTCATACGCGGGCAGGCTCTGCCCCTTGACTGTGGGCACCCGGCGCACGCCGAAAACCCGGCCAGTGGTGGCAGTGCCGCAACCGATAACGCGCCCCAGGGGGGTGCCTTCGCTGATAGCGTGCATAGCGTCCAGCACAGCCTTGGCGTCGCCGTAAGGAATAGCGCCGCCAGCCATAGCAACGCCCATAGCAACACCCACATCAATGGTGTCTACGCCGATGTCGTCGCATAGGTAATCGTACTTCGAAATGGCATCCAGATCGCCAATGCCGGAGTGAGGACCAAAGGCCCACAGGGTTTCGTATTCAGGCCACTTGCTCTGGAACTTGCCCTTTTTGTCAGGCAAAATGCCGCTGCAACGGATCATGCATCCGCTCATGCAGCCGTGCGCCACGGTGCCGCCGCGTTCCTTGGTGATCTGATTCAGCAGTTCGCCAGACACGCCTTCATGCTGGTCAAAACGGCCCATAGTAAAGTTGGCCGTGGGCAGACCGCCCGCCTCGTGCAGGATATTGACGAGCACGGCGGTGCCATACTCCGCAAGGCCCTTGCTTGTGATGGGATGCTCGGCCAGAGCCTTGGCAAAACGCTTTGAGGCTTCGCGAAAAGCCTTTTCGTCCATAAGGGGCTGATTCTTGCCGCCCTCGGGATTTACAATAATGGCCTTGAGGCCCTTGGAACCCATAACCGCGCCCACGCCGCCACGCCCGGCATGACGCATGGGCCGCAGCTCGCGATCGGTAAAGGCAATGGAAGCGGCGGTGAGTTTGAATTCGCCCGCACGGCCAATGGTAACATAACTGCAATCACTGCCGTGCTTTTCAATGAGTTTGGCTACGGCGTCAAAGTTGTTCAGCCCTGCCACTTCTGAAGGCACCAGCTTGGCATGGTCCTTGCCCACTTCAAGCTGCCACCACTGCCCTTCTTCGGCCATATTTTCAACAATAACGGCAAGAATGCCCAACCGGGCCAGATGCCCGCCGGGCTGGCCGCCTGCGTTGGATTCCTTGATGCCTTCGGTGAGGGGGCTTTTACAGCCCACAGAAATACGGTTGGCGTTGGGGCTGTTGGTAGCGCCCAGCAGGCCGGGAGCGAAAACCAGCTTGTTGTGGGGACCGATGGGCGTACAGGTAGGCGGCACTTCGCGCGCCACAACGGCTGAAGTAAGGGCGCGACCGCCAAGGCCCGCATACTCCTGAGGAATTTCTTCAAACACACAGGTCTTTGTCGCCATATTGACGCGCAGAAAACGAAACATGGGGCCTCCTTACAGCGCTGTCGCGCCGCTATATGTTTATCGTTTTCTAACGTTAAAAAAGAGAAAACGGCAAACCTCCTCAAAAAATGACACGCTTTTACGGCTGACGCACCCTGAAAGCGGGCAAAAAGGTGACGATACCGCCAAGCCGTGCCAGTTTTTGGCCTTGGCCCGCAAAAAGACACACTTTTAGCGCGAATGCGAACGGCTCATGACAAACTGCCTTGCTCGGCGGTCAACGCGCCGTGTTCCAACCGTAATTGCACGCTGGCATGCCGCAAAATGTCATGCTGATGGTGCGCCACCTGAACTACTGCCATGCCCGCCCCGTTCTGCCCGGCACGCACCAAACCTTCAATCTGCGCTTTCATGTCTTCACGCAAAGCGCCGTCCAAGCCCGTGAACGGTTCGTCCAGAATGAGAAGATCAGGGCGAACCGCCAGAGCACGAGCCAGAGAAACCCGCTGCCGCATGCCGCCGGACAATTCCCCGGGCAGTAGAGACGCGGCATTTGCCAGACCAACGGCCTCCAGCATCTCAAGGGCGTATTTTTTCATTTTCGGATTACGCTCGTCGCAGGGCAACAAAACATTTTGCAGGGCCGTGCGCCACGGCAAAAGACGAGGTTCCTGAAAAACAAATCCCACGCGGCGGGCATTAAGCGCCACAGTGCCTTCCTGCGGGTGCAACAGCCCCGTCATAATGCGTGTCAGCGTAGATTTGCCCGTGCCGCTTGGCCCGGCAAGCACTACGCATTTGCCAGCCTCAAGCGTGAAATTAACGCCGCGCAGCACTACATGTGCGCCGAAGCGGTGCCCTACGTTTCTAAGTGTAAGCAATGGGGTCATGGCCTGCCTCCGCAGCACAGCTTATTGCGCAGGCAACGCAGAAACGTGGCTTCAATGGCGCTGACCAGCAGCATGCTGACCAAGGCTACGGCGTACAGCATTGGCGTGTTCAGATCAGCCCGCGCCAGGGCCAGTGTATAGCCCAACCCCTGCGAAGCGCCCAAGGTTTCCCCCAAAATTGCCACGCGCATACCGCCGCCCAAAGCCACCACGCAGGCAGACACCAATGGCGCTGCCACTGCTGGCAAGTAGAGTTCTGCAAACCGTTTACGCAAAGTGACCCTGTAGGCGCGCGCCATTTCGCAAAGGGCCGGGTCAACAGCGCGCAGCCCTTCCTGAAGCGCCATATAGATAGTGGGCGCGCAGGTGAGCGCCACAATCAGGATAATCATGCCCGACCCCACGCCGCACCACAGCATGGCCAGAATAACCAGCACCACACCCGGTACGCTTGAAAGCACCCAGCGAAAGGGCAACAGCATAAGCCCGGCCTCTGGAAAAATTCCGGCTGCCCAGCCCAACAGTCCTCCTGCTAAAAATCCCAATGCAAACCCGGCCAGTACACGCCCCAGGGTTGGCAGCATGCCTTGTGTCCAAAACCACGGCTGCGCTGCCAAATCGGCAAGCGCAGACCAGGTTTGCAGGGGCGATGCCAACGCCAGCCCGCCGCCACGCGCCGCAACCCACTGCCACACGCCGAGAAAAAACACTATCCCCAGCAGACGCCACAGCAGATTGCTACGTAGTTTCATGCCCCGCAGATTATTCTTCATGGCCCATATCCCAAAAATCATTTGCTGGCAGACTGCCGCCCACAGAGGCCGGAGTCAGTTCCAGCAGCCTTTGCAGCATGAAGAGCGCGGCCTTTCTTCCCCTTTCGCCCACAAGGACTGATGAGGGCAGAAATGGCAGGTCGTCATTTTTTGAGGTGCGCTCAAGCACGGCGCTCAATTCCGGGCTATATTTTTTGGCTGCAACAAGGCTGGCTTGCGGATTTTTTTCCATATCGCGCATGCCTTCGACAAAGCCTTGCCGCAACAGGGCACGCAAGGCCGGATCATGCGCCGTTGGTCCTACGGCCATAAAGCACGCCGTGAGCATATCTGTGTGGTCGGGAAAGGTTGCGGCCCACACGTCACGCAAGTCCAGCTGCCGAACAATGCCGCCTTCCGTTGTGGCCAATGAGGCGGAAGGCTCCGGCAACAGCGCCGCGCCGCCGCGCCCAAGGCGCAGCAGGTTGACGGCTTCAAGAGCACTGCCACAGTGGCGCAAGGGGCAGTTGAGGCCACCCTGCGCCGCCAGTACGCGCAAGGCCAGTTCTGGCATATTGCCTGGGCCGAATGGCAACAGGATTTCCCTGTCGAGCAGCCGCCGGAATGTATCCAGAGGGTACTCGCCCTGGCGAACAAGTTCAGACGGCCCCACCAGCCACAGGGGGGCGGCATAGGCCGCCAAGACCACGCAGGGCACGCCGCGCCGCGCAAGAACCGCTGCTGTGGGCAAAGCCGCCACCACGGCGTCCACTTGGCCGTTGGCCACAAGGGCCCGCAGTTGCTCGGGCGAGCGCCACAGGCTGAAAGACGCCGCGACCCCAGCTTGTTGGAACAACGCACTTTCTCCGGCGCGCAACAGGGGCAAGGCCTGCGGCACCAGCGGCGCAGCCAGCCGCAAATTCCCTTTCAGGCGCGGCCCTGTTTTTTCTGACAGATCCGCCGCATATGACGAACCTGCCTGATTTTCCGGGTCTACCAGTTTTGTCGGGTTTGCCAGGTCTGGCTGCCCTGCCGAAACTGCCGCATATGCCAAAGCCGGAATGGCCCACCCGGCCACAAAAACCGCGCACGCCGCCAGCAGCGTCAGAGCCTTCATACGTCACCGTCCTTGCTGGTCCCATACGGCTTTTGAAACACTTCCATATCCGCCTCGCCAAACAGCATGGGAATGGATTGCACCCGGATGCGCTCCAGCCCTGCCGAGGCTGCGGCGGTAGCCATTTGCCCGTGCCTTAAAGACACATCCTGACCTTCCATCGCCAGCGAAAGACGCGAAAGAACCAATACCGCCGGAGACACCCCTTCGCGCACGCCTTCATGCGCGCTTACAAACAGGCCGCCTGGGCGCAGCGCAGCGCACACCCGCGTCAAAAACGCGTGCAGATCCGTGGCGTAATACAGGCTTTGGCAGGCCCATACGAGATCGTAATCGTGCCCCAGCTCAACCGTATTGAAATCACCGGGGCGCAGCTCTATGCGTCCTGCCATTCCATTGGATTCAGCTTCGGCCCTGGCCGTGTCCAGCACCGCAGAAAAATCACAAAGAGTGACATGCAGTTCTGGCAAAAGCGCCGCTGCCCGCAATGCCGTGATTCCCGGCCCGCAGCCCAGATCCAGCATGGACGAAAACTGTTCCGCGCCGGGCAGTTCAGTAATCAGCCGGGCCAGGGCATCCGCCGCACCTGCCTTTTGATAGGCGGCAAGACCTGCCAGTGAGCGTTTCCAGTGGCCCTCGTCGCGAAGCTTGGTTTCCGGTTTTATCCCGCCTGCCGCCGCATCAGGTTCCCCGGCAAAAAGCCGTTCGCGCAGGCAAGCCAAATTGCGGTGTTGCATGCCCGTCAGCGAGGCGACCAGATCACCCAGAAAAACAGGCGATTCCTTGCGCAGGTATTCTTGGGCAAAATGGCTGTTGCTGTATGTGCCGTCTTTTTTGCAGGCCAGACCAGCAGCGGCCATGCCGTTCATAAGGTTTGCCAGACGGGACTCGTCTGCCGGGCGGCCGCAATTTTTTTTCAAACAAGCCGCAATGTCTGGCAGGCTGTGAGTATTCGCCAATATGTCCGGCAGTTCTAATTCCAGAGCCAGATTGAGCAGGGCCATGCGCACCGGAGCTACCAGCCAGGCAGACAAAGAGCCGAAAGGCAATTCGTACAACGGATTTTCGTGGTGTGCGGTCATTGCTAAAACCTCCAGCCCACAGTGACGCCAAAGGTCATAGGCGCACCGTCTTCCACAATGGTCTGGCCGCTGCTGGCCAGCTTTTTGGTGGCATAGCGGGCGTCCATAATATTTTTGCCCCACAGCGAAACGTCCCAGTTGTCGCCGTGGTAGCCCACCTGTGCGTTGATGGTCTGATAGCCGGGATCGCTGAGGTTGTTTTCAGCGTCGAAATACTGCTTGCCCGCGCCAAATAGATCCACCTGCGCAAACAGGCCCGTTTCGTGCGTATAGCCAACGCCTATGTTGTAGGTCAGGTCAGGTGCCCAGGGCAGGCGTTTCCCGCTGAAGTCTTTTTTCACGCCGTTAACTGTGGTGGTCCAGTCGTCAATGATCGAGCGGGCGTACCCCACGCCGCCGCGCAGTTCCAGACCGGCAAGCGGATACGCCTTCAACTCGGCCTCAAACCCGGACGAATGCGCCTGTGCGGAGTTGGTGAACTTCCAGGTGCCAACGCCGCCCGTGGGGTTTTCTTCACGCACCTGTTTGTCGCGGATTGTGGAGTAAAAGGCGGATACATTGGCCAGCAGCTTGTCGTTCAGCCAATGCGTTTTCAACCCTGTTTCATAGTTGGTGCTGTATTCCGGCTCATAATAAAAATTGCCCCGGTTGCTGGCGGAAAAGATGTTGAACCCGCCGGGCAGATACCCCTGCGACCAGGAAATATACGGGGTAATATTGCTTGTGGCGTCCCACGAAAGTGAAGCCATAGGCAGCAATTCCGTAAAGGTTACATCCTTGGTGTAATGGCGGCGCACGGCCAAGGTATTGTATGACTGTTCGCCGTTGAGGCGGGTATTTTCCCCGCGCAGCCCCACGGTCAGCCTCAGGCCTTCCACAATGGACCATGTGCCCTGCCCAAAGAGCGCCTGCGTGTCGCTGGTGTAGTCCGTATGCAGGTACGAGGTTGCCATGGCACGCTGCATCAGGCGGTCCATGTCTGTTTTAGTTCTTGAAGATCCAACGAATGCGCCCGTCACCCACGAAAGCCGAGACTTGCCCACCGAGGCCAGGCGCAATTCCTGAGTAAAATTGCGCTGGTCAATCTTCATGTCTGAAACCCCTGTGGGAAGCGGAGTCCGGTCGATGTCGCTCTTCATATCGTAGTTATAGGCCATATAGCTTGTTATGGACGTAAGCTTGGCCGCATCGCCCGTATAGCTGGCCACCAGAGCTGGCAAGGTGAACGTTGCGGAAGACGAATCGGCGGCATTGGAGCGCACCTCCCACCTGTCAGACCGATAAGGGCCAGTATCCATTCGCATGGTTCCCACGCCAACATCCTGACGAGAGGCATCCACTGAAAAACGCAGGTCCACTTTTTCCGTGGGGGTCAGGCGCAGCATACCGCGCCCGGAAGTGGCGTCATTTCGGGCGGCGCGGGTGCTGTCCTTGTACAGATTGTCCACATAGCCATCACTTTGGTGGCGTAAAAAACTGCCGGAAAAATAGGCCTTGTCTTCAAGAATCGGCGTTGCAACGGACGCGCCCAGCCGATAGGTATTGTATGTTCCCCCTTCGGTAAAAATATGCGCCCGAACATCGTTGCCGGGCACCTTTCGCACCAGGTTGACCACGCCGGATTCGCTGTTCTGCCCGAACAGGGTTCCCTGTGGACCGCGCAGAACTTCAGCGCGCTCCATATCCATAAGATAAAGATTCTGCATGTAGGAAAGCGGATAAGGAATTTCGTCCACATACAGTCCGGCGGGCGATTGCAGGGCCGTGTCCCAGGTGGAAAACCCGCGGATAACAATTTCATTGCCCGAACTGGTGCTTTTCATGTGCACGTTGGGAAAAAGGCGAGTCGCGTCTTTCAGCGTTTGGGCTGCGCTGTTTTCCAGGTCGATATCCGTGGCTGTGGAGATGCTTGTGGCAATGTCCTTGACCTTCTGCTCCCGCTTGGTGGCCGTAACGGTGACGGTATCCAGCGTGTAATCAGAAGTTTTTGGTGTTGATTCGGCTGATGCCGTCGGCACCGCTGTTACCGACGTTACACCCAGGCACAGCGCAAGGGCTGCAATATACAGGGAAAAGTAGCGCATGGTTGATAGTCCTGCCTGCTTGTTGAAATTGAATGTACTTTTCAATACACTACACACAAAAGAAGGCTAACCCTTCAAGGGTCAAAAACTATCCCCAGCGGGGAGCAGGTTTTCGTGCGTTATGAAGCATAATCCAGATACAGCGGCTTTTGCCGCCTCCGACGTGTACAGGATGACGGGCACCACTCCTCTGGCGCTCAAACCGGGGCTGGCGCTGCAATTTGCTCATGTGCCTGCGGCGGTGCGTTGCCAGTCGAAATTTGCCATTGACCACTCGCCCGTAATTTTCGGCTTCATGCTGGCGGGCTTGAACTGCTGCCGCTACGTGGACGGAGCGCTCAGGCGCACCCAGTGCGTACACACAGGCGGCAGCAACCGTATCACCTACTTGCCGGAAACCAGCGGCATACTGGACTGCAAAGGCGGCATGCAGCGACTGAGCATCTTGGTCGCACCGGAATTTATTGAAGAATATCTGGAGATGGAGCAGGCAAAACTGCCCAAGGGCCTAGCAGACGCCCTTGCTGGCAAAAAATCGGCCTTTCAGTGGACAGGCAGGCAATGCCCGCAAAAAATGCGCATTGTGGCCGATGTTCTGGGGGCAGCGTATGCCGGGCCGCTGCGCAGGATGCAGCTGGAGGCGCGCACCCTTGAGCTCATCGGCATACAGCTTTCGGAATATCTTTCTCCTGGTTCGCCCCAGCCCGTGCCCAAACTTGCTGCGTCGGACGTGACCCGCATCAGAGATGCCAGAGAAATTCTGCTTCAGGATATGGAAAATCCGCCATCCATTAGCCAGTTATCTAACATGGCAGGAATAAATGAAAAGAAACTGAAGTACGGCTTCAAGCTGGTTTTTGGCATGCCTATATTTGAGTATTTTAGAAGCTACCGGCTGGAAATGGCGCGGGAGCTGCTGGCATCGGGCATCATGAGCGTTACGGAGGTGGGCATGCAAATCGGCTATCAAAGCCTGAGCCATTTTAGTGAGGAATTTAGAAAGAAATTCGGGATGACGCCCAAGAAATTTCAGGACGGAGGAAAGCGGTAACCCACCGCCGCGCCAACATCTGCTCATGGCAACAGTGAACACGTCGGGATGCGGCTCTTAAAAAATTGAAGACAGCGTATTTACCGGAAAAAATCGTGCACTCCAGCCGCGAAAGTATGAACGTCTCTCTGACCATCACACAGGAAAAACCACAAGTCCCCGCCCCAGCTTGAACCTTAATGATTCAGTGAAATACTCACAGCCAGACATGACCGCGAAGGTATCCCGGTAAAAAATCAGGCGACCTCATTCCAGTGCCTGCCCAGCCGGATTTCGCGTGCCCCCAGCGTATGAATCAGGGCCGGGTCGTGCGTTGCGCAAACGACGGTTGCGCCTTCTTTGCGGCAGTTTTCAATGGCGCAAACCATAGCGCGCGCGCTGGCGGCGTCTACATTGGCTGTGGGTTCGTCCAGCAAAAGCACCTTGGGGCGCAGAGCCAACCGCGAGGCCAAAGCAATGCGCTGTCGCTCCCCGCCCGAAAGCTCGCCGGGGCCGCGTTCCGCAAAGTCCCGAGGATTCTCAAAGCCTGCCGCACGCATGCACTGCTCATACACAAGGCGCAGTGTGGCCGTAGTATGCCGCAAACGCAGCCCCAGCACCACGTTGTTAAAAACGCTCATGCGCAGCAAATAGGGGTCTTGCAGCAGCAAGGTCACTTCGCGTCTGCCCCTGCTTCCTCCAGTATAACGCAATTCGCCTGAAACCGGGCGCTCAAGAAAAGCCAGCAACCGAAGCAGGGTAGATTTGCCACAGCCATTGGGGCCAGTAAGGGCAATGGCTTCTCCCCTGCCCACCTCGAGCAGGGGCATGTTCAACACAGTGCGCCCGCCATAGATCTGCACAAGGCCGCGCCCTTCATAAAGCAGTTCACTCATGCCCGCTCCCTATGGCGGAAAAAGGCCAGTACCAAATTTATGACAAAGGCCATGAGCAGCAGTATGAGGCCCAGTGCTATGCCTTGGGCAAAGTCGCCCTTGCTGGTCTCCAGCGCGATGGCAGTGGTCATAGTGCGGGTGGCATAGCGGATGTTGCCCCCAAGCATCATTGCAACGCCAACCTCGGTAATAACCCGCCCAAAGGCGGTTATGCAGACCATGCCGATGGAGTACCGGCACTCCCACAGCGAAAGAGCCGCCACCTGCCGGGTATTGGCTCCAAGCGTCAGCAGGGTTTCACGGCAGCGCGGGTCAAGGCTTTCTACAGCTTGCGCCGTCCAGGAAACCACAATGGGCAAGGCAAGCACTGCCTGCCCCACGGCCATGCCCGGCAGTGTGAACAGCAGCCCATACTGCCCCAAAGGGCCACGCGCCGTTATGAAGGCATAGACCAGCAGGCCGATGAGCACCGTGGGAAAAGCCAGAAGCGTGTCAGACACAAGACGCAGCGCCCGCTTGCCGGGGAAGGAGCAGTAACCGAGGGCAAAGCCCATCGGCAAGCCCAGCAGTAAGGCCACCGCCATTGCGTAGCAGGTAGATATCAGGGTCGCGTAGATGGCGGACAAGGTGGCCGCATCCATATGCACAAGAAGAGAAAACGCGCCGGAAAAGCCATTGACCAAGTAGTCCATACGGATGCCCGTTTACAAAAATGACAGCTTCAAAAAACACAGCGCAGGGTGCGGGAAAATGCTTCCCGCACCCACTCGCGTAGTACTTTTGCTACTTGCCGGCGTTGGGGAAAAAGAGCTGCTTGCCCTTCAGCTGGTAGTCAGCAATTTTTTGCTGTGTGGCCGGGGAAACCCACCAGTCTTCAAACTTCTGCGCCAGATCCTTTTTGACCTTGGGGCATTGGGCAGGATTGACCGTAATGACGCTGTACTGGTTGAAAAGCGCCTTGTCTCCTTCCACAACGATGACCAGAGGATTCTTGTCGCCCATTTTATCGGCAAAGGTGATCCAGGTTCCACGGTCGGTCAGGGCGTAGGCCTGCTTTTCAGCAGCCATGTTCAGTGTGGCTATCATGCCCTGACCAGCGGAAAAATACTTGGAATCTTTGTCTGGCGTGATCTGGGCCTGCTTCCAAAGTTTTTCTTCGGCCTTGTGGGTGCCGGACTGGTCGCCACGGCTCACAAAACCCGCCTTGGTTTCAAAAATGCCGCCAAGGGCTTCAGCCGTGCTCTTGCCCTTTACCTTGGCCGGGTCAGCGGCAGGGCCCACAATGACGAAGTCGTTGTACATAACCTGGCGGCGATCAATGCCGTGCCCTGCTTTGACAAATTCCAGCTCGCTTGCCGGGGCATGCACCAGCAGCACGTCAGCGTCGCAATTTTTTGCGATCTCAAGGGCTTTACCCGTACCAACGGCCACCCATTTAAGCTCAATGCCTGTTTCTTTTTTGAAAACAGGCTCAAGATATTCCAGCAAGCCCGAATCCTGAGTGCTGGTGGTCGTGGCCATCATCAAAGTATCGGCAGCCTGCGCCGCAGGAGCCAAAGCCAGCGAACCCAGAAGGCAGGCGGCCAAAGCGAGGCGCGGTGTACGAAATATTTCAGAAATACGGAACATACTGGGAACTCCTGTTGAAGATGCTTCACAGCCCGAAGGGCAACGTCATGCCAGTGGATATGATTATCACGGTATCATTAAAAAGCGTGATATAAAAGATGCACGCAGGGCAGAAAGCCCCGGCTGCTGCAGCGGCTATGGCAGGAGAGGTCTGAAAATTCGGGAATTTTGATAAATTATCGCGCAAAGCTCTTGGAGCCATTTGAAGGCTAAGGAGCGCCCTTGTACGGTGCCATGACTGACTTGAGCAGATTAACTTTGAAAAGCATTACACTTCAAAGTTGTCATTCTGCCTCAAAATGGGGTTTGCAGAATCCACGGCGTGTTGCGGCGCGCAGCACTCTTGTGCAGCGTTAGAGCATTTAAACTTTAGAAGTTAAAATGCTCTAAAGACTGCCACTAGTCCGCCAGCAGCGTAACAGCGCTTGTGGGAAAGTATGCGAAGATTTTCTTGCCCTCAACAAGGTGCAGTTTGGCTACGGCCCCGGTCTCCACGACAGCACGCATGGTTGTGCCGTCCGGCAGCCTCAAACACACGAAGGTTTCCACCGCGTCGGCATGCAGACTTTCCACCACGCCGCGCACGCAGTTGACCAGACTTGTCTGCACCCGCTCTGTAAAGAGCGCCATACGCTCGGCATCTACGCGAGCGCTTAACACCTGATTTTCATGCACCTCCAGCAAGCCCGCCTGCTCATGGGTGCAGGAGGCCGTCAGGCATACATCAGAAAATGTTGTTATTTCCACATGAATTTTACGCATGCCCGAGTGAATGCGGCTGACGATCCCCCAGAACAGGTTGGTTTCGTCTTCTTCACCGTTCTGCCGCTGCCGTGACGCGCTGCGGTCACGCGCCTGCGCGGTCAGCACTTTTCGAGCTTCACCATCGGAAAAATTCAGAAAGGCCGACAGTTGGGCAGTGTCCTGCTGCCCAAGAAATTTTTGCACCAGCGACATCGGCACGTGCAGGTCAAGAAGCTCCAACCCTCTGGAATAGCGGATGGCGCGGGGGCCAAGCACAGCCGAAGGCAGACCCATTGTCTTGCCCACAGCGTAGAATTTTTTGCGCACAAATGCCTGATCAAAGTGCAAAAAATCTGGATCGCCAGCTTGCGGCAAACTGAGAATACGCCGGACATGCCGCATGGCGCTCAGGGGGAGCAAAAGTTCACGGGCATTGGGTCCGGGCACGCGCATCATACCCGTGATGGTGTCAATGGCGGCCCGAGGTTCAAGAATCAGGGCTTCGCCAAGACGCAACCCGCCATGCCGGAACAGCAAAAAAAGCAGATGCAGCCGCGCCCGCGCAATTTTTTGCGCTGCCGTGGCGGCCTCTGCCTCCCACTGCTCCCAGCGCAGGGTAAGGGCTTCCAGTTGCTGACGGGTTAAGTGACTGTGCATAGGTATACCTTGAACTAACCTAACAAATTGAAAAAACACTGTCACCCGCAGGCAGGCGCGACAGATCGTAGTGGTTCAGTCTGCATGCTCCTCTTGGAGGCTTCACAATAAAAGTGATTCCACTTAGCATGTCCCCGCGCCGCCTGCGTAGCACTCTCGCGCGGCGTCGGAGTATTTAAATTTTTCAAAGGTAAAATGCTCTGATCGCATCGTACCAGCCATGCGCAGGCACGTCTTCATCTGCCAACCGCACGGCAGCACAGCGGCATTTTCAGTAATGGAGAAAATCATGACGGCCATAAGATTTGCCACACCCGCAGACAGTCGCAAACTTTTAAAAATTTATGCCCAGTACATGACAACGCCCATCACTTTTGAATGTGTGCTGCCGTCTGAGCAGGAGTTTTCAGAGCGCATTGAGCACATTTCCGGCTCTTACCCCTACCTTGTCTGTGAAGAAGACGGCCAGATTACCGGATATGCCTACGCCCACAGGCATATGGAGCGTGAAGCATACCAGTGGAACGCCGAACTTTCGGTCTATCTTGATATGGATGCCACTTCAAAAGGATTGGGCAAACGCTTGTACGGCGTGCTCATCAGTATTCTTGCATTGCAGGAAGTCAGAAACGTATACGGCTGCGTAACCCTGCCCAATGCCAGAAGCGAGGCTTTGCACAAATCATTGGGATTCCGCACAGTAGGCGTCTACAGCAATGCCGGATACAAAAACGGTAAATGGCACGACGTCGGCTGGTTTGAAAAATCTATTGCCGCTTACGATTCTCCTCCAAATCCTTTTGTACCCATAAACAACCTGCCGAAGGAAATTCTGCTAAAAATCATGACAAGCACGCTGTAATGCTCTTCCAGTGACAGCGCTCTTTGCCAGAGGTTGAGCATCCTCGGCTGGCGTCTGTTCGCGCTTTCGTTCGGGCATTTCAAATAAAGAGGTTCTAACGGCTACCGAGCTTGAGTGGCGGGGGTGGAGGGCTTTTTTTGCGGGCAGTGACGCTTTGGGCACGAGAGCGGGAAAATCTCCGGGCAAGGTGCTCTTTTTCCGGCGGCACACTTTGCGCCGAAAATGCTGCGGCATCGCCGCCTTCCAAACTGGAGGGCGCGGGCAGGTCCAATACTCCCGGCGTATGCAATCCCGGGCCAGAAGAAATCCCGCTGCGCCGCCGCAAATGGTTGTGCAGCGCGCACATGAGCCGGGGCAGGTCTGCATACTCTTCATGAACGTCAGATCCGTACAAATGCCAGCGTCCCTGGCCGTGGGCCACCTTGTGCACGGCACGCAACTGACGCTCCCGCATGCTCAGGCTTATACGCCAATCGCCGTCGGGCGTGTGCAGCACCAGGTTTTTTTCGCTGGCCGCGCCATTACTTTCTTTCGCCACTTCAAGCCAAAATCCAGAAGGATAGTCTGCCAGCCGCAACATATCGCGCAGTCCTGCCAGGGCGATATGCAAGTGCTCGCTGGACGGCATATTTTTTTGGTCCTGGCGAACCTGCTCCTCCATAGTGCGGATGCGCTCGTCGCACCGGGCACGTTCGTCCTCCAGCGTGGTAAGGCCGCTCTTCATAAGGCGTACGCAAAACACTATGACTACCAACAGCACTACGCCTGCCGCGATCCATTCCCAGGGCATATATCCTCCACCCGAGCCTGAGCCCGGTTTATCAGGTAAAGTTTCACAGCAGCGGTGCCGTCTGTCAAGACAACCACAAGGCATTTTATAAGCGGCCAGATCTCTAAGCTTGTCCGGCTCTTCCCTTTTTTTGGTCAAGTATGTATCGTGGAAAATAATAGCATATGGAACGCACGTTTTTCCCAAGAGCCGTCAAGGTTCCGCAAGCGGAAAATGCCCGCAGGCCGCCGCAGCCCGGCGGCCCGTTCCGGAAATTCCGCCTGACGCGGCCAAGCGGAAGCATGCCTTTAAGGCTGCCCTTTGTGCCCGTCCTTCTCTATGGGAGCTTACGTTCCTTCCCCTGGTTTCGTTCACCCGGCCCGCGCCGCACGCGCCCGCCACATCGCTTACTAAGGGAGAAAACCATGCCTACCCCACTGGAAATGCAACGTACCTTTGCACTCGTCGGCACTGGCGGTTGCGGCAAAACCTCTCTGGCCGAGATGTTGCTGTTCAACGCTGGAGCTGTCACACGCATGGGCGCCGTTGAAGACGGCACCACAAATCTTGACTACGAGCCTGAAGAAATCCGTCGCCGCGGTTCAATACAGCCCGCATGCGCCACCTATGTGTGGAACAAAAACCGCCATTTTCTGCTGGATGTTCCTGGTGACGGCAACTTTACCGGTGATATGGAATGCCTGCTCAAAGGCGTGGACAGCGTGGTTTTCGTGCTGGACGCCGTGGACGGCGTGCGCCCCCTGGCAAAAAAATTCTGGAATATCGTGCGCCAGGCCTCGTTGCCTGCCATAATCGTCATTAACAAGCTTGACCGTGACCGCGCCGATTTTCAGATGACCTTTGACAGCATTTCTGCCCTGGGCATCAAGCCTGTAGCCTTGCAGCTACCCATTCGCCAGGGTGAAAAATTTCTGGGCGTAGCCGATGTGCTTTCCGGCAAGGCCCACATGTTCAAGGGTGACGGTGATTCCGTAGAAGCTGAAATTCCCGCTGGCCTGACCGACGATGTCAGTCTTCTGCGTGAACTTACGGTAGAAAACATCGCAGAAAGCGATGAAGTTCTTATGGAAAAGTACCTGGAAGAAGGCAGCCTGTCTTTGGAAGACCTGCACTACGGCCTGCGTTCAGGCGTGGTCAAAGGCGAACTGATTCCCGTGCTGACCTGCTCTGCTCTTGAAAACAAAGGCGGGCAGGCCCTGCTGGCCGCCATTGAAGCCCTGCTGCCGTCTCCGCTGGACCGCCCCGCCTTTGAGGGCGAAGGCGATGCCAAGCGTTCTCCCGATCCAAACGGCCCGGTGGCCTGCTTTGTTTTCAAGACACTGGCCGACCCCTTTGCCGGGCAGTTGTCTCTTTTGCGGGTTCTTTCGGGCACCATCAATGGAGACGTGAACCTCAAGAACATGCGTAATGAAGAAAATGAACGCCTGGGCAACCTGCTTTATCTGACGGGCAAAAACCAGACGCCTTGCAAGGAGCCTGTGGGCCCCGGCGCCATTGTAGCCGTGGCCAAGCTGAAAAACACCCGTACTGGCGACACATTGTGCGACGAAAAGGCTCCCTTTGTGCTGCCCATGCCGCAACTGCCGCCCCAGCTCATCACCTACGCGCTGGCTCCCAAGGAAAAAGGCGAAGAAGACAAGGTTTACGCGGCCATGCAACGCCTGCTGGACGAAGACATCACCCTGAAACTTGGCCGGGACGAAGAAAATGGCGATATCCTGCTTTCAGGCATGGGGCAGCTGCATATCGAACTTTCCGTTGAAAAGGCCAAACGCCGCTTCAAGGTAGATATTGTACTTAAAACTCCCAAGGTTCCTTACCGTGAAACCATACGCGGCAAATGCCAGGTGCAGGGCCGCCACAAAAAGCAATCTGGCGGGCGCGGCCAGTTTGGCGACTGCTGGATCGAGATGGAAGGTCTGCCGCGCGGCTCGGGCTATCAGTTTGAAGACGCCATTGTGGGCGGCGTTGTACCCCGCCAGTATATTCCCGCCATTGACAAAGGCGTTCAGGAAGCCGCCGCGCGCGGTTTTCTGGCTGGCTGCCAGGTAGTGGACTTTCGAGTAAAAGTTTACGACGGCAGCTACCACACAGTGGACTCTTCTGAAATGGCCTTTAAGGTTGCTGGCTCTCTGGCGTTCAAAAAAGCTATGGAAACCCTTAAGGCTGTGCTGCTGGAACCCATTGTTTTGCTGACGGTTTCAGTGCCGGACGAAAGCATGGGGGACGTTATTGGCGACCTTTCTTCCCGCAGAGGCAAGGTGCTTGGCTCCGACTCGCAAGGCGGCAGCACCGAAATCAAGGCACACGTTCCCATGAGCGAAGTGCTGCGCTACGCGCCTGACCTGCGCTCCATGACTGGCGGGCAGGGCTTTTTCACTATGGAGTTTGCCCATTATGAAGAAGCGCCGCAGCCAGTGGCAGAAAAGGTAGTGGCCGAGTACCAGGCGGCGAGAGCAAGTGACTAGAACAGAGTAACGTTGAAATGCATGATATTTCAAAGCTGTGATTTTGCCGAAGAATGCGATTTTCGGCGTAATCCACAACGAGTTGCGGCGCACAGCTCTCTTGCGCACCGCTAGAGCTTTCAAACTTTTTTAAAGGTAAAATACTCCAGCCAATCTCCACAAACATCCTCCACAATCCTACTGCAGCCGGAACCCCATCAGGTTTCGGCTGCTTTTTTAAATTTGTCTGTTATATATTTGACTTGCTGAAAAGCATCCTTTTTATTATCATATAACAATTATAGAAAACATAACATTTTTTGCCCTTTTTAGTTGTGATTCTATATTTCATTTTATGGAATCATTGCTCAGGCCATCAACGCCTCACGTTATTTCTTAGTAACGTGATATGAAATAAACAAAATTTGACTTACTGATTTTGTATGCAATCGCATACTCAATTTAGTCATAAAAGTTATACACATACTATATGCAGATTTTACCTGGGCTGAATACAGCCATTGCCAAGACTGTACGCAACGTACGCATGAAAAGTGGGCTGTCGCAAGAACAGTTCGCTGACTTTGCGGGCTTGTCTCGCGTTTATATCGCACAATTGGAAACTGGGGAGCGTGGGGCGTCGCTCAACGCGCTGATTCTTATTGCCCGCTCGGTGCGTATGACGGGTGCAGAACTTGTCATGCTTATCGAAGAAGAACTTAAAAATTTTTCTCGTTGATCCTGCCTTTACAGACTCCACGCGCCACACCAGTGGCCTTGCATATTCTTCACCACAAGGCTGCCCGCAAGAGCAATTTGCTCGACCTGAAATCAATTCTTTGATAACCATTACCCATACCATCTACCACACCTCGCGGTGGGGTATTCCGGGCTCTTTATAAAACTGGCCTACGGCTGTCTTTGAGCAGATCAGCTTTGAAATACTTCACATTTCAAAGCTGTCATTCTGCCGGAATTGTATTTTCCGGCTGAATCCACGCCACGTTGTGGCGCGCTGCACTCTCGCACAGCGCTGGAGCATTTAAACTTTTTCAAAGCAAAATGCGCTAGCCTAATATATTACAGAAGCACGCCTTCTTTTATATAAATGGATAGTATATGCCCGCACACACTGACAAATCTTCCTCAGATACAGCAGCTGCCACAATCTCTTCCGGCCCCGCATTTACCTTTCGCCGCATGGCCGGCCTTGATCAGGCTCTTTTGTCCACCGATGCGGAATGGCAAAATCTGGGCAAGCTTGATCCCAAACTCTGGATGGCTCTGAGCTGCCCCATACACGGGCTTGAGTTTGATGCTCAAACCCTGGCCCTGCTGGACGTTGATAACGACAAACGCATACGCGCCAAAGAAATACTGGATGCCGTAGCCTGGCTTTGCCAGCGCGTAAGCCACCCCTCGCAGCTCAGGGAGCGCCGTGCTGAGCTTCCTTTGGCCTTGCTGCGCGAAGACACGCCCGAAGGGGCAAGCCTTTTGGCAGCAGCCCGGCTGGTGCTGGACAAGACCGATGCCGCCGACAGAACGCAGATCGACCGCCACCAAACGGCGATAGCGCTCAATGCTGCAGCCGGATACGCCTTCAATGGCGACGGCATAGTGCCTTCCACCTCGGTAGAGGCGCAGGACGCATCTGGTGAGGCGGTTCGCCACTTTATTCTCACAGGCCTCAAAGTTGTGGGCGGCATGCGTGACGATTCGGGCACGCCGGGTCTCGACGCCGCTCTTGCCGCAAGGTTTCGTGAAGTGCTGAATGAGGTTCTTCAGTGGCGGCAAAAAACGCACGAGGCAGAACTGCCCCTGGGCCGCGACACTGACGAGGCCTGGAGCCTCATGCAGCGGCTCGGCCCCAAGATTGATGACTATTTCGCCCGTTGCCGCATGGCGGCCTTTGCACCGCAAACCCTGCCCGCACTCAATGAAGAAAATGAGATTGGCCTGCAAGAAAGCGCCGAGGCCGGGCTCTTTTCAATGGAGCACCTCGGCCGCCGCCCGCTGGCTAGAATTGCCGCCGGGCAGCCGCTTGACCTGCAAGCAGGCATCAACCCCGCGTGGGAAAAGGATATGCGCGCCTTTCGGCGTCTTTTCGAGGCTGTGCTGCCACTGACCAAGGACAGCCAGAGCAGTGAAGACGCTGCCTGCTCCCTTGATGAAGACACATGGCACGCCATTCAAAACCGCTTTACCCCCTATGCCGCGCTGCTGGCGCAAAAGCCGGACTTTTCCCGAGCGCCGGAAGACGCCACGCCGTTCAATGCGTCAGGGCAGCCGCCCCTTGCGCTGGCCCCCGCTGACGACCCGCTTGGCAGAGCCTTTCTGCCCTTGAATCCCGAAGAAGTGGTAGACAAACTTTCGGATGCAGATCTGGACGCGCTGCTCTCTACTGACACTGAAGAAGCTTTTGATTTTTATGTTAAGCGCGACTTGGCCGCCCCCCGTATGGACGCCATGCGCGATCTGGAAAAGCTTATTCTGCTGCACGCCAATCTTTACACCCTGCTCATGAACTTTGTTTCCTTTGCCGACTTTTACAAACCCGGCAACAAGGCCATTTTTCTGGCGGGCACCCTTTACTTGGACAGCCGTTCCTGCTCGCTCTGCGTGCACGTTGATGCTGTGGACGCCCATGTGCGCCTTGCCACGCAAAGCCACTTGTGCCTGCTCTACTGCCTGTGCGTCCGCAAAGGCTCCAACGGCGAGGAGCAGACTGCCACCATCGCTGCGGCTCTTACCGCAGGCACAGCCGACGATCTTATTGAAGGCCGCCACGGTATTTTTGTAGACAACGCCGGGCAGGTCTGGGACAGCACCCTGCTGCGTATCGTACGAAATCCCATCACGCTGCGCGAGGCCATGTGGGCCCCCTATATCCGTTTCGCCAACCTCGTGGGCGAGCAGCTGCACAAGCTGGTAGCCTCCAAGGATACGGCCATTGCCGATGCGTCTTCAAAGCTGGCCGGTTCCGTGACCGAGGGAAAACCAGAGGCTCCGGCCAAAGCCCCGCCTGCCAAACAGCCCTTTGACATTGCCAAGAGCGCAGGCATTTTTGCTGCTGTTAGCGTGGGCATAAGCATGGTCAGCGCGTCATTCACCTATATAGCCAAATCCCTGTTCTCTCTGGGCTGGTGGTGGCCTATGGCGTTGTTGTGCGTGTTCATTGTCATCTCCGGCCCTTCGATGGTGATGGCGTGGTTCAAACTGCGCCGCCGCAGCCTGGGCCCGTTGCTGGACGCCTCTGGCTGGGCCGTCAACACGGGTGCGCCCATCAACTTCACTATGGGCGGCACACTCACCGCTGTGGGCGAAATGCCCCCCGGCGCGCAACGCTCGCTGGACGATCCCTATGGCCTGCCTGCCCGCCTTGGGCATTCCCGCACACGCCGTATAGCCGTCAGCATTCTGGCCCTGCTGCTTCTGGCAACTGCTGGTCTTGGCGGCTACTGGGCATGGAAGGGAGAACCCCCCTCATGGATAAGATTCTGGCAAAGTGATACATCTGTTACCACCACCAGCGGCGGTAAAGGCGTAGAAAAAAGCGGGCAGTCCAACGCTGCCAAGCCAGCGTCGCCGGAAGCCCCGGGCAAAGCCTCCGACAAGGCACAGCAAGGCAAAGACAGTACCGCCAACTCTCCCGCCAAAGAGGCTCCGCCCTCCGAGGCGAAGCAAAAAACTGGCGATCAGAGCCAAGACAGCAAAAACGCAAACGACAAAAATTCCGCCAGTACTACCGACGTCCAGTCCAAGGCAGGCGCGGCTCAAGCGCCCTCTTCCGAGGCGGCTCCCACCCCCAAGCCAGCCTCCATACTGGAAGCTCTTGTGCCAGGTGCAGCATCTGCCCCGGCTCCAAGCGCCGCCCAACCATAAGTAGAAGGCAATAAAAAGTTATGGACAAAACAAGTCGGGGCGAATGTCCTCCTTCTTATCAGATGTCAGGCCACGCGCACTCCGGGCAATCATCCCCGGTGAGCGCCTTCAGCCGCGCAGAAAATCTGTATTCTGAAATGTCCAGACGCCACAGTATTTCCAATGAGAAATGGGGACAGGCGGCGCAGGCCGCCAAACAGGGCATTGTTATTGTATATTCACCCGTGCCCCTGCTGGAGGGGCGGGCTTTGCAACACTGGTGCGACCGTCTGGAAGCTGCCATGCTGCCCTGGCTCAGCCCCTTGCAATTCGGGCATCTTCAGTGTTTTGGCTCCGGTGAGGCTGCGCTGAAGGCACGGTGCAGCCGCTTGCTTGCGCGCGCCCTGCTGGTGCGGTTGGTCATGGCTGCGGCCCATATGTCACAGAACACGCAAGCAGCCGACGAGGCTGACACAACGAAGCAAAACTCTCACGATTCGCAGCTGGCATGGTTAAGCCTTGAAGGTCTGGACATGGACTATCTGGGACGTCCCGTTTTGCCGGGCTGGCGTGCGGCATTCAGCCACAGTGGTCAGGTGGCTTTTTGCGCTGTTCGCTACATGGGGCGCGAAAGCAAATCTCACCAATGCCAGCAATCACGTAACGTACCGGACAGCCAGGTGCAGCAAGATTTTCGCCCTTGCCTTGCTGTTGACGCCGAATCTTTAACCAGCCTGCCTCCAGACCCGCGCGCGTTTTCCAGCAAAGAACTCAACGCCCCCATTACAAAAAATTTTCAGGATCGTGACGCGCTGCGGCGCTGGACCATCAAGGAAGCCTTGCTCAAATCTGCCGGGCTTGGCCTGTCGCGCGACCCAGCCCTGGTGCACAGCGGTTTTTCCGGGCAGCGGCGCGGGCTTGCGCAGTTTTGCCGTGAGGGCAGCACGTTTTTCTCCTCTGGAAAAAGTTACCCCGGCGTGACTGAACCATGTAGACAGATCGGCTGGCAGCTTGTGCCCTGTGCCGGGCACTGGCTGTGCGTCGCAGCCCCGGTATCCCCAGGCAGTGCCCTTGTTGTGTCAGGCCGTCCGTTGCGCGCACACTGGCGTTGCATTTTTCAAGGGCTGGTCGAGTCAGCCGGGGCAGATTAACCCTGTTTTGGGCATCGAAGCTGGCATTGCATCAAGGATGCGGTTTCCAACAAAGTTTACAGCATATAATGACGCGCGCCCGGCCTTTTTGCGCCGGGCGCGCTTAATTCAGCCCAGGCGAACATTTTTTACAACCCGCGCACTGCGTCCCCCCTTGGTCAAAAAGCGGCTTTGACAACCGGACGCGAATCCAGCGCGGGCAGGCTTGCAGCTATGCTCGGCAATAAAAAATAAGAGGCTGCTGAGTAGCCTGCTCACACTGCCTGGCCGATGTTAGTTGCAAACCTCTTCTTGCAAGGCGCGACGTTTTACGGCACTCTCCGCCCATGCCGAGTTTTCACCTGGTTTCGCTTTTTCCCGATTTTTTTCAGTCGCCCCTGTCCACCGCTCTTATGGGCCGTGCGCGGGAGGCTGGACTTGTAAATTTTTCCTTTCATGATCCACGCGATTTCAGTACCAGCAAACATCGGCATGTAGACGACCGACCCTACGGCGGCGGCCCCGGCATGGTCATGCAGGGCGAACCTCTGGCTGCGGCTCTGCGCTCTATTGAGCAACCTGGGCGCATCCTGCTTATGGCTCCCGGGGGGCGTCCCTTAACGCAAGATATGGCGCGTAAACTGGCGCAGGAAGAAAACCTGACCATCGTTTGCGGCCGTTATGAGGGCATCGACGCCCGTCTGCTGGATCTTTTTTCCATTGAACCCGTAAGTGTGGGTGATGTGGTGCTTAATGGCGGCGAAACAGCTGCTCTGGCCGTTATCGAAGCGGTTTCGCGCCTCATGCCCGGCTTTATGGGTAAAGAAGAATCGGGGGAAGACGAAAGTTTTTCGCACGGACTTCTGGAATATCCGCACTATACACGGCCGGAAGTTCTGGAAGGCCTGCCCGTACCCGAAGTGTTGCGAGGTGGCGATCATGCGCTTATCGCGCAGTGGCGGCGGCAGCAATCTGTGCAGGCAACACTGCGCATGCGCCCCGACCTGCTCAATGCAGCGCCGCTGACAAAAGAAGATGTGCAGACCCTGGCTGAAATCCCGCGCGAAAGGCCGGGACGCAACCTTTCGTTCTGTCTGATGCACTATCCTGTGCAGCTGGATGCAAAAAAATCCGGCGCTTCCTCTTTGACAAACCTCGACATTCACGATATAGCCCGAATTTCCCGCAGCTATGCTATGGGTTCATTCCATGTAGTGACCCCCTTGCAGGACCAACTGCGGGTGCTGGATGAAATTTTGCGCCATTGGACGCGGGGCCCGGGCGGTTCAGGCAATGCCGACCGTGCGCAGGCTCTCGGTCTGGTTTGTCCCGCGGCTTCCCTGGACGAGGCGGTGGCGCATATGACCGCACGGCACGGCATCCGGCCCAGGCTGGTGGCAAGTTCCGCCGTCTGGCCCGGCAAAGGCAAGGGGCAGGCCCATAAAGGCCCGCTCATGACGCCACAGGAAGTGCGGCACTGGTGCAGCCAAGGGCCAGTCATGCTTTGCCTCGGCACTGCCAAGGGGCTTGCCCCCGAAGTGCTGGAGCAATGTGACGGTCTTATTCGCCCTGTGCGGTTTTTGGGGTATAATCACCTTTCGGTGCGCAGCGCCGCCGCTATTCTGGCAGACAGAATTTTAGGCGACTATTGCTGACAAACAGGCGGCCTGAACGCATCGGCGCCGCTACGCAACGACGCAACAATCCGCCCGGATTTGCAAGGAGTTTACGATGGATATCATCAAAAAAATTGAACGGGAAAACATGCGCATGGATGTGCCCGCGTTTCGCTCCGGCGACACGGTGAAAGTACATCTGCGTATCGTGGAAGGCGAAAAACAGCGCATCCAGGTTTTCCAGGGCAACGTCATCCGCATCAAACGCGGCACCACCAATGCCACCTTCACGGTGCGCAAGGTTTCTGACGGCGTGGGTGTGGAACGTATCTTCCCCATTAACTCGCCCTTCATCGACCGTGTGGAGCTGGTAACTCAGGGTCGCGTGCGCCGCAGCCGTCTGTACTACCTGCGCGCCCTCAAGGGCAAAGCGGCGCGTATCAAGCCGCGTGGCCGCTTCTGATAGCCTGCTGAGGCATCAGAACACATACAGCGCCTTTTTGACGGCGCGCTGTGAGATGGCGGGCAACCGCCCTCATGGCGCGCCTCTTGTATGTTTGTCGCCCGATTTCGGAGAATGTGCGTGAAAAACCACCACTCCAGGCAATCGCATTTGTCCAGTATGCAGGGCAGCCTGCTCTTTCCTGCTGAAGGCATGATGGACTCGCGCACAATTGCGGGAATTGACGAGGCCGGGCGCGGCTGTCTGGCTGGCCCGGTGGTGGCATGCGCCGTCATTCTGCCAGCCGCCTATGATCTGCCTGGCCTTACGGACTCCAAGGCCTGCACGGCCAAACAGCGTGATGCGCTTGCCCCCTGCATCAAGGCCTGCGCAGTGGGTTGGGGTTTGGGCGTCATCTGGCCGCGCCGTATCGACAGCATAAACATTCTTCAGTCCACCTTTGAGGCAATGAGCCTCGCCGTGCGTAACCTGCGCACAGCGCCCAATCTGCTGCTTGTGGACGGCAACAAGACAGTGCCGGAAGCTGTGCTGGCCCGCCTGTGGACACAGAAACCCTCCGGGGCGTTGCCGCCACAGCGTGCCATCATAAACGGTGACGCCATTGAACCTGCCATTTCGGCGGCCTCCATTCTGGCCAAGACTTTTCGCGACAAGCTCATGACCAGCCTGGACAAACGCTGGCCCGGTTACGGATTCGCAGTCCACAAAGGCTACGGCACCAAGGACCACTATGAGGCTTTGCGCTGCCTTGGCCCCTGCCCGCAACATAGGCTGACCTTCCGGGGCGTGTGCGACGAAAAACCCACGATTGCGCAACAAGGCAGTTTGCTGTGAACCTGCGCCGCCTGTTCTCAGGATTTTTTGACAAAAAAATCCATAAAGACCACCATGAGCAGAGCGGCCCGGGCGACACAACAGGCAAAAAGCCCGCAACAGCCTCTCACCTGCGGTTGGGCAAAGAGGGCGAAGACGCAGCAGCAGCCCTGCTGAAGCGCAAGGGCTATGCGCTGCTTGACCGTAACTGGCGTCAGGCCCGCCTGGAACTGGACATGGTTTGCCGTGATGGCGACACTATTGTTTTTGTTGAAGTAAAAACTCGCGGCAGCGACAAGCACGGCGGCCCGGCCTATGCCGTAAGCCAGTCCAAACAACGTACCCTGTGCCGTGCGGCCCGCGCATGGCTGGCGGCCCACGAAGCGTGGGATCAGCCCTGCCGTTTTGATGTCATCTGCGCCCTGCGCAATGGCTCTACCCTGCACCTGGAGCATTTTTGCCATGCCTTCGACTGCCCCCCGGCTCTGGATAGTAGCCACACCTCTTGGCAACCCTGGTGATCTCTCGCCCAGAGCGCGCGCCGTATTGACCGAAGCAGACCTCGTGCTTGCAGAAGACACGCGCCGCACGGCCCGCCTTTTTCGCGATTGCGGCATTGAAGCGCGCCGCCTGCAGAGCTTCCACGACCATAACGAGGCCGAACGGCAGGAAAGTGTGCTGCGCGCCCTGCGTGAAGGGCAAAACGTGGCTCTTGTTTCTGATGCGGGTACTCCCCTGCTGGCCGACCCCGGCTATCGCTTGGTGCGTGCCTGCCGCAAGGAAGGGTTGACTGTTTCTCCGCTGCCCGGCCCTTCGGCCCCGGTCACGGCGCTTTCCGCTGCGGGCATACCGCCCCTGCCGCACAGTTTTCTGGGTTTTCTGCCACGAGACGCCTCGGGGCGCGATGCTCTTTTTGCCGCCTTTGCGCATGTGCCGGGATCTCTCATTTTTTTTGAGCGCAAAGACCGCCTTAAAGAAAGCCTCGCGCAGGCAGCTCGCCTGCTTGGCCCGCGCGAAGTGGCAGTTTGCCGCGAATTGACCAAGGAGCATGAGGAATTTATACTGACCCGGCTGGAAAACAGTGCGGATCTGCCCGACGACCTGCTTGGTGAAATCACTGTAATCATCGGGCCTCCTGAACAGGTGATCCGCAGCCCTGAAAGTGAAGTTATGGCCCTGCTGGAGCAGGAGATGAAAACAGACGGCCCGCAGGGCAAACCTCGCCAGGTAGCCCGCAGGGTTCAGGATATGGTGCGCGGCTGGAGCGGCAAAGAAATATACTCTCTGCTCACAGCCGCCGCAGACCGCCCCCGTAACCTCTAACCACCGCAACGCCGCCGCTCGCTGCCATTTGCCGCCACCCGGTCCGACTGACGCAGGGCACATGCAAAAATGCCCCGCACGGCTTGAGACTGACTGGCAATGGCCTTATGCACGGCGCGAGCGGGCAGGATTCGCAGATGTATCCCACGCTCGTAGCACTCAACTGCCTTGCCCGCACCTGCTGCATCAATGCAGCCACTACAGCCAGGGGCATGCAGCAAATAGGCCTGCTTTTTGTGCTGAGCCCAGCCCTGTGCTGGCTCTACCCCGAAGGCGAGGCCCGCGCCCGTGCCTTTGCCCGCTACAGCGGGCACAGCAATACCCACCCCTTCATGATCCCACTCTTTGTGGGCATTCTGCTTTCTCTTGAAGAAGAAATAGCCAAGGGCGCTCTGCCCGAATCCGCCGTAAGCTCGGTGCGTGAAACCCTGGCCACGACTCTTTCAGCCTTGGGGGATTCATTTTTCAGTGGAACCCTGCTGCCTTTGTGGGCGCTTGTGAGCGTATCCCTGCTGCTCTCCGGCTATGTGGCGCTGACAGGCATTATTGCTGTGGGATTTTTTCTTGCCCTGCTGATTTTCAGGGCGGGCAGTTTTTTTTCAAGCCTGCGCCACGGTATGCCCGTGCTGGTACGCCTGAAGAGACTCAACCTCATCAACTGGGTAGACCGGCTCAAAATGGTCAATGCCGCGCTGGTGGCCCAGGTCATCTGGCACCTGCCCCTGAGCCGCATGAAGCCTTTTCCGTGGGATGTTTACCTGCTGGGAGCGCTGGCGGTGCTGGCTGCATCCTGGCTCGTGGCAAGGCTTCGCCTGCCGCGCATTCTATTGTGGGGCATGACCCTTGGAGCGCTGATTCTCATGGACGTTGGCCTCATTGGTATGTAATATATATCGGACTGGCAAATTGGTGGAAAGCGGATTGACGAGGCCCGGGCAGATATTTGACGCTGTTGCGCCCGCCCAGATTGGCCTGACGGTGCTAAAAGGTGAGGAAATGGAAGAAACCATTGAAGAAACGTCACGCGGGCTGGCACTGCGGCTTTGCCTGAATTTGCGCAATGGCCTGCACGCCAGACCCGCAGCGAGATTGGCGCAGGAAGCCCAGCGCTACTCGGCGGCTATCCAGCTTGTCAGCGATACTGGCGAGGTTGACGCCAAAAGCATGCTCGATGTTCTTTCCCTTGCTCCGCCCTTCAATGCGGAACTGACTCTTCTGGCTCAGGGGCATGACGCCCGCGAGGCCCTCTGTGGCCTGGCCCGCCTTCTCAGCACCATGCAGGATTAACATGGCCCGCGCGGTACTTTTTGGATCTCCAGTTTCTCCCGGCATAGCCATTGGCCGGGTGCGCTTCATGCACAAGTTGCAACAAGATGAAGAACGGCGCATCACGCCCTCTGAAGTGGAGGCTGAGCAGGCCGCCCTGCGCCTTGCCGCCGAAGATGTGCGCGCATCCCTGCAAACGACAATGGAAAACGTACCCGAAGATCTGGCCGAATATCGTGATGTCATTGCCGCACAAATGGAAATGGCCCGCGATGCCAAGCTGCTCAACGCTACCCTCGCGCGCATTGAACAAAAACTCATTGCCGCGCCTTGGGCTTTGCGTCTGACGGTTGAAGAGTTGTGCGCCCTGTTCAGGGGAATGGACGACCCCTACCTGCGAGATCGCGCGCAAGACATCCGCGCCGTGGGGCTGCGCCTGCGCGAACGGCTGTTCGCAGATCCCACTGAAACTCCCGGTTCGGCAGAACCCGCAGTGTTGGTAGCCGAAGATCTTTCCCCGGCTGACGTTATGGAATTGAATCTGGACTGCGTGCTGGGCATCCTGACTACCGAGGGTGGCCCAACCTCGCACACAGCCATTCTTTCACGCAGCCTGCATATTCCCTGTTTGTCCGGCGTTACCGGTCTTGTGAGTGTGGCCAGGGAAAACGAACTGGTCATCATTGACGGCCTTGGCGGCAGCGTGCTGCTGGAACCGGACGAGGCGGATCTGGCCCGGTATGAAGCCCGCCGCCTCGAATACACCGGGTGGGAAGAGCTTACCTTGCTGACGGCACGCTGGCCCGCAGAAATGTGCGACGGCGTGCGCGTGGTGGTTCAGGCCAATCTGGAGAGTAACGAAGAGCTTGCCGCAATACCACGCAGCGGAGCAGACGGCGTTGGCCTGTACCGCACGGAGTTCGCCTACCTCAAGGGCCGTCTGCCCGACGAGGAAGAACTGCTGGCAGAATACTCCGTTGTGGCCCAAAAGATTTCTCCTGAGCGCGTCGTTTTTCGCACGCTTGACGTGGGCGCGGATAAAATGCTGCATGCCCAGGCTGCCCTCAAGGAGCCAAACCCCGCCCTCGGGCTGCGCGGCATACGCTTCTGCCTGCGCCATCAGGGACTTTTTCGCACCCAGTTGCGCGCACTGATGCGAGCCGGGGTTCACGGCAACGTGGCCATCATGCTGCCTATGGTTTCTGGCCTGGACGAAGTGCAGCAGGTACGCCGTATCATACAGGAAATGCATCAGGAGCTGACCGCGCAAAACCTGCCGCACGCGCCAGTGCTTCCCTTGGGCGTCATGATAGAAACTCCGGCGGCGGCCCTCATTTGCGATGCCCTTGCCAGGGAATGCGATTTTTTCAGCATTGGCACCAATGACCTCATACACTACATTATGGGCATAGACCGCAACAACCGCCATGTGGCGTATCTTAACGAACCTCTGCACCCCGCTGTGGTACGCTCGCTCAAACATATTGTTGACGCAGCCCACCGCGAAGGCATAGGAGTTTCCGTCTGCGGCGAACTGGCCTCGGACCCCTTGGGCATGGCCTTGTTGCTGGGCATGGGGGTAGACACCATATCTGCGGCTCCACGCTTTGTGCCGGGCTTGAAGCACCTTATCCGCCAGCTCAGTGCCGAAACCTGCATGGAGCTGGCCCACAGCGTGCTCCTGAGCACGGATGTTGCCGCGTCCCGCCGCATGGTCCGCGAGCAATTGCACCAATCTCTTGGGCCGGAACTAGCCTTTCACACCACCAGCCTTTTGACACACAGCCAGCCATGAGCCAAAAAACATCACCTTCCACTATTGCCGTTAATAAAAAGGCCCGCCACCTCTATGAACTTTCTGAGTTTACAGAGGCTGGCATTATACTTACCGGCCCCGAAGTCAAAAGTATTCGCGCGGGCAAGGTCAACTTTATCGATAGCTATGTAGATTTTCGCCGGGGTGAAGCCTGGCTGGTTTCTCTGCATGTGGCTCCTTACTCCAATGCGGGCTACGCGCCGCAAGAGCCGGACCGCGCCAGAAAACTGCTGCTGCACCAGCGCGAAATTGCCAAACTGGCTGGCCTTGTGGCCCAGAAAGGCCTGACAGTTGTGCCCGTTCGCCTGTACCTCAAGCGGGGCAAAGTCAAGGTAGAAGTAGCCATAGGCCGGGGTAAAAAATTGCACGACCATCGCGAAAGCCTAAAAAAACGCGCCGAAGAACGGGACATGGCCCGCGAGCTGTCGTAACATATTTCAGGTTTAGAGAAGCACTGATTAAAGAGCCTCCTGGAAACGCGCAGTTATTTCGTTTGGCAAGGCGCGATCTTTTTTTGAAGCAGGAGTGGACTCTTCCGTCCTCGACTGTTTCAAAAAAAGTGAAACAGCGCCGTCTGACGAGCCTTCGTGTAGTAGCCCTGACCAGCAGGCAGCAATACATGGCTGATCCCGGCAGCCGTGGAACAAAGTACGGTGGAACAAAAATTTTGTGCACGAAAAGCGCACAGCACCTGTTTGAACAGAACATGATGGCAGAAGCTAGGCAATTGCGCTGATACCGCGGTGCAACCGACACAGCCAATGTATGACCCGCCGAACGGCAGCCGATCGGCGGTTTTTTACGGGCACGAAAAGGCATGCGCTACCCGCCCCTGCAAGCTCCTCTGTTCTGGCAGACCTGCCTTTGCTTCTGGATAGGCGGCATTACCTCTGCTGTATGGCCGCATCAGACCCTTCTTTGCCTCTTTCTCCTGATTCTGGCGGACAGACGCCTGTGGCGGATAACCCGCCTTGCTTTCTGCTCTATGCTGGCTGTTGCCGGGTTGCTGACCGCGCAGTGGCAATTGTTCGGCAGCCCGTGGCAACAGGGGCTTTCCAACCCGGAGCAACCACTCTGGCTGGCGCAAGCGAGCAAAAACCTGCGCGTCTGCGGCACAGTCACTGACAGTCAGGGCTTGCCCGACCAGCGTTTACGATTACTGCTCTCTGGCCTGATTCCTGAAACGGCAGAACAGGCAAAAGTTATCCCTGCCGACCAAGAGCAGGGCGAGCAATCAACGGACTCCTCTGAACAGGGGCCAGCCCCTGCTCCGCTGCCCAGCCTTGCCGCGCTCACATGGGAAACTCCACCTTTGCGGCCTCTACCGGGACAAAACCTCTGCCTCAATCTTCGCCCCATCCCCATGCAGGGGTTCGCCAACGTTGGTCAATTGCCGTGGGAACTCTGGTGGGCGGCACAGGGCGTACACTGGCGCATGTGGACGCAGGGTGGACGCGCGGCTCCTCTTTTGCAGGGCGAACCTGGACGCTCTGCCCACTGGCGTGAAATCCTGCGTTCGGATTTTCTGACGGCCCTGAAGGCCCCCCTGATGCAGCCTCCACTGCTTCATCCCAATGATGCCACGCCTGCTGTCTCAAATTCCAAACATGCCTCCGCTGATTCCTCTTCACAGTCTGGCGGTTCTGAACTGAGCCAGGGCAAGGCTATCCTGCTGGCCCTGCTTTTTGGCGACAGACAGTATCTGGATCAGGCAACCCTGAACAATTTCTCTGCCGCCACTCTTGTGCACAGTCTGGCTCTTTCAGGCCAACATCTGGTTATTGCGGGTATGCTTGGGCTGGCCTGTGTGTTGACCCTGGCTCGCCTGCGTCCTGGCATCTACCTGCACCACCCCAAAACGCTGTGGGTCATACTGGCGTCCCTGCCTCCGGCCCTGGCCTACTTATGGTTGGGAAACGCTCCGGCATCTCTGCTGCGGGCTACGGTCATGCTTTTTGTGGTGGCGCTGTGGCTCACTATGGGCCGGCCACGCACAACGCTGGACGCTTTGTGCGCGGCGCTTCTGTGCATCACCGTGGCCGCTCCTTTGAATGTTTTTGATACAGGGTTGCAACTCTCGGCCTTGTGCGTGGGAGCTATCGGGTTAAGCCTGCCCTGGCTGCGGCAGTTCACGCCGGAAGCAGACACTTTTCCTGCAAGAGGGTTGCGCGCCCGCCTGTTCTGGTGGGGCCGCACGCTGCTGCGCATTTTTCTCGTCTCGCTCTGCGTGCAAGTGGTTCTGCTGCCGCTCAACATGCTTCTTTTCGGCAACGCCGGGTTCTGGTTTCCTCTCAACGTGGCATGGCTGCCCGTGGCTGATCTTTTTGTTTTGCCAGCCTCTGTTCTGGGATTGTTGTGCGCGGCAACGGGTATGGAGGCTGCTGCCCGCCTGATACTGGACGTGGCAGCTCTGCCGTGTCAGTGGCTGGTAGATTTGCTGGACTGGCTGGCTGAAAGCGGCTTTTTGTCGGCCCCATCCATGTTGCGCCCGCACTGGACTGCCTTGCCCGCCTTTGCCGCTCTGCTTACGGCACTGGCTTTCAAGGCCGGACGCCCTGCCCTGCCCAAAGCGGCGCTTCGGCTTTTGCTGGCAGGGGGACTGCTGCTTTTTTGGGGCCCAATGTTACGGCTGTCAGAGCGCCTGTCGCCAGAGATACGTCTTGACGTGCTGGATGTCGGTCAAAGTCAGGCCGTGGTTCTTCGCCTGCCGGGGCATGTGCGCATGATGCTGGACGGTGGCGGCAGCGCGTCGCCACGGTTTGATCCCGGCCAGAACATTGTAGCCCCAGTCTTGCTCTACAACGATGCGCCACGCGTGGACGCGGCGCTGAACAGCCATCCCGACCTGGACCACATGGGCGGCTTGGTGCATATTTTAGGACAGTTTGGCGTAAGCGCCCTGTTTGATAACGGACGCAACAGCAGTGACGCCAGAAATGGCTGGGGAGAAATCTGGGCCAAGGTACGGCAAGAGCGTATGGCCCAGCCTCTTGCGCAAGGCGATATTATACTTCTTGGCAATCCAGCCAATGGCCTGCAACTGGAAATTCTGCATCCGCCGCGCGCCAACAAGATCAACCCCACGACGAACAGCGCCATCAACGACGCATGGGATGGCAATAACGCGTCTCTGGTGGCGAGGCTGACCCAACATGGCAAGGGGCTGGCTATCATCCCCGGCGACGCCGAACGTAAAAGCCTGCGGCATATGCTGGATCAGGGACTGGACCTTCGGGCCGAAGTGCTGGTGCTGCCCCACCACGGTTCAGACAGTAGCTACTTGCCCGATTTTTATGAAGCTGTGCAGCCCCAAGTAGTAGTTGCGGCCTGCGGATTTGAAAACCGCTACGGCTACCCAGGCAAAAAAGTGCGGGCTTGGCTGGACAACGCGGCGATACCCTTGTTGTTCACAGGGCGGGACGGGCAGGTAAGCCTGATCTGGCCTGGGGCCAAGGGGCAGGACGCCACCGTGCATGTTGAGACCCAGAGAACGAGTTATGGGGAAGCAAAAGGCGAGAGGAAAGAAGACAGCCGGGGCGGCCCCCAAAGCAGCAAAGAACCTGTTGAAGATACAGACAAAATTAAATATTAACAGAACCGCAAAGCCAGCTCGTGACTAGACGGCCCTAAAACTGGCCCAAGCATCATTACTTCTGCTTGGCTGCTGTTTCAATTTCCAGATGCTCTCTGCCCCACTGGTAAAGCTCTTTCAGTGTGGGGAGCAGCCGCCAACCTTGCACAGTCAGGGCATACTGCACACGGCGCACTTTGCCTTCAAGTTCTGTTCTGCTAATCAGACCGTCAGCCTCCAGCTCCTTAAGGCATTTTCCAAGCATCATATTGGTAATTCCGGTCACTTCGCGGCCAAGGGCATTGAAGCCGCAACAGCCTGTGTCTGCCAGATGCCAGAGAATAGGAAGTTTCCACTTGCCGCCAATGAGATTCAGTGCATGAATCAAGGGACAGGGAATTTCATAAACACTTTCTCGCGGTAAAACCGTGCTATAGCCAACCGCCACTTTTGCCTGCATAAGCTGCTGCTCCTTGAAAAGCCTTCCTGGGCAGGTATATATTCTCTGCCTTCTTTGTCACGAAAAAAATCCCGCATTTCAGGTTAGAAAAAACTGCGTACTTGTTTTTTAACCTGCGCTTCCTTTAGAGTAGACGAACTTTGAGAATATACATTCTCAAAATTTAAGACACGCTTGCTAAGGCGCTTAACAACGCAATAATTAGCGCTTACGCCTCCACCGCGGGCGTCTGCTCACGCAGTCACCTGAGCATGTTAAAGGTAAAATGCTCTAAAGTATGTTTGTCGATACAACGCACGGCGCAGATGTGCAAGAATGCCTCACGGCACTTTTTATAAGGAGAAACCCATGAAATTTTACGCTATTAACGGAAGCCCGAGAAAGAAACACAATACTGCCACGGTGTTGGCCAAGGCCCTTGAAGGCGTGTCCGCTGTTCTTCCTGATGCGCAGACAGAAATGCTGCACCTTTACGACTATTCGTACAAAGGCTGTATAAGCTGCTTTGAGTGCAAACGCCTGGGCGGAAAATCGTACGGCAAGTGCGCGGTACGCGACGAACTGGCCCCTGTGCTGGAAAAACTTTCTCTCGCCGACGGCATTATCTTTGGCTCGCCTATCTACTTCAAAGGCATCACCGGCGAAATGCGTTCTTTCTTTGAGCGCTTTCTTTTCCCCTATCTTGTGTACGACGCCACCTATTCTTCCATTGCCCCCAAGAAAATGAAAACCGCCTTTATCTACACGATGAACGTCACAGACGCTGCCATGAGGGACATGAACTACCCTGAACATCTCGGCGGTATGGAGTACTTTACAGGCAGAATGCTGACGCCGCCTTCCGTACTTTATGTGAATGATACATATCAGTTTATGGACTACAGCAAATACAAGGTGGAATGCTTCTCTGAAGAAGCCAAGCTGAAGCGGAAGAATGAGGAGTTTCCCAAGGATTGCCAAAAAGCCTTTGAACTGGGCATGGCAATGGCTCGCCCTTAAAGATTTGATGCAAGATACTTGCTTAATAGCCAAGTATTATTGCTGTTTTCACTATAACAAATGAGCAAAAGCACAGAGCAGATAAGCATTATCTATGTTTATCTGCTCTGATCATTTTAATGACCGCCTGCGCTGCGAAGGGCATAATGGGCCTGTTAGGCCGTGTCGCCACAAGATGGATTTTGTTTGGCGAAATAACACTGGCACTAGCCATAACCGATGCATTGCCAACAACCTGTTGGCCATTGAAACACCATATATAACGGCCAGAATGATTTTTAAAAACTACCCTACCTCTGACAGTGAGAGCAATAAACCGTGCTTCGGCCCGACACTTTGGCTTTTTCAAGAAGCCTACCGCATTTTTTGCATGGCTGTCCGCCGCGGCCATACACCGCAAAAGTATTTTGAAAAGCCCCAGCATCGCCGTTGGCGTCCCTGTAGTCGCGTATGGAGCTGCCGCACTGGGATATGGACAAATTCAGCACGTCCTGCAAACACTTCAGCAGACATTTCGCCTGTTCAGCCGTAAGATCTGTAGCCTTGCGGCGCGGATCAATGCCTGCGGCAAACAAGCTTTCGTCTGCATAGATGTTGCCGACCCCCGCCAGGATTTTTTGATCCAGCAGCACGCCCTTAATGGCTGATTTTCTGCCGGAGATAGTCCTGATAAAATCTTTTTTCGTCATGCCCAAAGGCTCGGGGCCAAGCCCGCTCCAGAAAGGCCAGCGCTCAAAAATATCGGGGGTTCCCGCCAGCATGAGTCCGAAGGCGCGCACATCGTCAAAAAATAAACGGTGCGGCCCTTCATGCCCAATACCGGCCTTATCATCACGCTGCTCCAACTCGTTTTTCGCTTGCTCTGAAGGGGCTTCTCCTGCGCACAAAGCATCTTTGCTTCCCTGCCCTTGTTCCGGGGGCATATCCAGATCAAGTATGCAACGGGTGTGGGTGCCGGGCTCAGTGTGGGCAGCATAGGGCATGAGCCGCCCGGTCATACGCAGATGCACGGCAAGCCGCAGGTCTTTATATTCGCGCACAGTTGCATTTTCGGCCTGCGTGGCGTCCAAATGCATAAGCAGCAATTTTCCGCGCCGCCCTACTTCTACAATGCGGCATCCACGCAAATCTTCCAGCGGAACACTCAAGGGGTGCTGGCTGGTGGCGCGTAGCACCTGCGCATTCGTAATAATGCATCCCTGCACATGAGGCCTTAGCGTTCTGACAATTGTTTCTACTTCTGGCAATTCGGGCATGATTTTCCTCGTGTTACGCAGAAAGATAAGGCCTCTTGTGCGCGTGGCAAGACAACACAAGCTAGTGCTTGCAGACACACGCCATTGCAACCAAACGCAAGCCCGCCCATGCGCAAAAAAACATCAGCCCCTTGCTCAGGGCGTAAACCATAAGAAAAATTTCTGCCAAACTGTTTGGCAATCTAGTATTGAATTAACAGCAACCGCACTCAGCAATTACTGTGTATCTTCCTCGGTGAGTCAACATCACCCCTAGGCACCGCGCCAAATCAAGACGTAAAATGACATTGCGCGGCGCGGAGGGAGATCACCGAGAGAAGCGAGGAAGCTCCCGAAGCAAAGCCCGCGCAGCCCTCGCTACCTCGTGGAAATTGAAAACTTCGCGGGGTCGTCCGGGGGGAGTGCAGAGGGGGCCTCGGAGGGGCGGCAGCCCCTAACAGGCCCCCTCTGCCGCTCGCCGCGCAGGCGTGTTTATAAAAATATCCATTCCAATTACACGCAACACCCAAACCTTACCACAACTTCAACCAGCCCACTGCAAAAACGTGCCTTGCTTCCACAATAGCAACACCTGAAATCAAAAGAAAAAGGCCGCCGCGCCTACAGGCGAGCAGCAGCCAATAAAATTTCGGCGTAAGGCGATACCGCCCCAACAGCCATTATTTTTTCTCTGAAGTATCCGAGAGGTAAATATCCAATAATCCTTCCGGCGGATCAATAACCACTGCCGGGGCATCCACATCAAAGCCCACGATGAATTCCGGCCTGGCAGGAAAAAGCACTTCCTTGCCGTCATCCGTCATGATGACCCACATTTCAAGATCAGCGGGATACTCGAAATGGTCAAGCGTGCCAATGCGTTGCCCGTCGGGCAACAGTACATCGCCGCCAAGCAGGTCTTCCAGATAGACTTCGTCGTCTTCCGGCTCTGGCAGGGAATCTCGCTTGGTGAGCAGCTTATATCCACGAAAGTTTTCGGCAGCGGTGCGGTCTGCTACGCCTTCAAGCAAGAGCAGGGGACGCCCCTTGTGACTGCGTACGGCCAGAGGCCGGATACGGCGCGGCTCAGCATCGCCCGCCTGAATCCAGAGAGGGGTAGTCAAAAGCAGGGGAGAGTCTGCATACCAGTCGATGCAGATCTCCCCTTTAATGCCGTGGGGCCTCGCAAGCGTGCCCATATGAATCCATGAATCCGCCATAGTACTCGGCGCTATTCCAGAATTTCCAGCACAGTGCGTTTTTTGCACTTGATGGATGCGGCGCTCAGAATGGTACGCATGGCTCGTGCCGTGCGCCCCTGCTTGCCAATGACCTTGCCCAGATCTTCCTTGGCAACTTTGAGTTCCAGAACTGTAGTCTGTTCGCCTTCCACTTCGCTGACCTGCACTTCGTCGGGATGATCTACCAGGGACCGGGCAATATATTCGATCAGGGCCTTCATTGAGTACCTCCAAAGGGGTCTGCGCCGGAAAAGCCGGAGCAGTAAAGGCCGCGCGCAGTGCCGATATTGCCCAAAACGGCCTGTCCCAATATGCGTTAACATATTTGGGAGGCCGCAGGGCGTCTGCCGCCGTGGCGGAAGCTTAGCGGAATGCGCTAGGCCATGTGTTTCTTGATCAGGGAGCGCACGGTATCCGTGGGTTCAGCGCCACGGGCCAGCCATTCCTTGATTTTATCCGCATCAAGCTTGACTTCGATCGGATCTTTCATGGGGTTATAGTAGCCCAGGAATTCCAGCGGACGGCCATCACGACGGGTTTCGTCAGTGGCGGCCACAACCCGGTAGAAGGGGTGCTTTTTGCTGCCGAGGCGGGTCAATTTCAACTTTACAGCCATGAGTCCAACTCCCTTTGAGGTGGTATGTTATCGTTGCGCCCGGGAAAGGGCAAGGGCAGAAAAGCCCTGGCGCAAAGAGGTGTTGCCGTTACGACGGCGCTCCTTGCCGCGAAATATTTACTTTTTTTTACGCTTTTGGCGCTCTTTTTTCTTGCGCTTTTTTGCTGCTGCCGATTTGCCGGTGCCAGAACGCCCGCCGGGCAGGCCTTCCATACCGGGCATACCGCCCATGCCAGGCATGCCACCCATTCCGGGCAGACCACCAAGGCCGGGCATTCCGCCCATACCGCCGGGCGGCGTCATACCGGGGGGCATACCGCGCATGCGGGGCATTGAGGGCATTTTGGCCCCTTTGCCGCCCATCATCCCCTTCATCATCTGGCGCATCTGCTCAAACTGGCGCACAAGCTGATTTACCTGGGCCACGGTGACGCCCGCGCCCTTGGCTATGCGCGCCCTGCGGCTGCCGTTGAGGATGTCGGGGTTACGGCGCTCGGCCATAGTCATCGAACTGATGATGGCTTCGGTGCGCGCCATTTCCTTTTCGGGCATGGCGCCGCTGGCTTCAGACAATTTTTCACGCAGGCCGCCAAGCCCGGGAATCATTTTAAGGATACTGTCCAGCGAGCCGAGTTTTTTGATGCGGCGCATCTGGGTGCGAAAATCTTCAAGGTCAAAGCTGGCCTTCTTCATCTTGCGGGCCAGCTCTTCGGCCTCCTCGGCATTGATGGCCCCCTGTGCTTTCTCCACCAGAGTAAGCACGTCGCCCATGCCCAGGATACGCCCGGCGATACGGTCAGGGTGGAAAACTTCCATCTCCGACAGTTTTTCGCCCATACCTACAAATTTTACGGGCGCGCCCGTCACCGCGCGGATGGAAAGGGCCGCGCCGCCGCGCGCATCGCCGTCCATCTTGGTAAGCACAACGCCGGTGATGCCAAGGCGCTCGTTGAAGCTTTCAGCCACGGTCACGGCGTCCTGACCTGTCATGGCGTCAGCCACAAACAAAATTTCCTGCGGCTGCACAGCAGCCTTGATGGCCTCAAGCTCCTGCATGAGGGGTTCGTCCACATGCAGACGGCCCGCCGTATCAAGCAGCAGCACAGTGGCCTGCTCGCGCCGCGCTTCTTCCAAAGCAGCCTTGGCAATGTCCACGGGGTTCATGTCCACGGTGGAGGGATAGCAAGGCATGTCCAGCTGCTTGGCAAGCACGGTCAGCTGGTCAATGGCTGCGGGGCGGTACACGTCGGCAGGCACAAGATAGGGGCGCATCTTTTGCTTGCGCAAAATATTTGCTATCTTGCCAGCAGAAGTTGTTTTACCCGAACCCTGCAAGCCCACAAGCATGATTACTGCGGGTTCGCGCCCCTGAAGGTCAAGCCCGGCGGTTTCGCCGCCAAGCAGGTTGACCAATTCGTCATTGACGATCTTGACCACCTGCTGCGCAGGACTTACTCCTTTGAGCACTTCCTGGCCAAGACATTTTTCGCGCACGTTTTCAACAAAGTCTTTAACGACCTTGAAGTTAACGTCCGCTTCCAGCAGGGCCAGCCGCACTTCGCGCAGGCCCGCCTGCACGTTTTCTTCGGTAAGCTGGCCGCGTCCGCTGAATGAGCGGAATACGCCGGAAAGTCTGTCTGAAAGGCTCTCGAACATGTAATCTCCACGGGGCCGCAGGGCGGCAAAAAGCAGTGCAGTCGCCCATTTCGCGCAGCTTTTACGCGAGGTGGCCGCACGGCGCACATGCCCCATAGGGGGCGAAGTGGTGATTCATAGGATGTTTGCCGCCTCACGTCAAGTCTTGGACGAAAAAGGCACTGCGGTACTTGCCAAGCACAGCTAAAAACTGTACGCGCATGCACCCGCTCAAAACTATGCTTGGCTGCTCTTTTTTCGCCAGACAGAACATTGATGATTTGGGCGGACGGTGTTTCCTTATTATAAGGAGATCAGGTCGCAAAGGCGCGGCCCGCATTGACATACGGCCCACAAGGGGATACCCTGTTAGACTACAATTTGAACAATTATTCCAGCACATTACGAGGAAGTCATGTTCACCAATCGCGGCAAGGCGCTGACCTTTGACGATATTTTGCTCATTCCCGGCTATTCGGACATCACCCCTGACGCCGTGGACATAGCCACCTGGCTCACCCCTTCCATCCCCCTGCGCATCCCCCTGCTCTCTGCCGCCATGGACACCGTGACGGAATCCGCCATGGCTATTTCTATGGCACGCATGGGCGGCATCGGCATCATTCACAAGAATATGTCCGTGGCCCAGCAGCGCCTGGAGGTTGAAAGGGTTAAAAAGAGCGAGAGCGGCATGATCCTCGACCCTGTGACCATTTCACCCAACAATACGGTGCAGGAAGCCCTTGATCTTATGTCGGACTTCCGCGTTTCGGGCCTGCCCGTTGTAGCGGATGGCCGTCTGGTGGGCATTCTCACCAACCGTGACGTTCGCTTCATTGAAGACGGACACGCTGTGCGCGTGGCCGACGTCATGACCAGCCAGAAGCTCGTTACCGTGCCTATGGGTACTTCGCTTGAAGAAGCCAAGCAGCATCTGCACGAGCACCGCATTGAAAAACTGCTTGTTGTTGATGAAGAAGGCCATTTGCGCGGCCTTATCACCATGAAAGACATCGACAAAGTGCAAAAGTACCCCAATGCCTGCAAGGACACCGCCGGACGCCTGCGTGTCGGCGCTGCCATCGGCATTGGCAAGGACTGCGAAGCCCGCGCCGAGCAGCTGCTTGAAGCCGGAGCCGACGTTCTGGTGCTCGACTCTGCCCACGGACATTCCGTCAACGTCATCAATGCCATCCGCATGGTCAAATCGGCCTTCCCCAACTGCCAGCTTGTGGCGGGCAACGTGGCCACCTACGAAGGCGCCAAGGCCATTCTTGAAGCCGGAGCAGACTCCGTTAAAGTAGGCATCGGCCCCGGCTCCATCTGCACCACCCGCATCGTGGCGGGCGTGGGCGTGCCCCAGGTAACCGCCGTTATGGACGGTGGCCGCGCCGCACGCGAAATGGACCGCTGCTGCATCGCTGACGGCGGCATCAAGTTTTCTGGCGACATAGTCAAGGCTCTGGTGGTGGGCGCGCACTCCGTCATGATCGGCTCGCTTTTCGCGGGCACGGAAGAAAGCCCCGGCGAAACCATTCTGTATCAGGGCCGTACCTACAAGATCTACCGTGGCATGGGTTCCATTGACGCCATGAAGGAAGGCAGCTCTGACCGCTACTTCCAGGAAAAGAGCAAAAAGCTCGTTCCTGAAGGCATTGTGGGCCGCGTGCCTTACCGTGGCCCCGTAATGGAAGCCGTGTACCAGCTTATGGGCGGCCTGCGCTCCGGCATGGGTTATGTGGGCGCACATAACCTCAAGCAGCTGTTCGAAAATACCACTTTCTGCGAAATATCCCCGGCGGGCCTGCGCGAAAGCCATGTGCACGACGTGGTTATCACCAAGGAAGCTCCCAACTACCGTATCGAGAACTAGCCGGCGGCGCGCCTGCGCCGCATGCCTCTGCACACAGGAACCGTGCGCCCCCACTGGACGCACACAGATCATGAGGACGATATGCCCAGCAAGGTCATTATTATAGACTACGGTTCACAAGTTACCCAGCTTATCGCACGCCGCGTGCGCGAGGCCGGGGTATATTCCGAAATTCACTCCTGCGTGACCACCGCCGAACAGGTGGCCGCCATGAAGCCCCAGGCCGTTATTCTTTCGGGCGGCCCTGCCAGTGTTGGCGAAGCTGACGCGCCCGCACTGGACCCCGGCTTTCTGGAGCTGGGCGTACCCGTGCTTGGCATCTGCTACGGCATGCAGCTGCTGGCCCAGAATCTTGGCGGCAAACTGGCCCAATCCCTCACCCGGGAATACGGCCCTGCCGACCTCAACCTGACCGCGCCCTGCGCCCTGTGGGAAGGCATCACCTCCCCCACCCGTGTGTGGATGAGCCACGGTGACAAGGTTATGGTTCCGCCGTCCGGCTTTGCCGTCACGGCCAGCACCAGCACCCTTGAAGTGGCTGCCATGGCCGACGAAAGCCGCAAGATCTACGCTGTGCAGTTCCACCCCGAAGTGCACCACAGTGTGGATGGCGAGCGCATGCTGCACAACTTTCTGTTCAAGGTCGTGGGCATCAAGCCCGACTGGACCATGTCGTCCTTCGTGGAACGCGTGGTCAAGGAAATGGCCGAACAGGTGGGCGACAAGCATGTGGTCTGCGCCCTTTCCGGCGGCATTGACTCCACGGTTGTGGCCGTGCTGCTGCACAGGGCCATTGGCAAGCGCCTGCACTGCATCTTTGTGGATAACGGCCTGCTGCGCCTCGGCGAGGGCGACGAAGTGGTCAGCTACCTGCGTGAACACTTTGACCTCAACCTCAATTTCGTTCAGGCGCAGGAGCGTTTTCTCTCCAAGCTCAAGGGCGTGGAAGATCCGGAAAAGAAACGCAAAATCATTGGCCATACCTTCATTGAAATTTTTGACGAAGAAGCCAAAAAACTCTCTGAAGTTGACTTTCTGGCCCAGGGCACCCTTTACCCCGACGTTATTGAGTCCGTCTCGCACAAGGGCCCCAGTGCCGTTATCAAAAGCCACCACAATGTGGGCGGCCTGCCCGATACGATGAAGCTCAAGCTCATCGAACCCCTGCGTGAGCTCTTCAAGGACGAGGTGCGCAAAGTCGCTGCCGAACTGGGCATGCCCGACTCCATCGTGTGGCGTCACCCCTTCCCCGGTCCCGGCCTTGCCATTCGCGTGCTTGGCGAAGTGACGGAAGAACGCCTTGCCATTCTGCGTCAGGCAGACAAGATCGTGCAGCAAGAGCTGCGTGAGTCTGGCTGGTATCGCAAAGTGTGGCAGGGATTTGCCGTATTGCTGCCCCTCAAGACCGTGGGCGTAATGGGCGATGGCCGCACCTATGAGCATGTTATCGCCCTGCGCGTGGTGGACAGTGTGGACGCAATGACCGCTGACTGGGCCCGCCTGCCCGCCGAGCTCATTGAGCGCATGTCTGGACGCATTATCAATGAAGTCAAAGGCGTCAACCGCGTGGTTTACGACGTGTCCTCCAAGCCGCCCAGCACCATTGAATGGGAATAGGAGAGCCCTATGTTCGGTATAGGCAGCACTGAACTTCTGGTCATCCTTGTGGTGGCCCTGATTGTGCTTGGTCCCAAGAGTATGGCCAACGTATCGCGCACACTGGGCAAGGCCCTGGGCGAATTCCGCCGGGTCTCCACCGACTTCCAGCGCACCCTCAATGCCGAGGCTGAAGAGGAAGAGCAGAAAAAGCGTAAAAAAGAAGCTGCCAAAGCTGCCAGAGAAGCCGCTGAAGCAGAAGCTGCAAAGGCCGCCACGCAAGCCGCTGAGGCTGCGGCTGCGACGTCGGCTGTGGCAGACGGGCAACAAACTCCAGGCGAAGGCGCGGCAACATCCTCGCAGGAAACTCCTGCGGCGGAAGCTGTGCTGGATACCACGGCTGTGCATCCCGACGAGGCTACGGCTCAGGCTCCGGTTGAAGGGCAAGCTGCCGCGCACGGTTCGCCGGAAACCGCAACTGCCGCAGAGCAGCCACAGGCTCCCACTGCTTCCGGGGCGGCAACGCCTACGGTTGAAGCTGGCGTGCCTGTTCCGCCTGCAGGCAGCCCGCTGGCCGAAGCCCTTGCCCGAACTGAAGCCGAAGTCCGTGAGGCGGAGGCCCGTCTGGCCCAGACCGCAACAGTTTCTGACAACGGCGGCAAGGCATGACCGAAGAGAAAAAAGCACCACTCGAACAGGCATCTACTGACAGCACTACTGCTACACACCAGGAGTCTGATCAGACGGCGGAAGCATCCGCCGCCCTGTCTGTCATCAACAATATCGACCTTGAGGCCGCCAGTCAGCTGGCGGCCTCTGCCGCGTCTTCCGAACAACAACCCGGGCAACCCGCTGAAGCGGATTCCGGCGCTGTTACGGAAAATGCCACAACTGAACCTGTAAAAGCCACGGCAGCAGACCCATCGGCAAGTGATGCGCCAGAGATTTCGCCAGACATTTCGCCTAGCGCATCTCCTGACCCATCCTCCGATGCCTCGACGAGCACCCCGGCAGGCGTCTCACCCGACGCGCAGCAGGAATTCCCTGCGTCTCAGCCCGCCGACGGCCCAGCCACACAAGAATCTTCTGGAACGGTGGATGCTGCTTCTGGCGAAAATGCACCAGCCCCCGCTTCGGGCGGCCAGCCCCCCTTGCCTCCGGCGAGTCCTTTTCCACCCACAGGCACGTCTGGGGATGATCTTCCCATTCCCGCAGCATCGGGCGGCCAGCTTCCTGCGCCCACTGATGACGATGAAGATGACGACGAGGACGAGCAAGGCAAGTCAATGGGCCTTATGGACCACCTTGGTGAACTGCGCGGGCGCATTGTTCGCTGCTGTATTGCCATTGCTGTGGGCTTTTTTGCTTGCTGGGCCGTTGTTGATCCCATCTTTGACGCTCTGGTGAATCCCTTGCTGGCTGTTTTGCCCAAGGGTTCGCACGCTATTTACACTACCCTGCCCGAAGGCTTTTTCACGCGCATGTATATCGCTGTGGTGGCAGGCGTATTTGTATCCAGCCCGGTGATTTTCTATCAAATATGGTCCTTTATTGCGCCAGGGCTGTACGAAGAAGAAAAAAAATACATCATTCCCATAGCGGTCATGTCGGCTGTATTTTTCGTGTGCGGCGGGGCATTCTGCTACTTTGTGGTATTTCCCTACGCGTTCAGCTTCTTTGTGAGCTTTGCCACTGAAGAAATTGTGGCCATGCCCAAGGTCAGCGATTACCTGAGTTTTGTGCTCAAGCTAATTCTGGCTTTCGGCATTATCTTTGAAATGCCGCTGTTTGCCTTCTTTTTAGCGCGCATGGGCGTCATTACCGCAACCATGATGCGCAAAGCACGGCGCTACGCCGTTTTGGGCATTTTTATCGTGGCTGCCGTTCTTACGCCGCCGGACGTGGTTTCACAGCTGCTTATGGCTTGCCCCATGCTTGTATTGTATGAAATAAGTATATGGGTGGCTGCCGCCTTTGGCCGCAAGCCCAAAAAGAGCGAAGACGAAAAAGAAGACGGCGAAGAGGCTTCAGGCGAAACATCTGAAGGTTCGCAAAAAGCCAAGGCAGCCCATCCTTCGGAGGAAGCATGACCACAGCTCCACGCACGTCCACCCAGACGCGCACCAGTGCCGAAACGGACATCCGCCTTGAACTGACCCTGGATGGTCAGGGCCAAACGGAAATCAGAACTGGCTTTGGCCTGCTGGACCACATGCTGACCCTCACCGCTTTTTGGGCGGGCATGGACCTTACCCTGATTTGCGAAGGCGACATGGAAGTGGACGCCCACCACACAGCCGAAGACGTTGGCCTGACCCTGGGCAAAGCGTTGCTTGAGGCTTTGGGCGACCGGGTAGGTATTGCCCGCGTTGGTTACGGGCGGGTGCCTATGGACGAAGCCCTGACCGAAGTGACAGTGGACCTTTCAGGTCGTCCCTGGCTTGAATGGCGCGGCGACGAACTGCTGCCCCCAGTCCTTGCTGGGGAGGAAAAAGACCTCTGGCGTGAATACTACAAAGCCCTTGCAAGTGGCGCACGCTGCAATCTGCATGTGGACATGCGCTACGGCAAGAATGGGCATCATCTGCTGGAATCCGCAGCCAAAGGTCTGGGGCTTGCCCTGGCTCAGGCAGTGCGGCGGCACGGCACAACCATACGCAGCACCAAGGGAGGCCTTGATTGATGCATAATCGCCTGAATATACTGCTACTCATTGTACTGAGTCTTGTTCTGGCTCTGGGTGCCTGCTCCAAACGCCCCCGCAGCACGGCTGACGTGCCGCGCAACCTTTCTGGCACCTACACCGTAACGGTTGCTCCCTTTACCCAGCCCATCAACGCCAGCCAGCTTATCATGGGGCGCATTCCTGAAAATCAGGGGCGCACTCCCGAAGATATGCTGATGGCTCTGGACATGCGCCTGCGCCACGTCCTCACCACCGACACCAATCGGCAGTACAAGTTCATCAGCCTGCGCACCCTGCCCAAAGACCTGACAACGTTCCACAGTTCGGAACAGCCCCAGGCCCTGCCCCGCTGGATCGAATACGGCAAAAAGCAGGGCGCACAGGTGCTGCTCATTCCTCAGGTGCTTGACTGGCACGAACGTGAAGGCTCCACGGCAGGTGTGACCCAATCTGCCCATGTGCGGGTAGAATTCTTTTTGTTGCGCGTTGATACGGGCAGCATAATGGACCGCTCTGTCTTCGAAGAAAAGCAGTTGGGTCTGACGGAAAACCTGCTCAATATGGGCTCCTTCTTGAAGCGTAAGGGCCAGTGGGTCAGCGCTGAAGACCTCACGGTAGAAGGCATGCGCAAGGCAGTGAAGGATTTGGGATTATGATTCTTTTTCCCGCGGTAGACATTCAGAACGGCAAAGCCGTGCGCCTCAAGCAGGGCCGCGCCCACGAGAGCACGGTTTTTGCCGAAAGTCCGGTTGACGCAGCCAAGGCCTGGGAAGAAGCCGGCGCCCGCTGGCTGCATGTGGTGGACCTCGACGGCGCTTTTGACGGCGCTGCCCAAAACCGCCACATCGTACGCGATATCTGCACCGCCCTTGCCATTCCCGTGCAACTTGGCGGCGGTATCCGCGACATGAAAACTGCTGAAGCCTATCTTGAAGCCGGGGTCAGCCGCCTTATCATCGGCACTCTCGCGCTTGAACAGCCCGAGCTTTTTGCCGCCATGTGCAAGGCCTTTCCCGGTCAGATAGGTGTTTCGCTTGACGCTGAAGGCGGCCGCCTCAAGAGCCGTGGCTGGGTGGAAGATACGGGAATAACCGTAGATTCGGCCCTGCCTCGCCTGCTTGAAGACGGTGCGGCCTTTGTCATTTATACGGACATTGAACGCGATGGCATGCAGTGTGGCGTTAATGTGGCGGCTCTGGAGCATCTGGCGCGGCTTTCCACTGTGCCTGTCATTGCGGCGGGCGGCGTGGCCACGCTTAAAGATGTGCAGAACCTCTATCCCCTTACCCGCACTACCAGCCTGGCTGGTGCGGTGAGCGGGCGTGCCCTTTATGAGGGAACCCTGAATCTGGCGGAAGCCAATGCCTGGATAGATGCTCAGGCTGCCGCACAGAAATAGCTATAGAATATCATCAATTATTTACCCCCGGTTTCATTTTGAAGCCGGGGGTTTTCTTTCAAATGCTGTGAGCAGATGCGCACAATTACAGTGGTCGTTCAAGCTGGTAGATAGTTTGCTTTTTGAGGCGTGAGATATACGCTTGAGCGTATGCCTCTCTTTCAATATTACCCTCACACCATACCATCGTGCGTTGGCGCATGATCTGAAAACTCAAGCATTTTAACGTTGAAAACTCTGATTGTTCTAAGACTGCACAAGAATGTTCTGCGCCGCAATATGCACGGATTTTTTCCAAAATTGCAGCCTCCGGCGGGATGACAACGTTGAAGCATGAAACACTCCCCAATTAATCTGCTCCAGATCTCAAAATATCTGCACTTGAAACCAGCTGCCACAGTACGCCCTTGCCAAGCAATCTGGCAGTACATATACTATAAGTATGAAGTCAATTTTTCATCACCAATATAACCAAGGCCGCTCGTTTTGCGGCTACCCTGAAGAGCGCTATTGGCGGTCCTTTCTCTAATTCCTCGCAGGCAAAACTTCCCTTGGCGTGACGCCACCACAGGTGGCCAGCGCTTTTTCTGCTTTCGGTCTCTGGTGAAACTCAGCGCAGAACATCTGCCCGTGATATTTACCTGAGAATCTGCTTAAAAAATCCAATTTGCTAAATTTGCCCAATTTGCGAGGACACAATGCTTGTGACCAAACCTTATCACTGGTTCTGCCTTATGGGAGCCATTGTTTTTGAAGTAGCCGGAACCACAGTTATGAAGATGGCCCAGGGCTGGAGCTTTGCCCACGCCGCCCTTTTGGGGCTGGCGCTTATGTGGCTGGCCATCGGCCTGTCGTACTATATGCTGGCCAAGGCCACCACGGGCCTGCCTGTGGGCGTGGCATTCGCCTTTTGGGAAGGCCTTGGGCTGACCCTCATTACCTTGTGCAGCGTGGCCCTGCTTGGTGAAAGTATGACGCTGAAGCGCGCCCTTGGCCTCGCCTGCGTGCTGGCCGGTGCCCTGCTGGTTCACCACGGCACCGGGCACGGAAAGGAAGACAAAAACGATGGCATTCACCCGGCGGCACTGCCCACTTCCGCAGCCGGGAGCATGCATAGTCAATCCAGAGCCGGGGGGGACGCATAATGCAAGCCGTCACCTCTTTTTTCAGTCTTTCTCTGCTGCTGGTTGTGCTGGCCGCGGCTCTAGACGTGCTGGCAAATCTTCTGCTGGCAAAATCCGGCGGGTTTCGCCGCCGCTGGCTGGGTTTCTTTTCTCTGGCCCTGGTGGGCCTGGCTTTTTACTGTTTGTCACTGGCTGTGCGTCATATGGACCTGGCCGTGGCGTATGCCATGTGGGGCAGCTTCGGCATCCTGGGCACATCCCTTGGCGGTTGGCTTTTTTTCAGCCAAAAGCTGCGGCCCTGCGCCTTCGCAGGTATGGGCCTGCTCATGACAGGCATGGTGCTTTTGCATATGAGCTGAGGCAGGGAAACCTGCCGGGAGGCAATTGTGGGTAAAAAATTCTGGGATTATCTTGAAAAATGGCGGGGGCTTTTTCCACGCCGCAAGAATTTGCGCTGGCGGGACGGCTGGCTGCAAAACGGCTACTGCGGCGATTGCCGCTACTGCTGTGGCCCTCAGGATTCCAACGAACCTTTTCCTATGGCTCTGCTGCCCCGGCAATTACACGCCAGAATTGAAAAAGATTTTTGCATGCTCAACGCCGACACGGCCTATATGGATGGCCGCGGCTGCAAGTCCTGCACATCAAAGGGGTGTGGGCTGCCGCGCGAGGGGCGGCCCGTGGCCTGCGGCCTCTTCCCCTTTGTGCTCATCAACGGCAACCTGTACGTCTATAAAACCTGCCCGGCGATTCTTTTTACCCCACTGGCGCAACTGGCCCCGCTGGGGCTTGAGGCTGCACGCTGGCTCACCAGTTTCAACCATGAAGAATTGTGCCATTTGTCCCTTGATATGTCCCCTGCCGTATTGGCAGAAAAGTATATTTCATTGGGAATTCAGGTTTTTGATGAAGACGGCGTGAATTTGCAATTGCGGTAAGAGCAAAGCAATTCATTCGTGAAATACTCGCCGGGATCTGTTCTCAAATTCCGGCAGCAAAACAGGCGCAGGCGAGATTTACTCGCCTGCGCCTGTTTTAATCAATTATCGTTGCTCTACTCTAGAGCGGGTTAACTTTGAAAATATATCCAAAGTTAAAGACACGCTGGCTGTGACGTTTAACCGCGCAAATAAATAGCCGTGCTGTCTTACTTCGTAGCAGTGCTGTCCTGCCCCGTAAAACGGTCCCGTCTAAGGTTCACAAGCCCTTACGGGTCAATTCAGAAGCTATACTTACGCCTCCACAGCGGGCGTCTGTTCATGCAGTAGCCTGAGCTTTTCAAAGTGAAAATGCTCTAAAATATCAAACAGAGCAGGCAGGCGCGCCAGCGCTTACCATTCAGGCACAAAGGTCTGACATGCGTATTCTTGCGGGATACGCAAAACATCGTTCAGCGGCAAAGCCATATAGTAGGCTAACAAGCTGCGAATAACGCCAGCATGCGCCACAACCAGCAGCGTGCCTGTGGGATAATGCCGCCGCCAGCGGCTTACGGCATCAAGTGCGCGGCTTTGCAACTGCGCGAAACTCTCGCCGCCTTTGGGGCAATAATGGGGAAAATTCCGGCCACGAGCATCGTATTGACCGGGAAAGCGCTGTTCAATTTCGGCTTTGGTGAGGCCCTGCCACTGGCCCAAATTCAGCTCGCGCAGGTCTGGTTCCAGATGTATCGGGGGCGGGCTGGCGGCCCATTCATTTCCGGTCAGAAGAATGGACGCGGTTTCACGGCAACGCCCCAGGTCCGAGGACACCACTGCCGCCAGTCTTCCCGCCAATATGGGCATAAAGTCGCGGGCCAGAATGCGTATCTGCTCCCGCCCGGCAGGGCTGAGAGGGATATCACGATTCCCCACGATGCGCCGCTCCGGGTTGGGCGGCAAAACACCGTGGCGCACTAACCACATGCCGTTCATTAGAAATCTCCTGCTTTTTTTCTGTAGCACGGCCCGCAAATTTGAGGCAAGACTTGACAGCTTTTTCCCATCATCGACAAAAATCCATATTACCTCTCCAGTGTCTGCTGGCCGGGACATGTAAAACTATCACCTCAACAGATTCGCAGATTACCCTTGAGATGCCCTCAAGGACTTATTTCTCAAACCATTCCTGACAATGATACTTGGCGGTCTTTGCCCGCCGTAAGCGAAGAGGCCAAGAATCACGCGCTCCAGCTGCTCTGATCTGCCATCTCTGCCAAGGCACTGCGGGCAATGTCAGCCGGATGAACCGGATGTGCGGGATAAAGGGGATGCAGGCTCTCAGCAGAAGCAGCTTCTTGTCTGCAATCCGCTGCCTGAGTAGGCTGCTGCCCGTCAGCAACCCAACCCAGTTCACAAGCAAGCCGCGCCTCCAGAGCCAAAGCGCGCGCCATGCGCCCCTTGATGGCTTCTGCCGCGTCACTGCCAAAAATTTCCAGCTTTTGCTCAAACCGTTGGTGCACAGGCACATAGTTTGAACCGTAACAATATTTATCAGCCAAAAAAATCAGCTCGCGCTCAGTGAGGGGCTGATCGTCGGGCAAAGTCAGGTCACGGTGATCTTCCACCAGATGCGCCATGACGGGCAGGTGCAGGCTGCGCAACAGGCGTCCGGCGGCGGCTTCATGCCGTTTTTCACCCTTGCAGATGTCGTGCAGCAGGCCTCCTGCCAGGGCAAAGTCTGGAACAAGTTCTGGAGTAAGGGCTGAGGCAAGAACAGCGGCCTTAGCAGCATGGGTATTTTGGGCAGACCGTGCGCGCTGCAACGCCCTTGCCAAGGCCGCAGCCACAGTACCCACGGCGCGACCGTGACGCAGCCCCTTTTCGGGCACGTCGTGCAGATGCAGTAATTCCACAGCTTCATCAGGCAACAACACATCCTTATATTGCGCCAAAAGCCTGATGTTTTCGTAATCATCGGGCCTGTCCATATCCAATAGCATCAGCTTGTCTGCCACGGGTATTCTGCGCACTGGCAGCCCTTCCAAAGCGCCCCGCAAGCCTTTTTCGCCATTGGACTGCGCATACCCCAGTATGTGCTCCAGATGGCAGGCGGGCAAAAGCGGCGGATGCCCTTCTGCATCGTCAAAAACGGGCACAAGAACATGTTCAGGATCAGCTTCATGAGCTTCAAGCAAGGCCTGTACTGTCATTGGCCGCACCAGAGGCACATCCACAGGCAGCACCAGCACAGGTGCTTGCGACAATGCGCTGTTGCCGCCAGCCAATGCCTGTAGCCCCGCGCAGACCGATGAGAACATGCCGTCTTCCGGCCTGGGATTACGCACAACTGCAAGGCCAATGTCCTGCGCCGCCTGTTCCACACTGTCCGCATGCCAGCCTGTAACAACAGAAATATGCTCAATACCCACAGAGCGAAAAAGACGCGCCAGACCTTCCAAGGCTGAGCACTCGCGCCCCGCCTCGCCAAAGGGAAGAGGCAGAAGTCCCTTGACCTTGCCCATGCGTGAAGCCTGCCCCGCCGCCAGTATCAGAACACGCGCGTTCACATCCAGTCTCCCCAGCCGCCAGTAGCGCAGTGTGGGCCTTTGTGAGCAGCCATTCCAATTTGATTGCCATTGGCAGACGTGTTGCCGCCGCCCTTGGGCATCTGCACCACACGCACACGGCTTCCGCACCGCTCAAGCCTGCCCCGCACCGGGCCAAGGCGTGGCAATGGACTGCCACAGCCGCACGGTCCAGGCAAAATGCTGGCCACATCACCCGTGCGATAGCGAATGAGCGGCATGGCCTCGCGTCCCAAAGTGGTAATGACCACCTCGCCCGCTTCGCCCGGTGGCAGGGGTTCATCGCCGCAAAAATCCACAATTTCCACAATCATATCCATCAGGCGCATATGATAGCCATCGTGAGCGGCGCATTCCACCGCCCCGCCGTAGCCTGTTTCCGTCAGGCCGTAGTGGTCAAGCACAGTGCAGTTCCATACGGTAGCCAGTACATGACTCAGCACAGAATCAAGGCGGTCTGCACTGCTGAGAAGACCACAAAGCCCCGGAGGCCCACTCTTGGGAAAATAGCGCAACAAGCCTTCAAGCTGACCGGGCGCGGCCACCAAACAGTGAGGCTGCACTTCCGTCAGCCATTGGGCCAGCTCTGGACGTACCTCAACCGGTGACGCCGTAAACGCCTGAACGTCTACAGACGGGCATTGCCCACATGCGCGGGCAGGCGAAACATCCTCTGGCGTAGATTCAACCGCTTCCGGCGTGGATTCAACCCCAGGCAAGGTTTCCGGCCTCTCACCCACCAGATTCTTCTGTGGCGCATCTGTGGGAGCCAGCAATTTCGGCGGTGGCGCGCACACCTCCACACCTTCTGAACCCAGCGACTGACGCAGCAGATCTGCCACACCATCAGGTCGTGCAGCTCCCGGCAGCAACACGGCCAGCTTTTGCCCTGCGCCGACCAGTTGCGACATGCCCACACGAAAAAAATCCACCGTGCGGGCAAGGTCGCCCTCGGTAAACGCCAGCCTCTTGGGGCCGCCAGTGGTGCCCGACGTGTGCAGCGTCACCATGCGCTGCACGTCGCCGCGCGAAACACAAAGAAAATCCTCCCACCGGACCAGATCTTCCGCCGTGGTAAAAGGCAGGTTGTGCAGATTTTCCAGGGTGATCCGGCTCAGATTACACCCGGCCAGCCTGTGGGCATAAAAAGTACTGCGCGTTGCCGCGTACTCCAGGCACTGCGCTAAAGCGCGAGCACGGGCTTCACGCAGAGCACGCACAAAACTGGCGGCATCCGCCCCCTGTGCGCCACACTGCTCGGCCAGCCAGTTGTCCAGGGGGTTGCCAAAGCCGGATGCCCGCCTGCCCCCCTTGGAAGAAGGGGAGCGTGAAGCACCGCGCGATGCAGGACGGGGACGCGCGCTCATGAAGGGTCCTCCGCATACAATCGCGTGCCGTCTTGTGCCGTAAGATTATGCAGGCAAAAGGGGATCATGCGCCCGTCACGACGCAGTACATGAATGCAGCAGCCCCGCACACGTTCAAGGTCCAAACTCAGCGCGTCCTGAAAAGCCATGCCAGACAGCGTAAACCTGCGCTCGGCCCCGGCCTGGCTCAAAAAACGGCTGAAGCCGTCCACTTCGGCAATGGCAGCTCCAAAACCTTGCGTTCCTGCTGCTTCCTCCGGCGCAGCATTGCCATTGCCGCGCCAGTGCAGGGCCACAAACTGCTTTGCCTTGCGTGCGCCCTCTTCTGCCGACGGCGGCAAGCCAGCAGCAGCCAGAGAAGTTTCGTGAGAGTCCGCTGATGAAGCTTTTTGTTGATCCGCCGTCCCGCTTGCACCTGTTGCGCCCATTACGGATGGGATCGCACCGCCAGCACTCTGGGGACGTGGTGAGCAACAGGACTGCCCTGCATCCGCCAGCCATTGCAGTGTGGGCTGAGTGTCTTTTTCGGCCGCAGCATTTCCGTTTGGTATGCGCGCGGCATCAACGCGGCGGTATACGGCGCTGAAAGAACACAGTTCGTTTTCGCAGCCCGGCGGGTGCAGATGTTCGGGCCGCACAAATTCGGGGGCCTGTCCGGTAAAACAGGACATAACCTCTGGCAGGGTGAGCCGTGGCGCTTCGTCCAGACGCCAGGGATAACGCCCAAAAAACGCCGCAGGCTGAACATGCAGCCCCCGCACCGCTGGCCCCAGTTGCAAGGCCAACCGCAACAGGTCGCCCGCTTCTCCATCATTAACGCCCCGCACAAGGGTAGCCACCAGCACCACGCCAAGTCCGGCCTTGGCGCAGGCTGCCACTGCGCGGCGTTTGAAATCCATACACGGGCGGCCCCGCAGTGTCGTGAATGTTTCGTCGCTCACGCCGTCCCATTGCAGATAGACGGAATCCAGCCCGGCTTGCCGCAACTTGGCGGCATAGCCCTCTTCTTCGGCCAGCCGCAGACCATTGGTATTAACCTGCACAAGACCAAAGGCCCGTTCGCGCGCAAGCCGGATGATTTGTGGCAAATCTTCACGCACCGTGGGTTCGCCACCGGAAATCTGCACATTGCACGGGCCGGACGCAGTCTTGAGCGCGTCCATCTGGCTGGCAATGCAGGCAAGGCCAGGATCGCCGCCAGTTTCCCGCCCAGTTCCGCCCGCGCTTGCGTAGCAGATGGGGCAGGTCATATTGCAGCGCATGGTCACTTCCACAAGGCCCGTGCAGGTATGCTGCGCATGGGACGGGCACAGGCCGCAGTCAAAGGGACAGCCCTGGTCTATGGCAGTTCGAGGATGCAGTGGGTAGGAAGGACTTTTGGGCCGCGACCAGGATTCGAACGCGGGCACAGGCGCGTTGCCTGCCACGTTTGTTCCTGGCTGGCCTGCAACGCCTGTTGGGTCCGATGGAAGCGTACGCCATACAGGCACGCTGAACTGGCCGTGATCCGGGCATGTTTTGCGCAGTTCGACGCAATTTGGATCGTCCTGCGCCAGCGCGTATACAGCGTCCAGGCGACGCAGGCAGACCGGGCATAAACTCTGGGTACGGCGCAAGATCATGACGCTGGCATGATGTCCAGATCATAGCTCTGGACCAGTTCAATGATCTTTTCCCAGCTTTCAGCCAGCAAATCGCCACAGGCCACGGGGTTGGGAACCTCGCCCGGCGCGCCCGACGTAGCGCCAAGCCCGGCGGCAATCTGACTGCAACTTTGCCCGCCATAAGGATTTGTGCGCTCGTAAAACCAGGTGGCGTAGTCGTTAAGCAGGGGACTAAGCATGGCGTGCGGCGTTTCGCTGGCCGCCCCTTTGCCTGCCACCAGCGCCAGAGCGCAAGCGCCGCCCGTGAGCAGGCCGCAAGGCCCGTCCGACTGGCCGATGCCGTGACAAAGGCCGTTAACCGCCCTCACCAGGTCAGGATTTTCCTGATCGCGGGCCTGAAGCATAAGCAATACCAGCAGTTGGCTACAACAATAGCCCTCGTGCACCAGAGGCAGAAGCTCCATCATCATTGGATTCATGCTTTCTCCTTTTGTGCTATCCACAATCCATAGCCGTACTTGCGCCCGCCGCCAGAAGCCATGCAGGAGCAGCCGCCCGAAACCCCTTTGCTCTCTGAACCGGAATCTCCATACCAGACCATGCGGGCTGCCAGCTCTACCAGCGCCCTGCTATGGTCTTCGTAATGCACTATCTTGAATCCGGCCTGCTGCAGATGCTGCGCCCACAAATCTGCCGGGCGCGCGCCGTCCATGCAGGATGAACCTTTTTCCTGCTGGCCTGAAAAAACTTGGCGTTCTTCTGACGGAGCTTTTTTGCACGTTGCAAGCCCGCCGCCGGAATTGCAAAGGGCGGCTGAGTTTGCGCGCAAATCCGGTTCCCGCCGCGTGAGATCGCTGAACAACAACACCCCGCCGGGACGCAGCACGCGCAGGCATTGCAGCAGAAAGGCCACCGGGTCTGCCAATAGCGAGAGCACACATTCGCACACAAGGCCCCCGGCGCAGTTTGCAGCCAGGGGCAGGCGCGCCATATCCGCCTGAATGACCTGGCTGTTGCACTGGCCTGCCAAGGATACGGCGTCCGGCTGCATTTGCCTGTCCAGCCCCAGAACACGATAGCCAGCCTTGTGCAGCAGCTCCACAGTGGCCCCGCAGCCGCAGCCCAAATCCAGCACCAGCTGGCCGGGCGCAAGCCCACAACGCTCGCGGCATACCTCAAGCGCCCTGGCAGTCAGGGCCGTGCCGCCGGGACGCCATACGTTGCCCGCCACACGGCGGAATGATTCACTTTCCCACAAAGCGCTCATTTGTCTTCCAGCAGAGACTCCACTTCAACCATCTTGCCTTCGGCCAGAGATTTTGGCACCTGCGTCAGCCCGCACCTGGGACAACGCGGCAAGGTAACGTCAAAAGCGCTGTTGAGGTAAAAAACCGGAACCTTGCCCTGCTCCAAAGGTACACGGCAACGTCCGCACACCCATTGGCCGCTGTCTGGTCCATAGTTGGGTCCCATGCTCATGACTGAACCCCTCCTTGGCCACCGCGCTGCCCGTCAGTGCAACACTGATGGCTGTTGATGACATCCACGGCTTCGTGTCCGCCGGAACCGGGCACCACCATGCGGTGGCACCATGCGTCGTGGAGAATAAAATTTTCGCCCTGCGGTTGATACTCTACCCAGAATGTTACCTGACGGGGACGCCAGGAGCCGAGAATGTGACCGTTTTCAAGATTTTCAAAGCGATGACCGCTGGCTTCGGCTCCAACCACCGCCGCTTCAATGTCTTCCAGCAGAATGTGCCTCTCTTCCAGCCGGGTCAACATTTCCTGGCTCATGAGTACCCGTCCCTTACCGGGTTCTGGCGCGCCCTGGCCCAGCCATTCCCGCAACAGACGGCGGCGCAGGGCCGCACGGTTGGCACGCCGGGCCGACAGGCCGGGACCTTTTTCCGCACCAGTACCTGCATGGGCGCAGTCAGGAAAAAGCAGGTCGAGCAAATGCCAGCATTCTTTGCCGCTAGCTGCCATTCTGTCGCGGCACATGATGCAGGAGGCAAGGCCCGCGTGGGGCAACTCTGCGGAGCGGTGCGCGGCCATTGCGTCAGCAAGTTCTGGCTGGGCACACCACACAAGGCCACCATAGCCACAGCAGGCGGTGGACGCCCCGCTGAGGCGCGGCTCTTCTATGCGCGCTCCCGCCCGCCTGGACAGGCTACGCACAGCCGCGAGCCATGCGCTGTCGTGCCGTGCCGTGCAGGGATCCTGAATGGAAAAAATTTCAGGCAGGTTGATGGCCGTGCCTTGCCCGTTCGCATGCTGGCCGTTGCCGGATTTTTCAACTTCGCCAGTTGCCGGAGCCAAAGAAGCCAGCGGCCCGTCGGGCAGGCCCATCTGGTCCAAGACCTCCCAAAGAGACAGCGCTTCCACCTCAGGCAAGGCTTCACGCAACGCCGTGAGGCAGGAAGAACACGCCGCCATTATGCGCGGTTTGCCAAGGTCTATCCAGACCTGACGCAATTTTTCCATATGTTCGGCAAAAAGATTGGCCCGCCCAGCCCACCGGGCAGGAATGCCGCAACAGGAAAGCATAAGGGCTACGCCGGGGTCGGGGCTTGCAGCCATGCGCTCGCGCAGCAGGGCGTAAACCCGCGCCACCTGCTCGCCACGCGAGGCAGCAAGCTGGCAACCGGGAAAGAACAGCCATGAAGGGCTAGCACCAGGCGGCAAGGAAGTGTCGGGCAAGACAAGGGCGCATTCCGCGCCAGAGGCGTTTTCCATATCCTCCAGGGCGAATTCGTGGGCCGATGGCGGCATGTAGCCGTTTTCCACCATATCTTGGCGGGCGGAAAGGCAAAGCTCGGCCATGGAAAAATTCTCGGGGCAAAGCTCTTCGCACTGGCCGCAGAGGGCGCAGCCGTTAATCAAGGCGTTGGCCGTATGCAACCCTTTGACGATAGAGGCGTTGTTATGCACCTGCCGCGCGTACACCCGCGGATAGCCCTTGTATTTTTGCAAATACACGCATTCGCGCACGCAGATCATACACTGGCATTGCAGACAACGGGCGGCCTCCGCCACGGCCTCGTCGGCAGCATACACGGTCTCGGCGGGCTCCACGCGTGGCGCGGATGCAATGCCCTTCACATCCGTATGCAAGGCTCCCTGTTCCTTGTTGCGCGCGGCGGTAAGCGACACGCCACTGGTCACGCGCTCCAGCGTCTGGGCTGCGCGCCGTCCCTGCCCTGCCTGCCGTGAAGACGAGGCAAAAGCATGTCCTGTGGGTGTTTGACTACACCAGCCCGCGCAGCAGATATTATCCCGCCAGTGCAGGGTTTCTTCGTCCAAATCAGCCAGAGCAGGTATCAGAGACGGAACCACGCCAGCATCCACAAGCACACCAGCATATTCCGCCGCCACCTTGTCCAGCAGGGACTGGTCCAGTGCAGCTTCAACAAACTGCACCTTCTGGCGGGCCAAAAGCTCCATATCTTCGGCAAGAAAATCCTTGGGGCAAGCCGCGTCGCCGTGGCTGCCCAGTTGCGGATAGACCTCCTGCACTGTCTGGCTGGGCGTTCCGGCATAAAATACCGTTACAGGATAGGCCTTGCGTGAAAGATCCCAGGCCGCCGCCAAGCCAGCCAAACCAGCGCCCATAACCGCTATGCTGAAGCGCTTGGGCGGCAAGGGCAAAGGACGGCCCTGCGGCCCAACCGCCAGCATACAGGCAAGCTCAAGGCGATGCATGGCCACGCTGCCGCCAAGATCGCGCCGCAAGCAAACATTTTCGCAGGGGGCGTCGCAAATGCGCGCCATAATGCCCGGCAGGGGCAGGTGGCGCTCCATCAGCTTGCGGGCTTCGCCGGGCTTGCCCTCGGCCATGCGCGCCATAAAGGTGCGTACGTCCAGATCGAAAGGACAAGCTTCACGGCAACGCGGAGGACTCTCCTGCGTGCAACGGGCTTCAATCTCGTGCAGGCGCTTTTGATCCATCATGGCGTAAACTCACTGAAAACCGATTGAAAGTGCTGAAAAACGTAAACACGTTTTATCGCCGCCCGCCTGCATTTTTCACGGCAAGCCAGCAACCGCTTTTTTCTCGTACCATCGTATCAGCGGGGTTTTCAGGCTACCCCCGAAAACCCCGCTGACGGAAAATCCGCAGTATGGGCCTGTGGCCCCTGCGCCTGGAAAAAACAGTGAACTTTGCGGGGAGGGCCCGAAAGGAGGGATTTTCTTGCAGCCGACCCAACAATGTGGGCCATTCTGCAGGTCCCCCCTTCCGGGTTTCTTTTGCTATAAACCTACCCTACTTGGGCATGGCCTCCAAGACCTTTTCGGGACGCGCGGGCAGGTGCCGGATGCGCGCGCCGCAGGCATTGTAGATGCCGTTGATGATGGCCGCATGCGGCGCGGTGAGAGGCATTTCGCCCACGCCGGATGCTCCGAAGGGGCCGTCCTTGCGGTGGGTCTGCACATAGATGATTTCCATATCGTCGGGAATCACCTTGATGCTGGGAACGCCCGAACCGCCCATGGTGCTGTGCTTCTTGAGGTCTTCGTAGTCTTCGGTAAGCGCAAGGCCAACGCCCTGGGCGAGACCGCCGTAGATCTGACCATCCACCACAAGCTTGTTGCAGAGGGTGCCGATATCGGCCACGCAGACGATCTTTTCAACGGTGGTTTTGCCCGTAGCCTTTTCAACAGCCACTTCCGTAAGGAAAAGACCGTACATGTAGCAGGCGAAAGGCGAGCCCTGACCCTTGAGGTCGCAGTCTTTGGCAGGGGCGGTCCACTTGCCTTCATAGCGCAGCGGGCGGCCTTCAGCCTTCATTTCGTCAGCCGTAAAGAAGCCGCCGCCGGGCTTGCGCATGCCCTCAATGAGCATTTCGCAGGCCACGCGAATGGCGTTGCCCGTGACCACTTGCGAGCGTGAACCGCCAGCAGGACCGGAGTTGGGGGTCTTGCTGGTGTCGTTCATTACAAGGTGAATATTTTCAGGAGCGATATTCAGGGGACGCAGCGCTTCGTGGGCCGTGCCCAGCGAACCGGCGTCCGCGCCCTGGCCGTGGTCTTCCCAGGAGTTACCCAGAGTCACACTGCCATCCATATTAAGTTCCACCCAGGCTTCGGAAGTATCCGGCCCGTCAAGACCCGCACCGTACACGCCAAGGGCGATGCCCACGCCGCGCTTTACTTCGGCGGTGGAACGTTCCTTCACGCGCTTTTTGGATTCTTCGTAGTAAGGACGCATTTTGCTAAACATTTCAGGCAGGCTCATGACTTCAGGAACCTGACCCGTAGGCGTGGTGTCGCCTTCTTTATAGCAGTTAAGGGCGCGCAGTTCGAAGGGATCCATGCCGAGCTTTTCCGCCAGTTCGTCCATCAGCACTTCAGAGGGGAATTCGGATTCCGGCGCGCCGTAACCGCGGAAAGCCGCGCCCCAGCAGTGGTTGGTGGCAACCGTACGGCCTACGCCGCGAATATTGGCGATGCCGTAACCAGCGCCGATGTACTGCGCACCGCGCAGGGTCAGCAGGTCACCGAATTCGGAGTAAGGACCGTGGTCAACGCTCCAGTCCGTGTCCATAGCGAGAATTTTACCCTGCTTGGTGGCCGCGTAGCGCAGCGTGGTCCAGAAAGGCGAACGCTTGCCTGTGTAGTTCTGCTGCTGCTCATAGTTGTAGCGCAGATGGCAGGGACGGCCAGTAGCCATGACGGCTACGCCGATCAGGGCTTCCATAGTGGGGCTGAACTTGTAGCCAAAGGTGCCGCCAGCGGTGTTCTGCACCAGGACGAGATCCTTGGGGAATTCCAGACCAAGACCGGGGGCGATCATGAGCGCGTGCAGATGAAGGCCGATGGACTTGGAGTGGATGACCACCTGGCCCTGCTCGTTGATGTAGCCGTAGCCCACGTCGGGCTCGATGGGCAGATGCGGCTGACGCTGGGTGTAGTAGCTGCCTTCAATGACCACGTTATTGGGATCGTTGAAGAAGGGTGCGGTATCTTCGCCTTTTTCTTCAAGCTGGTCATAATAGACGTTGGGCGTGCCAGGGTGAATTTCAATGGCGTCAGGAGCCATAGCTTCAGGGGCGCTCATGTATTCGGGCAACAGTTCCAGGTCAAACTTGACCTTTTCGGCGGCAGCGCGCGCATTGGCTTCGGAGTCGGCGCAAACGATGGCCAGAGCGTCGCCGTACTGGAAGATCTTGCTGTCGTTCAAAATGGGGCGTTCCCAACCGTCACCCTTGTTGGTAGGGAAGGTGATGAGGCCCGTGATGCGGTTTTTGCCCTTCACGTCATTATGGGTCAGTACCTTGAACACGCCGGGCATCTTTTCGGCTTCGGAGGTATCAATACCCTTGATGAGCGCGTGCGAAACCTTGGCCTGGGCCAAAGCCAGGTGCAGCGTGTCTTCAGGCATGCGCACAACGGCGTCAGCACCGTATTCAGCCACGCCTGTGACCTTGGCTACGGCGCTGGGACGAGGAATGCTGGTACCCCAGATGCGGCCGTCGGCGGGCATCTTGAAGCTGATATCTTCAACGGTTTTTTCGCCGCGCATGATGGCGGCAGCGTCCATAACGGCGTCCACAAGAGGCTTGTAGCCCGTGCAGCGACAGATGTTGTGGTGCTTCTGGAACCAGTCGCGCACGTCTTCACGGCTGGGCTTGATATTTTCGTCCAGCAGGGCCTTGGCCGACACGATGAAGCCGGGGGTGCAAAAACCGCACTGGGCCGCGCCGTGCTGTATCCAGGCGTGCTGCAGGGGATGCAGGCAGGCGGGGGTGCCAATGCCTTCAAGGGTGGTCACGGCTGCGTTTTCTGCTACGCGGCTCATTTTGATGATGCAGGCGCGCGACACTTTGCCGTCCAGAAGAACGGTACAAGCGCCGCACTGCCCCTTGCCGCAACCCACTTTGACGCTGGTGAGCTGCAACTGGCTGCGCAGCACGTCCACAAGCGTGTCGTTGGGGCTGACCAGCAAACGCCGGGGAATGCCATTGACTACAAGAGTTTTAGGTTCCATGCGCGACTCCTTTGTTGATGGATGCCTGTGTATATGCCGACGCGGGGTATCCGCGCTCAAGGCCGTAGCTGGACGGCGTATGCGCCGCTCTGCTCCATCTGATAGAAAGTGAAAGCTTGATTGTGATACCAGTGCACCCGCACTTTTACTTGCCGAAGGGGCAAATGGGGTAGGTGCATTCGGGACAACTGGCGCAAAAGCCGCCATGCCCCATGCCCGCCACGTCTTCAGCGGTGACCTCCAGGCCAGCCAAAAGGCGCGGCACCACCAGATCAAAAATACTGGCCTTGTGGTACATGACGCAGCCCGGCAGCCCCAGCACAGGTACACGCCCTCGCGGGCCTGTGGCGTGAGCTAGAAGAAACATGGCCCCCGGGTATACCGGAGCGCCATAACTGACAATTTCTGCGCCGGAAGCACGAATGGCAGAGGGCGTGCGGTCGTCGGGGTCAACGGACATACCGCCAGTAACCACAATCATGTCTGCACCTTGATGCAGAAAATCCACAATGGCGGAGGCTGTCATGTCCACTTCATCACTGGTGAGGGTCTGGCCCATAACACTGCTGCCCAGCTTGGCGAATTTTTTTCGCAGCACCGGGCCAAAAGCGTCTTGAATGCGGCCATAATAGACTTCGCTGCCTGTGGTCACCACGCCCACTTTGGCGTGGGCGAGGGGCAGCACTTCCACAACGGGATGGCTGACCATCTCTTCCATACTGCGCAGCTTTTCCTCTTCAATCATAAGAGGCACAACGCGCATGCCAGCCACAGGCCGCCCTTTGGTCACAAACTGCAGGCTGTGCAGGGTGGCGACAGTAATTTCGCCCAGACCATTGATTTTTGCGAGTGTGGGCACATCAATTTTCAACAGGCCGTCACATGCGGCAGAAAGGTTGATGCGCCCTTCTTTGGGATTTCCGGCAGTAAGGTTGCTTCCTGCCGTGGCAGCCACGATGCGGGCAGCTGCGTCATTTTCGTGCACCATGCCTGGCAGTGGCTCGAAAACATAAAGATGCTCCTTGCCTACTTCGAGCAGCACCTTGATATCTTCGGGGCGCACCACATGGCCCTTGCTGAAAACCGGCCCTTTGCTCTCGCCGGGCACAATCCGTGTTATATCGTGACAAAGAACACTACCAACTGCCTCATGAACATGTATGGTTTTCATACAGGCTTTTGTCATGGATTCTCCTGAAACGATGCATGACCTGATGCTCAGATTGTGCGGATAATAGCACCCTCACAACAAAATGCAAAATAAAATTCAGGATTTATAAAGTGTGGACACCATAAGCTTATGGTATCTTATGTGTTTGGTTTTAATTTTCCCCGTTTTAACAAAAAGCGTGACTATTACCTCAAACTTGAAAGGTATTGCCCGCGGCGACAATTGACAGAGGGCGCGTTCTCTGCGACAGGGAGTGAAAGAAAATGATCCGCAATCACGTCAGATGATCATGGCGCAACGGTTCGCCGCCGCCAGGAGTCCGTATGAACACATCCCTCTGTACTACGCGCGTATCGCGCCTTAGCCGTCTGGCTACTCTGGCCGCCGCACTTTTTCTTACTTTGCCTTTGGCCGCCTGCGGCCTTGGCGAAACCCCGCAAAGGGAAGAAACGCCCCCTGGCCCCGTAGAAAGCTTCATGATAGTTTCCACTCCCGGCCAGACCACTGTTGTAGATGACATACAGTTTGGCCAGGGCGTAAGCGTGAGCGTTGACGAAGTTTTCACCTCGGCCAAGGGCGAAAACTGCAAACGCGGCACAGTACTGGCCGGGCAAAAGGAAGCTGAAGTGGTGGTTCTTTGCCAGGACGAAAAGGGGCGCTGGGTCATGGCTCCCAGAGTATGGGGCCAGGGCATCTCCAAGCCATAATTTCAGCGGGGCGCTGCCCCGTAACTATTGCAGGCGCGCGGCGCGGCTTGGCCGCGAAACCGCGCGTCTCATCCTTTGGAATACCATGCTGCAAAAAAACTTTTTTTTCGTCATTCTGGCCTTGCTGACCCTTTGCGGAGCAGCCCGGGCTGAAGACAATGTGCGGCCCTACGCGGCCAATCTTTTTCAGGGTAATTTTGCCCAAAATAAAGAAGGCTCGGTAATCGCCCCCGGCGACCGGGTGGTGGTGCGCTTGTGGGGCGGCGACCTTAATGTTGACCGCACCCTGACCGTGGGCCCGGACGGGCACATGAACCTGCCTGAAGTGGGCGACATGCCCGTGGCCGGGCTTGCCTACGACAAGCTGATCGACGCGCTGCGCAGCAAACTGGCTGCCAACGGCCACCCCAATGCGCAGATCTACGCCGCCCCTCTGGATGCCCGCCCCGTGGCTATTTTTGTGACGGGCGGCGTGACCCGCCCCGGAAGCTACACTGGCGGCCCCAATGACCCGCTGCTGAGTTTTCTGGACAAGGCAGGCGGCCTTGACCCTGTGCGCGGCAGCTACCGAGACATACACCTCATGCGCGACGGCAAGTCGGTAGCGAACCTTGATCTCTACCCCTTTGCCCGCAAGGGCGTGCTGCCTGCAGTGCGCTTGCAGGACGGCGACACGCTGGTGGTGGGCGAAAAGGGCCCCACAATTACAGCCACCGGAACCGTGCGCAATTCGGCGCTTTTTGAATTCCCCAAAAATCAGGCAACGGGCGCGGCTTTGATCGAACTGGCCGACCCCGAGGGCCGCACCTCGCACATAGCCCTCAACGGCACGCGCAACGGCGCGCCTTACAGCACATATCTGCCCCTCAAGGATCTGCGCAGCCTGCGCCTTGAAGACGGCGACAAAATACAGTTTATCGCTGACGCATCCGGCAACACCATAATGATTGAAGTGCAGGGCGCGGTACGCGGCGCTTCGCGCTTTCCCGTACGTCAGGGCGCACGCCTGCGCGACGTAAAAAACTTTATTGCCGTAGAGCCTGAACGCGCCAACCTTGATGCTATGTACATCAAGCGCAAAAGCGTGGCTGCCCGTCAGAAAAAAGCTATAGCCGACTCGTTGCGCCGTCTGGAAGAAACTGCCCTCACCGCCTCTTCGGCCAGTACTGAAGAAGCGCAGATTCGCGCCAAGGAAGCCGAAATGGTTTCCAAGTTTGTGGAGCGCGCCAAGGCAGTGGAACCCGAAGGCGTGGTTGTTCTGGACGGCGGCACCAGCAAGGCCGACCTGAGCCTGGAAGAAGGCGATATTATCGTCATTCCCACCAAGAGTGATGTTGTCCTTGTCAGCGGTGAAGTTATGGTGCCCCAGGCCATGCTGTGGGCCAAAAAGAAAGACTCCAGCGACTACATCAAGGGCGCGGGCGGCCTGACCAACCGTGCAGACAGCGACAAGATTCTGGTCATGCACCAGAACGGTTCTGTGACGCAGGGCGGGGACGACATCATGCCCGGCGACCAGATACTTGTGCTGCCAAAGGTGGAATCCAAAAATATGCAGGCCATCAAGGACATCTCTCAGGTGCTCATGCAGGTGGCGGTATCTGCCCGTGTGCTGCTGGGGCTGCCTTCATTATAATAGAGCACGCACCACGAATCATGTTTGATAAAAAAGCCCGGAAACGGGCTTTTTTACGTCATTGCAACGCCGTTACCACCTGCGCGTCACGAAAGGGCGGCATTATTCCGCATTGCTCACAATCCATTGTTTGTCTTTGGCCCAGCCGCATCGGCCCCAAGGCCCATCTGACATACCAATCAAAAAACCGATGGTGCGCCAGTTCTCTGAAGCCTGAAAAACTTTTTACTTTGGGTGCATGCGATTTGGGCAAAGCCAAACTTAGTGATGTGCATTTTATCCCCTTTTGTGTATACTGACCTCAAACGCGCCATAATCGGCACGGGTCTTTGGTGTCGATTTTCTCCAATAATGGAAGGATATATGGATCAGGCCCTGAAAAACTGTGACCTTTTCGCCCATATGAGCTCGGATGACGCCAGGTTATGCCTGGGATGCAGCGGAGCTGTTGAAGAGAAATATGGCAAGGGCGGCATGGTTTTTTGCGAGACTGATTCTCCCAATCGGTTGTTTGTCTTACTGGAAGGATCTGTCACTGTTGGACGTGACGGCGCAGACGGCAGGCGCGCGGTCATGGCCCGTATTGACCGGCCCGGCGACCTCTTTGGCGAGGTATATGTTTTTTTGGACCAATCCACCTACGGCTGTAGCGTACAGGCTGAAAGCCCGGTGCGCGTTCTGGCCATACCCGCCAAATTTTTTTATTCCACCTGTGAAAAGCGTTGTGCCATGCACGCGCAGATCATCCGCAACATGCTTTCTGTCTTTGCGCGCAAAGCCTTTTTTTTGACCCGCCGGGTGTCGCTGCTCTCGTCAGGCAGCCTGCGCCGCAAGATCGCCGCCCTGCTGCTTGAACACCGCGCCCCGGACGGTTCGCTGGCTCTGGGAATGAACCGTGAACAGATGGCAGACTTTCTGGGCGTAACGCGCCCCTCGCTTTCGCGCGAGCTGGCAGCCATGCGCGACGAGGGTTTGCTGGACATACACGGAAAAGCCATCGCCCTGCCCCACCCTGAACGGCTAAAAGAATTTTACGATTATTTTGTTCCGTAACAATTGTTACGGACGCAGATACTCCCCCTTGCTATACAGGAATCGTCAAAGCCAAGGAGGACCCCATGCAACACTTCCTCAGAAATCTCGATTACGCCACGGCTCTGCCCCTTGCAGCGCAGGTGGAGTACCAGCCCGGCCAGATAGCCAGCAAGACGCTGATTCAAAATGCTGCTGTGGGAATGACGCTCTTCGCTTTTGACAAGGGAGAGGAAATCAGCGCCCACACCTCCACGGGTGACGCCTTTGTTCTGGCCCTGGATGGTCAGGCTCAGGTCAACATCAACGGACAGGCCACCTCCATCAAGGCGGGCGAAGCCATCGTGATGCCCGCAGGGCAGCCCCACTCCGTCAGCGCGCTGGAGCGCTTCAAGATGTTGCTGGTTGTCGTTTTTCCCACTGAAATTCAATAGATTCCAATGCTGCCGTGCCCGCCATGTGCGGGTTCACCCTAGCCTCCGCCGCAACGGAGCTGCAATAAGGATACTACCATGAGTAATGCCATGTTCTGCTATCAGTGTCAGGAAACCGTAGGCAACAAGGGTTGCACCCAGGTTGGCGTGTGCGGCAAAAAGCCTGAAACCGCCGCTCTTCAAGACGTGCTGGTGTATGTGAGCAAGGGCCTTGGCCAGATCACCACCCGCCTTCGCGCCGAAGGCAAGGCCATTGACCACAAGATCGACCAGCTGGTTGTGGGCAACCTTTTTGCCACCATCACCAACGCCAACTTTGACGACGACATTCTGGCCCAGCGCATCCGCATGACCTGTAGCGCCAAAAAAGAACTGGCCGCCACTCTTGGCAACAAGACCGGACTCAGCGACGCCGCCCTGTGGGAAGCCGACGACAAAACCGCAATGCTCGCCAAGGCCGGAACCGTGGGCGTTATGGCTACCACTGACGACGACATGCGCTCCCTGCGCTGGCTCATCACCTTTGGCCTCAAGGGCATGGCCGCCTACGCCAAGCACGCTGACGTGCTGGGCAAGCATGAAGACAGCCTTGACGCCTTTATGCAGGAAACCCTTGCCAAAACGCTGGACGACAGCCTGAGCGTCGGCGATCTCGTGGGTCTTACACTTGAAACCGGCAAGTTCGGCGTGTCTGCAATGGCCCTGCTGGATGCCGCCAACACCGGCACCTACGGCCACCCCGAAATCACCAAGGTCAACATTGGCGTGGGCACCAACCCCGGCATCCTGATCTCTGGCCACGACCTGCGCGACCTGGAAATGCTGTTGCAGCAGACTGAAGGCACGGGCGTTGACGTGTACACCCACTCTGAAATGCTGCCCGCCCACTACTACCCCGCCTTCAAGAAGTACGCCCACTTCAAGGGCAACTACGGCAACGCATGGTGGAAGCAGAAGGAAGAATTTGAAAGCTTCAACGGCCCCCTCCTGCTGACCACCAACTGCCTTGTGCCCCCCAAGGAAAGCTACAAGGACCGCGTGTACACCACGGGCATCGTGGGCTTCACGGGCTGCAAGCATATTCCCGGTGAAATCGGCGAACACAAAGACTTCAGCGCTATCATCGCTCACGCCAAGACCTGCCCCGCGCCTACGGAAATTGAAACCGGCGAAATCATCGGCGGCTTCGCGCACAACCAGGTGCTGGCCCTGGCCGACAAGGTTATTGACGCCGTGAAGTCCGGTGCTATCAAGAAGTTTGTGGTCATGGCCGGCTGCGACGGCCGCGCCAAATCCCGCGACTACTACACCGAATTCGCTGCCGGCCTGCCCAAGGATACGGTCATCCTTACCGCTGGCTGCGCCAAATACCGCTACAACAAGCTCAACCTCGGCGACATCGGCGGCATCCCCCGCGTGCTGGACGCCGGGCAGTGCAACGACTCATACTCCCTGGCCGTCATCGCCCTTAAGCTCAAGGAAGTTTTCGGCCTTGAGGACGTGAACGACCTGCCCATCGTTTACAACATCGCCTGGTATGAACAGAAGGCAGTTATCGTGCTGCTGGCCCTGCTCAGCCTTGGCGTAAAGAATATCCATCTTGGACCCACCCTGCCCGCCTTCCTTTCGCCCAATGTGGTCAAGGTGCTGGTTGAGCAGTTCAAGATCGGCGGCGTCTCCAACCCGCAGGACGACCTTAAGGCCTTCCTCGGCTAGGTAGCTCACCACGGCATACCCAAACACGCAGAAAGGCGCGCCCCTCCGGGGGCGCGCCTTGTGTTTTTACGCAATTATCCTTCGACAAAATCCGCCAATGGCCCATGTTTATTGGAAAGTTCGTAAGCCCTGATCTGGATTAGATCATGTAACCTTTTTCAAGATTACTCTGCTCCAGGGGTAGTTTCCATAGTCAGGCTTTGTACCTATTTTGCCAGCAGAACCCAGGCTGGTCCCTTGGCGTCCAGATGGCTGGCCACAAAGTTACCGCGCTCTTCGCCGCCACAAAAGACGTCGATACGGTTTTTCTTGATGGCCCCGCCCACGTCCTGCGCAAAGCCAATACCGCGCAGGGGCACTTTGCCGCGCTGCTGATCAGGAATGTTCACGCCATAGGCCACGATGGAGCCAAGGGGAATAAAGGTGCGGTCTGTGGCCAGGGAGAGCCAGTCGTCAACCACATGGCCCATAGCCCCAGTGGGGCCACGGCTGCCGTATTTGAAAAAGACATAGCTCGGGTTGTCGTTAAGTATTTCGCGCACGCGATGCGGGTTGTCCTTGAACCATTGCCGCTGCTCAAAAATATCACCCTGTTTAAGCAGGCCTTTTTCGCGCATGATGCGGCCCGAACTTTTGTATTTGTGCCCATTTTGTCCGGCATAGTTGATGTATGCCTGGGTGCCGTCGTCAAAAACCAGCCTGCCGGACCCTTGTATTTCCAAAAAGAACACGTCCACAGGGTCAGCGGCCCAGGCCAGTTCAAGCCCCTTGCCCGCAAGCACCTGCTTTTCTTCAATAGTGCGGCGGTCATGATAGCGGCCACGTTTGGCAACCACAGACTTGAGATCCGGCGGCAAACCGTAAATCGCCTGGGTATAGCCCGGCTTGCGTGTACGGCTGGCGCGCACCATAGGTTCATAGTAGCCCGAGTATTTTATACCGTCAGGCACTTGTACCCATGTGAAGTTGGCAAGAAAAAGCTCCGGTTCCTTGTCCAGGCGGGGCAGCAACTCTTGCAGACGCGTAAGTGTGCGCGAAAGTTCACCCCAGGTGACGGTAAGGCCGGGCCTTTGCACTGCAATCGCGCCCTGGGGCTTGCTGTTGACATAGCGCAAAGACTTTCGCACGGTAGGGGCCATGTCCTTCCAACTGGTCAAATCCTGGTTGCGGGGCACCAGACAGCTCACAAAAAATTCTGGGCTTTCAAAGCCCACAGGCGGCCCCACAGGCTCCGGCGCGGGCGGAGTTACTGTTTTGGCGCAAGCGCCCAACACCAGGCACATAAGCAGCAGTAACGCCAGGCCAGACCTTTGGCCACGCTGGCTCCAGGCCGAATCAGAGCTGCAAGATACATATAAACAAGGAGCTTTTTCGTGCATGACACTTTCCCCATTCCTAATATCTGGATGCCCCACCGCGTTTCTTACGGAGAAACTGACACGATGGGCGTTCTTTATTACGCTGAATATCTGCACCTCTTTGAACGCGCCCGTGGCGAATACATCCGCCGCTGTGGCATGAGCTACGCCGAGGTGGAAAAAAAGGGCATCATTCTGCCCGTTCGTGAGGCGCAGTGCCGCTACCGTTCGCCAGCCCATTACGACGACCTTTTGCAGGTGCGCGCTGGCATCAGCGAATGGACACGTGCCTCCTTGCGCTTTGTATATGAGTTATGGAACGAGGACAAGACGCGCCTGCTGGCCACGGGTATGACCCAGCATGCGCTGGTGAATAAAGAAGGCCGCCCTGTGGCGGTGCCGGACTGGTTCAGAAACCTCACCTTTTCAGACAAATAATGTTCTTTCGGCGCAATGCCTTTCAAAGGGGGTTTTCGGCGGCCTTGATTCTCTTGTAAATAGCAGCTGCAGCAGCCTTTGCGGCCACGCCGGACGGCTGACTACATGTCTTGCTGTTCTGAAAAACTGTCTGCACTGAATCTCGCCTGCCGGGCACAAATAAACATATGCGCGCCCTTTCCCAACAATGCATGCGCAACCAAAATGACGGCCCCGGAGAAAACTCCGGGGCCGTACTATCTCGCAGTCTGATGAGGCACGGCAACACCAGACTGCGAGCGGAGGGGCGATGATAGAGAAGAATTTTTGCCGGATTACCGGAGCGGGAGCAAACCATCTGCTTGAAAACACCGTCGCAATCAGCCGGATGGAGGCCGGAAGACGTTTCAAGCAGGGCATGGCCAACAAAAATCTCCCTTGCCTCTTTTTGAGCGGATTAACTTTGAAAATGTGTATTTTCAAAGCTCAATACACGCTCGTTACCGAAAATGTAATTTCCGGCAGAATTCCCACCGCATTTCAGCTCAATGCGCTTTCGTGCAGCCTTAGGGCAGTTAAGCTTTCTTCAAAATTAAATTGCCCTAGCTATCAGCCTTGCGTCCCGAATCAATACGCGAAGCTTCCAGGCGTTGAGCGTCAGCTTCAGTAGTCTTGCTTGAGCAGCAGCAAGACATTTCTTTTGGTTTGTCAGGGCTTCCGCAGCCACCGTCGCAGCCGCAACCGCACTGGCCTTTGTTTACGGCCCGCACCATACGACGGATAATAAAAAAAGCCGCGCCTGCAATACAAAGTGCTACGACAATCAGTTGTGTGTCCATGTGAATCACCTCATGAGAATATTTTGCTCTTGACGAAAATGAAAGTCAAGTTCGCAAGCAAAAGACTCGACAACGCTTTTGGGCGCTGATCGAGTTTCTGTGTATTAGTGGGGAGAATATTATCCAGATTTGCCCCGTATGCGGCAAACCAACTGCGAAGGCAGACGCTCAAAGCCTGAACATGCCCACGCACGGCTGAACAACGCAAAACCCGTTTGTGTCTTTGGCGCAAACCCCAGACAACCACGGCAATTTCACACCGCTACGGTTTTTGATGCATAGAGCACAGGAAGGGCCATGCAGCCCCGCCTGACGGAAGTAAAAATCTAAATATCTTCTGCGGCGGCCTCAGCCCGGCAAGATTCGCACAGGCCATAAAGATTATGGACGTGCCCGCGAAGCTTGAACCCATACTTTTCAGCCATTTCGCGCTGAAGCTTTTCAATGCGCGGATCGCAGATTTCCACAATCTTGCCGCACTGCAGGCAGACAAGGTGGTCATGATGGCTGTCCGGCTTGGCTACTTCATAGCGGGTGATGCCGTCACTGAAATGAATTTCCATAGCCATTCCGGCGTCACAAAGCAGCTTCAGGGTACGGTATACCGTGGTCTGCCCGATACCCGGGTCGCGTTGCAGAATGTGCTGATAAAACTCTTCAAGAGAATGGTGGCCCGGCAGCTCAAAAAAGGCTTCGGCTATGATACGCCGTTGCGACGTGGTGTTCAGTCCCTTATGGTTCATGAACTCCAAAAAGTCCGCCAGGCAGGCGTTGCGCTGTTTTGCTGTCATAATTTGCCTACCCCCGGTTGCATAATAAAATATTTTTCCGTCTCGCGCCATGTAAAAACAGAAGATGCTTTTTTGGCGGATTCAGCTTGAGTTTCAATATACACAGCATTACTTGTGACGTACTTTCAGGTAAAAAGCAATGGATTACAAATGCCTGATCGGGCCGAATATCCCGAAAGCACAAACACCGTGAGCACATTGCCCCATTGCCGTGAGCCGCATAGCCTGTGCAGAGGGATGAAAAAACAAAGGATTCATAACGGGCTTCTATTTAGAGCGCATTTCAAATACCATTTGTCCTGACTCTGCTGATTCACTTGACAGACATATTGAGACTGAATACTGTTTTCAAAAAAGAGCAAACCTCACCTTTGCCGGACATTGAAACCGTCCGCAGAAAAAAAGGAAAACATCATGTCCAATCTGATCAACACGAAGGTAGAACCCTTTTCTGTGCAGGCCTATCAGGCTGGCGATCTGAAAACTGTCTGCGACCTCGACCTGCTCGGACACTGGTCTGTATTTTTTTTCTATCCGGCGGACTTTACCTTTGTGTGCCCCACGGAACTCGAAGACATTGCTGAAATGTACGACGATTTTAAAAAGCTTAACTGCGAAATCTACTCTGTTTCATGCGACAGCGCCTTCGTACACAAAGCGTGGGCAGACGCTTCACCCAGTATCGCCAAAATCAAATACCCAATGCTTGCCGACTGCGCAGGCACCCTTGCCCGTTCGTTCCATGTTCTGATTGAAGAAGCGGGCCAAGCCCTGCGCGGCAGTTTTATTGTAAATCCTGAAGGCGTCATCAAAGCCTATGAAGTGCACGATCTGGGCATTGGCCGCAATGCCGAGGAACTGCTGCGCAAGCTCGAAGCCGCCCAGTTTGTTGCCGAACACGGCGATCAGGTGTGCCCCGCCCGCTGGAAGCCCGGCAAAGCTACCCTGAAACCGGGCCTGGACCTGGTGGGCAAGCTGTAGCCCCTGTTTTTCTCAGCCTCATAAAACCGTACACTCCTCCTCTTGCTTGACCTTCTGACAGAGACCACCCGCACTGGCGGGTGGTCTCTTTTTATACATGGAGTTACTTGGGCGGTTAAACGCCGTAACGAGCATGTCTTAGACTTTGAGAATATATATCCGCAAAGTTAATCTGCCCTGGGGGCTGTTTCTAAATAAATAATTTGTGCAAGGGCAAGGAAAAAGGCCGTTTTTACGGAAGAAGTGTACTCTCACGGTACATGACTGGAGTAAAAACGGCCTTCTTGACGCAGACAGTTGGACAAAAGAATTATTTAGAAACAGACCCTAGGGCAGGTACACTTTGAAGAGTGTATCTGCTCTGCAAGGATTTTTACTAAAAATCCTTGCCTCAAATGATTGCAAGGCGAACTTGCTTCGCCGACAAGCAAGCATTTGAAGGTGAACATGCTCTAGTTGACGCGCCGTTTAACCCTGTCCAGCCTTTCCTGCATAAGAAAGCTTCCGGTGACGGAGTTGGGGTCGGCCACAATGGCCTCAGGCGTTCCGGCAGAGACGATCAACCCACCATTTTCACCACCGCCCGGCCCCATATCCAGCACATGGTCAGAAGCCAGAATCATGTCTGTATTGTGCTCAATGACCACCACGCTGGCTCCCTTGTCCACCAGAGCGTGCAGCACCTTAATGAGCTTGCCCACCTCATGCATGTGCAGGCCGGTTGTGGGCTCGTCCAGAATATACATGGTGCCCGGCAGCGAACGCTTGCCCAGCTCACGCGAAATCTTGATGCGCTGCGCCTCCCCGCCCGAAAGCGTGGTGGCGGGCTGACCAAGACGCAGATACTCCAGCCCCACCTCTTCCAGCACGGCAAGACGGCGTTCCAGCGTCGGATAGTTCTCGAACAGCTCTCTGGCCTGCCGCACCGTCAGATTGAGCACCTCCGCGATGTTCAGGCCCTTGTAGCGCACCTCGAGGGTTTCGTGGTTGTAGCGTTTGCCCTTGCACACATCGCAGGTGACGTAAACGTCTGGCAAAAAGTGCATTTCCACCCGAATCTGACCGTCGCCGCCGCAGGCTTCGCACCTGCCGCCGCGCACGTTGAAGCTGAACCGCCCCGGCTTGTAGCCGCGCTTGCGGGCGTCCTGCGTCATAGCGAAGATATTGCGAATTTCATCAAATATCTTGGTGTAGGTGGCCGGGTTTGAACGCGGCGTGCGCCCGATGGGCGTCTGGTCAATGGCCACGATGCGCTCAACGGGAACAGCGCCGTTCTCATAGGCCAAACCGCCGATGGTGCCGGGCTGATCCACACGCAGACCAAGGTTCAAAGCCAGATGCTTGTAAAGCGTGTCCACCACCAGCGAGCTTTTGCCGGAACCGGAAACCCCGGTCACGCAGGTCAGCACCCCCAGGGGAATACGGCAGTCCACATTTCGCAGGTTGTTGGTGGTCACATTGTGCAGCACCAGTTCGCCCTGCGGCTCACGCCGGGCGTCGGGCAAAGCGATGGTGTCGTCACCGCGCAAATAGCGGGCCGTGAGGGTGTCTGCCTTTGACAGCAGGTCGTCCACGTTGCCCTGAAACATGATATCGCCGCCGTGCGCGCCGGAGCCTGGGCCAAGCTCAATAACCGTGTCTGCTTCGCAGATGGTGGCTTCGTCGTGTTCCACCACCAGAACGGTATTGCCGCGCGCCTGCAACGACCGCAAGGTGCCCAAAAGGCGCTCGTTGTCACGCGGGTGCAGACCAATGGAGGGCTCGTCCAGAACATAGGTCACGCCCACAAGGCCGGAACCCAGCTGGCTTGCCAGACGGATGCGCTGCGCTTCGCCACCTGAAAGAGTGGACATGGATCGCCCAAGGGAAAGATACTCCAATCCCACACTGCGCATGAAGGACAGACGGTGGGTCAGTTCCTTCATAAGCGGTTCAGCTATGACCACATGGCGGCCCGTAAATTCGCGTTTCTCCAACCACTCCAGGGCACGCTCGACAGACAGGCTACAGAAAGCCGCAATGTTAAGATCGTCCACACGCACGGAAAGCGCGTTGGCATTGAGCCGCGCCCCCTTGCAGTCGGGGCAGTCCATTGTCTGCCGATAGCGCGAAAGAGCCTCGCGCCAGGCGTCGCCATACTGCATGCCGCTTTCCAGCAAGGGCACAACGCCCGGCCAGCGCTTATCATTGACGCTCACATCACCCGTGCTTCTGGCTGCGGTGAAATGTTCGCTTTGGTAGTCGCCCCCGGCGCCCAAGGCCACGTTGCCGCCCATCCAGTTACGGCGCAGTCCCAGAGAAGACCGCGCGGGCTTTCCCTTTTCGTCCTCGCCATAAAAAAGCGCGGCCAGTGCGTCTTCAGAAAACTCTTCCAGCGGAGTGGACAGCGTGAACTTGAAGCGCTTGCCCAAAGCCTTGAGCGCGTCTTCGTAACGGCTGAACATTTTGTCCGTGGCCCAGGGCAAAAGCACGCCCGTATTGAGCGAAAGGCCCACATTGGGCGCTATAAGGCGCGGCTCAAAGTAGTCAACGCCGCCAAGGCCCACGCAACGCGGGCAGGCCCCCTGCGGCCCGTTAAAGGAAAAAAGCTGCGGGCTCGGCGCGGGCAGCGAAATACGGCAGTGCGTGCAGACCGAAGACGTGGAATGCACGGTATCGGCATCCTCACCCGCTGCTGCCTTGTCGGGCATGTGCACCACAAGACGGCCTTCACCGTAGCGCAAGGCCAGCTCTACCGAATCCGCCAGGCGTCCCCGGATGCCTTCCTTATTGACCAGACGGTCTACCACAAGGTCGATGCTGTGCTTTTTGTTTTTGTCCAGAACAGGCACATCGTCCAGCGTATAAAAAACGCCGTTGACGCGCACCCGGGCAAAACCTTCGGCCTTGAGTTTTTTAAACTTGTCCTGATGGGTGCCCTTTTGCAGTTCTACCAGCGGAGCCAGCACCATAAATTTGGAACCCTGCGGCAAAGCAAGGATGTCAGAAATAATTTCGTCTGCGGCGCGGGCTTCGATGGGGCGCCCGCACTGGGGGCAGTACATGCGGCCAAGCCGGGCAAAAAAGACGCGCAAAAAGTCGTAAATTTCTGTAACCGTGCCCACTGTGGAGCGCGGGTTGCGCGATACGCTCTGCTGCTCAAGAGAAATGGCAGGCGAAAGACCTTCAATTTTTTCCACATCTGGCTTGTCCATCTGGGGCAAAAACTGGCGGGCATAGGCAGAAAGGGATTCCACATAGCGTCGCTGGCCTTCAGCGTACACAATGTCAAAAGCCAGTGTGGATTTTCCCGAGCCAGAAGGCCCGCAAATAACCACCAGTTCATCACGCGGGATGTCCAGGCTGATATTTTTGAGGTTGTGTTGGCGGGCCTTTTCGATGTGAATGCAGGGCTTGTTGGTGCTGGTGTTCATGAGGGCATATGTAAGCGTGCCGAGGCCGATTGGCAAGATGGCCTGGCTCTTTTGAGCCTGGACGTGGCATGGATACTGAGCCAACACGCCGATTTTGATAGAGAAACAAAACTGAATAACTCCTGCCGCCCTTGCATGGACAATAAATGGCAAAAGCGGTATAAAAATTTTTACGAGCGCGGGCCCATCAAACTGACCCGTGCAGGGAGTATATTATGATTTGCCAGCGCGCACGCACTCTTCTTTTTGTTTTGGCGCTTGCCGTCATTTCGGCTCTGGCCCTCGCCCCCGCTGAATCCGGGGCTACCGGGCAAGAACGTAATGCGCGGGAGGTTTTTGCCAGCCTGCCCGAAAGCATTTTTGAAAACACCCCTGAAGGCCTGAGTTCACAGGAAAAACAAAAGTTGCTGGCCAAAGGTCAGTCCGATTTTTGGGAAGTGGCTGGTGAAACCGAAGACATCATGGTTTTCGCCAATCTGCCCTTTCATGACGTGGCTGTAGCTCTGCGCCTTTTCCGGCACAGCAATGACGAATCCCTGGACGCTGCCATCGGCACTCTGGGCGGCACCGTCTGCACGGTGGAACTGTGGCGTATGGACGCTTCTGGCCGCCTTGTGCCTGTAGATACGCCCGCTGAACCCGCCATTGAAGAATTTTTGGCCAAGGATCAAAAATTGCCGCCAGATGTACAGGCGACGGTTATGATCTGCCTTGGCCTTGGCGGCCTGCGGGCGCAGCCGCTGTTCTGGACCAGCACTGGCATGGCCCATGTGCCTGTGGCCTATGACATTGGCTACCAGTGGAACGGTAAATTTTTTGAAAAGCATGTGCAGCCGAGCAACGACGCGCAATAGAGCCTTTTAGCTTTTCAAAGTTAAAATGCTCTATTGGCTGTTTCTAGATAAATGATTTTGTGCCAAGGGCAAGAAAAAAGGCTTTTTTTACGGAAGAAGTGTACTCTCACGGAACATGACTGGAGTAAAAACGGCCTTTTGACGCAGCCAGTTGGACAAAAGAATTATCTAAAATTGCGACGGCGCAAGGTCTTGGGGCCTCGCGCCCAAACATCTGCAATTCTGCTTTTTGATCCAGCGACAGCACAACCAGCAGCCGGGGCAGGCTCCAATACTGCTCACCAGCACTGTTCGGGCATGGATTCTATCAGCCTGCCCTCCCCTGCCTTGATCGGGCTGCCCCGCCAGTTCTGATCTGGTGTACGCACCGAGCCCAATCAGCTTTTATCTGTTCCGCCTGTTACAGCGGAACGTGCCGCCAACAGGGTTGTCGCATTTATGCGAACCTGCCTGTTCGCCTCGCCCAGCGCATCGGACGTGCGCGCCAGCATGTGTGCAAAACGCTCCAGATCTTCTTGTGGGCTGGCCTTCAGCCTTTCCCACAACATGTCTTCCGTCAGGTTATGCAGAGTGCGGTGCAGCCCCGCCGCCCGCTGCCCTTTATCCGTGAGAGCATAGAGCTGGATCTTTTTGTCGCCGGGCATTTTTCGAGGTTCCACAAGTCCCGCCACATGCAATCTGGCCGCCATTTTTGATATTCCGCCCCGCGGTATACCCAATTTTCTGGCTGCGGTAACGCCGTTCAACGGACCTTCATTGGCAATAAGGGTCAGAAAATGCACTTCTGGCTGAATCAGCTCGCCAAGTTCCGCCTCGCCAAGGCTGGCCCCGGCCTTGTCAAACAGCCCGTTTACCTCTTCCATACGCTGCGCGATGCTTAAAATGCCGCCAATGACACGCTGCCGCAGTTCTTCTTTATCTGACATGACATTTCACCTGTTTTTCCTGGCGCAAGCGTAGCAAGTTTTTTTGGTCCAAAAACAACATGTTTTTGTTTCTGACCAGATTTCACGGTACATGCACAAGCGCCGCCTTCCTGGCTGGAAAGCGGCGCGTATGAAACAATATCAGGAACCTGTGGGCTATTTTTCAAGCCATTCCTGTAATTTTTCTTCCAGAGCCGCCGCTTCCATATGCGGGGCGTCGTACATGCCCGCATCGCCACGCTGACGCGCGGCCTCGGACAGGATGATGGCCGCGGCAACCGAAACGTTAAAACTCTGGATCATGCCGTACATGGGGATGTAAAGCTCGCCGTCAGCCTGCTCAAGCAAATCCTGCTCCACCCCGCTGTGCTCGTTGCCCATAATGATCGCCGTGGGCTTGGTGAAATCCCATTCCCTCAAGGGCCGTGCCGTGGGAGAGCAGGAGGTGGCGAGCACCTGCATGCCCTGGCCGCGCAGGCTTTCCATAAGGGCGGCACTGTCTTTGTGGCGCACGCTTTCTACCCATTTACGGGCGGAAGCCGAAGTTTTGCGTCCAAGCACGGGAAAGGGCGTGTTGGTGTAGTACAGGTTTACCCGGCTGACGCCAAAGGCATCGCACGAACGATAGATGGCCGACACATTGTGCGGATCATGAATATTCGCCAAAACCAGCGTCAGGTTAGGCTGGCGATGGCTCAACACTTCAAGCAGGCGGGCCTTGCGCCTTGCCGTGGGTTCCTTGGGCATGTGGTATTCCTTTGCTGTTCTGTTCTGGCCTTGTTATGTCTCAAAAAAAACAGCTCCAGGCAAGCGCATTGTCTACATGGCCTGTCCAATATATACTGCCGCGAAACTGCAATCCCCAAAATACACGCTGGAGCCTTATAATGAAAATTCTAGCGCAGCTTATGGCGCTACTACTGACCCTTTGCCTGCCCGCTGCCGCACTGGCAGCTCAAGGGCACCCAAATCTGCCCGGAGCCGGGCTGGACATCCGCTGGGCCATTCCTTTCGCCTGCATGCTGTTATCCATAGCCATCATGCCTCTTGCGGCCCCCCACTTCTGGGAACAGCATTTCGGCAAGATTTCCGTATTCTGGGGGATAGCGTTTCTGTTGCCCTGTGCTCTTGTTTTTGGGCCATCTGTGGCGCTGTACGAGTTTTTGCACATTATCATTCTTGACTACATCCCATTCATTATTCTGCTTTTTTCTCTTTTTACAGTGGCAGGCGGCGTGCGCCTGACAGGTTCGCTAACGGGCACGCCTCTGGTTAACACGGCTCTTTTGGCTGTGGGCACGGTTCTCGCCAGTTGGATGGGCACCACGGGAGCGGCCATGCTGCTCATTCGGCCATTGCTGCGCGCCAATGCCCACCGCCGCTACAAGGTGCACAGCGTTGTGTTTTTTATATTTCTTGTAGCCAACATTGGCGGGTCACTCACGCCATTGGGCGACCCGCCGCTCTTTTTGGGATTTTTGAAGGGCGTCAGCTTTTTCTGGACCACAACCAACCTCTTTTTGAAAACACTGCTGCTCTCTGTGGTTCTGCTGCTCATCTATCTGGCGTTTGATTCAATACTGTTCGCCAGGGAAGGCAAACCCGCTCCTGTTCAGTCCCACACGGAACACACGAAAAAGCTGGGACTCGAAGGCAAGGTCAATCTGCTGCTTCTTCTCGGGATTGTAGTGGCTGTGCTGTTGTCCGGCCTGTACCCGCTGGGCACTGTTGCCGAACTATATGGCGTGCCTGTTGAAGGGCAAAATTTCTTGCGTGATCTGACGCTGCTTATCCTGGCAGGGCTTTCTCTGCGCCTTACCAGCAAAGCCAGCCGGGAAGCCAACGGGTTTTCCTGGGCACCCATTGAAGAAGTAGCCAAGCTTTTTCTGGGCATCTTTGTAAGTATGATCCCGGCCATAGCCATTTTGAAATCCGGTACGGACGGCGCGCTTTCCGGTCTCATACAGCTTGTTTCCAAAAACGGGCAGCCTGATAACGCCATGTATTTCTGGCTCACGGGTGTGCTTTCAAGTTTTCTGGATAACGCGCCCACCTATGTGGTCTTTTTCAATACCGCCGGGGGTGACGCTCAAAGTCTCATGCACAATGCGCCTGCCACCCTGGCCGCCATATCAGCGGGGGCCGTATTTATGGGCGCCAATACCTATATTGGCAACGCGCCCAACTTTATGGTGCGGGCCATTGCTGAAAATCAGGGCGTGCGCATGCCGAGCTTTTTCGGCTATATGATGTGGTCTGGCTGCATTTTGCTGCCGCTCTTTTTGCTGCTCACCTGGTTTTTTTTCTAAGGAAGCATTGATTAAAGAGCCTCCTGGAAACGCGCAGTTATTTCGCTTGGCAAGGCGCGATCTTTTTTTGAAGCAGGAGTGGACTCTTCCGTCCTCGACTGTTTCAAAAAAAGTGAAGTAACGCCGCCAAACGGAATAAATCAGCGTTTCCCTAAAACAACCTGCACTACAGCTACGCAACATGCCCCTAAAGTTTTTGCTTTAGGGGCATGTTGCGTTATGGAAAAACCAAATCAATCAAAAACAATTGCGCCAGCTTATAAATAATTGGGCGGCAGCATCCATTCGGTTTTTTTGATAGATCGCACGGGCACAAAAACTGTCTAGAAAGCCTTGGACTTGAACATGTCTGTCCACGAGGATTCCTTGGGGGCCGGATGGCTGGGATCAACCCAACCCAGCACCTGACGGCCCATATCCCAGGCTAGGGCGCGGGCAATAAGACTTGAAGGATCTTCGGGATTCACTTCCGTTACGGAGAAAAGGTAGAAGTCGTGCACCTGACGCGCATCCATAAGGCCACCCTGCGCCATTGACCACAAAAGCGTGCCCGTCTTCGCGTCATACACTTCCATTGCCAGCGAAAGCGAACTGGTGCCGCCGGAACCGCCGTCCATATAATGATTTATGTATCCGCCCACCAGCATGTCCGCTCCTCGCGACCGGGCAATGGCAAGGGCGCGCTGCGGCTCAAAAGGCCCGGCATTGGCATCGTACTCAAGTGTGGAGAAAGCATTGAGCGACAGCCATACCTGCCATATCTGGCGGGAAAACATGTTGCTGAAGGTAACGGCGTTGGACATCTGCTGCACTGTTCGCAAAGGCACAAAAAGCGCTGTGGGCCTGTAGCCCAGAGGCTGCGTGGGGCGAACATAAATAGCAGGGGGCTGACGGCGCACAAAATTGTTCACCTGCACCTGTATGGGTGTTTTTAAATCGCCCGTGAGCGAATACGATGTGCGGCTGTCATCCGGTGCTCTTGAGCATCCCAAGAGCAGAAAAAGCAGCAGAAAAAATGCCGCGGTGCTAAAAAGGCGCAGCAAAGACCAGGTGATGTCTGCCGGGTTTTGGCCGCGCCATGTGCCTGAAACAGAGGGGCAGGTATGCATATTTTTCTCCTGGCTTAAGGCCAGCCAAGCTGGGTGTCCTCAGGGCAGAGCAACGTTGAAATATTCGCTGGTCAGCGCAAACCTTTCAATAACGCGCCATAAAGCTGTACAAAGCGTGCCCGGCTTGCGGGCGTGCGCTTGGCTTGTAACGATTCAGAAAAGCAGCGCGTGGCGCAATCAGGGTTTCGCAATCAGCAAACGCTCAAAAGATTCTATCAACAGGCGCTGCGTAGTACAAATATCGCTGAGAATCCGGTGTGTATCGGAACAGCGCCAGTATATTGGCAATTGCTAAAAACGTGCCAGAACGCAAAATAGCCGTTCCATACCCCTGCGGGTTGCTGGAACGGCTATGACACGTTCATGCGGAACGAACGCATGTGTCAGCTCACTGTCACATGCGCGCAGCCTGAAAAATCTGGAGAACCAGAGGCGCAATCAACAAAATCACCGGGGCCAGCCCCATAAGGGTCTGTGGCCAGGTAAGCCTGAGCGCCGCACGGCAGCCTATCAGCACGCAAGCCACCATCCAGACAAACCCCACCAGCGAACCCAGCAAAGGCACCACACAAAGCAAGGTTGGCGCAGCGGAATAGGCCAACACCTGAAAAACCTGACCAAAATCAGTACGGCTGCCGCGCACAAAGCCGTAGGTAAAGTTGATAAGCGCACTGAGCACATAAAGCTGAATAACGGACATGCCCGTTTTGATCAGCAGAATCATTGGCAGGCTCATTTGGGGCGAAAGCATAATGAGCATTTTTTCCAGTTGCGGGTCAGAAGCTGCACTGGGCGCGATGAGGGACATGAACACCCCAGACCATATGCGCTCAACAATGACCTGAATCACACTCACCAGCAGGTAGAAAATCAGGGCACGCATTTGCGAGCCGCCGGGCTGCACCTGGCTGAAAACACGCTGCGCCCCAAACATGACGCGCATGCAGGTATGGTAAAAGGCCGCAAGCCAGCCGTCTGGCTCCGGGGCTGTTTCCCAGGGGATAGCCCCTTCGGCATGTTCGTCATAATGCTCATCACCATCGTGATGGTCATCGCTGTCGCGATCATCCGCATCTGCGGCACGGCGCTTGCGATCATACGAACGGTCATCGTCTTCGTAACGACGGTTTTTCTCACGCTCATAGGCGCGGCTGGCTTCTACACGCGGGTCTTCATCGGAATCATCAGCATTTTCAATTCCGGCTCTGTCAGAGCTGCGCCACTTATCCTGCGCCCTGGGCTGGGCATTGCCCATATCCCGATCGCGGCTTTCTTTTTCATGTTGCGGGGCATCTTTTTGCGCAGCTTCGTCACGCGACCACGTGGAGCTGCCGGGCACAATTGCACCGGGAGGCAGGGGATCGTCCTCGCCCGGATCGCGCGAAACCTCTGCGCTGGAATCCCGAGAATCGGCGGCATTCGTATAATCTTGAGAAGCAGGGCCCGCGGACTGGCCCTGTGCCGTATCCTGATCCCCGGCCTGAGGCGCATCCGGCAGAACTTCCTGCACGCCAGTATCTGGCGCGAAACGGAAACGGCAGGAGCATTGGGGGCAGGTGGCGATAACCGCACGCGCTGGCAGGCGGTTGGCGGGCACTTGGCGGCTGAAGCCGCAACGCGGACACGTAATATTCACAAAGGTTCTCCTGGTAGGCTCATCTGCAGTGCGAAAAATTCAGTATATACTATCCACAGGCCCGAACGCTGGCAAGAGCCACCTGCGCAGCCGAAGCCCAGCGTGGCCCTTCAAGCTCCAAAGCCTTGCTCACAGGCGCTTCCTGCGTAGTACCGTCACGAGCGCTTTTCCAGATATCTCTAGGGCAGATCAATTTTGAAATGTATTACGTTTCAAAGTTGCCGTTCTGCCCAAGGATACGATTCTCGGCTGAATCCACACCGTGTTGCCACGCGCGGCACAAGAGTGCAGCCCTAGCGTACTTAAACTTTTTTCAAGGTTAACATGCCCTATCTAAGGCTGTCTCTAAATAAATGACTTTGCGTCGAGGGCAAGGAAAAAGGCCTTTTGACACAGCCAGTTGGGCAAAAGAATTATTTAGGGCAGCCCTTAGGCGCACATTACCTTTTATTCTGGCGCGTACCCTAAGAACGCATCCCCGTGGAACTGGCTTGTTCTCTATGATATAATAAAAAAATTAGTGTCGTGCCGGTGCAGCCCGAGAATTAAATTCTTCTGCCTCAATGACTGCCAGTTATTATTCCTGTTCGTATGTCATATACGGTTGACATCCCCTGCGGTGGGCTATACCGTGACGGCACAAGGGGAGTAACTGGGTTCTTGAAACCCGGGCGGCATCAACAGCATGGCTTAGGCCTGGTGCCGTCGTCGGTTCTGCCGATTAGTGAGACCTTGGCGTCAACGCCAAGGTCTTTTTTTATTTTTAAGGAGACAACATGACCATTCGTGCCTTGCGGCCTTATATTCTGGCTGTGCTTATGACCATTCCCGGTCTGGCGCTTCACCTTGCTCCATCAGACATCTCTCCTCTGCTTGTAACGGCACTTGCCGGGATGGCCATTCTTGGAGCTTCGTTTCTGCTCACCTGGGCCTGTGAAGTGGCGCAGATGGACATGCCGCAAGCGGTAGCTGTGGCAGTGGTCGCCTTTATTGCTGTGCTGCCCGAATACGCAGTGGATATGTACTTTACCTGGATGGCCGGCCAGCAGCCAGACAGCCCCTATTCACACTATGCCATCGCCAACATGACCGGAGCCAACAGGCTGCTTATCGGCGTGGGCTGGTCCGCAATTGTGCTTATCTTCGCCGGGCGCTTCCACTCCGCCGTTACCCTGAACAGCGACAAACGGACGGACGTGCTGTTTCTGGCCATGGCAACAATCTACGCGCTGTTCATCCCCCTCAAAGGCTCCCTCACCTGGGTGGACGGTCTGGTGCTTTTGGGCATCTACGTCTGGTACATACTCATTATCATGCGCCGCCCAGTTGAAGAGGAAGAACTTGAAGGGCCAGCCGCTATTCTTGCCAAGCTGGCCAAAAAAATTCGCCTGCGCAGCGTAGGAGCTATTTTTGTTTTTTCTGCCCTGGTAATATTGGGCAATGCCGAATCTTTCAGCGAAGGCTTGGTTGCCAGCGGCAAGATGCTGAATATCAACGAATTTTTGCTGGTGCAGTGGATCGCCCCCCTGGCCTCGGAAGCTCCTGAGTTCATCGTGGCCCTCATGTTCGCTTCACGGGGCAATGCCGGATTGGCTCTTGGATGTTTACTTTCTTCCAAACTTAATCAATGGACACTGTTGGTTGGCATGATACCTGGGGTTTACGCGGTGTCTTCCGGTGGGCTTACTCCTCCCATAAACCTTGACACACACCAGTTTCAGGAAATATTACTCACAGCCGGGCAGTCTCTTTTTGCCGTAGCTTTGCTGCTGGACTTGCGCCTGCATGTGCGTGAGGCTATCTGGCTGCTTCTGCTCTTCAGCTTGCAGCTGCTTTCTCCCTTGTATGACGTACAGCTGGAAACCATGCTGGGCCTGCCCCACGATCCTCTGCGTCTGCATTTGTTCTATGCCAAGGTATATCTGGTACTGGCGGTTGTGCTGCTTATCAAGAACTGGCGGCAAGCCTGGGAGCTTCGCAAGGGATTCAAAGTTTAAAGCATTTCAAAGATGAAATGCTCAAACGGCTGGTGAGCAGACGCCCGCCGTGGAGACGTAAGCGCTGTTTGTTTGCGCTGTAAAACTACGTAGCCATCGTGTTTTGAACTTTGAAAATATATGTTGTCAAAGTTCATCTGCTCTAAAGAAAGTGTGTATACTGTAAAGCAACGGCAAACAGGGCTTAAAAGAGGAAAAAACATGCAGCTTCCTATTCAGGCTTTGCGAATTTTTCACTTTTCTGCCCTGTTGCTTTCGCTTTCTGCATTTATCCGTACGCTCCGTGAATCAGGAACGTCGCACCGTCTGACCCGCAGTCTGGACAAGGCCACCACGCCGTCAGGGCGTATGTGTGGCAACTCCGCCCCCGAGTCCAAGGGGGCATGTAAGGAACAGTACCTCTGGCAAGATGCTTCGCCTTCACCCCTTACTGGTTATCAAGGTATCATATCCATGCCGCGCCTTTTGTCCTTTCTGCTGCTGGCGCTGCTGCTCGGTGAACGGGCGGCAGAAGCAGCACGCATGCCGGATCAGCAGACACTTTCTCCCGCCCTTTCCCAGGAATTTACAGCCACCGCTGACCTGACGGAAACTGGTACAAGCCACGAGCACGCGCCCGCAGCGGAACCTGGGGAGCATGCCAAGCCGGAAGGCACGGCAAAGCCAGACACATCAGCTCATGAAAATGCAGGAAAGCAAGAACAGACCACCCCTGCCGACCAGTCTGCCCGGGACAGCGCCGCCGCCATCATTTCCGGCTCGCGCAAACCCGGCATCATAGAGCACCAGTATGTTCGGGATGAAGGCGGCAATCCGGTCATCAGCATCAGCTACCCTTCTGTGGGCAGCAAAGAAATTGACAGCGATATACGTCAATGGGTCACGGGCATTGCCACGGCTTTTGAACAAAGCTGTAGCAATGGAAGCTTCGCGGCTGGCTCCAGCCTTGACGGTGATCGGCCCCCCTTTGAACTGTGGGGTTCGTACAGCGTCACGGCTCCCTCGCCCGCAGGACTTAGCATCACGTTTGAAGTATGGACGTACACGGGCGGAGCCCACGGCAATCTTGACGTCATGACCTTGAACTACAGCTTGCTTACCGGGCAGCGGCTCGGGCTGGTGGACCTTTTTGAAGATCCGGATATGGCCCTGAACCTCATGTCCGCATGGTCATACAAAGAGCTTTCGCGCCGCCTGGGCGGCATGAGACAAGAACAGATGTTGCGAACCGGGCTTACCCCTGTGCCGGAGAACTTTGCCAGCCTGACCCTGACGCCGCAGGGCGTGCGCATCAATTTTCAACCCTATCAGGTTGCGCCGTGGGCGGCTGGAGCACAAAAGGTAGATATGCCTCTGGACCAGCTGCTGCCAGCCAATCCGCTGTTGCGCCTCTGGGGCCGTTAATCCGGCATCCTCATCTCATTATTGCTAAAGCCCCGTACAGACCAATGGCCTGTACGGGGCTTTTCTTTTACATAACGCCAGTCAACAGCAACAAGCTGGTGCTTGAACGCAAAGCGCATGTGTTCAGATAAAGACTAACCCTGAAATGCTTCACGTTTCACAGTTGTCATTCTGCCAAAAAGCACATCTCGGCAGAATCTGCGGTGGATTGCCAGCCCATTTTGCTCGCTCACAAAAGCGGCGAATACGTGCGGCCATGCACGCGGGCTGTATTCAAGTGCAGCGCTAGAGCATGTAATTTTTTCAGCGGTAAAACTACTCCATAAATTCCACAATGCCAGCAGCCAGAACCCGGCCAGAAGCGTCATAAACAGCAGCAACCTGACCAGGAGCAGATGGAAACTGCGGGGTTGCGAACTCAATTTCAAGAAGGCCATCTGCATTCAGGGTCACCTTGGCGGGTGCGGGCTTCTGGCGATGGCGCAGGCGTACCAGCGTTTCTTCAGGCCAGTATTGCGGCGCCAGGGAAACATTGGGCAAAGCCGTAACGCAACGGCTGACGCCCAACAACGCGCGCGGCCCCACAACAAGAGCATTGGCCGGGCCGTCCTTGGCAAGCACATACAGAGGCTCGCTGTGCGCAATGCCCAAGCCCTTGCGCTGACCTTCAGTATAGCGCCAAAGCCCCTTGTGACGGGTGATTTCTCGCTGTGCGCCATCTGCACTGCGCAAAAAAACGGGTCCAGGGCCAGGAGGAACAATGGCCGCTGCCTGCCAATGGCGTTCAAGGAAAGGCCTATACGCTTCCGCAGAGGAGCCAGGTCCATCTTGAGCAGAAGAAGAGCCTGAAGCCGGGGCAAAGCAGATGTCCTGACTCTCATGGGGCAAGGGCACATTCAGGCCAGCCTGCGCCACAATTTCACGAGTGCGGGTTTTGTCCTGGCCTGCCAAGGGAAAGCAGGCCTGTGCCAACCGCGCCCGTGGCACGAGACTTAAAAAATAGCTCTGGTCCTTGGCCGTGTCATGGGCTGCGGCCAGCAACGGCAGGTGAGACGTGTTTGCGTCATGCGTCTGCACTGCTTTTTCCTGCGTAACGCCCTCTTCTTCCGGCGCGCTCACAAGCCGTGCATAATGCCCGGTGGCAAGTTTATGCGCGCCGAGCTCCTGCGCGGCGTCAAGCAACGCACCAAATTTAACGGCTCGGTTGCACAGGGCGCAGGGATTGGGAGTGCGCCCCTCTGCGTAGGACGCTGCAAACGGGGCCAGCACTTCACGCTGAAAAACAGGCCGCAGGTCTGCTATATGCAAGGGTATGCCAAGAGATGCGCACGCCTCTTCAAGGCCGGGGGGCGGCGCAAGGTCTGCCTCTGGCAAAAAAAGGCCGTGCAGGGCCAGCACGTTGTGCCCGGCCTGCTGCAGCATTACAAGAGCGCAAAGACTGTCCACCCCTCCGCTGACGGCAACTGCCACGGTGCAAGGAGAAGTTGTTTTGCTCATGGTCATAGTGCAGTCCTCAATGCAACCCGCGATTTTCCTTAGGGGCTGTCTCTAAATAAATAATTTTGCGCCAAGGGCAAGGAAAAAGGCCTTTGTTACGGAAGAAGTGTACTCTCACGGTACATGACTGGAGTAAAAATGGCCTTTTGACACAGCCAGTTGGACAAAAGAATTATTTAGAAACAGCCCCTAGCGCTCACACGCAGACGGGGGGCGTTTGACACCAATATACAAGTGATTATTAGAGGATTTACATTTTAAAAAAGCTTAAATCCTCTTGAAAAAAGAGTGGGGAAAGAACGTCCTTGCCTGCAAGAACCTTCTTTCCCCACTAAAATAAAATCTTACGGCAGTTACAATATCTGATTAAGGAACTGGCGCAGGCGGGGATGGCGGGGGGTCGTAAACAGGGTTTCTGGCCTGCCCTGCTCCACAATCTGTCCCTGATCCATAAAAATAAGCCTGTCGGCCACGGTTCGGGCAAAGCCCATTTCGTGGGTGACGCACACCATAGTCATGCCTTCTTCAGCCAGTTTGACCATAACGTCCAGCACTTCGCCCACCATTTCTGGGTCAAGGGCTGACGTCGGCTCGTCAAAAAGCATGATGGCGGGCTGCATAGCGAGAGCACGGGCAATGGCCACGCGTTGCTGCTGGCCGCCTGACAACATGGCGGGATAGACATTGGCCTTTTCGCTGATGCCCACTTTTTTGAGCAGACCCAATGCGCGGGATTCAGCTTCTTCGCGCGTGAGTTTGCGCAACTTGATGGGCGCCATTGTCAGATTTTCCAGCACAGTCTTGTGCGGAAACAGGTTGAACTGCTGAAAGACCATGCCCAGATTCTGGCGGATCAGGTTGATATCATTATCCGGGCTCATGATGTTCTCGCCCTTGACTATGATACTGCCCTGATCAATCTCTTCCAGCCGGTTGATTGAACGCAGCAGGGTCGATTTGCCAGATCCCGAGGGGCCGATGATAACCACGCGCTCGCCGGGAGCGATATCCAGACTCACATCCTGCAAGGCAGGCAGCGAACCAAAATACTTCCAGACATTGCTTATGGTAATAATTGGGGCGATGGTGCTACTTTCCGTCATAATAATTCAGCCTGGATTCCATAATGCTCACGGTTTTGGAAAGCATAAGCGTGATGACAAGATACATCAAAGCCACCACGGTATAAGTTTCAAAATACAGGTAGGTGGTACCCACAAAGCTTCTGGCCCGCTGCATGATATCGGGCACAGCCATGATGGACACAAGCGACGTGTCTTTGAGCATGGCAATGCACTCATTGCCCACAGGCGGCAAAATGGTCCGCATGGCCTGGGGAAGAACAACGTAGCGCATGGTCTGAAAGCCATTGAAGCCCAACGAGCGTGCGGCTTCACTTTGTCCCTTGTTGATGGCGGTGATGCCTGCGCGAAAAACTTCGCCCATATACGCGCCATAACAAAAACTGATGGCAACAACAGCGGAAGTAACGCCGCCCACCTGCACAAAGCGTGAAAGCGCATAGTAGATATAAAAAATCTGCACCAGCAGGGGAATACCGCGAATCACTTCCACATAGGTGGAGGCAATGAGATTGATAATGCGGTTGTTTGAAATGCGCCCGAGACCAGTAAGCAGCCCCAAGGGTACAGCACAGCATATGGAAAGAACAGTAATCTTAAAAGTAACTAAAACGCCATCAGGCAAATAGAGCAAAATACGTAAATAAGGGTCGGGCCAGAAGAGGCATAGTGCAAACAGGGCAGAAATTGCCCCGACCAGAGCAATAGACCAGGCGTTTATCAGGCGCCATTCACGAGGATCAGGGATGGAGGCTCCATCCGTGACCATAATGATATTGCCCTTGCTTCCGTCTTTTTTATCGTGCATCTCAATCCTTCAGATCGGTACGGCTGCGGCGTCCGGGCTCTTGCCCGGACGCCCATAAAGTCATGATGGAAAACGGGTCTACTTGGACGCGCCCATCCACTTATCGAGCAACTTGGCTTCAACGCCGGAAGCTTTCACTTCCTTGATGCCCTTGTTCAGCTTTTCAACAAGATCCTTACGGCCCTTGCGAACGGTAAAACCGTAGTATTCCTTTTCGTCCGTCTTGAACGAAAGGTTCAGTTTGCCCGCTGTATCGGCCTTTTTATTGGCATAGTACATGGCAACCGGATCGTCGCAGATGACAGCGTCAAGACGGCCGCCAAGCATGTCCTGAATGGCCAGGCCCACATCGTCATATTCCTTGAGGTCCACGGGAACGCCAGACTTGCGAATGACGAAAACGCCGGTGGTGCCGATCTGGCCGCCGACCTTCTTGCCCTTGAGGTCTTCAAGGTTCTTGATGCTCTGCCCCGCTGGCAGCACCACAGCCTGAGCCACTTCATAGTAAGGGTCAGAGAAGTCAAACTGCTTCTGGCGCTCGGGGGTGATTGTGGTGGCAGCCGCAACAATATCGTACTGACCAGTAGCCACACCGCCGAAAATGCCGTCCCAGGCAATATTGCGAACATCAACTTCAAAACCGGCGGCCTTGCCTACTTCGGTAATGAAATCAACGTCAAAGCCCACGGGCTGCTTGTTTTCGTCAAGAAATTCCATGGGGGGCCAGGTGCAGTCTGTGGCCACAATATATTTTTCAGCGGCAACAGCCTGACCGCAAAGCAGAGTCAGGGTCAACAGGGTGAGAGTAAGACGACGGATCATGAAACCTCCTTGCATAACGGCAAACGCCGCTGGCATGCGTCAGCAGCGTTTCCTTGAGGGCTAATTGGATTTGCCCATCCATTTTTCAATAATCTTGGCTTCTTCTCCAGAAGCCTTCACTTCCTTGATACCCTTGTTCAGCTTTTCAAGAAGATCCTTGCGGCCCTTGCGTACGGTGAAACCGTAGTATTCCTTTTCGTCCGTCTTGTACGAAAGGTTCAGCTTGCCGGCGGTATCGGCTTTCTTGTTGGCATAGTACATAGCAACGGGATCATCGCAGATCACTGCGTCAATACGGCCATTCACAAGATCCTGCATGGCCAGGCCCACATCGTCATATTCTTTGATGTCCGCGCCCACATCAGCCTTACGCAGCACGAATATGCCGGTGGTGCCGATCTGGCCGCCCACTTTTTTGCCCTTCAGGCCGGCAAGATCCTTGATGCTCTGCCCTTCAGGCAGCACTACGGCCTGCACCACTTCGTAGTACGGGTCGGTAAAATCAAACTGCTTCTGGCGCTCGGGCGTAATGGTGACGGAAGAGGCCACCACGTCGTACTGCCCTGTGGCAATACCGCTGAAAATGCCGTCCCAGGCCACATTGCGAACATCCATATCCAGGCCTACGACCTTGCCAATGGCGCGCAGATAATCCGTGGAATAGCCTTCGGGTTTTTTGTTGGCGTCAAGCATTTCCATTGGCGGCCAGGTACAGTCGCTGGCAACCACAATTTTCTCAGCCGCCAAAGCCGGGCTGCACATAAGAACGAGACCAATCATGGCGAGGGTAATTCGGCGAAGCATGGGACCTCCTAAAATGGTTTCCTTCAAAGCCCGCCGCCCACGGCGTCTGTGGGGGGACGCCTGCTCCGCAACGCCGCTCGAGCGGCAAACAGACCGCAGTTGGACCGTTTTTACCGGATTGCGCAGTGCCACCAGTGCGGGGCGGGCAGCCAGAAAAGAGCGTGTTCTTCTTTAGCGTCGAGCGCACGTCGCGTCAAGCGCCGAAGCCGTTCAAACACACTACTGCAAGAACAAGTTTACCAGGTGTTGCCGGGGGAAGGTTCGTTGCCATCAGGAACGTCTGACGGAATATCCTCTGTTTTATTGCCGTACCCGTTGCTGTCGCCAGCATCGATTTTTCGGGCATGCGGTAATATATGGGGGACCGATTTTCCTACAGTGTCCACGCCGTCGCCATCCAGATCATCACGGTCATCGCGCAGAGCCTGTTGCAAAAACCAGTCTTCGCGGATGCGCCATGATGCGGCGGCTGTGTACGCCGGAGAAGAATACCCCACCGACAACACCAAAGTGCGGCGGGCATGCTCCTGAAGGCGGATAAGCAAGGGAGTGAAATCGGCATCGCCAGAAAGGATGATAAATTCGTCAAACTTGGTGGAATGCGAAAGGTCATCCATACAGTCCATGACCAGATGGATGTCAGTGCTGGTCTTGCCGCGCGATGTAAGCGGAGGACAGTCCACCACCTGAAAGGCGCTACGGATGAAGAAGTTACGAAACTCCTGATATCTCTGTGGATTAAGATAACACATGCGCTTCAGAATGCGGCGGCGTACGCCTTCGCCATAAAGAATGCGCAAGGCATGATTTTCTATCCAGCGCACCCAGCGGTAGGGTGCGGAACCAAAGGCGCGGGCGGCCTCGGGGTCAATTTCAAGAAATCGGGTAAAAATATTGTCGAAATCAACGTAAAGAGCGCTGTAAACCTCATCAAAACCTGTAAATCGTGCCATATTATCCTCATAGTAAGCTCACGTATTAGCTTAGTATATTTTGCCTGCCTTCAGATGGCAAGGTTTTTGCCCTACTTGAATTACCATAGCTCACAAGCTATTATACAATTCCTTACAAGCAAATATCATATTTTTCGGTGCGGAGGGAGAGTGTACAACCTGCTGAAATGCGTAAAAACCCGTCTGACTGCCGTATGGGCGTTGGGTGAGGCTTTCCGGCAATCACCTCCGGCCGAACGCTGGTTTTCCTGCCTGTTCTGGTCCTTCTGGATAACGCTGGCCACTTTTCCCATGGGCTATGCCCTTCGCGACATAATGCCCCTGGTCTGCCTGCTTTTTCTTGGCCTCTACTACCGCCACAACTGGCAAAAAAGCGTGCTGCGGCGGCTTGAGGCCTGGCCTTTGTTCGTTTGCTTGGGGGTTATGGTTGTTATTGGAGTCGTCTTTTCCAGCAATGTCGGCTCATCACTGTTGCACGCTGCCTCTGGTCTTAACAAGGGCTTCATTCTGCCCTTTATTGCCATGGAATGCGTCCGTAATAAAGCGGACCTGCGCCGCCTGGCATGGGCCGCAATTCTGGCCGTATTCTGGCAAGGCCTGGACGGCGTATGGCAGGCTCTGACCGGCAAAGATTTTATTATGGGTTACCCGACGTCCAGTGGCCGCCTCACAGGCAGCTTTGACACCTATGAGGTGGGTAACTACATCGCCCTGGCTCTGATTCCCGCCTTCAGCCTGTGGTGCATCTTGCGCCAGAGTCTTTCACGCCTGCCCTCCCTGTTGCTCTGTGCGGCAACCCTGTGGCCCGCATTTTTTCTTCTTGCAGGCGCTGGCAGCCGCAGTGGCGCACTGGCCATTGCAGCCGCCTTTGGCCTGTGGTTTTTGCTGGCGAGCTCTTCAAACCGCTGGAAAAGTCTACTCTTCGCTGTTGTGCCCTTGCTTTTGATTCTTCTGTCCCAAGGACGCGCCCGCATGGACGCGGTGGTAGATGACGGCAGGTGGAGCCTGTGGAAGCTGGGTTGGCGCGTTTTTCTTGAACACCCCTGGTTCGGTTCCGGAGCCGGGCAGTACAACACCGCCTTCCGCTCCCTTGGCCTCGCACCGGAAAAAGACCTCATTACCATAAGCCATCCGCACAACCTCTACCTCGATATGTTGTACGCGCACGGCCTGATTGGTTTTATCTTCGGCATGATTTTTCTACTGGGCTTTTGCTGGTGGGGCTATCAACGCATTCGGCCGCGCCTTTTGGACGAGCGCGCTTCTGGAAAAACGAGTATCTACTGGCATGTGACTGCATGGTTCTGGATAGGCTTTGTGGCATGGCTGTGCAATGGCATTTTCGGCCATGACTTCTATCGTACTTGGTGGCTGGCCCTTGCCATGGCACACATGGGTGTCATGATCGGCGCTGTCGTCAATGGTCCCAAAGGTGATGAAGCCACCCGGCATGCCGCCCAAGGATATTGCGAGCCAGCTGAAAACAACATACTGGCGCAACCATTTTCGCAGAATGAAGAGCGGTGAGCCGCTGTAACAGAAGAGAGAGAGATACCGGGGCCGGAACGTGACGTTCCGGCCCTGTTTGATTAAATCAGCTTGAGGCGTCTTGCCAAAGAGCACCTGCTGCCGACGCGCACGGCTGGCGGCATGGCGACCTTCACAAGGGCTGGCAGTTTCAACATCAACTACCCCACCGTATCAGATTCACCCAGCCCATAGCCGGCACTACAGGCATCACGAAAAAAAGAGCAATCGTCAGCCGTAACGGCAGGCCGTATTCAAAAAAGTACCGAAAATTTCCGCCAGAAAGCAGACGGAACTATTCTCCGGCAAACTCGTCCGCCACGGGCGGTGCTCCCGCGCTGGCGTTTCTGTTAGCGCGCAACAGGGCCATGGCCTCATCCTTGGTGATGATGCGGCCCTTACAGCGAGCGTTCTGAAGCCCGTTTTCGGGACAGTACCCCATCTGCACGCAGTTGGGGCCCGCGCCCGCAAAAAGATCGGGAGCAGCCTTGCGGCACAGTCGTAACATCTGCCACGCGAGGTGCCTGATCTCATACTGCGCATTGCGGCAACAGCGAATGGAAAACCAGTCCAGCAGCGCATGGGCGTTCATGCCCACGATGGCTTTGAATTCTGTGGCCTGGGGTTTCAAGTAGCGCAAGTCTTCTTCAGGCAGCCCGGCATCAAGTCCCGCGTCATACCACTGACGTCCCAGATCGGCCAGATCACGCCCGCTCAGATTGACGGTTCCCCCGCCAGGTAAGTTCACCTGAGCCGTAAATTCCGCCGCATTCTGCGGATACACTACAGAATAGCGACGTTTTCCGCCCAGTTCTGCCCTGCCTGACTTGATCAGATAGGAGGCCAGACGCTTGCGCACCAGCTGCGTTTCGGTAACGCGCGAGTATCCCTCAAGCCCGAAGATAAAAAAATCAAATTCCAGAGCTGCCCTGTGCCCGGAAGACAAAATGTTCTCTACTATTTTTTTCGAGTAAGGCGAGGCCACGATGTCTTCAAGGTCACGCTCACTCCGCACAAAGCGGGCCGCGATGTCCGTGTAGACTTTCCCACCGCCGGCCAGCAATACCACCCTGCCGTTACCTGTAAATTTTTCGTCCAACATTACAACTCCTTGGCGCGCAGTGGCGCTGACAAAAGCAGCATATGCGAAACCTCGCCATGCAGCAAGATGAGCTACCAAAATCACAAACCGCATGCCTTTGGAATGAAAGGGGCAAGCATACTCCCAACCACCCATATCTTGACACAACAGGGCCAAAAAGCCAGAGTGAGAACCGTTTTCCAGCACCCACGCTTTTCAGGTTTGCCCATGCCCGCAACTGACCTTTATCTGAACGGGCACTGCACTGCGGCCCTAGCCGCAATTCACGGCAGCATGGCGTGCGAGACGCACCCCCAAGTACCTATGAGTTTATCAGCAAGGAGATCATATGAGCCAGCATTCCGCCCCCAATAACAAGCCGGACAGCAACGGTTTTTTCGGCGCTTACGGCGGCCAGTTTGTTCCTGAATCCGTTAAAGCCCGCCTGGAAGAACTGGCTGTGGCAATGGAGGCGGCCCTGGCCGATCCCGATTTTTTGCGTGAGCTGGACGACCTTTTTCTCCACTATACAGGGCGGCCAAGCCCGGTCTTTCACTGTGCCAACCTGAGCCGCAAACTTGGCGGCGCGCAGATTTGGCTCAAGCGTGAAGATCTCAACCACCTTGGCGCGCACAAGATCAATAACACCCTTGGGCAATGCCTGCTGGCCAAACGCATGGGCAAAACCCGTGTCATTGCTGAAACCGGCGCCGGGCAGCACGGCGTAGCCACGGCGGCCACGGCGGCCCTTATGGGCCTCAAGTGCACCATCTGTATGGGTGAAGTGGACATGGAGCGCCAGCGCCTCAACGTCATCCGCATGCGCATGCTTGGAGCCGAAGTGGTGGCCGCCACATCAGGACAGCGCACCCTCAAGGAAGCCGTGGACGAAGCTCTGGGGCTGTGGGTGGCTGATGACGAAATGTTCTATGTGCTTGGCTCTGCCGTGGGACCGCACCCCTACCCCTATATGGTACGACAGTTCCAGGCCATAGTGGGCAGCGAAGCCCGCGCCCAGATGCTTGAAGCCTGCGGTCGCCTGCCTGATGCGACCCTGGCCTGCGTGGGCGGCGGCTCCAATGCCATAGGTATTTTTTCCGGCTTTTTGAATGACGCCAAAGTTCGCCTTATCGGCGTGGAACCGGGCGGACATGGCAATGAGTACGGGCAACACGCCGCATCTCTCTGCCTGGGCGAACCGGGCGTGCTGCACGGCTTCAATTCGTACATGCTCAAGGACGAAAAGGGCGAAGCCGGAGCCGTTTACTCCATTTCAGCCGGGCTGGACTACCCCTCGGTTGGGCCAGAGCACTCCATGCTCAAGGATGCGGGCCGTGCCGAATATGTCAGCATTACTGACAAGGAAGCTCTGGAGGCATTCTTCGCTCTGTCCCGCCATGAAGGCATTATTCCGGCTCTGGAGTCTTCACACGCGCTGGCCCAGGCTATGAAAATGGCCCCAGCCATGCCCGCTGACGCCATTCTGCTGGTCAACCTGTCTGGCCGTGGCGACAAAGACGTGGCGCAGGTGGCGGAGATGATGGAAAAAGGCGAAATATAAGACCTAGCCATCAAAATATTTGCTGAAACTTAAAAGCCCCCGTCAAAAGACGGGGGCTTTGTGGTCCTTTTGGCGGGCACACGCCGGAGGCCCAAGAACTGGCGTAGATTGCCTTATTGTATGCTTTTCGCGGGTGAGCGCCAGCACGGCTGACACGGCAAACATACGGCGCGGGCTGCATCAGAACTGGCGTTCTTGCTTAGTTCCCGCTGATTCAGAACAAAATTCTTAAATAACTTCATTCAGGGCAGAAAGCTGTTCCTGCGCTCTGAATTTCTGTTGCAGCATAATCGGCAAGGCTTCAGGGTCAGCCGGATCATATTCGAACATGACCGCAGTGCCGAAGCAGGAAAAATATTTGCTGCCGTCCGGATGGAAGGCCACATTTTCGCTGTATCCAACAATGGCCTGCGCACCTTTATTCATGGCACGTCCGGCCATGCCAAAAAAAGCTTCTTCAGAGTCAAAACCCCGGCAGCAGACAAGGCCCAAGACCTTGGCAATGCGTCGTCCTTCGACCTGATGCGTGGTCACCACGGGAAAACGCCCAGCCAGAAAAACCTCACGCACACGAGATGTGGCATCTGATACGCGTGCCTGTTTTTCGGCTTTGCGAGCCTTTTTTTCCTGACCGCCCAGTAAGAAGAACATGCCTGACCTCCAAAAGCAAAGGGATGGACAGCGCTGAGCGCCATCATATACCAAGCAATTGCAAAGGGCTTGCCAATGCTTTTTTTAATTATAATTCAAGTATGTTATAAAAATAATCCAGGCTTTCTGTCAAAGCCTTGACGCCCTCGCCTGCGCCTATCCGCAAGTCTTGCGTTAAACAGTCACAGTCTACCCCCTCCTTCCCCAATTTTCATGCACTATCACACTTTCTTGAAGGTGCAGAACAAAGCCTTTCTGTTTCGTGAGGGTCTATACAACAGTAAAGCCCGCCAATGGCGGGCTTTACTGTTGTATAGTGCTGTCCGGCGCTATTGCGCAGGTTGCTTTTTACCGTCTGCGTCATTCTTTTCCGGGCGCAAGATGCGGCAGATAGGCTGGGCTGTTGCCCGGCCGGAGAATATTTCCTCTGCGGTGGCGTCCAGAGCCTGAGGCAGAACCTCATCCACATGATCCACAAAAACAATCTCAAGATCTTTCAATACCTCGTCGGGCACTTCCTTGAGATCCTTTTCATTGTCGCGGGGCATGAGCACTTTTTTGATGCCGCTGCGGCGGGCTGCCAGCAATTTTTCACGCAGGCCGCCAATGGGCAGAACGCGTCCGCGCAGGGATATTTCACCCGTCATGGCCACATCATTACGCACAGGTATGCCAAGCAGCGCCGAGGTAATGGAGGTCGCCAGGGTGATACCCGCCGAAGGGCCGTCCTTGGGTGTTGCTCCTGAAGGCACATGAACGTGAATGTCCACCTTGCGGTAGAAGCGGGGGTCAAGACCAAGCACTTCAGCCCGCGAACGAACGTAGGACAGCGCGGCCTTGGCCGATTCTGTCATGACTTCACCCAGCTTGCCCGTAGTGACTACCTGACCGGAACCGGCCATAAGGGTGGTTTCCACCAGCAGGATTTCACCACCGCGCTGGTTATAGGCAAGCCCGGCGCACACACCAACCTGCGGTTCGGCTTCACGCTCGTCATGACGGTATTTTTTGACGCCAAGTGTTGAGGCCAGACTTTGGCGCGAAATATTCACGCACTTGTCCAAGTTATCTTCTTCCACAAGCTTGATGGCTGTTTTGCGGCACAAGGCGGCAATTTCACGCTCAAGGTTGCGAACGCCGGCTTCACGGGTATAGGAGCGGATAACTTCAAGAATGGCATTGTCCGACACGCGGATATTGCTTTCCTTGAGACCGTGCTCCTCAATCTGGCGAGGCAGGAGAAAATGCCGTGCGATGTGACGTTTTTCCGTCTCAAGATAGCTGTTAAGTTCAATGATCTCCATGCGGTCCAGCAGGGGTACGGGAATGCTGTGCAGCGAGTTGGCCGTGGTGATGAAGAGTATCTTGGACAGGTCGTATTCCAGATCCAGATAGTGGTCCATAAAGGTGTGGTTCTGTTCCGGGTCCAGAACTTCCAGCAGGGCCGAGGACGGATCCCCCCGGTAGTCGGAGGTCATCTTGTCCACTTCATCCAGGCAGAACAGGGGGTTGTTATACTTCACCCTCTTGAGGGACTGAATGATCTTGCCCGGCAACGCGCCCACATAGGTGCGGCGATGACCGCGAATTTCAGCTTCGTCGCGCACGCCGCCCAAGGACAGGCGCACAAAATCGCGCCCGGTGGCCTTGGCTACGGATTTGGCCAAAGAAGTTTTGCCAACACCGGGAGGCCCAACAAAACAAAGGATAGGTCCTTTGAGGCCCTGCGAGAGCTTTTGCACGGCCAGATACTCAAGAATGCGTTCCTTGGGTTTTTCCAGCCCATAGTGGTCGCCGTCCAGAATACCGCGTGCTTTCTCAATATCAATATCAATCTGCTTCAGATCATTCCAGGGCAGATCGAGAATCCAGTCCACATAGTTGCGCACAACCGTGTACTCGGCAGCCGAGGGCGGCATGCTGCGCAGCTTTTTGGCTTCCGAAAGGGCCTTCTGACGAGCCTCTTCAGGCATGTCGCGGGCTTTCAGCTTCTGTTCCAGCTCATCCACTTCGGCCAGGGGGTCGTCGTCGCGCCCCATTTCCTTGTTGATGGCCTTGATCTGCTCATTGAGATAATATTCGCGCTGATTGCGCTCCATCTGAACCTTGACGCGGTTCTTGATGCGCTTTTCCACAGAAGCCAGCGCCACTTCGCCGTGCAGCATTTCGTAGGCCAGTTCCAGGCGCTCGGTCACGTCGTCCATCTCAAGGGCTTCCTGCTTCTTGCGGTAGTCCACCTTGAGGTTGGGGATGATGGCGTCAGCCAGCGGGCCGGAATCGTGCAAAGCCATCATGGAAAGCACAGATTCCTGCGAAAGTTTTTTGTTGTTCTTTGAAAAATCTTCCAGAGCCTCATGCACGGCACGCACCAGGGCCTCCCGTTCATCAGGGCGGCTCTGGTGTTCACTGCGGCGGCTTACCCGCACCACAGCGCACTGCTCATCTTCGCGCAAGTCTTCCCAGTTGGCGCGGTACATACCCTCAAAAAGCACCTTAATGGTGCCATCAGGCAGGCGCAACATCTGAAGAACCTTGCTCACAACGCCCACGGGGGCAAGATCGGAGGCTTCGGGTTTTTCCAGTTCCGGTTCGCGCTGGGCTACCAGAAAAATCTGTTTGCTGTAGCTGGACTGTGCGGCTTCTATGGCCTTGATAGAGGCTTCGCGCCCCACAAAGAGCGGCATGATGGAACGCGGAAACATGACCACCTCGCGCAGAGGCATGATGGGCAAATCCACGTATTTAACAGTGCCGCGTTCGGATTCAGTCATAGTTTTCCCCTGAAAAACCAGATGGAGCCGCTTTGATGCGGCGTATACGCTTGGGAGATTAGAGCAGTTTTATTTGTAATGGTAAACTGCTCTGCGCGAATTGAAAAATTCGCGCAGAGCGTTTCTTTCCGGGGCAGCGTTGTTCGCCGCTCCCGCTAAAACGAATCACCAAGCCCAGGACAGGCTTTAGGCGGAATCTCCACTCGCCTGTGCCTGCCCGCCCTTCGCGGCCGAGTTCTCGCCCGCTTCGCCGAACAGCAGCACAGGTTCCTTGCCTTTATCAATAACAGCCTGATTGATGAGGCACTCGCGCACATTGGGCATGGAAGGCAGCTTGAACATGATATCCAGCATGGTGCGTTCCATCACGTTGCGCAAACCGCGCGCCCCGGTCTTGCGCTCAATGGCCTTGACTGCAATAGCCTTGAGGGCATTGGGCGTAAAGCGCAGGGTCACGTCTTCAAAGCCGAAAAGCTTTTGGTACTGGCGCACCAGGGCGTTCTTGGGCTCGGTGAGAATACGCACGAGATCTGCTTCGTCCAGTTCGTCCACATGCGTGATGATGGGTATGCGGCCTACAAATTCGGGGATAAGGCCAAACTTCACCAAATCCTGCGGATGAATTCTGTCCAGCAGTTCGCTCAGGGGCATTTCCTTGCTGGCCCGCACCTTTGCGCCAAAGCCCATGGCCCCGCCGCTCATGCGCGATTCAACGATTTTGTCCAGGCCCACAAAAGCCCCGCCCACGATGAACAGAATATTGCTCGTGTTCATGCGGATGAATTCCTGCTGCGGGTGCTTGCGCCCCCCCTTGGGAGGAATGTTGGCTTCGGTGCCTTCAATAATTTTCAGCAAAGCCTGCTGCACACCCTCGCCCGACACATCGCGTGTGATGGAGGGGCCGTCGCCCTTGCGCGAGATTTTGTCGATTTCGTCAACGTAGATGATGCCCTTGCTGGCGGCTTCCAGGTCATAATCTGCATTTTGCAGCAGCTGAACCAGAATGTTTTCCACATCTTCGCCCACATACCCGGCTTCCGTCAGGGTTGTGGCGTCGGCAATGGCAAAGGGCACGCGCAGCACGCGGGCCAAGGTTTTGGCCAGCAAGGTCTTGCCGCTGCCCGAAGGGCCAACCAGCAGGATATTGCTTTTTTCAAGCTCAACGTCGTCGTCACCCGTAGCGTCTGCGTAGAACACACGCTTGTAGTGGTTGTGCACGGCCACTGAAAGAATTTTTTTGGCCTCGTGCTGACCAATGACGTACTGGTCAAGCCTGTCTTTTATTTCTTGAGGTGAAAGCAGACGCTCGTCGCCCTCGGTGTTTTCCACCTGGTCGCGGGCGATGATGTCGTTGCAGGCCTTTACGCACCTGTCGCAGATGCTGGCACCGTCCTGCACGATAAGGTTGCGTACCTCAAGCTCGCTGCGCCCGCAAAAGGAGCACGCCAGAGGTTCGCTGACCGTGGGTTTGTCGTTCTTGGCCATATTTATTCACTCTTTTCCTGAGCCATTTCATGGCGCGAAGTCAGTACGCGGTCGATGATGCCCAGCTCTCTGGCTTCTTCAGGAGTCAAAAAGTTATCTCGTTCGGTCGCCTTGACGATGTCCTTGAAGGGGCGTCCGGTGTTTTCGGCAAGCATGCGGTTGAGGCGTTCTTTGAGGCGCAACACCTCGCGGGCATGAATTTCAATATCTGTGGCCTGCCCCTGATACCCTGCCGAAGGCTGGTGAATCATGATCTGGCTGTTGGGCAGCGCATAACGCATTCCCGGCTTGCCCGCAGCCAGCAGGAAGGCGCCCATGCTGGCGGCCCGCCCCATGCACACCGTGGAAACAGGCGCGGAAATAAAGCGCATGGTGTCATAAATGGCAAGACCGGCCGTTACAGAACCGCCGGGAGAATTAATGTAAAGATAGATTTCCTTTTCCGGATCCTGAGACTCAAGGAAAAGCAGCTGGGCGCAGATGAGCGAGGCCACGGTGTCGTTGACCTCGGAACCCAGAAGAACGATACGGTCCTTGAGCAGGCGCGAGTAAATATCATAGGCGCGTTCAGAACGGCCAGTGGTTTCGATAACCATAGGAACTAGCGACATGTGAGCCTCACTACATGGCCCAAATGGGCCGGATATGGCGGCCCAGAGAGTATCCGGGCCGCAAAAAAAGCAAAAGGCGGCCTTAGGGGCCGCCTTCCCTTAATCTTATTTGCCTTCCTTGTCGCCGGGCTGGGCGCTGGCGCCCGGCGCGGCTTCACCCTCAGCCCCGGCTTCGGGAGCCTTGGGTTCCACTTCCTTCACGTTGGCCTTGGCGTAAATGAGATCCATGGCCTTGTCAGCCAGCATGCGGTCACGCAGCACAAAAATCATGCCGGAGCGCTCATACTGTTCGCGCAACGACTTGAAATCTTCTCCAGTACGCATGGCAAGCTGGTAAATCTGGGTGTTGACTTCCTGATCGGTGACGTCCAGGCCTTCTTTCTTGGCGATAGAAAGAAGCAGAACCTGCGAACGGGCCAACTCATCGGCCTGGGGCTGCATTTCTTTGCGCAGCTCTTCCATGCTCTTGCCCAGGCTTTCCAGGCTGCGGCCCTGACGTTCAAGCCGCGCAGCCATATCGCCCAGCAGCGTGTTCATCTGAACTTCCACAAGGCTGGGGGGCAATTCAAATTCCACCATTTTCAGCAGGGCGTCCAGCAGGGTCTTCTGCGCCACGCTCTTGTTCAGATTGCCGCGGCTCTGGGTGTAGCTGTTACCAATGGTTTCCTTCAGCTTTTCCACGCTTTCAAGACCAAGGGTCTTGGCAAGTTCGTCGTCGAGCTCGGGCAACTTGCGTTCCTTGATGGCATGAACCTTGACCTTCATGGTCACGGTTTTACCAGCCAGATCCTTGGCAAGAAAGTCTTCAGGGAAGCGGATTTCGCCCTCGCCTTCTTCACCGTATTTCACGGTCTTGACCAGAGCTTCAAAGTCTTCCAGAGCCTGACGCTCGCCAAGGGCCAGGTCAAAGCTTTCGGCCTTTACGCCTTCAACAGGTTCGCCGTTTTCAAACGCGGCAAAGTCAACAGTGGCGATCTGGCCGTCAACAGCAGGGCCCGCGCCATCTACAGGCACAAGCTGGGCGCGGTCGCGCAGAATGCGGTCCAGCACTTCCTGCACTTCTTTCTGGTCAACCTCGACCTTTTCCTGCTCCACGTCCATACCTTCATAAGGAGGCAGGGTAAAAGCGGGCAGAACTTCAAATTCAATGGTATAGGCAAAGCCCTTGCCGCGCTCAAAGGAGTCCGGCGTATCCACATCAAGGCCGGAAAGCGGCATGACGTCGAGCTTCTGCATCACATCATTGATGTGCACATTGATGAGGTCCTGACGGGCTTCTTCATAAATTTTGTCGCGGAAGCGCTGCTCGATGACCGAGGCCGGAACCTTGCCCTTACGGAAACCATCAACCTGCACGGAGGTTTTGTACAGGGCGACTGCGCCCATAATGGCGGCTTCGACTTCCTGGGGTTCCGTGGTGATGACGACCTTTTTTCTTACGGGCGAAATGTCTTCAGCGCTATATTCCACGTGGGGCTCCTTTTCTGGGTGGGCGTGATGGTGCGAGAGGGGGGAGTTGAACCCCCATACCTATGGTGCTGGATTCTAAGTCCAGTGCGTCTACCAATTCCGCCACTCTCGCAAAGCGTGTTTCCATAGCACA